>JAZSNH010000057.1:0-31306 GCA_045536305.1 Acutalibacteraceae bacterium
GGTTCTCCTCAAAAATAACTTCAAATATCGAGATTTCCTTGGAAATGGAATAAGAAAAGTACTCCAAAGAAAAAGAAATCTATGATATAATGAGAAGAGCGGCAAAATATGTTGCTTTTTGAATGTATTTCAACTTCATGTAAGGAGGAAGTCACATGCAGTATTCCAAAGAAGTGGCCGAGATGGTGTGTGTAAAAAGAGGTCCCCATCACGGTCCCGCTCCCATCCCCGAAGAGGGCGCTTGGGTAAAGGCTTATGAAATCAAGGACATCAGCGGTCTTACTCACGGTGTAGGCTGGTGCGCACCTCAGCAGGGCGCTTGCAAGCTTACCCTCAACGTCAAGGGCGGCATCATCGAGGAGGCTCTCGTTGAGACTCTCGGCTGCTCCGGTATGACCCACTCCGCAGCTATGGCTGCTGAGATCCTCCCCGGCAAGACCATTCTCGAAGCTCTTAACACTGACCTCGTCTGCGACGCTATCAACGTTGCTATGCGCGAGCTCTTCAAGCAGATCGTTTACGGTCGCACCCAGACTGCTTTCTCTGAAGACGGTCTTCCCATCGGCGCAGGTCTTGAGGACCTCGGCAAGGGTCTCCGTTCTCAGGTAGGTACCATGTTCTCCACCAAGGCTAAGGGCGTTCGTTACATGGAAATGGCTGAAGGCTATGTCACCAAGCTTGCTCTCGACGAGAACAACGAGGTTATCGGCTATCAGTTCGTCAGACTCGGCAAGATGCTTGAGGCTATCCGCCACGGCGTAAATCCCGCTGAGGCTTATGAGGCAAACATCGGTTCTTACGGTCGCTTTGACGGCGCTGCTAAGTACATCGATCCCCGTGAAGAATAATTAGAGAAAGGAGTCACCAATAATGGCCAATGATGTAAAGTTTGAAGGCAAGGAAAGACGCCTTGCTAAAATCGAAGCCTGCATGGCTCAGTACGGCATTGAATCCCTTGAGGCTGCACGTGAACTCTGTCTCTCTAAGGGTTTTGATCCAGACGCAATCGTAAAGGGCGTTCAGCCCATCGCATTCGAGAACGCAAGCTGGGCTTATACCCTCGGCTGCGCTATCGCTATCAAGAAAAACTGCACAAACGCTGCTGATGCTGCCGAAGCTATCGGTATCGGTCTTGAGGCATTCTGCATTCCCGGTTCTGTTGCTGACCGCCGTAACGTCGGTCTCGGCCACGGCAACCTCGGTGCAATGCTTCTCCGCGAAGAGACCAAGTGCTTTGCTTTCCTCGCAGGTCACGAGTCCTTCGCTGCTGCTGAAGGTGCAATCGGTATCGCACGTACCGCTAACAAGGCACGTAAGGAGCCGCTTCGCGTTATCCTCAACGGCCTCGGTAAGGACGCTGCATATATCATCTCCAGAATCAACGGTTTCACCTATGTTGAGACCTCCTACAACTTCGCTACCGGCGAGCTGACCGTTGTCCGCGAGATCGCATTCTCCGACGGTGAGAAGGCAAAGGTTCGCTGCTACGGCGCTAACGATGTTCTCGAAGGCGTTGCTGTAATGCAGAAGGAAGGTGTTGACGTTTCCATCACCGGTAACTCCACCAACCCCACCCGCTTCCAGCATCCCGTTGCAGGCACCTACAAGAAGTGGGCTATCGAGAACGGCAAGAAGTACTTCTCCGTTGCTTCCGGCGGCGGCACAGGACGTACTCTCCACCCCGACAACATGGCTGCAGGTCCCGCTTCCTACGGTCTGACAGACACCATGGGCAGAATGCACGGCGACGCTCAGTTTGCAGGTTCTTCTTCTGTTCCTGCTCACGTTGAGATGATGGGCCTCATCGGTATGGGCAACAACCCCATGGTCGGTGCTACCGTCGCTTGCGCTGTTGCAGTTTCTGAGGGTCTTAAATAAGATTATTTCTTATTGAGATTACGAAATAAAGCATTACACCCCTGAGCTTTTGCTCAGGGGTGTTTTTGTGTTGAGGGTAATGGGATTTTATTACTGTAGGGACAGCCCTCTGCGGCTGTCCGTGATTTAACGGGTGGATAAAGAGAACGCCTGCGTTCTCACCTCCCCTTCGGGTTAGGTTTTGATTTAACGGAAACGCAAAACGGGAGGGCGCAAAGGTCCTCCCCTACGGCTGGACTCGGCCTACCGTTGTAGGGGCAATTCACAAATTGCCCGTTTTGAATGTGACAGAAACAGCCTCCCGATGAAAATCGGAAGGCTGTTTGAATATAAATTATTGTTTGCGGTGGTTTTTCAGGTCGATTTCATCGCTGTCGCCGCATAGCCAGTCCATGGAGACGTGAAGTGCCTTTGCAATCATGCGCAGCTCTGCATCGCAGACATGGCGTTTGTTCTGTTCGATTCTGGAAACGATTGTGACAGTCATGTCCATTCCCATAAGCTGTATTTCTCTTGCGAGATCCTCTTGTTTCATTGGAGGGTTTTGCAATGCACGACCAAGACGAACGCGGTCACCACAAATATTACCTTTTACAAGGAAAAGTTGTCTTGCCATAATCACCCTCCAATATATACTTTAGATATTTTTTGTCTTTTGTATTGATTTTATTAGAAAAAATGATATAATAGTGCATAGAATGGCAAATAAATGTATAGACTGTCCATTTTACAATAATTTTGTTATAAGACCGCCATTAAGAATAGATTGTCAGTGGAAGCGCAAGCTGCTTGTTTGCTGACTCTTGTTTTGCAAATAAGGTGCCACATCTGTCTTGTGCCTGATACTGTAGCTGCTCAGGCGGCAAAGATTGAATGGCTCGGTTCTTATAAATATACGAAAAGCTCCCGTCATTACGACGGGAGCTTTTTGTCATTTAAATTCTATCGTAGGGGCAATTCATGAATTGCCCGTGATTTAACGGGAGGCTGCTATCCTCCCCTACGGGTGATATGTTTTAGCAGAATGTTTCGATGATCTCTGTTACATCATCAACAGAAAGTCCTGTTTCCTTGGCTATCTCTTCGGGGTCGGCGAAGGGGGACATATGCTCCATAACGAGATCGTATTTTTCAACGTCAACACCGTCCACTGTCAGTACGCTTCCGTCATAGGCAAAGTGATTATATGCTTCTGCCCATTCGTCGATACATTCCGTATCTGCCTCAAAGCAGATGCTGCTGAATTTTTCCGCAATCTTCTTAAACAGCGGAAACAGATAGGTAAGTCCCTGATCAGAATAGCCCATGTTTGTGCCGTACACCGACATTGCAATGGAATGGCCTGCATCCTCAGTGGAGTCAAATTCCACAGTAATTCCATCGTCGCTGTCGCTGATGGTGCAAAGTTCGGCCTTCATCAATTCGCCCATTCGCTCTTTGTAGACATCCACCCCTTCGTTCTTATACTCTACATTGGAGTTGGGAAATACGGTGCCCAGATAATGCTCACGAATAAGCTCCCATACGCCTGCCTTCAGTTCTTCCTTCTGTAAATCGCTGCATACAAAGCTTATTGTACTCATCTTTCATTTTCCTTTCATTTGACCGTTATAATGTTATGATGTATAATTTTATTATGCATCATATTTTATTTTTTGCAAGAAAACATAACTTATTATCCCATACATTGCATTAAAACCTCCTGCAGGACAAGCTTCTTGAATTTATGCTGTAAAGATAGGATGAGCCCTATGAAAAGACCTCTTTTGCGTGTGTTTTTCGGAATTGTTTCCGCCATATTGATTTTGTTTGCTTTTTTTGCTGTTTCACTGCTGATAAGTTTAATGATCCCCGACGAGACAGTGTGGTATTATGTCTCCGGCATTCAGCGTTTGCTGACAGGACTTGCAGCAGCAGCGATTTTTGCTTTGCTGTACGGAAAAGACCGGCTGAAGGAGACCTTCTCCATGAAAGGCTTTGGAAAGGGTCTTTCTGCTTCCGCTATGCTGCTGATGTTTTCTGCCGTTTGTATAGCCTTGCTGTTTATTGGCTTAAAGGAATTTTCGGTGGACAATGCATGGGATTTTACAGGTGATGTGGTTTTTACCACAATCATGACCGCTTTTTTTGAGGAAATGGTTCTTCGCGGACTTATGATCGAGGGGTATTTCCTTATCAAACACCAAAACCGACTTACAAGGCTGATTTTTGTCTTTTTATCGTCAGCCGTATTCGCCGCATGTCATACCCAATACTACACAGAACCGCTGAAGCTGTTCCAATTGTTTGCGCTGGGCTTTTCCCTTGCATCGGTATATATTTTTTCAAAAAACATGCTGCTGTGCACGAGCCTTCACTGCATGTACAATTTTGCAGTGTGTCTTCTGAAATACGGCAAAAACGAAAATGGAACACTCAGGTTGAGTTTATATTTATCTCTTGATTTTATATACCTTGGTATGTTCATTGTCGGTCTTATATTTATTTTGATGAAAAAGCCCTACGCGACCTCTCAGTCTGAAACAACCGAAAAGGCTCACCCTGTCGGGTGAGCCTTTTAATGCATTGAGTAATTTTTTATTCGTCTGTATCTGCCGCAGAAACATCGGTTGCTGAAATATCGCTCGAGGAGATATCTGATGCTGAAATTTCTGTGTTCGGAAGGATATTGTCTGCATCTTCAGACTTGTCTTTTTTGGGGAATATATCGTTCCACCATGACCAGTCTGCCGCATGCTTCTTTTCACCCGTCTTACTGTGAACCGCTGTAATGTAATAAATATAATGAGGTTCAACCGAAACCTTCATATCGCTTGCGGAAATATCGGAGCCTGATGCATCCGAAGAGGAAGTAACTGTCAGGAAATTCTCATAGCCGGAGGAAAGAATGTATGTGTAGTCGCCGTACGAAGCATACGCATCTCCGTTTTCCGAATGAGGACTCGACATATTAAGGGAAAGGGAAACGGTAAACATCTCGGAATCGGTATTTACCATGTCATTGAGAGGATTCATCATAAGTCCTATGTATGCAAGAGCACGTGCAGCAACATCGTGATTCGGCGCAGGCATGTATTCATAGGTCGTCAGAGAAGAATCCGATGCATAATTCTCGCCGAAATAAAATTCACTCATCTTTGTGTAGTCTATTTTCATCGAAGCACTCATGAAATCGCCCTTGTAGGTATCAACAGAAAGCTCTGCAAGGTCATCAAGCAGCTTGACACTTTCGCCCTTTTTAAGAGCCTTTATGTCCTCCTCGGTCAGATAGACATGGTCTGTATCGGAATTGAGCATTGTATCCATCTTAAGGGTTATAAAGTCCTCATAGAGATATTTGCAGTTATCCGTAAACTCCATCTCGTTCCATTCCTTTGCCCAGTCGTCAACACTGCGCTCGGAGGTGTATACGGCGTTGCTGTAAAGAGAGAAAAACAGGACAGCAAGTGCAGCTGCGGCAACAAGTACAGCGCCCAGAATTATTGCGGCAGTTTTGACAGAAAGCTTTTTTTCCGCTGTATCGGTAACGGGACGCAATATCTCACGCGCCTTATCGATCACAGGCGAAAGCTTATTTGCCGGCTTCTCTGCCGTCTGCTCTTCTTCGGATATTTCTTCTGCGATCTCCTCTGCCTCGTCCTTGTCAAAAGCGGAGAGCGGATCCTCAATATCTATAAATCTCTTGTCTTTTTCAGTGCTCATAGCAATACCCCTTCTGAGAATATTTTAATCTGCCGAATTATTTTCGCATATTGCGGATAAAAAGGCAAGTGTTTTCTCAGAATAACACATAAAGTTCAGCGCAAATTCAATTTTATGTGTGTGCTGTGGTAACTGAGCATAGCCGTTTACTGCAAAATAACCAAAAGAAAAGCATCGAAACGAGTCATTTTCTGTGCGGACAATTTGTTATTCTGCATTGACATTCGACCTTTGGGACAAGTATAATTAAGTTTAATATACCAAGCTAAAAACGCGGCCGCAGGGTGTTTCGCACCCCATAGCGGCGCGAATAATATAAGGAGAGTGCAAGTATGTTAATCACAGATCCTTCAAAGAAGTACGTTATGGAAGGCCTGACCTTCGACGACGTGCTGGTAATCCCTGCATACAGCGAGGTTCTGCCGGGCACAGCCAAGCTTGAAACAAAGCTTACAAACAAGATCACCCTTAATATTCCGCTCATGACCTCTGCTATGGACACCGTAACCGAGACCGACATGGCTATCGCTATAGCCAGAGAGGGCGGTATTGGCATTATCCATAAGAATATGAGCATCGAACAGCAGGTCGATATGGTCGACCGCGTAAAGCGTTCTGAGAACGGTGTTATTCAAAACCCCTTCTTCCTCTCACCCGATCACCTTGTCGGTGATGCAAATGCTCTTATGGGCAAATACCGCATTTCCGGTGTTCCCATCTGCGAAAACGGCGTTCTCGTCGGAATCATCACAAACCGTGACCTCCGTTTTATGGAGGAATCCGATTTTATGCAGCCTATCAAGGACGTTATGACCAAGGAAAACCTTGTTACCGCTCCTGTGGGCACTACTCTCGATGAGGCCCGCGAGATCCTTCGCCGCCACAGAATAGAGAAGCTTCCTATCGTAGACGGTGAGGGCAAGCTTCGCGGACTTATTACCATCAAGGATATCAAAAAAGCCGCAAAATACCCCAATTCTGCAAGAGATTCCGCAGGCAGACTGCTTTGCGGCGCCGCAATAGGCAGCACCACAGATGTGCTTGAGCGTGCAGGCGCATTGCTCGCAGCAGGTGTTGATGTCCTTGCGCTCGACTCCGCTCACGGTCAGAGCCACAATATAATCAAGTGCGTACGTATGATAAAGCAGGCTTACCCCGAAGCACAGCTTATCGCCGGCAATATCGCCACTGCACAGGGCGCACGTGACCTTATCGAGGCAGGCGCAGACTGCATCAAGGTCGGTATCGGCCCCGGCTCCATCTGCACCACCCGTGTTGTCGCAGGTATCGGTGTTCCCCAGATCTCCGCTGTGTATGAGGCTGCAAAGGTCGCTGCCGAGTACGGTATCCCCGTTATCGCAGACGGCGGCATCAAATATTCGGGCGACATCGTCAAGGCTCTTGTAGCAGGCGCAAGTGTTGTTATGGTAGGCTCTCTGGTCGCAGGCTGTGAGGAAGCTCCCGGCGAGACCGAGCTTTATCAGGGCAGACAGTTCAAGGTGTACCGCGGCATGGGCTCCTTGGCAGCTATGAGCAAGGGCAGCTCGGACAGATATTTCCAGGCTGAGGCAAAGAAATTTGTTCCCGAGGGTGTTGAGGGTCGTGTTCCCTTCAAGGGACCGCTCTCCGAGACTATCTATCAGATGGTCGGCGGCATTCGCTCAGGTATGGGCTACTGCGGCTGTGCCAGCATTCCCGAGCTTCACAGCAAGGCTCAGTTTGTCCGCATCACCGGTGCAGGTCTTCGCGAAAGCCATCCCCACGATATTCAGATCACCAAGGAAGCACCCAACTATTCTTCCAACTGATAATTATTACACAGGCTCTTCGAAAAAACGAAGAGCCTGTTTTTTTAAAAGCAGCCGACCGCGAAGTTTTTTCCCCTTTCGGTCGGCTGCTTTGCTATCTCTTTTTTGATTCGGTGAATAAACTGCCGTTTCATTCCAATAATACCCTCAAAACCGCAAGGGAGAGAAAAAATGGAAAACACACTGAGCTTCGGCGGAGGGCTTATGATGCCGCCTCTCCCGAAGGGACATACCGCCGACACATCAATAATCCATGTCCAGCCTCCGACGGTCTCGCTGCCTGCCGCCGATGCAGTTTCGGTCAGAATCGGTGACAGAGTCCTTGTCGGAACAAATATCGGCATAAACAAGGGCATGGCGGTATTCAGCTCTGTTTCGGGCACTGTCAGAGAAACAAAAAACGGACGAGTGGTCATCGAAAACGATGCAAGGGACGAAGCATCAAAGCCTATTGAAAGAGAGACCGATTCGCCTGCAGGCCTTGTTGAATACATGCGAAGGATCTCCCTTGTCGGTATGGGCGGTGCAGGCTTTCCCACAGCAAGAAAATATGAAAACTGCACCAATATCAAGTTTCTGCTCATAAACGTCTGTGAATGCGAGCCCCATTTAAGCTGTGACCGCGCTCTTATTTCAAATCTGCCGAGAAAGGTCATTCGAGGCGCACAGGCTCTTTCAAATGCGGCGGGTTCACCGACTGTGTTCATCTGCGTAAAGCACCACGACCTTCTCGAAACACTCAAGCATGCCCTGCAGGACGAAAATCTGCGCATAGTACAGGTATCTAAAAAATTCCCTCAGGGCTCGGAAAAGCAGCTTGTCGCAACGGTCCTTCGCCGTGAGATCCCACGCTTTAGGTATCCCAAGGACTGCGGCGCGATCGTTTCAAACTGTGCCACCGCCGCGGCCTTTGCCGAAAGCCTCGATACAGGTCTTCCGCCCGTGAGAAGGATAGTTACTCTGGGCGGCTGTGTCGGGAAAAGTGCCAATATTCTCGCGCCCTGCGGCACAAGCGCGAGATATCTGCTCGATATCTGCGAGGGCGCAAAGGAATCGAGCGTGATTATAGAGGGCGGAGTTATGACAGGGCACGTCATCGACCCCGACAATTCCTTTGTCTCCCTTTCGACCACAGGATATATAGCCGTTGAGCCGCCAAAGCTCAGCGAACACTCCTGCATTCACTGCGGCGGCTGTGCAAGGGTGTGTCCTTCCCGCATTGTTCCCTACAAGATAGATGCCGCACAGCGGCAGGGTGCGACAGAGGAGCTTCGGCGCCTATCTGCCGATGCCTGTATATCCTGCGGCTGCTGTTCCTTTATCTGTCCTGCAAAGCGAGAGCTTACCGTCCACACAACAGAGGCATGCAGAACGATTTATATGCTCAGGGAGGAACAGAGATGAATAACTGTGTAAGCAGGGTGTTTATCCGCAGAGCTACAGACACCGGAGAAATAATGTATACGGTCCTTCTCTCGCTGTGTCCTGCGCTTACGGCAGCAGTGTGGTATTTCGGCCTTCGCGCGCTGCTGCTTTGTCTTCTGTCTGCAGCTGTATGCACTGCAGCAGAGGCTTTATGGGAAGTATGTACACGAAGAAGCATAACCGTCTCTGACCTTTCAGCGGCAGTTACAGGTCTGCTGCTTGCATTGAGCCTGCCTGTTACAACCCCTGTATGGGCTGTCATTTTTGCTGATATTCTCGCAATAATAGTCGGAAAGCAGCTTTTCGGCGGTATCGGGCAGAATATTTTCAACCCTGCTCTTGTCGGGCGCGCGGCTTTGCTTATCGGTGCGGCAGGGAGTGTTGTAAATTACACCGCGCCTTACGATGGATTGTCTTCCGCTACGCCCCTTTCGGGAAAATATGCCTCCGTAAGCACACTGCTTATGGGAGAGCATGCAGGAAGCATGGGCGAAACCTGCGCCGTCCTCCTTATTCTCGGCTTCGGACTGCTTTACTGCAGGGGAATAGTGAGGCTTCATGCTCCGCTCGGAATGCTTGGCTCTCTTGCCGTTTTATCTTTGATGTTTGGCGGCGAGCGGTTTATGACAGGCAATGCAGCAGGTGCTGTGCTAAGCGGAAGCGCGCTGTTCGGTGCTTTTTTCATGGTCACAGATTATTCCTCCACCCCCTCAACAGATAAAGGGCGGCTCATCTTCGGCATAGGCGCGGGCGCTCTGACCTTTGCCATACGAGCTGCAGGCAATACCCCCGAGGGTGTATGCTTTGCCATTCTCACAATGAATCTTTTTGCGCCGCTTATCGAGGAGCTGACAGCTCCTCAGGCTTACGGAAAGGCTGGTAACGGATATGAACGAAAACACAAGGCGATTGCTTAAAAATGCAGGCTCCTTTGCGGCGGTGACCGCTGTCAGTGTGCTGATCCTCTGTCTTATGTCACTGATCGCTCAGAGAGTCGGAGAGGGCACGCAGGGCGATGCGCTTAAAAAGCGCTATGAGAATGTTCTTTTTGCCGAGCATTATGAGCAGATAGACATAAGCGAGGCAGGCGAGCCCTATAAAGAGGTAACAAACGCTTATCGCGCCGAAAGCGGCGATGAGGTTTTGGGGTATATAGTGGAGCTGACAGTACAGGGTTATGGCGGTGATATGGAGGTCATAGTGGGAGTCGGTGCCGACAGCGACAGAATAACTGGTGTGAAAATAGGCTCGCACAGCGAAACCGAGGATATTGGCGGACGTGTCACAGGAAATGCTTTTCTTTCGCAGTTTCACAACGGAGCACTGCCTATAACACTCGGAAAAAGCAGTCTTGCGGACGGGACCTATTATGCAGAACGCGACGGCTACAGCGACGGTTACAGGGAAAACATGAGCCTGACGGTCGAAAACGGAAGGATAACCGATGTCCTCTGGGACGCAGAAAACGAATCGGGCGGCAAAAGCAAGCGGCAGGCCTCCTATGACGGCGAGTATGTAATGACTGCCGACGGTCTTATGTGGCATGAACAGGCACAGCTTCTCGAAGCAAGGCTTACAGAGCTTCAGGATCCTTCTAAAATGGTTTTTGACGATAACGGAAAAACCGATGCCGTCGCAGGTGTTTCCATTAAGATAAATTCATTCGTCGAGCTTGCACAGGAATGCTGTGCAAAGGCAGGCGGCGTCTCGGAGGGAACTGCCATAGACGGAGTTTCGGGTGCTACGGTATCTTCGCGCGCGGTGGTTGACGCTGTTGGCATCGCCGCTTATTTCACTGACAATTTTATACTCGAAAACAGGGAAACACTGCCTGCAGAAGAGTCGGGGAGCGATGTTTATGAATAAACACAGCAAAACCGTGGGCGTCTGTCTTGCCGCTATTGCTCCTGCATTGGTGTCAGCTTCCGCTTCTCCCTCCCTTTCTCTCGCATGTGCCGCAGCGGTAACTGCCGCAGGCGCGGCGGCTGTGACTGCCGTAAGGCTTGTTAAAAGCGCTGAAAACGCATTGTTGTCTCAGTTTACGGCAATAATAACCGCATCGGCAGTCTCGCTTGGCAGTGAGCTTATCATCTGCTCCGCGTTTCCAAGCAGCTTCGAGCGCGCACCGAGCTTTGCGCTGACAGGCTCTGCTCTTTTCTTCGCGTCCTGCTTTGCCTTATACTCGGCAGAAAAATCTGCGCGCTGTGCTTTTGCGTGCATCGGTGCTTCGGCGCTTCTGGTCATTCTTCTTGGCGCGGTTCGGCTGATGTTTACTCTTATTCCTTTGTCAAAGGACGTGTCCATGGGTTTTATATTTGCAGCGATCATAGCGGCTGTGATAGGTATTTTCATTCCGCATAAGGAGGCCGAGCTATGGGAGAGATAGGATTTATTACCGCAGGTATGCTGTCCTCCTGCGCCTTTGTTTACACATCACCTGCCGCACTGCCTGAAAAAAGCCTTATGAAAACCACCGAAGGAGCCTTTATGACCTCTCTGTGCCTTGTCAGCACCTTTCTTCTGACCGATGCCGTATGGATAACAGCCGACGCGCTTTGGGGGGTGTCTGCCTCGTTAATACTGTGTGCATTTTTCTCTTTTGTTTTTTCAAGTGCCGCTTTATGGATAATCATGCCCGGAACAAGTACATTTTCCATCGCCCCTTCCGCTTTGGTGCTTGTGCTTACACAGCCTCAGACAGCAAGCGTGAGCGAATCGATAATGTATGCCATTGGCACCGCTGCCGGAATAATCCTTCTTCTGTCGGCACTTTCTCCCATTCTTCGCCGCGCAGCCTTTTCCGATGCGCCGCGCTGTCTTAAAGGCATACCTTCTCTGCTTCTGGTTTTGGGCATCTGCGCTCTTGCATTCGGCGGCTTCTGATGGTATACTGCCATTGAGGTGGTAACGATGACCTATGTTTACAAGTGCGAAAAAGGCACCTTCAACTACGAAGTGACAAAAAAGCCCATGCGTAAGATAAAGATGATCGTCCGCGACGGCACAGCTCTGGTCTCTGCTCCCGAAAGGTGCAAAAACGAGCTTATCCACGATTTTGTTGCAAAAAATGCATCGTGGGTCTTTGCCCAGCTTGCAAAAAAGGAAGCACAGGCAGAGCGCATTGCAAACGGACTTGAGATATCGATTCTCGGCACAAAAAGAAAGATCGTCGTATCTTCCGGCAGAACTCATGTCCTGCTCGGTGACCTCGCTCTTTTTGTAAGCGTTCCCGACCCTGCCGACAAGGCTCATATTATCGATACGGTCGAAAAATTTCTTTTAAAGCTCGCCAAGGAGGAGCTTAGCCTTTCCCTTGACAGAATTATGGAAAGAGCAGAGGAAAAAAGTCTCGGAATAGAAAGACCCGCTCTGACGGTGCGTAAGATGATCTCGCGCTGGGGAAGCTGTACGAGCGACAGCGGCACCATAAGATTAAATCAGCATCTGGTGCGCCTTGACCGCAGTATGATAGACTATGTGACCGCCCACGAGGTATCCCACCTTGTTGAGGCTAATCACAGCTCGAGCTTTTACGCAGTGCTTTTTAAGCTGTGCCCCGATTTCGTGGAAAAGCGCAGAATGCTCAAATGCGTTGATGTTAATAATTTTCAATAATAAAACAAGTGCTGCATTTTATGCAGCACTTGTTTTATTTGGTTATCACAGAATAGCCCCGAACACTGTAAAATCTCACTGTATCTTCCGATTTTTTAATATACCACAGAGTCCAGCTGAGCTTCAGTACCCGACAAAGTGACTGTCAGTCGTGCAGGCAGGCAGACGATCACCTGACCGCCTTTATCGATAAAGCCTTGGTTTACACAGGTTTTATCGGGACAATCGGCAGATTTTACCCTCACTGCACCGTTTTTTATCTCAATAATGTTTAAATGCCCCTCCTGCTCTATTATGACCTCTCTGTCAACGCTGAGGGAATAGCGCGCGTACTCGCTGCCGTTTATGCTTATTACCGCCTCGGATATTTCCTTGTTTCTGTGAGGGAGAGATGCAATAAATATAACAAGGCTTAAGGCAAGCAGCCCTGCAATAACGACAATATCTCCGGCTTTAATTACTTTTTCGTTTTTTTTCATATAATACTACATCTTTTCTGATTGCAGATTCATTTATTTTCTTAATATTTCGCAGTATTACATCGTGTACAGCCTATACATAGCCTCGCAGCACACTCTCATGTGTTTTATAAGATCGTCCATACTCAGGCTTTCGTCTGCCTCGTGCAGATTGGTAGGACTGCAGGAATTGGCAGGACCGAAGGCTACTCCGCGGTTTGCCAGCGCGCGTGCATAGGTACCGCCTCCCGTAGAATAAACCTCTCCTTTTTCTCCCGTTACATCCTCATAGCATTCGCAGAGAGTGCGAATAAGCGGATCATCGATGGGCAGATAAATGGGTGCTTTGTTCTCGACAACATTGATGCCCATTGAAAGCTCCTTAGCCTTATTTTTAAGGCTGTTTTCTATTTCTGCTCCGTCTGCGGTGACGGGATAGCGGATATCAAGCGCAATACGAAGCTTTTTTCCCTGAGTTTCGATGATGCCGAGGTTAAATGTCAATTTGCCCGAGGGCTCATCCGAGCAATTGACCCCGAATCCCTCGCCTGTCGTATCGCACACAAGAGCGCACAGTTTTTCAAGCCATTCCTCGCGAAGCTGAGCGCTGAGCGCCGTAAGCACAGCCGAAGCAGAGTTTATCCCGTTTTCGGGGCACATCGCATGAGCAGATCTTCCCTTTGCAAAAACAGTCGTCCCCACTGTTTCGCACTCACAGCCGAGCGCGGTCACAGTCTCTTTTACAGACCCCTCAACAGGTACGGAAAGCTCGGCCGAGGTCTTTTCGGCAACACAATTGAATGCGCTGCCTGCATTTATCGAAATAAGCTTGCTGTTTTCGGGAATATCGACAAATATCTCAAACTGCAGAATACCCTTCTCGCGATTGCACACAGGATAATCCGAATCCGGCGTAAACGCAAATTCGGGAAGCGGCTCTGCACCGAAATACATCTCCATGTCCTCCATGCCAACTTCCTCGCTTGCGCCGAAAATGCACCGAAGTCTTCTTTTTCCCTTAACACCAAGCTCCTTTATAGCCTTCATGCAATAAAGCGAAACAACGGCCGCACCCTTATCGTCGGCAACTCCTCTTCCAAAAAGCCGCCCATCACGGATGGTGAGAGTAAAAGGATCACTCGTCCATCCTTCGCCCGCAGGAACGACATCAACGTGGGTCAATACACCTGCGTACGAATCGCCCTCGCCTATTTCTGCATGACCTGCTCCGTTGGCGATATTCTTAATTTCAAAGCCCATTTCCTCCGCTCTTCTGAGAATGTAAAGGAGTGCCTTTTTGCTTCCTTCGCCAAAGGGCGCAGACTCATCGACAGCCTCGCAGACAACCGAATCTATGGCAACAATGCCGCGGATGTCCTCGATAATATCATCCTTATAGCTGAGTATAAGTTTTTCAAGTTCTTTATTCATAATTACCCGACTCCGATCATAAGCTTTATTTGCTTTGGTTATTGTACCACATAAATCAGAGCTTTGCATTCTCTTCTATTGACTTAACGAAAATAAAAATGTAAAATATCTGTAAACTGAATGTTCTAAGGAGGCACGCATAATGCTGCTTGCCATTGATATCGGAAACACCAATATAACTCTCGGTGCCTTTGACGGCGATGAGATAAGATTTACCTCCCGTCTTGCCACCGACAGCAACAGAACCGAGGATCAGTATGCAATAGAAATGAAGATCGTTTTGGATCTTTACGCCATTTCACCGTCTGAGATCGACGGAGCGGTTATCGGCTCGGTAGTACCTCATATTACACAATACATTGCAAACGGAGTAAAAAGGCTGTTTGGCTTTGAGCCTCTGACTCTCGGTCCGGGGGTCAAGACTGGGCTCAACATCATGATAGATAATCCTGCACAGCTTGGCGCAGATCTTGTTGCCGTGTCTGTTGCCGCAAAGGTAAAATATCCGCTGCCTAATGTGGTGTGCGATCTGGGCACCGCAAGCACGCTCACAGTACTCGATTCCAAGGGCAATATGCTGGGCGGAATAATTTATCCGGGCGTCCGTACCGCACTGAACGCTCTTGTCGCCAACACAGCACAGCTTCAGCAGGTAAGCTTCGAGGCTCCCGATCGTGTTGTGGGCAAAAACACCGTCGAATGCATGCAGTCGGGCGTTGTTTTCGGAGCTGCATCGCTGCTCGACGGCATGCTGGCACGAGTTGAGAAGGAGCTGGGCGAGAGCGTCACCGCTATAGCGACCGGCGGCTTTGCAAAGCGTATAGTCCCCCACTGCGACAAGGAATTTATTCTGGCTGAAAATCTTGTGCTTGAGGGACTTAAGATAATCTGGGACAAAAACCGCTGATCGGTTTTTGATATATGCGCTGCATCCCAAAGATGGAGCAGCAGCAAGGAGGAATTAAAATGTCAAACGCAAAAAATGGAAAGAAAGAAAACCCCGTGACCAAAACAGTCAAGGCAGCAAACAGAAGTGTTCTGATGCTGACCTTCATGGCTCTCTTCACAGCTATCATCTTTCTGCTTGGTCTTACACCCATCGGCTATCTCAAGGTTGGAGTTATCGAGATCACCTTCCTGACCGTACCCGTAATTTTAGGCGCTATGCTCTTCGGTGCAAAGGCAGGCGCATTTCTCGGCCTTATGTTCGGTATAACAAGCTTTATTCAGTGCTTTGGTATGAGCGCATTCGGTGCGACTCTCCTCGGCATTAACCCCCTGTTCACCGCGATCATCTGCATCGCCTCCCGCGTGCTCATGGGCTTTTTAACAGGCCTTGTATTTAGCGGTTTTGAAAAGAAAAACAACCGCAGCGTTTTTGCATTTGGCCTTACATCGCTGTGCGGTTCGCTTTTCAATACAATATTCTTTGTAGGTCTGCTCATCCTCTGCTTCTGGAACACAGAGTTTATTCAGGGAATCGCAGAGGGCAGCATAGTTAAGTTCCTTTCGGTAATTGTCGGCATCAACGGCGTCGTCGAAGCTATCGTGGTCACATTCCTCGGAACAGCTATCGGAAAGGTTCTGTACACCCTCAACTACAAGCTCTATAAATAAAGGCACTGCGAGCAAAAGGGCTTAACGATCTCAATTATTAGGCAAAAAACGGATTCTGTCTGCAAAAGCAGACAGAATCCGTTTTTTATTTGTATTTAAGCGCGAGCTGCCGCTCCTTGCCGATTATTCATCGTCAAAATCATCTGCATCAATGCCGAAAAGCTTAATAAACTTCCTGTAGGGAAGCTTGCTTTTAAAATATCTGACATACGAATCTGTTTCCTCGTCGTTGTTGAGGAAAAATGTTTCTATGTGAAGCATTCTGTCTTTGAGCTCGCACTCCAGATGCTGAGTTGTATAGGTTGTATTGCCGTCGATTTCGGCTGAAAAATAAGCATTTGGGGCAGCCTCTGCAATATCTCTGAAAATGTCCACATCGTTTAGCATACCAAAATGTCCAAAAGGTCCGATTGCAGACATCTTAACTTCACCATCATTTTCAGTTATCAGCGCTGCTATATCTTCATCGCTCTCGTTTTCGATATCCGAAAGTGTATCTTCTCCTCTTTCCACATCAACAAAAGAAAAATACACGCCCTTTTCGCCCACTGCATATCTCTTCATAATATTGACTATAGTCAAAAGCTCCTCATCGGCAGTATTTACGGTCATGGAGTTTGATAGTGAAGCAGAACATCTTGATACTGGAAAAATAGTAAAAGTATATAAGTTATCTAAACAAAAATGGAAAAGCTTTCAACAATAAACTTTCGTTTTGTAGTTAGACAAACCCCAATTTGTCTAACACATAAAACTTTCAGTTTTATGTAGCATTTATTCATTTGCAATATTTATAAAGAACAGAGCGGCAGGGTGGAATAGCCTTGCCGCTCTGTTTTTTATTCCCTGATTACTGCTTGAAATAAACAACAAATCCGAACCCCTCACCAATCGGTACAGGGTTCGGATTTGTTGTTTCTGGTGCCGGTGGTGGGGGTCGAACCCACACGGTATCGCTACCACGGGATTTTGAGTTATCTGCGTTATTAGGCAGTAGGTGTCATTTGCAGGCATTAAGAAGCATTTGACACCAATAAAAAACTCGCATGGTTAAGCGATATTATGGCAATCACAAAAACAAATCGCATCAGCAATTCGGAAACAAGGATTATCTGATTTTGCAGACTTTTTCGGAAATCGGAGGTCACTTGGAGGTCATTGGTCAATAAACCAAAACCATACAATGTTCATCTGCCATTGATAGAATATTGCATGGAGTTTTATGATAATGAAAGATAGAGCGTATTATGAGGCACTATTTGAGAATTATCCCGACGTTGTTACTTCTCTTCAGCTCAGGGAAATGCTTGGCGGGATTGCTGATTCAACGGTGAGGAGACTGTATTCTCAGAATAAAATCAGACACTTCAAAATAAGAACCACATACTATATCCCAAAAGCATCGGTTATTGATTTTGTGCTAAGCGAAACATATAGAGAACTTAGTAAAAGACTCAAGCACAGTATATAATGATTATAGATTTGACCATAGAAGATAGTCAATACAATTATTGAATATTCGTTATCAAAGCTGTTTGGATAATTCGCGTCCAAGCAGCTTTTTTATTTTACGCTTAATTTAAGGAGGAATTATCAGTGTCAAAAGTAATCGCAATTTCTAACCAGAGGAGACGTCGGAAAGACTACCACAGCCGTAAGCCTCGGAGTAGCATTAGCCGACGAGGGAAAGAAGGTTCTGCTCATCGACTGCGACTCACAGGGAAGCATGAGTATCGCCCTCGACTAAAGCCATCACCAATATTGACCAGTGCATCTATGTAGGCTGATATGCAATCTCAGCCTACGCATTTACAACTTCATTTTGAGCGCTTGCAAACGAATCCCACATTAATTCTTGGTGCTACCCAAGACGGCGATATGTGTTCAATCTTTTAGTTCATGGCGTTGACATCAATATTAACTCGGCATTTACGATAACCTAATATGAGCACCTTAATCTGTTCTGTGCCAAATCATCCAAATAATGAATGGTATAAGTATGGACAGTTGCATCATCTTTGACTAGATCAAGCAGAGCTTCTTTATATTCAATTTCTACCTCGGTATACGGATCGAGTACGCATACAAGGTTATTGCAGAGCTGATATTTGGTTTCAGCATCTTTAATATCATCCTCAGCGAGCGTCTGGAGCAACCACGCAAATTTCTCAAGGCTTTCTTCAATTTGACCGTTCAACCACATGCATGCTGCTAAGCTATCAACAAGATCAACTTGAATGTACCAATCTTCCTTGTTATATTTGAGGGCATTTTCATATTTGAATATAGCTCCACTATAATTTCCTTCGCTGAATAGGATGTCTCCATAATCCTGAAAGGCTATACTAAGTTTTCTGGTTCCACCACTGGACATACCTGTCAAAAGATCGATACACTTATCGTAGTATTCTTTTGCTATGGTATCGTTACCTTGTTCGTGCAGGTATTGGGCATAATTGAATGAGAAATCAACTAGATCAACAAGGTAGTTGTTGCCCATCTGCTCTGTTGTATTGATAATGTATTCTAGGATTGAATACGCTTCATCGTAGTTACCCTGCTCCCAAATGATAAGCGCTTTGGTATTCAGATTTCGCATTCTTGAGATACTGTGTTCTGCGAATAATTCTTCATTAATTTTATAGGCTTTTTCATTGTATTCAAGAGCTTCATCAAGAACACCACAGATGTACCAGAAATAGGCATATTCATGATAAGTGACTGCTGTATCTGCATGATGTTTCCCCAGATACTTTTCTCGAAATTTAATGACCTTTTCAAAAGCTGCGATGGCTTCATCCATATAGGTGGTTCCGTAGCCAGCATGCATAAGTTCAGTACAGATACTAGCTAAAGTAGAGTAGCAAACAATCTGATCAGAATCCAACTCATCTTCTTCGTCTGCATTGATAGCTTTTTTGATACATTCATAAGCGCGGAAGAATTCCCCGGCTTCTTCTAGCATTCTTGCCATATTGGCATAGGCGGTGCTAATATCTTTTTCACGAGTTTTTGATTCCTTCAACTCCGCCATGTCGATACAGTATTGAAAGTGCTCTCTGGCTTTATCATAATTACCGCGTATCTGATAATGAATACCATACTGATAGGAGAGGATGTTTCGTTCAGCCTCTGGGAGATCGGTAGTACCCATCAAGCGTTCTATTATTTCAAATAGTGGTACCACTTCTTCTATCTTGTCAAATTGGTGTAGTAGGTCGATCTTGTTGCGATAGCTATATGCCAAATCCACAGCAGAGAATGCAGGATTATCTGTTTGCACACGGATCACAATATCAATAATTTTCTCACACAATGAGTAATTGCTACAAGAGAAGCATATGTGAAACAGACTAGTTAAGAAATCAGTGTCATCCTCAACGCACCAGTGGTTTTCCATTATATCTACGATTGACCACGAAAATGGAATCAGATATGCTTTTTCATATTCCTTTCCGAATACCGGTCCAGTATTTAGTTCTTCACAAAGAATATCTACAAAAGGGCGGGAAAGTGCATACAAGTGTTCTTTTTGCTGTTCTCGAACAGCAGCGGCTATAACAGAGTGCATCCAATAAGTATGTTTTTTATTGTGCGTGACATGTTCAAGCATACCCATATTATACAATTTCATAAGGCTGCTATTCTTCGAGATTTTGAACCATTGCTTTGCTTGCATGAATTCGAATCGTAAATTAGGAATAATAGAAATATAGGTCAGTATGGTTTTGTCAACGTCGCTGTATTTTACAAGAGAGAAGAGAATACACATCTGCCGAATGATTGTGTTGTCATTCTGAAGTTGTTCATGTTCGCAGGAGACATCTTCCTCACTTAACTTAAAGCCCTTTGCTAAAAGTTTTCCATAAAGTTTATGCAGTGTCATTCCTTCCAGATAAGCTACTTTTGCAATAAAAACAATCATAATTGTGAGCCTTGCTGTCAGTTCAATAATGTCATTCAGAACCTCGTTATCTCGCTCATCAAACTGATAATGCTTATAAAATAATGTACGACAGCTATCTATAGGTAGAGGTTGCAGAAATAGAATATCAGAGAAACCATGAAGCTCTTTTTGACGACTGGTAACAAGAATGTTGCACTGAAGAACAGATAGCTTTTTCAAGTATTCATCATCTTCAGGTGTTTCAATGTTATCTATTACGAGAAGAAGTCTATTTTTCTGTTCTGTAGCCTTGTCTTGAAGTATCTGCCATGCCTCTGATGGATCGCATTGAAGGTGTAGTGCCCTTTTAATAGAAAGGCAAATGCTTTGGTTGTCATAAGGTATCCATGCGATTTCTTCAATACCACTTTCTTTGGTTTCTGTGTGCATTAGCCGGTCAAGGAACAGTTTTACTAGTTCTGTTTTTCCAAGACCACCAACACTGGAAAGCAAGAGCTTTTTGTGCTGGCCAACGATGAGGTCTTGCAGTTGTTTCAATTCTGTTTCACGACCAATTAACTCTTCTACCGCAGCGTCCGGCGAATCCGTAATAAAGTAAGGGTACTGCGGAATGGGTCGGTCAGCGGTTAACCGCACTTTCGAATATCTGTTGTCAATAATGTCACCAGAGTAATGCTGCGGTTGTTTATTTTCTTGGATATGCAAATAGTTAAAAAGCTGTTGCCTGCATGCAACTTCTCTATTAAATGCATCAAGCCAGAATTCTGCAATCTCCTCTGTTATTAAGTTACAGTGCTCGTTTCCAATGGCAACGCTTAAAACGCTGATAAGCTTAGCCGGTGAATCAATCCCAGTCCACATATTCTTTCCTTCGCAAAAAGTGTCGGAAATAGCGTGATTGTCATACTCCCATTTATTTTCTTCACATGTAATTTTCAGTGATTCATTAAGAGCATCATATAATTGACGCGAAATCAATTCACTTGATTCAAGTTGCTCTGGTTTTGTTTTTAGTAGTTTATCTAGAAATTTTTCGCCAAAATAATTTCCTAAGAAGTTGAATACGCTTACTGCGCTAATACTTGAAAATAGAACCGACAATGACTCTGCATTCAACACATTAATGCCTCCTCACAATAAATAACAATCTTTCACAAACTATCACAACATCAACTTGAAAACAAATGATAGGAAATGTTTAACCCTATGCATTCGACGCCTTACTTAGCATCGAGAACCCTATACAGCACCGATCTATCGGTCCCACTGTTAGTTTATTGAGCAAATCATTGTCGTAAGATAAAGTTATGTCCGTACATGCTCTAGTAGGGAAAAGTGCATTATATTCAAAATAAAATAAACTTGAAGTCAACCAATAAAGAAACCTTATGAGCAACGGCGGTACGTTTTCTAAACCCGTACCGCCATTTAATAACTTCAAATTAACTCACAGAACAATAATAAAGTTTTTTGGTAATATACGAAAGCATATCTTCATTGCTTATATTTTGAAGCATACTACTATTAAGTGTTTTTAAAGTATCCTCATCGGGCAATGATTCGATAAATAATTCTAATTGCTCTGTGATAAGGCTACAGTCTTTTACACCACTCATGGTTATTTTGATTTCCTGCACTTCATTCATCTGCAATATTATTATTAACACTTGTACTCTTAACACCGAAAAATATAAAGTATCTTCAGCTTCTTTTCTTGTACAATTTAGTTTGTGGATTCCTTCTGATAAATCACTTTTAATACATTCTAAAATAATCAAGAAATTCAAAGCATTGGATATAGCACCTATTGCTTCATCTGGATTCGCATAATGCTCCATTAATAATTTGAATCCCATAAAATCACAATAGCATTCTTCCACAAAGTGGATAAACCGATCGCTCTTAATAATTAGGTTCATATACTCATCCAAACTATGGATTTCTTCCTTTAGGAAATAGCCAGAGATCCTAGATAAAACCTCTTTTTCGGTCATTCCACCTTTAACAAACCGTTCTGTTAGCATACGTGTAGCTACTTGAATAAGCCGAGAGAATTTTCCCGGAACAATCCATTCGTCATCATCTTGTCTTAATGCTAAATGAGTCAATTCATGACCAATAAGAAAATAGATTTGGTAAGTTAATTGATGTCTTATATAATCAATATCGTCAGTTTGTGCAACATCGAAAGAAAAAGAAAGTTGACCGTATTTCCCTGTAAAGTATAAGCTATAATGCAAATCGCCCTTAAGTGCCATTTCTTCAGCAAATAGTTTGTAAAACAACTTGTCTATATCAGTAGAATTACAATCAGTTGCTGTTATTGAATTAAAAATGTGGAGAGCTTCTATCAAGCCATTATCATAGATAATATATGGTTTCTCTCTCAAAGTAAATGCGCTTAAAGATTTAGTAAGGCTATCGCAGCAAATCAATTTAGGTATAGAGATTCCCAAATCTGAACAACACTCATTCAAAATATCCCGTATTGTTTTGGACCCCGTTATATCCTTTTTCCTGCATATACGTGCGTTAATCTTGTTTGATATAATGTTTTCAATTGGTATTAACATTATCGCTACTGTTACTTTCGGGTATATTTAATTTTGCATTTATGACTTTTTCGATCAAATCTTGAGACACATTATTAATCTCAACTGCCTCACCATCTATTTTAATCGATGAAACTTTCTTCTTTTCTATTAAGGTATTAATAACCGAAACAATAATTGTAAGTACATTAACACCTAGACTAATATATAATTCTAGGGTAGTAATATCTCCGCTGAAATTCTTTTCCTGAACAGTGTCAATGCCCTCGTTTTCTTTCGCAATTTTAATAAGTTCAGATGCATCATTAGGATCCCAAAGATCAATTTTAATAACATTCATATTTCTATTTCTCCTATTCTCTATATTTAATTGTGTTTTTGTTTGATGTTGAAATTAGCGCTCATATCGAATAGCATCTATCCAATCTTCATCAAGATGCAATGATAAGCTTCGTGAAATACCATTCAGCATAATATTAACACTCAATGTGCGGAACAATCTTTCTTTTTCATTAAGGACAATATTGTTTCCAAAAACCGATGCGTAATCTAACGATTCCGGTGGCGTGAAATAAAAACGTCTTCTAAAATAATCATCGCTAATTTCCATCCAAAAATATCTTTTCCTAGAATTATCAATATTGTAGTATATACGACATCTACCTATGTCTGTATATTGAAACAGTTCCTCTGGAAAATCCGAATCTCCAACAAAGTGAAGGAATACACCTGTAGCTGTAGTGGCAATAAAACTAGACCTTATACCAATAAGAGTTTGCCTAATTCTCTCTATAACTTCACTATACCCATCTACAAGATAAGGATTATATCCAACATAATTGTTAGGATAACCATAACGAATAGCATCAATAAACTCTCGCCTGAAATCATTCCATGTATCATTTTTCAAACATTTAACTGACAGATGATTCTTTTCAAGTTCTTCGACAAGAGACTTTAAGCGATCAATCAAGAAATTATTTTCGTAGGAAACAGTTTTTATTCCATGAGCATATGCCAATTTTTCTGCTTCTTCCTGAAAACCATTAGCTGAGAAATAGACACCTATTTCCAACTTCCTTGGGTAAAAATCCCGCGGATTTACTCCATCGGCAACAAAGTAATTCTCTTGAATGTCCTTTATTACACCAATATATTCTCGAATATGTTCTTTACTTAAACGTGTCTTATAAAACTTAACTTCACCTAAAAGACGTAGAGGATATGAAAATGGAATAAGTTTAGTATAGTCGCATGAGCAATCAATTTGATGCCAGCAGCCACGTCCTTTAAACTCTATAAACCCCGGACGTTTTTCTCGCACTCTATCATAAGGTTCAGAAGCAACATTAATATCAGAGAATTGATTCTTGCGTAGAAGCTCCATAACAACAATTTCAAAAAGATAACCTCTTAATTGACTTCTGCTAAGTCCATATTCGTGTTCCATTATGTAACACCGTCTAAGAATTAATAAATTAGATGTAGTTTTGTGTATAATACTGTGGAAATATTGTATAATAAACCGTTTTCAATCACAACGATAGTACGAATTTGAATTCTTACCACCAATTTTTAAACTCCGCAAGCTCATCAAAAAACAATAAATTCGAATACGTCGTTGACTGGTAAAAGTTCGTGTTTTAATGCTTTTATAGGTATGATATTAAAGTATTTAGTGAAATCCATTAAAATTAACGGTTTGCAAGCAGCGAGTATGGCAATCTTATCCTATTGAATATAAAAATACTTTGCGTAGAAATAAATGGCGGGAAGAAAAATCACGGTGTACCACGATGTTGTTTTCCTATCTTAATAAATCGTACAAAACAATAACCGAATGAACAAATACCAAGAAATCTCCGAAAAAAGACAGATAACAGAATTTCTAATGTGCTTGGATCGATATGGATCCGAGCATTTTTCATTTACATATTAATGCGTTTCTATGGTTTATTGTCCAAACATCCAGCTCCCATTCTATCGCTCACATCAGCTAAAACCAATGAGCGATGCTTTTTCGCTAAAAGTAAAATTTATACGAATTTAACGAACAAATTATAGCAATAAGAAAATTAAAAGCTTGTATAACTGGTAAATCCGTGATTTATTACTCGGAATTTTTCTATGTTGCTTGGGGAGCATTGCATGAGAAAACGGTTGACTCTGCTTTGCCAACGTTTTTTACCGGACTTTTTTCACCAGAATGCACTGCAAGCATATTCATTTTCAGAAATTGCCCCAAAATCCATTTGTAAAGTCTTAATGCTTTCTTCCATTATTTCTAAAAATAAAAGACAGCTGAATTATATAATTTAGCTAAATAGTGCTGAAAATTGCTCTACTTGTCAACAAAAACGGAATAACTTAAGAGTCGCCTGGTATTAAGGCGATTTTTGTAGTGAAAGGTGGTAGACAAAATGAATGGGTGCAGTGAAATAAAATACGATGGAAAAATAACCAGTGCATTCTAATATGGTGTAGTCCCATTAATAGCTGTCCCAGAACCACTTTTATGTAGGGTGTACCTTTAGAGTTAACCACAACCTTACAATAACTGTTAATTATTGTAAGATTATAGTTAAAAGCAAGCATTTATCCAATACACCTATGCTATTGACTCATTTGCTCTTGTTTTATATCGCAGAAAGGGTTCGAGAAAATGGATAATAATTTTGGAAACTTCAAAGGTAAAGCTAAACTTTACGCAAAATATCGCCCTCAATACTCGGATGAATATAAAAACTTTATTCAAAAAACTATATGTAAAGATTCTACAGTAGCTGATATTGGAGCAGGTACAGGAATTCACACGAAAATAATTGCTGAAATCGCTGATTTTGTGTTTGCCATAGAACCAAATGGGGAAATGTTAGATGAACTTCAATCGCAATTAGGTAGTGAGAATAAAATAAAAGCAATGCAACGACAGGCTGAAGATACTGGACTTCCTAACGGCAGTGTAGATTATATTACCGTAGCACAAGCTTTTCATTTGTTTGACCGTGAAAAAAGTTTAGCTGAATTTCAACGAATTCTCCGTCCTTCTGGAATATTGATTTTAGTATGGAATAGTAAGGAACACAATAAACTTTTTTATGATAATGAAGCTGTTATAAGACATTATTGCCCGTGTTATCGTAGAGAAGTACATGCTCGTTCGTTTTCTGACAATTCATATAAAGATTGCTTTACTCCAAATTCTTACACTTATACTTGTATACACCAAGACGGCACAGAGTTTTTGGACAAGAAAACGTTTATCATGAGGACATTATCAGCTTCTTATGCAATCACACCGACAGATGACAATTTTGATGCTATGATTAATGAGTTGGGGACGGTGTTTGATCGCCATGCCGTAAATGGTGTTGTAATGATTCCTCAAAGTTCGGTTATCTATTCAGGTGTAATTCGTTAGGGGATGTAGAAAATGAAAAACAGTCCGAAAAATGAATTGATCTTCTTGCGCGAAGAGTTTAACCGTGCACTAATTCTCAATCCAACAGAAAATATTCCGTGGAGATGTGCTGAGAATATTTTGTTTACGGAGGGGCTATATATTCCTGAAGACGATAGAAATAGAGATGCGAAAGTTTGCTTTGGTGGTCGTAGTCAATTGCGGAATCTAATGACTAGTTTATATACTGATTGGGAGAAAGCATTAGGAGCAACAGCCTCCAGTTTTAAATTGTATTCTGGACTTCATGCTCATATTATACTGTTTATGTCCATTGCAAACATTGGAGATAAAGTATTGATTCTTCCGGAAAATGGCGGTGGTCATTATGCCACGGCACAGATATTGCGGCGGTTGGGACTTTCTGTGAAAGAGTGTATTATAGATGAAAACAACTTTTGTATTGATGTAAATAAAACAAAAGATCTTATCGTACAATGGTCACCAGATTTTATATTTATAGATAGAAGTGATGGGTTATACTATGAAGATTTTAGCTGGATGAACGTGTACCGAGATATTTATAAAATATTTGATGCATCACAGTACTTATCTCATATTTTAGCTGAGGATTACCAAAATCCATTTGATATGGGAATGGATCTTATCCTTACATCACTACACAAAAATTACCCTGGACCTCAAAAAGCAGCATTCTTTACCAGAAAGCGTGATAGTGTATGGATGCGACTCGAAAAAGGCCTTGCAGAATATGTTTCAAACTCACATCCAATGGAAATATTTAAAGCTGTACTTACAATACCGCATAAAGATGTGCTAAAAAGGTACTCTCATCAAATTCTTCAAAACACTTCAACGTTAGAAACCAGGATGATGATAAGCGGTGTTCCTGTAATAAAACGCAATAAAACCTTTCCTATGACACAACAGATTTGGATTCCCGTTCCAGATGAAGATTTCGGATATAATCTATTTAAGCGACTAGAACAAATGAGGTTGCTCACCAATTATAGAACACTCCCTTATAATTTAGGGCGCGGTCTTCGGATAGGCTCTGCAGCAGCTACCCGTCAAGGGCTAACACCCCAAAGTGCTGATTTAGTTGGAAACCTTATTGCTGAAGCGTATTATACAAATTGTCTATCAGACGCTCTTATCCAAAAGGCTGAAGATACAATAGCTGCAATAAAGACAAAACAAAGCTCTTCTTTTTTCACTGAAGCACTATAGGATAATACTTAATAACATTTCCAATATCAGCTACCTTGAGCGAGGGCATAGAAGTCAAATATTCGATTACTTGTAGCTCTCGTACATTCTCTTGGTTAAATCTTTTTTTCATGCTTTTCAATTCTGCTGTGAAATATTCTAAAATTTTTATGGGGTCTTTTTCAGTACCAATTTTTTTTATTGTATCGACTAAAATATATAGCATTTTCGAGCGTAGAACTCCAAATATATTCCCATAACTATTATATATTTTCATGGATCTCTGAAATGCTGAAATGGAATTATCTAAACTTCTTTCATACGAAGTATCTTCATTTTCTATAGCTTCGCTCAAGGCATAAATTGCGAACGCCTTTCCTTGAAGACATGCTATATATCCATTAAAAACATCCACACGATTCTCACGTGCATAATGCTCAAATTCATCTAGCTGAGACAATATTTCAATATAATTCGGCAAAGTACTGCAAAGAGAAAGTTCTGCACGTCTAATCTGCGCAGTACGCCAAGTCTTAACACCTGCCTTCATAAATTGAGCAATGCTTGCATCATATATTTGTAACGCTTTTTCGATTAATTCGTTTATACCAATTGTGTCATCAAAGCTTCTTGACCTATCGTGTTGGAACCGATATATTCTCCAGATGCCCAATTGGTAGACCAACTCATAGTGAATATAGTGCGCATTTTCCAATTTTACTAAAGCTAAATCTTCTTGCATATTTGGCTTTAGCCTATGGTTTTCAAAAAAATCCAACGTGCAGTTAAAAAAGGTATAATCGCTGGAGCCTTTTAAGAAAAAAGTTCTGCATGCATCTGCGGTAATCCGATGAACTAAATTTGGATACGTATGTTGATCCTTCCACTTGGGGTTTTCTTCTATTTTTTCTTGCAATTTTTCCCATATTTTTAAAGAAAAATCGCCTTGCTCCATTTTTATATGTGCGACCCAGTACTGCGCTTGAAATCTAATATACGGATCATCACTTTTATTAGATATCCTGTTAAGTATGATAAGATTTTCGTCATCATTAACACCATGATCCGCTTCTATGACTTGGAGTTGAAGTTGATAGATTTTTGATGGGACTTGCTCTTGACATATATAAGGTTTGAGCACCTGGCGCGCTTGAGTCCACTGACCAGTTTTAATATATAGAATACCGAGTTCCATTTGAAATATGGAGCATTTTTGCGGATCAAGAGACAATTCTTCTTCTAACGCCGCTAAAACATAACTTTTGTTCATCAAATTAATACAAGAAAAAAATACTTTTTCCCTTTCAACATCAGATATAGATAGTATTTCGCACGGTCTACAAGAAACAAGAAATAACCACTCTAATTCAACAGCATTAAATAAATTTGATTTATATAAGTAATTGGCGCATTGATAATAGTACTCTTTAAACTGCTTGATAGAAAATAATCTTTTCTTATATTCGTGCGCTAATGATTCATTAAATAAGAATGCGCTTTGCATAAGTGGGAATTGCAATATAAATCTGTTTTTAGAAAAATTTTTAATAAGATGCTTACAATGTGACTTTCGGTATTTGGGAAATAGATTATCCCAAACCACCATTATTGCATCTTTGGTGACAAATCCAAGATGCATACTAAGTACGACTATAATTGTAATAAGAGCTAGTTGATCGAGTTCTATAAAGCTTTTTTTTGAATTTCTTTTATTCAAGACTTTTAAAAGGAAGTTGATTAATAAACTTCCTTTTTCAGCTGCGTACACATTCAGCAAATGCGCACGTATTAAATCGCTATGTTCATTTCTTATCCTGTTTAATATCATCCCATCCTCGTCAATCTTTCGATTGCTTTTTAGTTCAAAATAATTGTAATTTAAATCATAACTTAACGTAAAAAAACGTTTCCTGTCATTAGGTTGACTATTAGCAAAATATTCGTGTAGTAGAAAATTTGTCGAATTATTATCGATGCCTTGATATAAAAGAATAATTAACTGTTTGCTTCCAATGCTATTTGCATATGCTGAAATGGCCGTAATTTTATTAAGTACCTCAATAAGTGCTTCAGAGGATAGTTTGTGTACATTATCAACAATAGTTAAGGACTCTGCAACAATAGTATTATCATCCAAATAATTCATAAGATAATTTTTTTCATATCCAGCATCAATATAGCAAATATGATGTTGGAGTTGAATAAATAGCTCCAATAATTTTTTATCTCTCCCAATATTATCAATCAATTGCACTGCAGTCATTGTTTTGCCTTTGCTTGGGGCACTTTCTAAAGCAATAAAATGACTTCCATTTTTTTTGAGAAGCCCAAGAGCACTATTGATTACAGTAGCCTGTTCAGCGGTGGTTGTTAAATCATTGGGTAGGAATCTTTTTCGGAGTTGTTTATAAATTCCCTGTTGCATTAAATTAACCAATCTAATATACAAATTTTTCATTTTAGGAATTAATGGCAAGACGAAAAAAAGTATAGACGCAATAAGAGAAACCATGTCTCCAACGGCTTGTTCTACCTGAAAGACACGTGTAAATAACCCTTTAAAAACAAAATAAACCAATAAAGATAAGCCCAGTAGTATTAGTGTAAGAATGCAGTATATTAATACAGTCCAAACTAAACCAATATAATACGAAGTGGCACTGTTGTTCTTTTTCTTCATTTTATATGCGCCTCATTGCGGTATGAATTATTTAATTCTAGATAACTTGTAATATCAAAACATTCCTTAAACATAGAGAAAATAACTACCCATCTTTTAACTATAATCTTACAATAATTAACAGTTATTGTAAGGTTAGTAATAACATAATTAATTATATTTTGGTACAATAATGATTATTTTACCAAGATATGAGGTGTACAAAATAAAATGAATCAACTAATAAATCAGTATCTTTCCATTATAAAGTCCACGAAAAACCTGTCGGACAAGACAATCATTGCTTATCGTTCTGATTATTCGGATTTTTTGAATTTCCTTCAAAATAAATGCATAGAAGAAAACACAGTGCTATTGTATTTGCAATATTTAACTCAGGTACGTCATTTGAAAAGTAGCACGATAAATCGAAAACTGATATCCTTAAAAATGCTTATGAAATATCTTTTTCAACAAGGATATATAGAACAAAACTATTTTCAACACAATTTTAGGTTAAAAAAAGAACGCAAACTTCCAAAAACATTAACGATAGTTGATGTGAAAAAGTTACTGAACTATGTACAGTACAAAAATGATAATGCCGTAGGGAGCTATACAATGTGGATAGCAGCTCGTAATCTTGCACTTATTGATATCCTGGTCAGTACAGGAATTCGCATTGCAGAAGCATCAGATATAGAATTAAATGATATTATTGCATCAGAACGAACTATATTGATACACGGAAAGGGTAAAAAACAGAGATTAATATACATATCTTGTCCAAAAACATGGGTCAAGATAAAGAAATGGCTTAAAATTAGAGAATTAAGGAATGTAAACACCAATAAATTATTTGTGAATCGTTATGGGGATCAGCTTGGTGTTCATGGCATAGAGTATATCTATAATACTATTAAGCGAGACTCAGGAATAAATGCCAATTCTACACCACATCACTTAAGGCATACTTTTGCTACAAACTTGTTATCGAATGGAGCGGATCTTCGTTCTGTGCAAGAAATATTGGGACATAGCAGTGTATCCACGACTGAAATATATACAGAAGTATCAACAAAAAGAAAAAAACAGGTGTTAGATAAGTACAATTTTCGGAATAAAATATAAGATTATAAATAATAAAAGAGAAAGGAACTAATAAAATCATATTTTTTGAGTGAGTATTTTGCTATATATACTTCTTGAAATCAAATAATGTGACATTAAAATACAAATTTTTAAATAATTATTTTAAGAGTAGGAGAAATACATGTGGCATCTTAGTGTTTTGGGTCGGAAAACATGGTAATGGATATATCTATTTTCAGCTATATCATAATGACAGTAAAAATGAAAATATAAATTTGTTGCTCAATATATTTCACATATAAAAGTAATTGATTTTGTTGGCTCATACAAATCGAAGTATGTCAATGCTCGATTATGTCACAATTTGGGATTATTCTGAGTATATGTTTTAAAAATACACTAAATGTACTTTTTGAAATATATGACAGGGGTGATTCCGATGTGCTGAATGAGACATTTATGTTTTCGAAATATGCATATACGTATAAACGAAAGGAGCAACAAAAGTGAAAAAGAAGTTTATATGGAGATC
>JAZSNH010000034.1:0-11154 GCA_045536305.1 Acutalibacteraceae bacterium
CTCTGATTGCCATTGAGAAGCTTGCCGAGGCTGCAGGTGCTGAGATTGTCGGTAAGTGTGCGGTGCTCGCAGAGGGCGATGCTGCTGACAGAGACGATATTATCTTCCTTGAAAAACTTCCTTTATTCTTCAAGGATTAGGAGAAATGAATTATGAAGCGACCGTTTGCAGTAATAGGAATTACCTATCTTTTATCGCAGGCGGTCGCTGCTTATTTAGGTGCAATACCTTCGCTCGCCGTAGGTATATGTATGGCTTTTCTTCTCATTTTATATTTTTTCTTTGATATAAAACACAGTTCGCTTGTTCTTACAATAGCGATCACAGTTTTCATAGCAATGCTTTCGTTTTTTGCATATACAAAAATTCATGTCGAAAAGGTTATTCCGGTTGAAGGAGAATCGGCTTATATCAAAGGACAGATAATAGAAGAGCCCTATGAACAATACGGACGTTTTTATTATATTATCAAAACCGATGAAATAAGTATTGATAATGTAAGGCAGAAAACGAAAATTAGAGTCTCATCGAAAAATTCCATTGAGGCTGAGTTTTCTGATGTCTTTTACGGTGAAGTATGCTTTACAAGCATTAACGATGAAAACACCCTTCATTCAAAAAAGCGTCTTCTATCAAAAGGAATAATGGCAACTGCTTATGTTGTTGATGAAAATAGCTGTTATATTTCCGAAGGAAAAAGTTCTGCTTACAATATTGCTGTTTTTATGCGAAAAACGCTGAAAAGCAATATTACAGAGCTGTTTAGTGACGACATAGGCAATATTCTTATTGCAATGATGACAGGTGATGAATCGTATCTCAACGATGACACTGTTACGGCATTCAGAAATACGGGAATTTCTCATATTCTTGCTGTTTCCGGTCTGCATCTTTCGCTTATAGCTTTGGCATTGACCTGGTTTTTGCGAAGATTTCTTATAAACAGAAAAATCATTGCAGTCATTGTGTGCATTATTACCTGGCTTTTTGTTGCGGTTGCAGGATTTCCCATGTCCTCAATACGTGCGGCAATAATGATAACCGTAATGCTTTTCGGAATATTGGTAAATAGACTTCATACGCCGCTTAATTCACTCGGCATTGCTCTGCTTATTATTTGTCTTATAAATCCTTATGCTGCAATTGATGTTGGATTACTTATGTCTTTTTCATCAACATTTGGCTTGATAGTTGCAGCACCGGAATTGAACAGATATATTCAACGTATTCTTTTCAAGGATAAATCAGGTATTGCAGCAGGCATATTAAGAAAAATTGTAAGCTCTGTTGTTTGTTCGCTTACAGCGAGTATATTTATCCTTCCTGTGTCAGTATTATGCTTTGGCAAGGTATCAATACTTTCGCCTATATCAAATTTAATGTTGATTCCTATAGCAGAGCTGTTTCTCGGGATAGGAATGCTGACTGTGTTTTTCAGTTTTTTCGGAAACATAGGGAAATTTATAGCATATCCGTTGATGGCAATTGACTGGTTTATAGGAAAATTACTTTCCGCTTTAGTGAAAATGTTTGATAATATTCCGGGTTCAGTTTTGAATACGGGAGAAAATACAGCAATAATTGTTTTTGGGTGTATTCTGATAGGCTGTTTATGGGCGATATTATTTTCACGGAGAGGAAAAAGAGCCTCATCGTTTATTACATCTGCGTTTTGCTGTGTTATTATTGTATTTGTGTGGTTTATTTCCGGATACACAATGACCGATTCAAAAACAATAACAATATATGATGTCGGTAATGCCCAAATGATACTTGCCCGTGACAGACAAAGTGCGATTTTATTGGGTGCGGGAGGAAAATCCTACGATGTATCATTGGCTCAGTATGATATGCAGGATAAAGGCTTGTCGGAAATTTCGGCGTTGATACTGACAGATATGTCTGAATCGGGCGCAGCCTGTGCCGATGCAGTTATAAACAACATGAATCCGTGTGAAATATTTATTTCTGAAAACGGATCTTTTTATGATACCGTTAAATACACTGCAGATAAAAAATCAATTGCCGTATATGACTCTGCAGATATGTCGGTGTCAACAGGCTCTGTAAAAGTCAGCACAAATTATGATGCAGAAGGAAAGCTTTGGAGCTGTATAGAATGCAATAAAATAAAAATCATTGTTTGTCCCGATGAAGTAGATTGCCTTTATTGTCCATTTGGTTTTGAAGCTGATGCTGTTGTCATCTCGGATAAAACACCTGCATGCTTAGCTGCAATTGACGCAAAAGCATATATTGTTTCTGCAGATTACAGCAGTGGTGCCGTTATAGTTTCTCAGCTTATGGCAAGAGGTATTGAAAATGTTTATTGCACAGGTATCAACGGAAATATTGAATTTGCAATGAGAGACGGCAGACTTTATATAGGAGGGGAAAATGTATGAGTGAAATCAACGCTCTGCAGCTTAACGATCATATAGCTCGGGGAAAAAACTGCAGCGTTTACCTGATTTACGGCACTCAGAGCACACTTATCAGTGAGTGTACTGTGCAGCTTAAAAATGCTTTAATGCCTGAATTTCCGGAAATCAATTATATGGAATTTGATGGCAAAGGGTGCAGTATTCGCGATATTGAGGCATGTGCCCAGCAGGCGCCTATGCTCGCTGAGAACAGATTGATTTCCATCTGTGATTTTTCTCCGTCCGAGCGAAGTGACAGCGATATGGACAAGCTCGCTTCCGTTATTTCATCACTCGACAGCGAAACGACCGTTATTTTCTGGTTTCTGAATGTAAACACAGAAAAAAACAAACGTGATAACGACGGAAAAAACAAAAAATTGCAATTACTTGTTAATTGCGTAAAAAAATACGGCTGCTGCATAAAATGCGATATGCCTGAAAAATCCGATATGGTAAAGTTGATGTGTGAAAAAGCGCAGCAGAGCGGAGTGAAAATGCGAGAGCAGGAGGCTCTTTTTCTTATTAACAGAACAGGCATGGATTATTCACTGCTGATAAGTCAGCTTAATATGCTTATTTCTGTTGCTCCAAGAAAAAATATCACTACAGAGCTTATCGAAAAACTAATCGAACCCGGAATAGAGGCTAATATATTCTATCTTGCAGGTAAGATACTTTCAGGCGATTACGATAAGGCCTTTGATATACTTGAGCGACTTTTTTTACAAAGAGAAGCCTCAGGGAATATTTTACGAATTTTACAGGGGCCGTTTATTGATCTTTACAGAGCCAAATCTGCAATGGAAGACGGAATGACCCTTGAACAGACAATAGAATTATATCCATCCGATTACCCGAAAAACAAAAGATTTCTTATAGAAAATGCTCGCAGAGACTGTGTTAAATATCCTATATCTCTTTTACGCAAATATATCCTCCTGATATATAATGCAGAGCGTGCTATGCACAGCAGCCGACTTGACGATAAACTGATACTCGAAAAGCTTGTATCAGAGCTTTGTTGTGCATGTAAAAAGGAGGTCAGAGGTTGATAAAGTTAAAACAGGCTGTAGTTGTTGAGGGGAAATATGATAAAATAAAACTTGAATCTCTGATCGATGCATTGATAATTACAACAGATGGTTTTTCTATCTTTAAGGACAAGGAAAAAATGCAGCTGCTAAAGCGCATTGCAGAGGAAAAAGGGCTTATAATTATGACAGACAGCGATTCCGCAGGCTTTCTGATTCGCAATCATTTGTCGGGATGTATACCTGCTGAATATATCAGTCATGTATATATACCTGATATTATCGGAAAGGAAAAACGCAAGGAAGCTCCCTCTAAGGAAGGAAAGCTTGGTGTTGAGGGGATGGCAAAGGATATTATTATCAAAGCGCTTGATAATGCAGGCATCACATCATGTTATGAGTCCGCACAAAAAGATCCTATAACAAAGAGCGACCTTTATGAGGATGGATATACAGGGGGAGAGAACAGCGCTAACCTGAGAGATCAGCTTAAAAAGAGATTTGATCTGCCGCAAAATCTAACGACAAATGCTTTGCTTAATGTTTTAAATTCTGTTTCAAACAGAACTGAATATAAAAAAATAACACTCGAAATAAAAAAAGAGACAGGCCACGCACAATGATGAATTGACCCCAAAAAGTTAGACAAATATTTGATAAAAAATTGTTCAAGCAACCGAAAGGGTTTGTTGTCTGTGAATAGCAGGCGGCAAACCCTTAAGTTTTGCCTTGATGCGCCTGTTGTTGTAGTAATCCAGATATTCAATCAGTTCTTGCTTAAAGTGATCCATGGATTCAAACTCCTGCAAGTAAAGCAGTTCGGTTTTGAGCAATCCGAAGAAGTTTTCGATTACAGCATTGTCAAGACAATTACCTTTTCTGCTCATGCTTTGACGAACTCCTTTTTCTTCAAGCGTTCGTTGATATTGCTTGTGCTGATAATGCCAGCCTTGATCGGAATGAAGTATGAGGTTGGTTCCGTCCGGAACGGTGGCAAGCGCAGTGTTAAGCATGGTCATGACCATGCTTAACACCGGTCGATCGGAAATGGAATAGCTGACCAGATCGCTGCTGCATAAATCGAGAATCGGTGACAAATAGAGCTTCTCTCCAAACAAGCTGAATTCTGTTACATCGGTAACCCATTTCTGATTCGGCTTGTCTGCATGAAAATCCCTGTTCAGCAGGTTTGGAGCGATGGTGCCTTCCTCTCCCTTGTAGGAGCTATACTTCTTCATCCGAACACGACAAACTAAGCCCAACTCTTTCATCAATCGCTGAACTGTCTTGTGATTCAAAAGGATATCACGGTTTCGTAGCTCGGCTGTTATTCTACGATATCCATATCGACCTTTGTTCTCATGGTATATTGCTGTGATTTCTGCTTTAGCCGATTCATACTTGTCGGCACGGTTCATCCTTTTCAGATGGTAGTAAAAGGTTGCTCTGGGGAGTTGAGCGATTGACAGAAGCATCCTTAGAGAATGTATTTGCCTTAGTTTCTGGACTACCATCGTTTTTTCTGCCGGCGTCGCTCGTTTTCCAAAACCAAGGCTTGCAAGTTTTTTAGGTAGTCGTTCTCCGCTCGCAGACGCTGTACTTCTGCCAGCAGATCTTCCTCTACCTCTTTCGGCAATGTACGAGGTCGACCGCTACCGCCTCGACCTCGACGTTCAATCCTGAATCCTTCTTCTCCCTCTGTTAGGTATATTCGTTCCCATTCTTGTATTCTTCGATGACTGTTTACCTCAAAACGTCGTGCTGTTTCATTGTAGCTTAATTTTTCTTCTTGCATCGTCTTGATTACATGCACTTTAAATTCCGGTGTGTATCGTTTGTTTGGTTTCCCTCTTGGCATATTAAATCACCCCATTTGTTAGACATTATATCATATCGTCTAACAAATGGGGTGCAGTTCATGATTGCATGGCCTGTTTTTCATATTTAGCCTTTCCACTGATAAGCATCGGTGCGATCGATCAGATTTTTGTCTTCGCCAATCTGACCGATAGAAAGTGATGCACCTTCAAAAATATCCTCGGCATTTACAGAAAGAGTATGATAGTCAATATACGATGTTTCAATTTGCTTGTTGTTAACAAATACGTAGCTGTATTTGTTGAATCCGTTACCGTTTATATATGCAATACCGTTTTCTTTGTCGAGGGTAACGCCGGTAACTTCGATTTCACCGTAACCCATTTGAAGCTCGGTGGGGAAGAATCTGTCTTCGCTGCCATAACTGAACTTTTCGCCGTAAAGAGTATCATACTCTATAAGCTCAAGATCCTCATTGTAATTTTCATTGTTTTCGCGGTTTTGATGGATCTTATTTATTATTCCGTTATGAATGCCGACGCGAGAAAGAGCTTCTGAGATAAGCTGATAAGAAGTTATGTCCTTATCTATTACATCGATATCAACAATATCCAGTTTTTCAAAATTAGTGAGTATTACATATTCAGAAAGGTAAATATCATTTGTTGCATAGGATTGGGGTTCAATCGGGAAGTTGGGGAGATGATCACCAAAAATTACGAGAACAGTTGGCTCTTCGAAGCTTTGAATATTATTAACTATTTTTTCAAGAAGCTCATCATTTTCCTTGATCTGCTGAATATAGTATTCAAAACCGACCGTTGCTTCCTCTGTGGGTAAACCCTCAACATCAATGGTGGTTTCCTCAATGGGCTCTGTGGGGTATTTACCGTGGGTCTGGACACTTATTGTATAAAGGAAATCATGACCTTCGGTGCTTTTGAGCGCTTTCATTATTTCGGACTCAAGAACATAATCCTTAGACCATTCAAGTGGAGTTTTCTCAACATCATACATATACTCAAGTGATATGAATCTGTCAAACCCAAGCATAGGATAGACAAGGTTTCTGTCATAAAAAGTGGCGTTATGATTATGCATGGCTTGAGTATTGTAGCCAAGCTCCTTAAGGATAAACGGATATGATTCACAGGTCGTTTTTCTGAGAATCGATTTGTATGGATATTCACCTGCGCCGAAATGGTACAGGCTCATGCCGGAAATTGTCTCAAACTCGACATTTGCCGTTCCGGCACCAACAGAAGGAACTTTCAAAAAGCCGCTGCTGTATTCCTCTTTCAATTTCTGAAAATAAGGATTGGGATTTTCGGAATAAGTGTAATCAGTAAAATATTCGCAATCAACAAAAGATTCCATCTGAAGAACAACTATATTCGGTGTGATTTCGGCTTTTTCTTCGATATCATTCTCTTCAATAACCTGATAAACCTTCTCGAAAGAGTAATCATCAGGCTTTGATACACCCGAATCCAGCACGCTCATAGAAAAGCAATATACAAAACCGTAATCATCATAAGCACTTACCATATTTCCGAAACGATCAGCTATTGCATTGACTTTGAGAAGTCCTACTGTGCTCAGAGACACAATAAGCACCATGGAAAGTATGAAAATGATAGAGCTTTTAAATCTGACATTCTGCTTCGGGAGCTTCATGAAAATAAAGACAATAAAAACAATTGCAAGAATCAAAGCGGCAACGATCATAATAACCTGAACAGGTGTCAGATATACCGCTATAATAAGATATACCGACCTTATAAGGAAGAAATCCGTAGCAGAAAGCGGTGTTGTACGAAGACCAAGCAGATAAAAGTTTGTTATTCCGAGCGCAAGCCATAAAACAGATATAAGAGTAAGAACGAATGTTTTACGCTTAAAGAGCTGTGATATCGACAAGGTCAATGCTATTATCATTGAATTATAAACAAATACAACAGGATTTGTTATCATATAAACTATCCCGTCCGCAACAGAATGCCTGCTCAGAATTTCAATGAGTAAATCAATAATAAGAGCAAGAATACAGATTGTAAGCACAGGCTTACGCTCAAGCATTCTGAAAATAAAAAATCTTGGCAATGTACGGTCATTTTGTTCGATGATCTCATTATTCTCTGTATTTTTGATAATTTCTTTTTCAGAAACTGCATCGCTGCTTTTCTTTTTAAATTTAAATTTCATATATACACATTCTTTCTGTGGCATGTAAACATTAAAATACTGCCGAAAAATTATAGCACCAAAGAAACATCATTTCAATCAAACCTATAAGTTCTTAATTGATTTTAATGATCTGCGTCAACTGTGTAAATTATATATCGTAAAGTAATATAATTCAATGTACAATACCTATAGATTGAGTTGACAATAAAGATACAGCAACTGTATAATGTACACACCATTCAGACTTTTGGAGGTTTTTCGTTGGATATATGTCAAGCGGCGGAACGCAGTATTACAAAAAAATACAGAAAGACTATATGGAACAGATTTATTGCAGCTATCAAGGAATATTCACTCCTTGCTCCGGGTGATACGATCGGAGTTTGTATTTCCGGAGGAAAGGATTCCATGCTTATGGCGGTTTGTTTTAAGCTGCTGCAAAAATACAGTGATTTTGATTTTGATGTAAAGTACATAGCGATGAATCCGGGCTACAATAAAATAAATTATGATAAACTAATACAAAATGCAGAGCTGCTTGAAATTCCGATTCATTTTTTTGATGCCCCTATTTTCAATTATGTTTACAAGCAGGAAAAAGGATCTCCCTGCTATCTCTGTGCAAGAATGCGAAGAGGATATCTGTATAAGGAAGCAAAGGCATTGGGGTGCAACAAAATAGCATTGGGTCATCATTTTGATGATGTAATTGAAACAGTTCTTATGAGCATGCTTTATCAAGGGTCATTCCAAACAATGATGCCGAAAATAAAAAGTACAAATTATGAGGATATGGAGCTTATACGTCCGTTGTATCATGTATATGAAAAAGACATTATTTCATGGTCTGAATACAATTCTCTCGAATTTCTCAGATGTGCCTGCAGATTTACAGAAAACGCCGAGGAAAGGGAAGAGGACTCCAAGCGCAGATATATAAAGTCTCTTATAACGCAGATAAAAACAGATAATCCGTCTGCCGATGCAAATATTTTCCACAGCATGTATGATGTAAATCTTTCTACGATCATCAGCTATCGTGAAAGTGATAAATCACCGGTCAAAAATTTCAATGATTTATATGCAGACAGATGCAGTAAAAAAGACGATTCCTGAAATCGCAGTGATATGACAGTAAATTATTGCATTTTAAATAATTCTGTGATATAATTTTAAAGTTGAAAACAAAAAAACGGAGGATATGCAAATGATACTTAAAAACAAAGAAATAACAGAAAACAGCCATGTCAAACTCACAATAGAGGTTGAAAAGGATGTTTTTGCCGATGCATGCGCAAAGGCATACAAAAAGAACGCTAAAGATATCACAATTCCCGGATTCCGCAAGGGAAAGGCTCCTCGCAATATTATCGAGAAAATGTACGGTAAGGGATTTTTCTATGAAGAAGCAGTCAATGATCTTTATAAAGAAGCTCTTGCAGACGCAATAAAAGAGGCCGAGCTTGATGTTGTCAGCGACAATATCGCTGTAGAGATCGAATCTGTCGGCGAAGAAGGCTTCTCCTTTACTGCTCTTGTTCCCGTAAAGCCTGAGGTAAGCATTGCTGATTACAAAGGTATTGAGGCCGAAAAGCTTATCGTAAATATTACAGACGATGCTGTTGATCACGAGCTTGAGCATGCAAGAAAACGTGGTGCCAGAATGACCGAGGTTGATGACAGACCTGCCGAAAACGGCGATACCGCTCTCTTCGACTTTGCAGGTTATGTTGACGGCGTTGCTTTTGACGGCGGCACAGCAGAAGGCTATGAGCTTGTTCTCGGCTCCGGTCAGTTTATTCCCGGATTTGAGGAGCAGATGGTTGGACATTCCATCGGTGAAGAATTTGATGTAAATGTTAAGTTCCCCGAAGAATATCACGCAGAGGAACTTAAGGGCAAGGATGCTGTATTTAAAATCAAGCTTCACGGACTTAATAAGGAAGAGCTTCCTGAGATAGACGATGATCTCGCTGCAGATAATGGATTCGATACTCTCGATGAATATAAAGCCGATATAAAGGAAAACCTTGTAAAGAGAGCTGAAGCAGAATCAAATCGTGCATTTGACGAAAAGCTCCTTGTTGCTCTTGCCGATCTTGTTGAGGCTGACATACCCGATGAGATGTTCGAAGAAGAGGCAGATCGTGAGCTTGAGCAGTGGGCATACAGATTATCCTCTCAGGGCCTCAGCATTGAGGATTACATGAAGTATACCGGAATGGATATCGAAGCACTTCGCGCCAATTTCAAGCCTCAGGCAGTTACTCAGGTAAAGATCCGCCTTGCACTTGAAAAGATCGCTGAGCTTGAAGCTCTTGAGGCATCCGACGAGGAGATCGCCGAAGAGTATAAGAAGCTTGCCGAAGCTTATCAGAAGAGCGAAGATGAGATCAAGGCATTTATTCCTGAGAGCGGCATAAAGCATGACCTTCTTGTTGAAAAGGCACTTGGTATCGTCCGCGACAATGCTAAAGTAAATATGGTCGAAAAATATTCTCATGCCGATGATTGTGATTGCGATGAATGTAATCACGAGGGAGAAAACGACTAATATTCTGTACGATTCATAATCCCTGAAATATCAGATATATTATAACCCGGAGGTGTTTTTTATGAGTTTAGTGCCTGTTGTTATTGAACAGACAAACAGAGGTGAGAGGTCGTATGATATTTATTCAAGACTTCTTAATGACAGAATCATTATTCTTTCCGAAGAAGTGAATGACACTACGGCAAGCCTTGTAGTTGCTCAGCTTCTTTATCTCGAGGGACAGGATCCGAAAAAAGACATCAGTCTTTATATCAACAGTCCCGGAGGAAGTGTTTCTGCAGGATTTGCAATTTATGATACAATGAATTACATTAAATGCGATGTCTCAACTATTTGTCTTGGAATGGCGGCAAGCATGGGTGCATTCCTTCTTTCTGCCGGCACAAAGGGAAAGCGTCTTGCGCTCCCCAACAGTGAAATCATGATCCATCAGCCGCTTGGCGGTTCACAGGGTCAGGCGACTGATATCGCTATTCAGGCAAATCAGATTCTTAAAATCAAGAAGAAGCTCAATACTATTCTTGCTGAAAACACCGGCAAATCGCTTGATGTAATAGAAAAAGATACGGAACGCGATAATTATATGACAGCTCAGGAAGCAATGGAATACGGCATCATTGATAAGGTAATTTCGAGACGATAGGTTGGTGTATAAATGGCATACAAGGAACCCGGCAGTGGAAAATTCCATTGCTCCTTCTGCAATAAGACAGACGCTGATGTTGATCGAATGATTTCCGGTATCGGTGCATGTATATGTGATGAATGCATAAGACTTTGCAGCGATATTTTAGATGATGAGCTTCGCAGCAGGGATGATTTTTTTGAGAAATCTTTTGAGGAATTGGCAGTGCTTCGCCCGAAAGACATCAAAGAACACCTTGATAGGTTTGTAATTGGACAGGACAGAGCAAAAATCGCTCTTTCTGTAGCTGTTTACAATCATTACAAAAGGATCACTGCTGTCGATTCGCCTGTTGATCTGCAGAAAAGCAATATATTGCTTATCGGCCCAACCGGTGTTGGAAAGACTTTTCTCGCCCAGTCTCTTGCAAAACTGCTTGATGTGCCGTTCGCTATCGCAGACGCCACAACATTAACAGAAGCAGGATATGTGGGTGAGGATGTTGAAAATATT
>JAZSNH010000043.1:0-4038 GCA_045536305.1 Acutalibacteraceae bacterium
TATTTTAGCAAAAGGAGTTTTTATTCTTTCCTCATCTATGTATTTTTCTCCGATCCACGCGTCTAACGCGTGATTTTACTTATACAAAAAACCGACTGAGAGAAGGTTTACTTCGCGCAGTCGGCTTTTCTGTTACAGGAACGCAGAAGGGGCTTGTAGAAAATCAGAAGAAAAGGGAGACAACGGAAAAAATAGCAGCAAGAGCGCTTTCGATTAATGTAACAATGACGGCTATGATAGGATGCGCAAAGATTAATTCGGGAATAGAAGAAGGGTTGAATGTATTGTATGCACGCCGCGGAATCAGACACCAGACAAGTGGCAGGGGGAGAATTGAGCATAGGACATTGATAAACAACATCCCAAAGAAACCGATTTGTTCATTGAATAAATACGGCAGGCTGGGTATTGCACAGAGTATGTACACAATTATGATCACAACCATTGTCACTGTTCTGGTGGGACCACGACCATAAACGTAGTCGAATTCATCATATTCGAAAAGCCAGAAGATGAGCACTATACCTAGAGACAGGAGTACGCATGGCAGAAGGAAATACATCGGGTCAATCTCGCTCCAGAATTCAATACTGCCATTAAAGAAGTCGAGGGAAACGCGTACCCTTGTATTAAATATTCTCATGATATCATCGGATATCAAATGTTCGAGGCGTTCAGTAGGTCCAGGAAAGTGATCCCAATTTGGATCCCGATTTGCGAAGAAGTTATAAGGATAGTTGGGGGTTTCTCCATAGCGCCAGTTGCCGTTAAAAATATTGATGGACAGATAGCAGGCACTGGCAATAAGGTAGATGATGATAGTGATCCAAGCGGCTTTGCCAAGAGTTAAACCCAGACCTATGAAGAGGTTCTTTGCAGTATGCTTTTTTTCTATCCGAGCACGGAGTTTGTCATGCTCAGCATTCAGGCGGTTGATTTCAGGCTGAAGTTCGTCCTTCCGAAGCTGCAGGTCGTCTCTTATTTTCCGCAGCTCGCTGACACTCACAGAATCCCTTATATGTCTGTCAGGGGGACAATTATCGACAATATCGGTTATGGTCTTAATCAGCTTTTCGAGGGATTGGTCATGTTTGAAAATATCGACTATTTTTGAGACTTCCTGTGCTTGTTTCTTTATTAACTCATTTACATTGTTGATAAAAAAACAGACATACTTTGCATGTTCATCCCTGACCTTATCCTCATCCTCAGGCTTTATGTGAGCCTTGAACCCATTTATTCTCTTGAGCCTGTACAGCACCTTATCTTTGGAAAAAGCACCGAGGTCACTTATTACCTCACACCTGATATGCCCCATCCATACCCTGCGGTCATAGGGGAATGCCTTCGCCGCTACATCGAAGCCGTTTATTGCCTCATTAAGATTTTCCTCTCCACCTGAGCGCTGGTAGAGGTCTGCCCAGTAATGGGCAGCTTGAATAAGCTTTCCGCACTCATCGTTCTGGGATGAAGAGGCGGAGGTTCTGACACGGGAGTCATTCCAGTCGGACCAGTCACGTATCTGTCCTGTCAGTATTCTGTAGGCGCGGTTTGCGATTATTTCAACCGCTTCGCTTCGGCTGTATTCATAGGCATTCAGATATTGTACGTTTGCTATATCGTAAATAAGGGTGTCGGGCAGTTTATCCATCTTATCAATGAAGACAGGGAGCCTTTGGATATTCTTTGTAGTTGCCCAGGAGGTTTCTGAGAGACAGTTGGGGGAGCATACATAGTTATTGGATATGAACGCAACAAAGCAGGCGCAGTTTTCAATGCGCTTGAGTATTGCTTCCTTGAAGGAATCAAGGGCATTGATTCCTCTGTCGTACCATACCTCATAGCCTCTTCTGTGCAACTCGTAAACATAGGGAGCCACCTTCTCAGCGTCCTTGTGGGCATAGCTGATGAATATATAGTTTTTGTTCTTTCTGGTGGGTTCAAATGAAAAATTTATAGCCATATTTTTTTCTCCCATTATATTGATCTTTTCAAAATCAATTATATCATGCTGAACCCTGATGCACAATGACTTTATTACAATGCCATTACAATTCTATACACCCTTTTTTGGTCAATTCAAATGAAAATATCCCACGGTAAAACCGGGGGTAAGCTTGCAGAAAATAGACCGTTTACCTTAGTTAGTCTAAACAATCTTCGCTATTTGCGGTCAGCTATCGTCCTTACGGACGATACAGGGAACCCCCAGCCAGCACGCTCACTTCGTTCGCAGCGGGTTTTTGCAAAACTCGGAGAGCGCCGATCGCAGCAAGGCTCTGCATTTTGAAACCGCAAGCCTTTGAAAAGGCTTGACCTAAACTTTTTATTTCACTTATAGCGGTTTTCGACAGTCTGACCACGCGTATAACGCGTAGTTTGGCTTATACAAAAATCCTCGCCGAACAGCCAATCGCAGAGGATTAAGATAGTCTCTCAAACAAAGACCCAATAAAGACCAAAATCACAGCATTTGCAGTTTTTTACCACGCAAAAAGCCCACATCCATGCGGATGTGGGCTTTGGTAAGCGATAATGTAATTATCTCTTGGAGCTGCAAGGAGCATTTTGGGTCTTCTTTGATTATTTCAAATACCTTTTGAAAAATCGCGGTGTTGCTGCGATTTTCAGCGCAAAACAGACTAACATACTTCGAGCAGCTTGCAGTCGTTTATTGTAATCTGAAATAATTTATCAATTATGTTTTAGAAATGTAAAGACCAAATAAAGACCGGAAGTTAAGGCGTACCTGCTGCAATATGTTTCTTCACTGTTTCCCTGTCATAACTGACATATGCTGCCCCCATTCTTTGTGTGCAACTCTATTATGTATAATAATGGATTTTCTCTTAATCTGCCTCATTTGTACCTTCATTTGCTTCGATTTCAAATTTCTTAACATAATGCGCTCTGCCAAATATTAAAGCATCGGCGTAAGCAAATGTTACAGAAAGCACAAGCGTAATTGCTACAGCCACCACTCCGAGCAGAGGATTCAACATTATATCCCAGCTAAAATCCAAAAATCTACTCAAAGGAATGAAAGCAAGGCACAGCGTCATTCCAAAACGGCAGATAATCTGAATAGCGGAGCTGATTTTTCCTTTGTTCTTTATATCGCCAAAGAAACCTTTTCCGCTTTTCTTGAACGCACCTTCGACGGTTTTTCGTTTCACAACTTTCCAAAATACAATATTTAGCACGATATCGATAACAAGCATCAAAGCAGCACTGATGTACACTGGGATGACTATCTCTGATTCGTAGCAGCCTTCGGTCATTAATGTTGCCGTCAGGTACGCAATCATAGACAATAAAAGCAGCCGAAACTCACAGAATATCAAAATAACAAAATAAATAAAACCAACCTTATGTTTCTTTATTGCTTTCTTTCCCCAGTAGATTCTCGCCAAAAACATCAAAGCGGCAATTGTCATGACGCCGATCGATGTATATTTTATGATCGTGTCCTCACCGTCCACACACTGGATAATACTTAAAATATAAAACAGCATATTTGCGAAAAACATTCCCCAACTGATACCCGGCTCCATTGGGGGAAAAGACGGGTCCGAGAACTTCTTCGCAAAGTATTCTTTTGGAAGCTGATGAAATTGTATATCAATATCTTTCATAATAGTAATCTCCTCCCTGAGTAACCTATATCATTTCTTCTTGACACTGATTTCATGTTAATTCCCCTTTTTCACAAAAATCAAGCGAAGATGTTCCGTTACTTAAATTATAAATATACTAGCACAGCTGTCAACTATGTTTTGCACCAACTGCGCAGTTCGGCGGAAAGGCACAAAAAGCCCACATCCATGCGGATGTGGGCTTTGGTAAGCGATAATGTAATTATCTCTTGGAGAACTGGGGAGCACGACGAGCGGCCTTGAGACCGTACTTCTTTCTCTCCTTCATTCTCGGGTCACGGGTCAGGAAGCCGGCCTTCTTCAGAGCGGGACGATACTTTTCAGAATCGTACTGCAGGAGGGCACGGGAGATACCGTGACGGATAAGTCGGAGGCCAAGCGG
>JAZSNH010000044.1:0-2136 GCA_045536305.1 Acutalibacteraceae bacterium
TAATCTGCGCTTTTACGCCGTAAGTACATTCTCTCGTCAGCAAGCTCTGCAACACCGTCAACTCCGGTTCAAGGGCTCCCTTTTCGTTTCGATACTGCAGCAGAATCGACTGACTGGCAGGATATGTACAGCGGAGGCGGGCGGTCTCCACGCCGTCAAGAGAGAGCAGTGCGTAAAACAGTTCTTCTACGACTGTTTGCGTGCGAATTCGCAGAATTGTTGGAAAACGGTTGTTTGCCAGTCGGGTGTTAATATGATCCAACAGCTCATCAAGATGCTCCCATCTCAATGGAATAATGAGTTCTTGCATGAATGATCCCTCCTGCCCCGTCAATCACTTCAACACAGATGTTTCCTTCGACGGATCCTTTCATCGCGCCTATTGGCTGCATAAGAGTAAGGATAAGCACCTGGGTCTGTGAGTGCGCCGCCTGAAAATGTACAGTGTACTGCTGCATTTGATCCGAGAAATCAAGACAATATGCATGCTGTTTTCCAGATTCAAAGCAGCCACTTTCTTCGTTGCGGGTTTCATTATTTTAACCTGGATTCAAATCGGCAGATTTTTGGCTACCATTTTGCTTTTTTATTCTACCCCATATTTTTCTTCTCTGCAACAAAATTGTAAATTTCCATCGAAATTTTGCGATTAATTATGAATATAGGGTTTCCAGAAGCTTGATATTCTCAAAAATGCACCTCTGTCTTTCGTCTTGTAAACACCTCTTTGCGGATATCCATCGTAAAAAGGAGCCGTTGCAGAATGGAAATGAACTGCTCCCCGTCAAGTAGACAGTAAAATAATATAAAAGCTTTTGTGCTTCCGGTGACCCAGCTTTGGGTTGCCGGAAGTCTTTTTATGCTGCCATAAGATAGCCGCTATGCTTTTCCATCGGAGTCAGCACACCCAAGTTACGCTGCACACGGCGGTTATTGTAGTAATACTGATTTCTAATTAAAACATTTAAGAATCCATTCTCTGCCTGTGATACTGGAAATGGTGTGTTTGGTCAGAGCAGAGATTGTATCACAGAGCCTATCCATGACTTTAGTCAGGCTGGCAAAGACCTCATTGCGGAAGCCGCGCTTGCGAATCTCTTTCCAGATCTGCTCGATAGGATTCATTTCCGGCGTGTACGGAGGAATATGGAACAGCACGATATTCTCCGGGATGTCCAGTGTACCGGACTTGTGCCATGCTGCACCATCGCAGCACAGCAGGATGATATCGTCCGGGTATTCCCTGGACAGACACTGCAGAAACACATTCATGCACACCGTATTGCACTGCGGAAGCACCAGAAAGAAACTATCTCCTGTCCTGGGTTCCACAGCTCCGAAGGTATAGTAATACTCCCGGATGTGGTGGCAGGGCACACTGGGGCGCATACCCTTTTCGCACCAGCAATGTTTCGGCTTGTTGATACGGCCAAAGCCGGCTTCATCCTGGAACATCAGGCGGATATTTTTGCCGCTGTGGATAACTTTCAATTCTTCGACTCGGGACTTAATTTTTTTGAGGCCTCGATAGTCGCATCGTCGGCCTTTTTGGGGTGTCTGCTCCGGGGCATGACTTTACGCCATCCATGACGGTGCAGAACATAGTAGATCTGCGCAACACTGATCGGATGGTCAACGGCAGCCTGATATGCAGCCTTGATCTCCTTAATTTCGATCATCTCACCTTTCGCAGCTCTTTCACGAAACGGTGCCAGAATCGCAGCTTCTTCTTCAAAACTCATATTGCGGCGGTTCCCGCCGTAATGATTACCGGTGATTGCTTCGATCCCGCCGTTTTTATACTTCGCTGCTAACTGAGAGATATAAGCCGAGTGAAATCCGGTTACTTCCGCAATCTCACTGGCTTTTACGTTTCTGGCGCGCATTTCCAAAGCTTTCAATCTGGCTTCGACACGCTTATCTTTATTCTCTCTGCGAGCCTGCACAATCTCTTCAATTTCTTCTTCGCTAAACTTGTATATATGTGCCATGTTTATCACCCAGATATATCATAGCACAATTCAGCGAAATATGTTAAATATTTTTATTTGAAAATAGTATAATTCGCATTTTCAACATAAAAATTCCTCCCGCATTCATGGTGAATACGGGAGGAATTTTTCATATTTCGCTGTG
>JAZSNH010000067.1:0-2230 GCA_045536305.1 Acutalibacteraceae bacterium
CGTATCCGTGTCCTTTGAGGAACATCTTCACATCCAATATTTTCCGTTTTGATAACATAGTAGGTACGGCCATATTTTTCATAAGGCTCTTCTATTATCTGTCCCTTGATCAGTATCGGCTGACCTTCGACAGCAGACATACGTTCAACATGTATTTTTGTGTACGCAAATGAAATAATCATTGCAGCACTCGCAGTTATAAGCACTGCAAGAACAGCAGGATTTCTTTTGTTGGCCGTCGTACCGTATATAACAGCAAAAAGAGCCGAAGCTACCGCACATATCAGTGCCAGTGAAGAATCAAAATAAGCAGCGACCGCTTGCGAAATGAGATAGGTTATGCCTATTACTGCAAACGGTCGCTTCATAGTCAATTTCTCCTAATCAATAAAAAATAACGGAAGCTTTTCGAGGAAAATAATATCATCTCTGTCGGCTGCATTGCCCTCTGCCAATACAGCACACTTACCGACGATTTCTGCTCCTGCTGATTTTACAAGCTTCTCTATAGCGATCAGGGATTCTCCGGTACTAATTACATCATCAACTATCAACACACGCCTGCCTTTTATTCTGGATGCCTCATAATCGGCAAGGTGAAGTGTCTGTATCTGGCTTGTTGTTATCGATTTTACCTCGACAGACACAGGATTTGTTGTGTAAACCTTAATTCCTTTACGGGCAACAAGGTAATCTGTTCCTGCCTGACGTGCCATTTCATAAGCAAGAGGGATACCTTTAGCTTCAGCTGTAACAATGAAATCAAAATCAGGAACCTTTTTTAAAAGCTGCTCTGCTGATTTAGTTGTTATTTCAACATCGCCAAACATAATGAATGCAGCAATTTCAAGCTTATCGCTCACCGCGCATATAGGAAGCTGTCTTTTACAGCCGGCAATCGTCATTTCATAAAACTTTGACATTCTTATTACCTCGATTCCGATTAACCCGGAGGCCATGCAAGCAATCTGCCGCCTAAAACGTGGAAATGTATATGTCCTACGGTCTGACCACCGTCTTCACCGCAATTATTGACTATTCTATATCCGTTAGTGAGGCCTTTTTGTTTGCAGATCATTGCTGCAACAGCATAAATATGACCAATAAATGCACTGTTTTCATCGGTAAGCTCATCAGCTGAAGCTATATGTACCTTGGGAACGATAAGAAAATGAACAGGTGCCTGAGGACTGATATCTTCAAAAGCAAATACCAATTCATCCTCATAAAGCTTTGTTGAAGGAATTTCGCCTGCGATTATTTTACAAAATAAACAATCCATTTTTACCTTCCTTTCTTATTCAACAATAGAAAGCACGATTTCCTTTGCCTGTTTAAGTGCATCATCAAGCTTGCTGATATCCTTTGCACCTGCCATAGCCGCATCAGGCTTGCCGCCTCCGTTGCCTCCGGTGATCTGAGCAATAGCCTTAACGATGTTTCCTGCGTGTGCACCCTTTGCCTGTGCATCCTTGCCAACTGACACAAACAGTGTTGCTTTTTCTCCGTTTACGGATGCAAAAACAGCTATTGCAGAAGGATTAGCCTCTCTTATAACATCGCCCATTTTGCGAAGCTCTCCCGCATCAACTGCATTGAGCTTGTTGACGATAAGGGAAACACCATTGAGTTCCTGAGCGTTTGCGGCCATAGAGCCAACTTCGATCTCAGCGATCTTAGAAGAAAGCTTTTCAATATCTCTGTCTTTTTCCTTAAGCTCTGTTACAAGCTGTGCGCTGCGGCGAACAAGATCAGCAGTATTTGTAAGCTTCATTGCAGCACTTGCCTGATAAATGGTATTGATGGCTTCTGAGAGCATACTTAAAACGCCAAGACCTGTTGTAGCTTCAATTCTTCTGACGCCCGATGCAACCGAAGATTCACTCTTGATCTTGAAAAGACCAAGCTTTGAGGTATTATCACAGTGAGTGCCGCCGCAAAGCTCGATAGAAAAGTCTCCGGCTTTTACAACTCTTACTTTATCGCCGTATTTTTCACCAAAAAGTGCCATGGCGCCCATTTTCTTTGCTTCGTCTATGGGCATTTCGCGATTTTCAACCTTTTCTGCCTTAAGTATTTCCTCGTTTACATATTGCTCAACAAGAGCAATTTCCTCGGAAGTCATTGCAGAGAAGTGAGTAAAGTCAAAACGAACGATCTTAACACTGACCATAGAACCGGGCTGCTCCACGTGTGTGCCGAGAACCTTTCTCAGTGCAGCCTGAAGCAG
>JAZSNH010000086.1:0-85340 GCA_045536305.1 Acutalibacteraceae bacterium
AGCATCAAATTTCACAATGACCGCAGGTCATTATTTCACATTTGCTGCAAGGCAAATATTTCACCAAAAACGGTGAGAGTTTGAATTTATACGCAAAATTGCCGAATATATCTTTTTTTGCAGCCCATAGACAGTAAAGAACCCACATTTCTCGTAGGCAAGTGTGGGTTCTTTTTAACTAAATCCACCCTATCGGATAGGTGAAATCATCTTCGATGATGAAATTCGGCTCGACGCCGGATATGTGGATTTAATTTCATCTGATATCCTCTATAAATACTACAAATGAGAACTTATGAAAAAAGTCAAACTATCAAGATGTGTTTCCTTATAGAATAATAATCACGGGTGAAAACAAATGAACATATCGAAAAACAGAACAAAAAAAGCAGCTACGAAAAAACAACGTGTTTTTATAGCTGCTTTGGTGACCGCAGGCATATTTGCCGCAGGTCTGGTATATGCTTTTTTTGCTATGAATGGATTGGCGATCCCATGCTTTATTAAGGCTTTGACAGGATTCGATTGCCCGAGCTGCGGAATATCACGAACAGCCCTTGCATTACTGACCTTCCGTTTCGATGAGCTTTTTTCATATAATCTTATATGGCCGGTGATTCTGTTTTATTTTATGTGGGTATATTTCTTTTCTGTTAAAAGCTATATAAAAAAGGGCGTATTAAATTACGATGCACCAACTGTGCTTGTGGATATTGCTGTTCTTGTGACAGCAATTGTGTGGTGGATAGTCCGCAATATTATGGGAATATAAAAAAGCAGTCATTATTGACTGCTTTTTTATAAAGAAATTTACTGAGCGACTGTATCGGTGGGCATAGCGGGAATACCGCTGTCGATCTTACCGAATGCATTTGCATATTCCTCATCGGTCATCTTAAGAACATTGATGCCGAGGATGATACCCTTGACCATGTTTATGATTGCAAGGACACCGCAGGTAAGAATCCCGAAAATGATTCTCTTAACACCTGTTGCCACCTGTTTCTGCATAAAGCAGGGAACACCGTAGCTGTTAAATATGATGGTAAGAATGCCGAATGTAGTTTTGTTGACCATAAAACAACCTCCTGATAAAAATTACGCTTATTGCGCTTTATCACTTTAATTATATTCATCACTATAGTGGCTGTCAACCTAATAAAAAGAAAAATCAAGGTGTAAATACCTTGATTTTTCTTTTTATTAGGTTAATTATCACTTGTGCTCTGATTCATATTCAAGTATCTGCCTGAATTGAGTCTCGTACAGTTCGCGGTAGGTGCCGTCCTTTGCGAGCAGTTCCTCATGACTGCCCTGCTCTGCTATAACGCCGTCCTTGACGACCAGTATTCTGTCTGCCTTGAGAATGGTTGAAAGTCTGTGTGCGATCACTATACTGGTGCGTCCCTCCATAAGTACTTCCAAAGCGTCCTGAATTGCATTTTCGGAAATAGAATCAAGGGCAGAGGTAGCTTCATCAAGAATAAGTATTTCAGGGTTCTTTAAAATAACACGGGCGATGGAAAGCCGCTGCTTTTCGCCGCCGGAGAGCTTAAGACCGCGGTTTCCGACAACAGTGTCATATCCGTCTGGCTGTGAGACGATAAAGTCATGTATGCTTGCTGTGCGGCATGCTTCCTCGATCTCTTCCTGTGTGGCGTCATCCTTGGCGTAGAGAAGATTTTCGCGAATAGTACCGTTGAACAGGTATGTGTCCTGTGTGACTACACCTATATGCTCGCGAAGATATGTAAGATCAAAGTCGCGGACATCTATGCCGCCGACCGTCACACTTCCGCCGCAAACATCGTAAAGACGCGGTATAAGGTTGACAACGGTTGACTTGCCCGAGCCGGAAGGTCCGACTATGGCGAACATCTGACCGCCGGGAACGGTAAAGTCAATATCTGTCAGTAAGGGGATATCGGGAGAATATGAAAAGCTTACATGATCGAAATCGATATCCGCACAGGCAACATCGGGCTTTACACCGTCGGGTTTTGAAACGATAGTGTTTTCCTTGTCAAAATAATCAAAGATTCTTGTAAACAGTGCAAGTGAGCGTGTAAAATCAACCTGAATGTTAAGCAGTGACTGAACAGGACGGTACAGTCGGTTTATAAGAGCGACTGTTGCGGTGATAACACCGACCGTCAGGGTCGGATCTATATTTTTTATAATGAAAAGACCGCCTGCAAAATAGATGAGAAGAGGGCCTATCTGAGTGAACATACCCATAATGACCATAAACCATTTGCCGCTTCGCTGTTCCTTGAGAGCGAGCTGCGTGACCTCTTCATTGACATCTACAAAGCGTTCATATTCCTTCTTTTCGCGGGTGAAAAGCTTTACGAGAATAGAGCCGCTGACGCTGAGAGTCTCATTTACAAGCTGGTTCATCTCGTCATTTTTAGCCTGACTTTCCGTAAGCAGCTTCCAACGGGTCTTACCCACGCTTTTGGTGGGAAGTATCAAAAGCGGAATGACAATAATACCGACAATGGCAAGCTCCCAGCTCATGGTAAACAACGCAACGAGAGTTGTGATAACGGTTGCGACATTGCTTACTATACTGGAAAGAGTTCCCGAAATAACCGAGCTTACGCCGCTGATATCGGTGTTCATTCGTGTGATAATATCGCCCTGCTTTTCCGAGGTGAAAAAAGAGTGCGGCATGTGCTGCAGATGGTCATACATCTGATTTTTCATATCGAAGATTATACGCTGTGATATCCAGGCATTGATATAATTTTCAAGTACACCGATTACCTGAGATATGGTCAGAGTTGCAAATGCCATAAGCAACAACCTTATAAGCAGCTTAAGATCGTTGCCGATCAAAGCCTCGTCAACTATACGCCCTGTGATAATGGAGGGCAGAAGTCCTACACCTGCTGATAGAAGTATAGCGACAAAAACAAAAATAAATTGCAGCCAATAGGGCTTAAGGTAGCTGAGTATTCTAACAAGCAATCCTTTTGTGACCTTTGGTATATTTTCCTTTTCTTCATCGGTGAGAAAACCGCGCGGGCCGAGTCCCCGTCCCATTCCTCCTGCCATAAAAGCGCACTCCTTGTTTTTTGGAATAATTACATTATATGATTAAATTACTCATAATTCAATCATATAACGAAATATAAATCAACAAAAGAGGATAATAAAGCGGAGATAATGTTGACACATAACGGATAAAAACATATAATACATTGGTCAATAAATTCGGAAAGAGGAAACTGATTTGAAAACTATGGTCAAAAGAATAATAATGTCTGCCGCAGGCGTCATAATATGCGCGATAAGTGTAGCGGTGTTCAAAATTGCAGCCTTCGGTGTTGATCCGTTTCAATCGCTTATGAGCGGACTTGATAAGCTTATCCCCATATCCTTTGGTACACTGTATGTTATTGTCAATGCTGTTCTTTTGCTGTTCAGTCTTGTCTTTGACAGACACTGCATCGGAATTGCCACATTTATCAATCTTTTTCTTTTGGGGTATATAACAGAATTTACACACTCTCTTCTGCTCAAGGTCTTCGATCAGCCCTCACTGCCGCTGAGAATAGTGTGCCTTGCAGTCGGTATAGTTGTAATATGCATCGGCGCATCTCTTTATATGACTGCAGATCTGGGCGTTTCCACCTACGATGCAATAGCGATTATCTGTGCAAATAAATGGAAGCTGTGGAAATTCAAGTATATACGCATCTGCACAGATCTCGTGTGTGTCATATCAGGCGCGCTGCTGTTTGTGCTTGGCGGCGGAGAATGGAAGGCTATACCGACTATTATAGGTATTGGTACAATAATAACAGCCTTCTTTATGGGTCCGCTTATTGAGCTGTTCAATGAAAAAATTTCACGACCTATGCTTAGGGAGAAAAAAGCATCTTAAAATCGAATTTACAGCAGGAAAGGCTGTGCTGATATGATAACTCAGTTTCGAATGCGTTTTCCGAATGGGAAAGCAAAAGCTCTTACATTAAGCTACGACGATGGAGTTGAGCAGGATGTAAGGCTCATTGAAATAATGCGTAAAAACGGCATAAAGGGCACTTTCAATATAAATTCGGGTGAATATCCGCCCGAAGGCCGCAAATGGCCGCAGGGACAGATACACCGAAGAATGAGTCTTCATCAAAGCCTTAAGGTGTATGAGGGAGAAGATATTGAGATAGCGGTACACGGCACAAACCACCCATTTTGGGATTCTCAGCCTGCAGCAGCTGCCATGTGGGATATAATCAATGACAGAAGAGCGCTGGAAGAGCAGTTTGGAGGGATCATACGAGGTGCCGCATATCCTTACGGAGTCTTTTCCGATAACATTACGGAGATACTCAGATTAGCGGGTATCGTGTACTGCAGAACGGTTGTATCGAGTCATAATTTCGATATGCCCAAGGATTGGCTGAGACTCGAATCGACTTGTCACCACAATGATGAAGAGCTGTCTGCGCTTATTGATGAGTTTATTGCCGATAAGGAGCCTCAGAGGGAAGCAAAGCTGTTTTACCTATGGGGACACTCGTATGAGTTTGAAAGGGATAATAACTGGTATGTTATAGAAGAAGCTCTTGAAAAGCTCGGCAGACGAAATGATGTATGGTACGCGACGAATATTGAGATATGCAATTATGCTCATGCTTTTTCAGAGCTTGTTTTTTCTGCTGATGCAGGTGTAGTGCATAACCCGACAGCAACCGATCTTTGGGGCTATGACGGCGAAAAAACAATAAAAATCGAGGCAGGAGCAACTGTTAGACTTAAATAAAAAATGCCTGTGTAAAAACACAGGCATTTTTTATTTAAGGTCCTCACTCTGCAAGCTTATGAAGAGTATCTCCCATAATGCGATATACGGTCCATTCATCCATCGGTACAGCGCCAAGAGAAATATAAAAATCAATGCTCGGTTTGTTCCAATCGAGACAAGACCATTCAAGTCTGCCGCAGCCTCGCTCAACAGCGATCTGAGCAAGCTTTTTCAAAAGACCTTTGCCAAAGCCGCGGCCGCGGTATTCGGGTCTGACATAAAGATCCTCAAGGTATATTCCCGCGCGTCCGAGAAATGTGGAGAAGTTGTGAAAGAATAAGGCAAAACCAACTTCTCTTTCTCCGTCCAAAGCAAAAATAACCTCTGCTTTTTGCTTTTCGAAGATCCATTCGCTAAGAAGCTCTTTGGTAGCAATAACTTCATCGAGCATCTTTTCATATTCCGCAAGCTCTTTGATAAAGGATAATATCAAAGCGGTGTCCTTTTCCTCGGCATATCGAAATGTTATTTGTTCCATAGTGTACCTCGCAAGTAGTTTCTTGAAAAATTATGCCTTTTTTGTATCGAAAAGTCAAGATAAGTGTTTTAATACAATAAATGCAGGCAGAAACTGCCTGCATTTAAAAGCAATATGAGTTGGGGCGATTTTAAAAGGTTATAGAAAATTCTTATTTCAGAATCTTCAGCGCGCCTGTGGGACAGATATCTGCACACTTATGGCAGTCTCTGCATGCAGCTATTGCATCACTGCTCTCAAATTCAGGCTTGATAACGGTAGCAAAGCCTCTGTCAACAAGACCTAACAGACCTAAACCAACCTCTTCACGGCAGGTACGAACACAGAGATTGCACAGTATACATTTGCCCTGATCACGCTCGATGGAGATAAGTCGCTGTTCCTTGAATGATTTGTGCTTTGCACCTGCAAAACGCTCAGGTGCAATAGGCTCAAGATTGGCATAGCGAATAAGCTTACAGTCAGCAAAATCATGACAGCCGCACTCAAGACATCTTGCAGCCTCCTTGCGAGCCTGCTCCTCGGTAAATCCGTTGATAACAGAGTCAAAGCTTGTGCGTCTTGTTTCGGGAGCCTTAACAGACATAACTGCTCTTTGAATCTTTTCTCTGTCAGACAGCATCTCGGCTGTTACGTTTTTCTTTGAGTAATAGGGCTCAGGGAATACCATAGGCTTGTTATTTAGGTAAGCATCTATTGCCATAGCGGCACGATCGCCCTCTGCGATAGCATCAATAGCGATGGAGGCACCGCGGTTGGTTGCATCGCCTGCGGCAAAAACTCCTTCAAGGTTCGTTGTGCAGTTGTTTTCGTTTGCAGTAACAGTACCTCTGCGTGAAAGCTCAACATCTGCAAGCCCTATGGGGTCACATTTCTGACCGATAGCAGAAATGAGAGTATCAATAGGCAAGGTTTCAAACTTACCCTCGACAGGCACAGGGGAACGTCTGCCCGATGCGTCCGGTTCGCCGAGCTCCATGATCTGAAGCTTGACAGCCGTTACTCTGCCGTTTTCACCGATTATTTCGGCAGGATTGGTGAGGAATTTAAATTCGACACCTTCTTCGATAGCCTCGGTGATCTCGATATCCTCAGCAGGTGCCTCTGCTCTGGTTCTGCGGTAAATAACGTAAACATTTTTAGCGCCGCAGCGAACAGCGGTACGGCAGGCATCCATAGCAGTGTTGCCTCCTCCGACAACAGCGACATTCTCTCCGATGTCGGGAATATTGCCCATATTGACTTCTCTGAGGAAATCAATACCGCCGAGTACTCCGTCGAGATCCTCACCGGGACAACCGACATTACTGCTCTTCCACGCGCCGACAGCAATCAGCACAGCGTCATATTCAGCTCTCAGCTTTTCAATGGTAATCTCTCTGCCAAGCTTTACTCCGTTTTTCATTTCTACGCCGACAGAAGCGATAGCGGCAACTTCTTTGGCGAGCACAGCCTTAGGCAGACGATATTCGGGAATGCCGTAACGAAGCATACCGCCCATTTCGGGCATGGCATCATAAATGGTAACGGCATGGCCGGCAAGACGCAGATAGTATGCCGCGCTGAGACCTGCAGGACCACCTCCGACAACAGCGACCTTTTTGCCTGTATCGTTGGCAGGTACAGACTTATACGGGTCATCGGAGGAGAGATCGTTGTCTGCGGCAAAAGCTTTTAAGTAAGCAATTGAGACAGGTTCTTCGACCAATGCTCTGCGGCAGTTTGCTTCGCAGGGGTGAGGACAAACTCTGCCGATAGATGCAGGAATGGGGATTTTTTCCTTAATAATGCGAACGGCCTCTTTGTCATTGCCGAGAGCTATCTGTTTTAAATATCCCTGAACGTCGGTACGTGCAGGACAATTAAGGGAGCATGGACCTTTGCAGTCACCTTCGTGGTCACTCATAATAAGCTCAAGAGCAATGTTTCGAGCATTTTTTGCTCTACTGCCCTCGGTGCTGATAATCATACCGTCTGTTGCAACGGTAGAGCATGCGCGAAGAAGCTTTGGCGTACCCTCGGCCTCAACAAGGCACAGTCCGCATGCACCATAGAGCTTTAGGTTGCTGTTATAGCAAAGATTAGGGATCTCTACTCCGTTTTCGGCGGCGATATTAAGAATGGTGTCGCCCTTTTTTCCGGTCATTTCTATGCCGTTAACAGTAATTTTGATCTGTTCCATTTTAAATACGCCTCCTTATTCCATTATAATTGCGTCAAATCGGCAGGACTTGCGGCACTGATCGCAGCGTATGCATAGCTTGGGGTCAATGACGTGCGCTTCCTTGACGTTGCCCGTAATAGCTCTCGCCGGACAGTTCCTGGCACAGAGAGTACAACCGCGGCATTTGTCTGCATCGATAATATAGGTGCGAAGAGCAGGACATTCCTTGGTGGGACATTTTTTGTGGACGATATGAGCAACATATTCATCTCTGAAATATCGTATAGTTGTAAGGACAGGGTTGGGAGCAGTCTGACCGAGACCGCAGAGAGCGCCGTCCTTAACAGCATTGCAAAGCTCCTCTAAAAGCTCAATGTCGCCGTCCTTGCCTTCGCCCTCAACAATACGTGTGAGTATCTCCTGCATACGCTTTGTGCCGATACGGCAGTGTGTGCATTTGCCGCAGGATTCAAGAGCGGTGAAGTCAAGGAAAAACTTAGCCATGCCGACCATACAGGTGGATTCGTCCATAACGACCATACCGCCTGAGCCCATGATAGCGCCTGTTGCGCCGAGAGCCTTGTAGTCGATTACCGTATCAAGCAGCTCGGCAGGAATACAGCCGCCCGAGGGACCTCCCATCTGAACTGCCTTAAATTCCTTATTGTCGCGAATACCGCCGCCGATACCGAAAATAACATCTCGCAAGGTCTTGCCCATAGGTATCTCGACAAGACCACCCTTGCGTATCTTGCCGGTAAGGGCAAAAACCTTTGTGCCTTTGCTGTTTTCTGTTCCCATTGCCGCAAAGGCTGCGCCGCCGTTGTTGATTATCCATGAAACGTTGGCAAAGGTCTCAACATTGTTTATATTGGATGGTGCATCCATATATCCGCGCTGAGCGGGGAAGGGGGGTTTAAGGCGCGGCATGCCGCGTTTGCCCTCGAGTGATTCTATAAGAGCAGTTTCCTCTCCGCAGACAAATGCTCCTGCACCTGCCTTTATTCTCATGTCACAAGAGAAATCGGTGCCAAGAATGTTATTGCCCAAAAGATTGGCTTCTCTTGCCTGACGTATGGCTTCTTCGAGATGAACGATTGCCAGAGGATATTCGGCGCGAACATAAACTATCATTTCACATGCTCCTATAGCGTAAGCACCTATGAGCATGCCCTCGATAAGGGTGTGCGGATCAGATTCAATAACAGCTCTGTCCATAAACGCGCCGGGATCACCTTCATCGGCGTTGCAGATGAGGTATTTGTTTTCGCCTGTGCTCTGACGAGCGGCGTTCCATTTGAACCAGGTTGGAAAACCGGCACCGCCGCGTCCGGCAAGACCTGAAAGCTTTATTTCTTCTATAACCTCCTCAGGGGTCATGGAGGTAAGAACCTTCTTTAATGCTTCGTATCCGTCTGCAGCACAGTAATCCTCAAGAGAAGTTGGGTCGATAAGGCCACAGTGGCGCAGTGCTATTCGGGTCTGCTTTGTGAGAAATTCTTCATCTTCAGAGGAAATAAAAAGCTTCTCTACATGAGAGAGATCACCCGTGCGAGCGGTCTCGACAATAGCGTCAGCATCATCGGGAGAGACACGAACAAGTCTTTTAAGAAGATTTTTATTATCATCATAGAGATCAACAATAGGCTCTAAAAAGCACATTCCGATACAGCCTGTACTGCCGAGGGTAAAGCCTTCGTTTTCCTTCATCAGAGCTTCGATGGCAGAGTGTACCTTAGCGGCACCCGCAGCAACACCGCAGGAGCCTTCACCGATAACAATTCTCATTTCCCTGCCTCCTTTGCCTTAATATCTTTGATTATAGCGATAGCACTTTCTGGGGTAAGATTGCCATAAGCTTCGCCGTTTATCATAATTACGGGGGCGAGAGAACAGCAGCCGAGACAAGCGACATTTTCAAGAGTAAAAAGTCCGTCCTTTGTGGTCTCACCGTTTTCGATTTCAAGGTATTTAGCGACAGCTTCGCCGACACGCTTACTGCCGTTTACATGACATGCAGTGCCCTGACAAGCCATAATAAGATATTTTCCGATAGGAGTAAGACGAAACTGAGAATAGAAGGTAGCGACACCAACAACCTCAGCAGGTGAAGTGCCGATACGTTCTGCGATATGATACATCACATCACGGGGAAGATAGCCATATATCTCCTGAGCCTTCTGCAAAATAGCAATAAGGCTTCCTGGAATATGGGCGTATTCGTCAAGCACACCCTTGAGCAGGGAAAGATCGCTCGAAGGTCCTTTGCAATTACTGCACATAATAAATTTCCTCCAAAAGAGTTGATTTGTCAAAGCGTCGGCATTATGCACGGCTTTGACACACAAAACAATTTAACAGATTATTATATAATCTTATAACGTAACAAAGGAAAAATCAACGCTTTACAGCATTAAAAAATAAATTTCCATGGAAAAGTTAGAAAGAACGAAGTATGGATATGTCTTTGAGTATGTTTTATTGTAAAAAACAGATATTTTATAGCAAAGAAGCCTCCGTTCTATCTTTGAACGGAGGCTTCTTTGCTATTTCTTTATGTCGTAACCGAGCTTGATGATGAGCTTGAGAGTTTCAACCGAAGTGTTGCGGTCATATTCCTTCTCGCTTTCGGGAAGCTCTTCGTATGGGATAAGACAAGGGTGATGCTTAAGCTCATCATTTCTGACCGGGCCGTAGGTCCAGCCCTGTTTGATTCTGGTCAGAGCCCATACCTCATGCGTGTTTTTTGCCATATACTCAACAAGCTCCTGAAGATCCTCCGGTAATGTAACATCGGAAGTATCGATGGGTGAAGGCTTATAATTTTCGTACATAGTATATTCCTCCTTCGTTATTATCAGAACGGTAAGCTGATCTCGCTTCCGGCAGTAAGAAGAGTCCATTCGCCGATCTCTTCGACAGCGGCACGAGCGGCATCTATAAATATCTTTTGCGCGGCCTTGGTCTCTGCTTCGGTGGGGAGAGCATCATCCGAGACAAGAACGCCGTCGAGGCAAGCGGTGAGCTTCTGATATTTAACTGCCATCCATTTATATCGCAGAGCGTTATCGGAATACAGCTGGCTTTCATGGAAAATTAGCAAGCATCCGATAATGGCAGGTATAATACCGATGAAGAAAATAAAGAGTGACTCGCCTATGGTGTAATATATGCCGGTATCAAACTGATCTGTAAAAAGATCGCGCCAATTTTCGTGAGATATTCCGTTGGTATTTGCAAAAAAAACTATAAAAGCGGCGATAGTAACAGCCAGAGTTAATACAACAGCGGATATGGTGGAGATTTTTCTGAAGATTAAAAGTCCCTTTGCCTTTTTGAAATACTCACTGCCTCTTCCTCTGTCAAAGTCCATCTGTGCTTTATCGGAGGACGGAATATAAACCTTTGCGTTGCTCTGACCGTCAAGCAGACTGTCCGCGGAGCCTATCCACATCCTGCGTATGGTATCAAGAGGTATATAAGCCTGACGGCTGCTGTCATAATAGCCTGCGGCCGCATCGACAATATTCCAGCCTCTGTATATATACTGAGCCCACTCAAGTTCCTGCTGCTGGCGTTCGCTGAGAAATTCGCTCGCATCGATTTCGTGAATACCTGCTGCGTTGAGGTATGTCTTGACTCTGAGCATCTCGGAAAGCAGACGCATATTGAGGTGGACGCTGTGGTAATTCTTATGCTGAGTGATAAAGAAAATGACAAGTGCGGCAATTATGCCGAGAGCCGAGAGCGAGCCGCCGATAATACCGATGAGTGAGCGAGAGGAAGCAAGATCGGAAAAGATACCGTAAGATGCGAGACCTATGCCCGCAAATACAGAAACAAGAACAGTCTGAACTTTTTTGGCATTTTGGAAAAGAGTAGCAACAGTATCAAGTCTCAGATGACGCATATTAACAGCATCGGCAGAAAGGCTTTTGCCGTGTGTGCTGTCGTTCAGGAGATCGTATTCCTGAGTGGTTCTTTTCGAGTTTTCAATTTTTATTATTGAACGATTGATATTGTCGTACATGCCGATGTTTAGGAAATAACGATTCTTTTTGGATTGCTCCAGCGCATCGTTATAATCCTTCTTGTTTTTGGCTCGTTTAATATTTTTCCGGAGATCTGTGCGGAGTTTTTTCTTAGCCTTTGAAAATTCCTCGTCAGAATACTTTATAAGACGTCTGATATGGGCTTTTTCACCATCGGAAAGCTGTTTGTTTGCGGCCTCTGCAATAAGCTTTTTGTGAGTAATTCTGTCGTGCTGTGAGATAAGCTTTTTCTTATCATCCTTATATTTTTCCCTTAATTTCTTGATTTCCTTGCGTATGATAGGTTTGATCGAGCCTGTTGCAACAGTGGCCTCAGTTTCGCCCATAATGACATTGCACTTTTTCTTTTTATCATATACAAGCTGAACATTATTGAGTGTATACCAGTTTTTGCCTGATTCAAGTATATACGGAAGCAGCAGGCGGCTCATCCAATGAAGCTCGCTCCTGACCTCTCCGGGGAGGACAATATGATAAACAGCGTGAGAATCATTGATAGCAGTGCGTTGAGGATCGGGCGATGCTGCATCAAATTCAAGAAGCGATCTGCGTACGGCAGAGCCTGCGCGGCTATTTTTATCTATACCCTTCCAGAGTGCAAGGAGAAGAAAAGAGTTGTTTGCGATATACTCTTCTGCGCTGCAGGGAACGGTTATATGTTTGAGGTCATAATCCATAAGTTGTGCGGCATCATTGTTTACACAGATAATCTCAATGCCGTATTTTTCTGCGGCGTAGTAGGCGGCAGAAATTTCAGTGTTATTGGCAAGCTCCGAAATTATATAAATCGGAGTTTTTCTTTCGCTGTTAGCGGTTTTTTCACAGGTCATATCAAGCGATTCGAAGATGTGACAGGCAAAAGCGTCAATTGATTTCTGCAGAGAATTCATACACAGCTCACTGCAGTCATCACCAGATAATCCGATTATAAAGGGCGCGTGATAAAGAGGTGCGGCTTTGTCGTTATGATATTTCTTGAAATAGCTGCGCTCTATCTGACCCCAATATGTGTTGTCTTTCTTTTCGATTTTGTAGCCTCTGCTGATTATCAGCTTGACTGTCTCCTCTACAGAGTTGATGTCCGCCAGCTTTTCGGCAGGATTGAGGCAGTCATAGGGTTTAAGAAAAGAGTTCTTTTTGTAAGTATTGTCATCCGATTCCCCATAAGTATAGCCGGCCTTCATTCTTTTTTCGGCCCATCCTTCGTGAGCATTGCAGGCGAGGTCATCAATAAGCAGGTTCAGCTCATCGGGAACAGTGACCTGTGTCGTATCCACCGGATGAGGAACATAAATTTTATTTTCGTCCAAATTTCTTCCCTCCTAAGTATACTTTATTAAAATTATATCAGAAAAAAAGGAATAATCAAGTGTGATAAATAATAATGCATCTGTGCTGAATGTGTGATGTGATGTTGACTAAAAAGACGGCATGAGGTAAAATAACAAAGTTATTGAACGCAAAAGGAATGTAGTAAAATGAAATTTGAAAATCTCTTTCTTGACGAGGAACGGGCACTTTATGCGGTGAAAAATGCTGAGGTCGTAAACTGCCGCTTTGACGGACCTGCCGACGGTGAATCGGCACTTAAGGAATGTGCTGATATATCATTGAGGGATTGCTGTTTTAACCTGCGTTATCCGTTGTGGCATGTGACAAGAGCAACTGTTGATTTATGCGAAATGACAGAAAATTGCCGTGCCGCATTATGGTATGATAAAGAGATATATATTAAAAACTGTGTTTTGAACGGTATAAAGGCAGTTCGCGAGTGTGAAGGTGTTGTGCTTGATAGGTGCAGCATAGCTTCGCCTGAGTTTGGGTGGTTCAGCAGCGATGTTAAACTGACCGACTGCACCGTTGAGGGAGAATACCCGTTTTTAAAAGCAAACGATCTGGAGCTTAAAAGAGTGAAACTCAAGGGCAAATATTCCTTTCAATACGTAGAAAATATGGTTATAAGGGAGTCGGTGCTCGATACAAAGGATGCATTCTGGCACAGCAGGAATGTTACAGTGTATGACAGTGTGATTAAAGGTGAATACCTTGCATGGTACTCCGAAAATCTTCGCCTTGTCAGGTGTAAGATAATAGGAACTCAGCCGCTTTGCTATGCAAAAGGTCTTGTTCTCGAGGACTGTGAAATGGAAGATACCGACCTTTCCTTTGAGCGCAGCGAGGTAGATGCTGTAGTCAGGGGAGATATTTTAAGTGTGAAAAACCCAATAAGGGGATACATAAAGGCAGACTCGATAGGTGAAGTGATAATGGACGATACACTGCCAAAACCGTCTGTCTGCAGGATCGAAATCTCAGACCGCATTGTTGTATGAGACTTTGATGAATCAAACCGATACAGCAGATAAATTTAAATACATAGCAAAACAACCTGTGGGAATGATTTCCCACAGGTTGTTTTGCTATGTAAAGAACATTATTCTTCTGCTTAGTTGATTTCTTCGGTGTTTTCACTGCGCTCCTTAAGCTCATCGAGTATCTGTGCATACATCTTTTCATCTATCTTGAATTTTTTCGAATAAATAATAAAACCAAGAAGTATGCAAAGGAGGGGGAACAACATCATAGCACCCTTCATTATCCAAAGAGGAGTGCCGGTGACTGCGTTGATGAGAGCATCTATCTCGGCCTGCGCCGAAGCAATTGCGGCAGGGTCAGTAAGAGTCTCTATTTTTTCTTCTATCTGAGTGATTTTAAGAGATTCACTGTTGATTCCCGAGATAATAAGTGTGATAGTGACAACACCTGTTCCGATTGCACCGCCAAGCTTATTGATAAAGGGCTGAACGGCAAAGCTTACAGACTCGTTTCTTTTCCCGAGCTTCCACTGACCGTATTCAACAGCATCAGCAAGGAAGAGGAGCATAAGCAGCTGAATAAATGCCTGAGCAAAGAACAGTGCAAGCCCTGCTGCGATTATCATGGGAAGCTTCTCAAAAGAGAAGAAGAACAGCAGATAAGCGGCAACTACAACGATCATAGAGCCGGTATATAACTGACGTCTGGTGAATTTTTTACTAAAGAGAGGGAAGATGGAGAGTGCTGTAAGCTGAGCGACACCAAGGACTGCCGCAAAAATCATATAGGTTCCCTCGTCTTTATAGGCGTACTTGAAATAGTAAACACCAAATGAGGTTGTAGTGCAGTAACCGATCATGAAAAGTGCCATTGCAACAGCAGTAACCATAAGCTGATCATTTTTGACAAGAGCCTTGAGCATGCCCTTGAGAGTGGTTCTTTCCTGGCTTTTAAGCTCTGAACGATCTTCCTTTACTCCGATAATTGTAACAAGCTGGAAAATCCACATGAGAGCAACAATTATAACAGTAAAGAGGAAATAGCTCTTTTTTGCCGGCATACCGAAAAGGTCGGGCACCATAGTATAAAGAACAACAACAGCAAACATACCGACATTTGCACATATTCTTGCTATTGCGCCAACTCCCTCGCGAACCTTCTGATCTTTTGAGATAGCAGGCATAAGGGACCAATAGGAGATGTCGTTTGTAGTATATGTCATACCCCAAAGCAGGTAAATTACAGCAAAGAATATGATGTAGCCCTTATCAGAAAGGTTGAAATCTGTAAACAGCAGTATAGTAAGGATTCCCGATGCAAAGGCACCGAATACGATCCACGGCTTGAATTTACCCCAGTGTGTTTTTGTGTTGTCAACGATAGTGCCCATGATAGGATCGTTTAAGGCATCAAATACGCGGAATATCACCATTAGTGTACCTATGACAGCAAGCTGATTATCGGAAAGACCTACCACCTCTGTCAGATAAGTAATAAGGTACATGCTGATGAGGGTATATACGGCATCTCTGCCTATAGTACCCAAACCGAAGCAAAATTTATTTCTTCGCATTGATTTTTCCATTTTTTCCTTTCCTTTCCATGTCTCTGTGTTTTTAACAAAGTCCTATAATAAGTGAAGCGTCTAATGAATATCACCGCACTCATCTATAAGGCGAAACTCGAAGGGCAAAAGGTGTTTTTCGGAGCAGCTCGTATAATTGTCAGCAAGTATATTTCCGCGCATTCTCAGCTTCTTCGGCAGATTAACTTTTTTGCCTGTCATGTTAAATACTGAAAGCAATTTTTGGCCGTTTAGCTCTCGTTCAAAGGCATATATTGCGCGGCTTCGGCAAACAGGAACAAAAGCACCGGAACAAAGGATCTCGTTTGTTTTTCTAAGCTCTGTCATCTTCTTCCAAAAAGCAAACACACCGTCCTTGTTTTCCTTGTCTTTTTCTGCGCTTACTTCTTTGTAATTGCTGTTTATTTTAAGCCACGGCGTTCCGTCGGTAAAGCCTGCATTATCTTCGCTGCTCCACTGTACGGGCGTACGTGCATGATCTCTTGATGCGTGCTTTATCATTTTCCATCGCATGCCCTTTGGAATACCGAGCTTTTTTGCCATGGCGTATATATTGTGGCTTTCTATATCCATGATCTCATCAAGACTTGCAAAATCACCGTTCGTCATGCCTATTTCCTGACCTTCATAGATGAAAGGGGTTCCTCTGAGGGTCATGATAAGACCTGCCATCATTTTGGAGCATTCAGCACGGAAGTTTTCGGAATCGTTAAAACGGGAAATAAATCTCGGCTGATCGTGATTTTCAAAATAAACAGTGTTCCAGTAAAGTCCCGTATGCCATTCGGTAAGAGTATTCATAAGCTTTTTGAGGCTGAATTTTGCAGGGAACCACTTAAGCCCTATCTGGTCACATTCCATGTGCTTGAAGGAAAATACCATGTCAAGCTCTCCGCGCTCCTCGTCGCACAGATCCTTTGCCTTAGGAATATCAACAAATACTGTTTCGCCAATTGCAAAAGCACCGTAAGGCTCAAGCACATCTCTTCGAAGCTCGGCTAAAATATCATGACAGCCCTGAGTTGAAAGATAATGCTCCTGACCTGTCAAAGCAAGCCTCTTTTTACCGTTTTTTAATGTGTTTTTATATATGACGTTTATCACATCACACCTGAATCCGACCACACCCTTGTCGAGCCAGAAGCGCATTATATCTTTTACTTCTGCCATAACATCGGGATTGTGCCAGTTTAAATCAGGCTGTTTTTTGGAAAAAAGATGAAGATAGTATTCATTCTCTGAATTCCCGAACGGAGTCCACGGGCATTCAGCAAAAAAGTTGCCCCAGTTGTTTGGTACCTTGTTCTTTTTACCCTTGCGTATTATGTAGTAATTTTTATATTTCTCATCGCCTGCAAGGGCTTTTTTAAACCATTCGTGCTCGTCTGAGGTGTGATTGATAACAAGATCCATGACGATGCCTATGCCGCGTTCCTTTGCCTTGAAAAGCAGCTCATCAAAATCATCCATTGTACCGAACTGAGGCTGAATGGCCTTGTAGTCTGCAATATCGTAGCCGTTGTCGTCGTTTGGGCTGACATATACAGGAGAAAGCCATATAGTATTGACACCAAGCTCGGCGATATGGTCAAGCTTTGAGATTATTCCTCGGATATCGCCTACACCATCACCGTCGGAATCCATAAAGGAACGGGGATAGATCTGATAAACAACAGTATCCTTGCGGTAATTTGCGCCCATAAAAATACCTCCAAACCGTAGGACGGCTATAAAAAATAAGATAATGAATGCACAGTGTTTGCATACATTATCATTATAACATAACAAACAATTATTTCAATATAAGAATAACGGTAATTTGTTCCTCACCAACAAACAAAATACACATTTGTTGGTAAATAGCAACAAATACATTCTGCAAAATTTTTTATGTCTGTGCAAAAGACGAGTAGAATATCGGACAAAAAATCACTATAATCCTCTTGAAAAACAAACGCACAAAAGCTGTTTCGGAGGACAAAAATGAGTAAAAATTTTACCACCGATATGACTTTAGGCAGTCCTATAAAGCACATTCTGAAATTTACTCTGCCGCTTCTTATCGGAAATCTTTTTCAGCAGTTTTATAATATGGTAGATTCTATTGTGGTAGGGCAGTACGTCGGTAAGGATGCCCTCGCGGCGGTAGGCTCCTGTTCGTCGTCGAATTTTCTGTTTTTCTCTCTCGGCAACGGACTGGGACTTGGCGTAGGTGTTATTGTAGCGCAGTATTTCGGGGCGAAGGAATATAAGAATGTACGTAAAACCATCGCCAATTCATACTACGTACTGATAAGTGTATCACTGCTTGTAAGTGCCATAGGAATAATCGTAGCGCCGTGGCTTCTTCATCTTCTTGATACGCCCGATAAAATATTCAATGATACACTTGTATATCTGCGTACAACATGCCTTGGACTTATTGCGATATCCATGTATAACGGTATAGCGGCAATACTTCGAGCTCTGGGAGATTCGAAAACACCTTTGATATTCCTTATCGTTGCGTGCGTGATAAATGTAGTGCTCGACCTTTTGTTTGTTCTTGTGTTCAATTGGGCGGTTCTGGGTGTTGCACTGGCAACGATAATATCTCAGGCAATATCGGCGATAACCTGCTATATCTATGCATACAGAAAAATATCCTATTTCCGAGTGAACAGAGAAGAGAAGAAGATGGATATGTCCATAATAGGCAGATCCTTCAAGATCGGTATTCCTCTCGCACTTCAGAACGGTACCATAGCGGTGTCGTGTATGGTCCTGCAGGGAGTTGTCAACGGCTTCGGAGAAAATGTAATGGCAGCATACACTATAACCATACGTATAGAATCCATCGTGCAGCAGCCTTACAGCTCTCTTGCCGCAGCGATGACCACCTTCGCAGGTCAGAATGCCGGAGCAGGACAGATTGAAAGGATAAAGAAGGGCTTCAGACAATCTGCCGTTGTCGTTCTGATTTTCAGCCTTTGCTTAATACCTCTGTTTTATATTTTCGGCAGTCAGATCGCAGGCATTTTTGTAGAAGATCCTGCTGTTATAGATATAGCGGCAAGAGCGCTCAGAATAACAAGTCTTTTCTACTTCTCGCTTGGAATGATATATGTTCCGAGAGCCTTGCTCAACGGCTGTGGAGATGCTGCATTTGCAGTTTTGAACGGTTTTGTGGAGGTAGGCGGCAGAGTAGTATTTTCTCAGCTTTTCCTTCTCATCCCGGCTCTCGGCTGGTGGGCAGTATGGATGACCACAGGCGCAACATGGGCGGTTACGGGAATGTTTTGCCTCATCCGCTACTGGACGGGAAATTGGAAAAAACGCGTTAAGCTTCAAAATGCAATAAAATAGAAAGCGAAAAGCATTGTATTAAAGGCGCTCCACAAAAACCGTCCTCAATACAATGCTTTTAATTGTTTAGTTTCTTTTTGAATTGACTTCATTATACAACGTGTTTCGGAATGTGTCAAGAATCTTTTGGGATTTTTTTGAGAAAGTTTTGGGATTTTTTGGTACTGATATTGATACATTGACAATAAAGAAAAATAATATATAATATAAATGTATTGTGAAATAAAGAAAGAAAAAGGAGGAGATTTAAGGTGTTAGAGTCTTTAGGTGGATTTCTTAAGGATAAGCTCAAGGATCGATCTATGAGAGTTGATGAGTTCTTATACAGGTCAAAAATAAGTCGATCAAGCTTTTACCGAATGCTAAACGGTATACAGTATCCATCTCAGGAGGCTGTTAACGCAATAATCTCAACACTTAATTTTACAGCCAAGGAAATAATCGAGCTTGATTATTATATGAGCCTTTTGAATGTGGATAAAAACACTCTGTCAGCACGTGATGAGATAACAGACATGCTTTTCGGCTCACAGAAGGATAATGTGGAATTTAATTGTGATGTAATTCTTTATGATGGAGATAGGTACTTAAGAACTATTCAGGATATTTTTGCAATAGTAAATGAAGCATCCAGGAAAGATGGATTTAGTTGTTCGGTCAGTATAGTGAATTGCTGCCGCCATGCGATTATTTCGAGAATTAGGGAAGCGCTGCTTGACATTGAAAGCAAGGGCGTTGCCTGTAACATTGAGCATCTGATCGGTTTTTCCGAATCAAATCTCAAGGAAAGCGTTAATGCGCTTCATGAGCTGCTTCCGCTGCTGACATTCAAAAGCTACAGTGTCAGATGCGGCGAAACAACAGCCGCGACCTCGGAAGGAATAATGAAGAATTTCGCAATGATAGATTTCGAGTGGGAAGAGAATGGAAAAAAAGAGAAAAAGCTTCTTTGCATAAATTTTATCGATGACGGCGCATCTGTTTGTGCTGCGATTTCTGATCCCGGATTTGCTGATTTCTTCAGAAGAAGCTATGATAATCTGAGAAGGTTCTATATAAATGGTCTTATAGTAAAAAAGCAGCTGCAAACCTTCAGTGCTCACATAATAGATATGGAAGCACATTACGATCTGGTGTTGTTCAAGCCCGATCCTTGTGACAGCAGAGTTCCCTATGCCGCTTTCAAGCATCTGCGAGAACGTGTTTCCATGGAGGATAAAGCAAAGTTTGTCCGCACGTTTGTAGGAATTGAACCCAGAAACGATGAAGAGACAGAATTTTTCATGGAGCAGACATTTGTTTTCCTGAAGGAAAGGGAAGATAATTCAAATAAACATGCCCAGACTGATATATGTACCTCGGATGGCCTGCGTCGATTTGCACAGACGGGAAATCTTTCTGACCATGTAGATTTCATTCCGCCGTTTGATAAGACAGAACGCAGACTGATCCTTGAGAAAATGATAAGCCGTGCTTCCGATCCCGAGGACAAATATAATTTGTATATACTTAAAAATAATTATTCAAATCCTGATATGCTTATGGTGGTCTATAAGAATAGCGGAGTTTTGATCGAAAACATCAATCCGAAGCATACAACAAGTGAAATGCCGCACTGTTTTATTGAAAATTCAGGACTTGCCAATGCATTTATAAGCTATGCGGAAAGGGAGATACCAAATAAATATGCCATACCGCATGAAGAAGCAATGGCATTTCTGCAGGGCTTGATCGATGAGTTTTGCTGACAGAAAACCGATTTATCAATATATTATTTCGAAAAGCTTATGAATGTTAAAAGAGGCTGCCAAAGGCAGCCTCTTTAGTTTATATTATTTACAGTATAATACTTTCTCCGTCCATCTCAGCAGGCTGAGTCAGACCGAGTATCTTGAGCATAGTAGGAGCGATGTCGGCAAGTCTGCCGCCTTCGCGCAGCTTGCAGTCATAACCTACAACACAGAAAGGCACAGGGTTTGTGGAGTGAGCGGTAAAGGGAGAACCATCCGGCTCCATCATCTGATCGGCGTTGCCGTGATCGGCAGTAATCAAAACAGAACCGCCCATCTTAAGAGCAGCCTCAACAACCTTGCCGACGCATGCATCAACAGTTTCAACAGCAGCCTTTGCAGCATCAAAAATTCCGGTATGACCGACCATATCGCAGTTAGCGAAGTTGAGAATGATAACATCATACATGCCGCTCTCGATGCGTGCAACTGTTTCTGCAGCGACCTCAATAGCGCTCATCTCAGGCTGAAGATCATAGGTAGCGACCTTCGGAGAGGGGATAAGGCATCTGTCCTCATTCTCGTACTGCTTTTCAACACCGCCGTTGAAGAAGAAGGTTACATGAGCATATTTTTCTGTCTCTGCGATTCTCAGCTGAGACAAGCCGTTCTGAGAAATATATTCGCCAAAGGTGTTGTCAAGGCTCTGCGGCTTGAATGCAACCTGCACATTGGGCATTGTTGCATCATACTGAGTCATGCAGACGTAGCAGAGAGGGAAGAAGCCAAAGCGTCTTTCAAATCCGGAGAAATCGGGATCGACAAATGTACGGGTGATCTCTCTGGCGCGGTCGGGGCGGAAGTTGAAGAAAATAACAGAGTCGTTTGCCTTAAGAGCAGCATCATCAAGACATACAACAGGCAGAACGAACTCATCGGTAACATGTTTGCCTTCTTCGTCGATCGTCTCATAGGATTTACGAATAGCATCAACAGGGTCGGAATTCTTTACTCCCTCACCGTAAACAACAGCAGAATAAGCCTTTTCGACTCTTTCCCAACGGTTGTCACGATCCATAGCGTAGTAGCGTCCCATAACAGTGGCTACCTTGCCAACACCAATCTCATTGAGCTTTTCAACACATTCTGCAACGAAATCCGCACCGGAAGAAGGGGGAACATCACGGCCGTCGAGGAGGCAGTGAACGTATACCTTGGAAAGACCTGCACGTTTTGCCATCTCAACAAGAGCATAGAGGTGAGTGTTGTGGCTGTGAACACCGCCGTCACTCATAAGTCCCATGAGATGCAGGGCAGAATCATTATCAATGCAGTTTTTCATAGCGGCAAGAAGTGCTTCGTTTTCAAAGAAAACACCGTCGGAAATAGACTTGGTTATTCTTGTCAGCTCCTGATAAACAACACGACCTGCACCGATATTTGTATGTCCTACCTCGCTGTTGCCCATCTGACCGTCAGGCAGACCGACATCCATACCGGAAGCACCGATCTGAGTGCAGGGATTTTCGGCAAATATTTTATCGAGATTCTTCGTATCTGCAGCGGTAATGGCGTTGCCATACTCATCCTTGATTCCGAAGCCGTCCATTATGCAAAGTACAAGAGGTTTTTTCATTTTAATCTCCTTATCTGCCAGCTGCCTTAACAATAGCGGCAAACTTCTCTGCAACAAGGGATGCACCGCCGATAAGACCGCCGTCAACATCGACCTGATCGAGAAGACCTTCGGCGTTCTTTTCGTTCATGGAACCGCCGTACTGAATAGTGAAAGCCTCTGCGGCCTCTGCGGAATAGAGCTCTGCGAGAAGCTCACGGATGATGCCGCAAACTTCATTTGCCTGTTCATCGGTAGCGGTAAGACCGGTGCCGATAGCCCAGACAGGCTCATAAGCGATGATAACGTTCTTAAGCTCGTCCTCGGCGATCTGCTCGAAAGCCTTGACGACCTGATGTTTTACGATCTGAGCGGTAATGCCTTCCTGACGCTGTTCGAGAACTTCGCCGACACAAATAATGGGCTTAAGACCGTTGTCGAGTGCAGCGCGTGCGCGCATTGCGACAGTTTCATCGGTCTCACCGAAGTACTGGCGACGCTCGGAGTGACCGAGGACTACATATTCTACGCCGATACTCTTGAGCATAGGTGCGGAGACTTCGCCTGTGAAAGCACCCTTTTCTGCCCAGTGGCAGTTCTCGGCACCGATTTTGATGTTTGTGCCCTTGGCAGCATCAAGAGCTGCATGAAGATCGATAAAAGGTACACAGCAGATAACAGTGCAGTCAGCATCCTTTACAAGAGGAGCTATCTCGTTGATAAGAGCAGTGCTCTGCTCAGGATTGTTGTTCATTTTCCAGTTGCCTGCGATAACAGCAGCGCGCTTAGCTTTGTTCATTATTTTTTCCTCCCAAAAATTATTATCCAATATATACGGCGGACGCCGAATACAACGCCCGCCGCAAAAATTTATCTTATTTCTCGTTGAGGCAAGCGATGCCGGGGAGTACAAGGCCTTCGAGGAATTCGAGGGAAGCACCGCCGCCGGTGGAGATGTGGGTCATCTTGTCTGCAAAGCCGAGCTTCTCACAAGCTGCAGCGGAATCGCCGCCGCCGATGATAGAAACTGCGCCGCTCTCAGCAACAGCAGTAGCTACAGCGATGGTACCCTTGGCAAAATTCTCCCACTCGGAAACGCCCATAGGTCCGTTCCATACAACAGTACCTGCGCCCTTGATAGCCTCAGCGAAGATAGCAGAGGTCTTGGGGCCGATATCAAGACCCTGCCAGCCTGCGGGGATCTTGTCGGAGTCAACGGTCTGGAAGTCAGCATCAGGAGCAAAAGCGGTAGCGACAACATTATCCTGAGGGATAAGGAAGTTAACATTCTTCTCCTTGGCCTTAGCCATCATATCCTTAGCAAGCTCGACCTTATCGTCTTCGCAGATGGAATCGCCGATGGAATAGCCGAGAGCCTTCATGAAGGTGTATGCCATACCGCCGCCGATGATTATGGTGTCAACCTTCTCAAGGAGATTGTTGATAACACCGATCTTATCGGAAACCTTAGCGCCGCCGAGGATAGCAACGAAAGGACGAGCAGGATCGGCAAGAGCCTTACCCATGATGGAGATTTCTTTCTGAATAAGGTATCCGCATACTGCGGGAAGATAATCAGCAACACCTGCGGTAGAAGCGTGGGCTCTGTGAGCGGTGCCGAAAGCATCGTTTACATAGATCTCTGCGAGTGAAGCGAGAGCCTTGGAAAATTCGGGATCGTTCTTCTCTTCTTCCTTGTGGAAGCGAACATTCTCGATCATAACAGCTTTGCCTTCCTCAACCTCAGCAGCAAGAGCCTTAGCGCTGTCGCCGATAACGTCAGAAGCGATCTTTACCTCAAAGCCGAGCTGCTCGGTAAGATATGCAGCAACGGGAGCGAGGGAGTACTTCATATTGAACTCACCCTTAGGACGACCGAGGTGAGAGCAAAGGATGACCTTAGCGTTGTTCTCAAGGAGGTAACGGATTGTTTTAAGAGCTTCGTCGATTCTCTTGGTATCGGAGATATTGCCTTCGCCGTCAAACGGTACGTTGAAATCGCAGCGAACCAAAACCTTCTTGCCGGAGACGTTTATGTCTTCGACGCTCTTTTTGTTGAGATAATTCATGTCAAAAGCTTCCTTTCTTACGACATTAGCTTTAACGCTAAGTCTGACAATAGTCGGCGGGTAAATTGCACCGCACATCGTTAAGATTGTAACATAATCGTTAAAGAAATACAAGTATAATTATTGTCACGACAAGGCATATATACTCGAAAAAAACAGTACAAATTGTATAAATCGGAAAAACTATGCACGGAATACGGAGATTTTGATTAGTCAGATATGCGGAAAGGTTACAAATGTTTGAGCATGTTTAGTTATATTGATACCTCACTGTAATATTTTGTAGTAGTTTTTTTGTTGAAAGTATAAGATGAAATAGGGAAAATAAAATAAAGGGAACTATTTCGGAAAGGGGTAAATTTATGGAGAAGAACAACGGTATCAATGAGAACATCACAAAGAAAAATAGGGGAAAGCTTAGCAGGTTTGCTGCGGCAGTATTTATTTTTCTTCTTTTGACCCTGCTTTTCATAGTAACCTGTGTGGGAATCGCTGTGGCAAAACAGGTGTACGTCAGCAATTACTTTATCGTTGACGGTAAAGTTTATCAGAAAGATAAACACTTTAAGGTGGGCGATGAAGTATACAGCCATGAAGAATATTTTATTGCAAACGGAGAGGTATATGATTACAGATCGTATATAAACTATGATGGCACCGCTTATGATCGTAGCGATTATTTTGAAGCGGAAAACGGAGTGTTTAGCAAAAATACCCACATTGAATATGAAGGATACGGATATTCAAAAGAATACAATTTTGAGGCAGACGGCGAGGTGTATTGCTTGCTCGATTACATAAATCATAACGGCAAAGCATACAGCAGGGAAAAGTATTACGAATACAAGGGCGAATGCTATGAGATAAAGGAAATAACACTTGCAGGCAAGACATTCAAAAGCAACGCCAAAGAAATACATCTGATCGGGGAGGAGTGTGAGGTATCGCTTACCGATATTTCCGCTCTTGAGGAATGCAGGCTGCTTGAAATGCTCGGTATCATAGGTTTTGACGGATTTAAGGATATTTCGCCTATAAAAAGTCTTGAAAATCTAACATACCTTACTCTCGAAGGGAATGATATTTCCGATATACAGCCGTTATCGGGGCTCAGTAACCTTGTGAGCATAGATCTGGAAGGAAATAATATATCAGACATAACCCCTCTGGCAGGGCTTGACAGAGTGAAATGGCTGTATCTGAGTTATAACTATATAGATGATATAAGCCTATTGAAGGGTATGAAGGCCCTTGAAAATCTGTATATGAGCAATAATTGTGTTTCTGATATCGGTGCAGTGGCAGAAATGGGCGAGCTTACGGTGTTATATGCAGACAATAATCTGATTGCAGATATATCTCATCTTGGAAAACTCAGTAAGCTCTGCAAGCTCGATTTAAACAACAACAGGATAACCGATATTTCCGCGCTGAAAGGAAAAACTGAGCTTATCGAGCTGTGGCTTGAAAATAATCAGATAGAGGACATAACACCCATTGCAGAAAGTACAAAAATCAGTGCAATGAGCATTATGAATAATAGAATTAAGGATATAAGCGCTTTGCGTGATATGAAAGAGCTGTGTGTGTTGTATGCGGACAATAATGAAATTGACGACATTTCTTCGCTTGCTGATAAGAATAAGCTTCACACACTTGAAATTTGCTATAATAAGATAAGTGATATAAGCCCCTTGCAAAATAATATGAAAATCAGAAGGCTTATGATAGCCGTCAATGATATTTCCGATCTTTCTCCCCTGTATGAGCACAGCAAGCTGAGAATGATAAATCTTATGGATAACAGCAGACTTACGGAAAATGATATTGACGAACTTAAAAAAACGCTTAGCCCTGAATGTACAGTTTTCTTTGTGGATAATGTTTTCGATTATGAGTGTGAGTGTGGAGACTACTGGCCTTAACTTAATAATATCAGCTCAGCCGTGCAGATTCCTGCACGGCTGAGCTTGTTAAAAAAGTCTACTCTTTGCTTCCATTATAAAAGGGGGGCTTTAAAGAGGTTCTTTGACACTTTGAGCAAATACAGCAGCCGCCTGAAATCGGCTGCTGTAAAGTTTCTGCGATTGGCAGTTTGTTTCATAGCGCGTTAAGCGCCGCCGGTACCGGGCTCTTATAGGGTTTAATCAAGCTACCGGCTTTACCGATGGTACTTAACCGTTTTCGCCTATAACGGTACCCCATTTGGTGATACCTTCAAAATTCTCGGCAGGTAATTCGTTGCCTTCGCTATCGTATATATGCAGTGTTCCGTCAACTTCGCATGCGAGCGAATAACGTTCTACATTTTCGTTTACAAAGATTATTTCGTCAACCGAATTTTCAATGGAAGCTGCTGTGGTTGCACCTGATGCATCTTCAGAAAAAGCAAAATCATCGTCAGAAGCTGTGGTGCTGTCTTCGCCTGCACATTCTGCCTCCCATTTTGCAACCAGCTCAGCTGCGGCGGCAGGATCGGCCTTTGCAGTGTCAAGCGGCAGATCAAACATAGCTTTTGTGCCGTTGTAGCTGTCGCTGTAGCCTACAACGCCGTCTTCATTCATAGCAAATACGCTCGTTGACGGGGCAATTCCGTCAAAAACAGCAATGCAGACACCTCGGTCAGCAAAAATCTCCAGCGAATCAGTCGAAATAAGGCAGTATCTTATACCCTCTGCCGTAGTATCCATTCGGTATGCATCAAGCGAGTAGATGCTCATTCGCCACGGCTCGAAGCCGTTTATAAGCGGCGTGATTGTCACCGGACACTCGTCCTCAGGTGCAAAGGGTGTTCCGTCTGTTTGCTCGATGGAAAGAACAAGGTAGCTTCTCTCTTCGCCATCGGCTCTGATGCCCTCAAGTCCCTCGCCGCTTACAATGCCCATAAGAGTAAAATTGTAGCCGTTTGATCGGATGCTTCGGTTGATAACGACAGCATCCTCAGAACGAAAGGCCTCGGCTACAGCTGTTTCACCGAAAGTATCCGCAACCTCATCGGGGCGCAGAAAAGCAACAGCAGCAAATACGGTCGATGTCATCAGGAACACGGCAGCTATAACAGCTATCAAGACCGCTGAACGTTTTTTTATCACAGTTTTTTCCTCCCTGTTTTGAGGACCCACAGCCTGAATAAGAAAGGCAACAGTATCTTCCTCAAAGCCGGAATGGGGAACGATGTTTTCCATTTCTCGTTTATACTGTGATTTAATCATCGTAAATACCTCCTTCCAGCATTTTACGCAGCAGAGCCCTGCCTCGTGCCAGCCTTGTGCCGACTGTAGCCGATGGAAGTGCTGCTATCTGCGCTATTTCTTTGATTGTGTAATCCTCGTAGTAGTAAAGATGAATAATGGTGCGGTATTTTTCCGGCAGTTTCAGAACAGCCTGCAGTATTCCGCTGTTGCTCTTTCTTAAATCACCCTGAGCAAGCTCATTACACAGCTCAAGCGGAAGTTCGTTTCTGGAAGAATGACGCAGTCTGTTACGCGAAAGATTTATCGTTACCCGTATCAGCCACGCTTTTCGGTGCTCCTGAGAATCAAACCGCGGTTTTGCTTTCAGCAGCCGCAGAAAAACCTCCTGCACGATGTCCTCACTGTCCGGAGCATTGTGAAGGATCGTGAAAGCGATACGATAGAGAGTTTTGCTAAATTGTGCCACTGTCTGTCTGATGTATTCATCGGTACCAAATGAATCCATGTGCTTTCACTTCCTTTCACTAAATAATACAACCGAGATTGTGTTTATTTTTCAAATTATGCAATTTTTTTATTTTATCTCTTTTATTTTATCTCTTTTATAACAATAGGTAAGAGCATCTGTATTTTATTACACATCGTACCGATCTGATGAAAAAAACCGCCTGTACGAAAAACAGGCGGTTTTAAAATTATCTGAGATTTATTGTTTTGCCGTCTTTTAAAAGCTCGTTCATTCGAGAATCTAAAAGCTCTCTGGAATAGAAATAACGTACTGCATCCACAGCAACAGGACGGGTGCGGACAATTTCACGTCCGGTGGAGTCCACATCATAATATTCCTCAACACCGTTGGGGTCTGTGGTAAGGAGTGTCGAGTAGGTTCCGTCGAGTATGCCCTGATTTCGGAGAGCCTCAAGCTCTGCAACAGTGACACCGAGGTAATCGGCAGTTTCAAAATCACTGAAGTATTTCATTTCAGGCTGACGAAGGGAGCCTGAGCTTTTCTGATTTCCGGAAGCTGTAATTGCACCGGCAATAATAAATGCAGACACAAGAGTGAAAATTCCCAGAATAAGCATACCGATAATGAAAGAGATTGTTGACATAATATTCCTCCGTATCATGGCTTTGCGCCGTAAAATATCAAGCTGTCCGCAGTATTAAAAAGCGGTGTATTCGCAAAGTATTTTAACATGCTTGTAATTTCTGTCAATAGATATATTGTTAATTTATCTGACTGATGTTTTTTATGTATCGGAAAGCCGCCTTTTCACCCTTTTCGGCAAGCAGAGTGAGCATTGATTCCAAAAGGTCGCTTGTTGCAGGGTGTATGACCCTGCGTTCCTTTCCTCTTAAAAAGTAATCCAGAGGCATTCTGTCATTATAATTTTTACCGTTGTAAATCTTACTGGCAGCAATTCGGTCACAGAACATTTCTTTTACATATTTAAGAGGCATTTCAACAGGCTCTAACCGCTTGGTCGCGGGATTATAGTCGGACCAGTACTCAAAATGGTGTCGGTTGCGTCCCTTGTGGTGCATCCAGGCAAGTGAATAACCGAAGGTCTCTCGTTCCTTTTCGTTTGGGCTTCGTGTGCCCTGATAATAGCGCGCGCCTGCGGAAAATTCCGTATAGGAATACTTTGAAAGATCATGAAACAGTCCCTGAAAGCCGATTCCTGCCTTGAAGCAGTGGGCTATGACACAGTGACGATGCTTTGTTATTGTATGGAAATGTCTGAATGCATTAAACATATTTAACCTCCGGAGGCAGCAGAGAGCAAAGGTCAGGGAAATATGACCGTAATCTTTGTTCCTACTCCGACCTCGCTTTCAATGGAAATATCGGCATTATGATAGGCGACAGCATGCTTTACGATGGAGAGCCCCAGTCCCGTTCCGCCTATTGCCTTTGAACGGCTTTTATCCACTCGGTAAAAGCGTTCGAAAATTCTGTCCGTCTGATCGTGAGGGATGCCTATGCCTGTATCTGTAATTTCGAGAACGGGGTGTGAATTTTCGTACCTGACAGATACCGATACACTGCCGCCGTCCTTGTTATACTTTACGGCGTTATCGGCTAAGTTGTAAACAAGATCCTCCAGAAAGACTTCCGAACCTCGAACAATTGCGGGACAGCCGTCTATGCTGAAGGTAACCTTCTTTTTTTCCGCAACATGAGAAAGACGGGATATTACCGAACGGCAGAGAGCAAACAGATCGATATCGTTGTATTCTTCCGTAAGCTTCCCTTCATCTATTTGAGATATTCTCAGAATATCCTGAACAAGAGAGATAAGCCTGCCCGATTCATCAAAGATCATCGCGGCAAAATGCTCTGTGTCCTCAGGCTTTACCATGCCGCTTTTTAGCATTTCTGCAACTCCGTGTATGCTTGTGAGAGGAGTTTTCAGCTCATGAGATATATTTGAGGAAAATTCACGCCTCATTGATTCGCGTTCGGCACGCTCGGTGACATCGAGCACAATAGCAACAGCCGCACCGTAATCGCCGTTTCGTGCAGGACTCGCAAATATTCTGTAGTGCTTTTTTTCAAGCTTAAATTCATGCTCGCAGGAATAGCCCTGCAGTGCGTAACAAAGGGCAGCATAAGCCTCTTTGCAGGATGAGATACCCTTATCGGGATCATTGAATCCGAAAATTTCATGTGCGGCGCTGTTGTAGGAGGTGATATTCATATCCTTATCAACAATAATGAAGCCTTCGCTCATGCCTTCGGTAATTGAATTAAACTCATCGTGCCGCCTTGTAAGCTCGGTCATCTGGTTTTTAATAAGTGCATTCTGACGGCGCAGTTTAGTGATAAGAGGATCAAGCTCCGGATAATCGGCAACAGGATCAGGCTCGGAAACAGAAAGCTCATTTATCGGCTGTACGATTTTCTTCGACATATATCTTGCGAAGAAAACAGAAAGAACAAGCACAGAAATGCATAGAAAAATAATAAGAGGTATAACAGCGGCAAGAAGCTCCCGGAAAGATCCGGGAGCTTCTGTATTTGTATCGCGTGAATAAAGGACAAAGTATGCTGCGATGAAAAACACAGAGCTGAGAGACAAGGTTACAAGCGAGGCTGAAAGGATACACTTGAATATTCGCTTTGTCATTATATCACGTCCTATTTGTCGGAAAGTGCGTACTTAATACTGAAGAGCTGATAATTGTTGTTAAAGTCGTCCTGTGATCCGTCCTTAAGATTATCGAGATATTCGTGCATGCCAAGACGATCGTGTGCGATCTCCAGCATACATGCAGCAATATTGGAGCAGTGATCTGCCACGCGCTCAAGGTTGACAACAAGATCGGAATATACGAAGCCGAGCTCGATGGTGCAGTCATTTTTCTGCAGTCTGAGAGTGTGTCTGCGGCGCATTTCCTTTTTAAGATTATCGATTACCTCTTCAAGAGGCTCTACCAATGCGGCTGAATCAAGATTGCCTTCATCAAAGGAAATCAGTGCAAGATCAAGGATCTCGGTAACAGCATTGAGGAGAATGTTGAGCTCCTGCTTTGCCTCAGCTGAGAAGGCAAGCTTTTTGTCGTGGATCTCCTCTGCGGATTCGACAATGTTGACAGCATGATCGGAAATACGCTCAAAATCTCCGATAAGGTGGAGCAGCTTGGTGGCTTCTTCGCTGTCTTTTTCGTTCATTCGCTGACTGCTCAGCTTTACAAGGTAGGAACCGAGCATGTCCTCATAACGGTCAACCTCAGATTCCTGCTCTCTGATAAGCTCGCAGGTTTTCTCATTATATTCGGTGAGAAGCGAGAAGGATGTTTTAAGAGAATCAACAGCCACCTTTGCCATGGATGCTGTGACAACGCGGCAGCGCTCAACAGCAACAGAAGGTGTGGCGAGAAGTCTTTCGTCAAGAAGCTCAAATTCCTTGCCCTTCTTCTTGTCGGGAACAAGAAAACATGCTAACTTTGTAAGCTGCTTAGAGAAGGGAGTGATGATGAGCAGTGCAAGGATTTTAAAGCCTGTGTGTACGACAGCGATGCCGAGAGGAGAGGCTTTATCGGCAAGAATGGGCAGGGAATCACCGACAAAGTAGATAACGAGATAGAATATCGGAAGAAGAATAAGAGTTGCAATAACGTTGAAAAGAAGGTGAATGGTGGAAGCGCGCTTTGCGTTGGGTGTAGCACCGATCGAAGATATAGCCGCACTTACACAGGTACCTATATTCTGACCCATGATAATGGGGATCGCAGCATAGTAAGGGACAAGTCCGGCGTTGGCAAGAGCCTGAAGAATACCGACAGATGCAGAAGAAGACTGGAGCACTGCGGTGACAATGGTGCCGACAAGAACTCCGAGAATGGGGGTATCGCCGAAAGCGGTAAAAACATTTCTGAATGCTTCGTTTTCCTCAAGACCGGAAACAGAGCCCGACATGGTTTCCATACCGAACATAAGAACAGCAAAGCCGAGAAGCACCATGCCCGTGTCCTTTGTCTTTATCTTCTTCATGAACATAAACATAACAATGCCTATGAACGCAAGAACAGGTACAAAGGTAGACGGCTTGCAAAGCTGCAGCCAGATGGGAGCTTCCTCTCCAATACCTGTAAGACTTAAGATCCACGCTGTAATGGAGGTTCCGAGATTTGCGCCGTAGATAACGCCTGCCGCCTGAGAAAGAGTCATAACTCCGGAGTTAACGAAGCCGACGACCATAACAGTCGAGGCGGAGGAGGACTGGATGATAAGTGTTACGATAAGTCCCAGCAAAAATCCCTTTATAGGATTAGTGGTTAGCTTGCTGAGAATAGACTTTAGTTGATTTCCTGCGCGTTTTTCAAGAGCATTTCCCATGAGAGACATACCAAAGAGGAACATGGCAAGTCCGCCCAGAAGCTCAAGAATTTCTTTCCAACCCATAAAAAAACCTCACATTCCGAAAAATTCAGATTTCAACAAAATAAAACATTATACGTGTTGTGTTAAATGATGATTGGATAAATGTTAAATCTATGTTAAATCTAAGTCATAATTACGTGAATCTGTAGCCGACACCGCGAACGGTATCGATAAGAGAACCCGCTTCGCCCAATTTTTGCCGCAGAGTCCGCACATGAACATCAACGGTGCGGTTTTCTCCGTCATAGTCATAGCCCCATATTTTCTCAAGAATAACATCTCTTGTCATGACTTTTCCCGGGTTTTTGGCAAGGAGCAGAAGAAGCTCGTATTCCTTGAAGGTCAGCGTAATATTTTCGCCGCCGATATTTACAGTATGTGCTTTTTCGTCAATGATAAGCTGACCGAAAACAAGAGTTTCCTCGGAGCTTTCTGCTTTTGCCGAGCGGCGCATAAGAGCTTTTATTCTTGCAATAAGCTCCATAATGCCGAAGGGCTTGGAAATATAATCGTCGGCACCGGCATCGAGGCCGATGACCTTATCGTATTCGGTATCCTTGGCTGTGAGCATTATAATAGGAATATCAGCTGTCTTATGTGCCACGCGAAGTTTTTTCAAAACCTCAATACCGTCTTCCTCAGGCAGCATTATATCAAGGAGAAACAGATCGGGAGTATTTGTCTGAAGAGCAGTCCAGAGCTCGGAAGGGCGAGAAAAGCCCTGCGTTTCAAATTCTGAAGAGTTCAGTGCATAAATTACAAAGTTGCGAATGCTGTCATCGTCTTCGAGGATATAGATCATAATTACACCTCCAAGCATAATTTTAGAGCCAAAAAAGAAAAAAATCAACACAATATTGTTTTATATTGGATAAATGTCTTTTTTGAACTTGACATAAAAAGGTTACAAAATGTTTACAACAACCTATTGCGGAAATATGGGTGATATGGTAGAATAATGCACGGTAAAGGTCGAAAAAACAAGTTGTATTTGTTTTTACGGAGGTTTATATGAAGAGATTTACGAAATATATACTGACTGCGATACTGTGCGCGGCAATTATACTCAGCGTTATTATTCCCGCTGCAGCGCCTGTCAAAGCTGCCGTTATCAGCGGAAAAACAGGTGTTGGCATGGCAGAGTGGGCGTTAAAAGCTTACCGTGAAAAATGGGATTACAAATACGGCGGATCATCTGTAGGTGCAGTAGACTGCTCGGGTCTTATCCGTTCTTACTGCAACGGAAAAGGCGGCGGTGCAAAGGCATTGCTTGATGCCGCATCTGTAAAAGGAGGCATGAGCACTATTCCGAGAGTGCACGGCTTAGGTCTGTGGCTCAGCGGACATGCAGGAGTTTATGTGGGCAAGGATGAAAACGGTGTCGATATGGCTGTTGATGCCAGAAATTCGGCAAAAGACATGCAGTACGGAAAGCTTCACGGCAATGCTTGGCCTGTGTGGGTAAAGTGGTTCAAGATCGATATGGTTTCATATCCGACAACCGGCTGGTATGAATTTGACGATAATATCTATTATTATCATAACGGAGAGTTTGTTGTCGGAGAATTTACCGTTGACGGTGTTACATACGATTTCGGAAAATCCGGCGCATGCAAGGGAATAGCTTCAAATAAAGAAAACGGCATCAGCACGGTAAAGATCATTCGCGATAATATAAATATTAGAAGCGGTGCAGGCACCTCAAATCAGGTCATAGAGCGTTCAAAAACAGGCGTTTATACCTGTCTGGGTACAAAAACCACAGAGTATGATACATGGTACAATATTGTCATTTCCGAAAACAGAATCGGTTGGGTATGCGGAGATTACATAGAGCCCTATGTGGAAAAGGTTATTGGAAAACTGAGAGTAACCGGTAAGCAGCTCAATGTGCGTTGCGGCATAGGTGCGAACACAGAAAAAATAACTGTTGTATCAGAAAATAATGAATATGAATATACAGATATGGGAAAGGATTCGAGCGGCACCGCATGGTATAAGATAAAAATAAGCAAGGATGTAAGCGGCTGGGTGTGCGGATCCTATGTTGAACTTAAAGGTGGCGAACAGACGAAGCCGTCGGATACAACGACCACAGCAAAGCCTACAACCACAACAACGACCACAACTACTGCAAAAACAGTAAAAAAAGGCACAATAACCGCTTCGCCTGTAAATATCCGTAAGGGAGCAGGAGCGAGCTACGCAAAGGTAACCTCCGTAAATAAGGGCTATACCTTTACAATCACAGGACAGAAGACTGTTTCGGGCTCAGTATGGTACAGCTTTGTAAGAAACGGAGCTACCGTATGGGTCAAAGGTCAGTTTGTCAAGGTAACGACTTCGATAGTAACAACGACCACAGCGAAGCCGACGACCACAACAACGACAAAACCGACGACCGCACAAACAGTAAAAAAGGGTACGATAACCGCTTCGGTTGTAAATGTACGTAAGGGCGCAGGAACAAGCTATGCAAAGGTAACCTCTGTAAATAAGGGCTATACCTTTACAATAACAGGACAGAAAACCGTTTCGGATACAGTATGGTACAGTTTTGCAAGAAACGGTGCTACTGTATGGGTAAGCGGTCAATATGTCAAGGTGACAACTTCGTCGGTGACAACGACCACAGCAAAGCCTACAACCACAACAACGACAAAACCGACGACCGCACAAACAGTAAAAAAGGGTACAATAAATGCTTCTCCCGTAAATATCAGAAAGGGAGCAGGAGCAAGCTATGCAAAGGTGACCTCCGTAAATAAAGGTTATACCTTTACAATCACAGGACAGAAGACTGTTTCGGGCTCAGTATGGTACAGTTTTGTAAGAAACGGAGCTACCGTATGGGTAAAGGGTCAGTTTGTCAAGGTGACGACTTCGACAGTAACAACGACTACAGCGAAGCCGACAACCACAACAACGACAAAGCCGACGACCGCACAGAAAAAGATCAGCATAACAGGTAAGGTAGTAAATGTTCGTAAAGGTGCAGGCACAGGCTATGCCGTAGTAACCACAGTGAAAAAAGACAGCACATATACATATACCGAAACAAAGACCGTGAGCGGCACGGTATGGTACAAAATAACAGTCGGGGGCAAGACCGGCTGGGTCATAGGGACCTATGCAAAGAAGGTCTGATGATCCTTATAAATGATAATCAAATCACCGATGCTCAATAAGTATCGGTGATTTTGCTTGAAATAAGGGATGTATTGTGGTAAAATAAAATAGATATGATTTAGGGAGGGCTGATTATGCATCTTCAGGAATCGGGTGAAATGTATATCGAATCCATTTATGTTCTGTCAAAAAACAGTAATGCGGTGCGCTCTGTTGATGTGGGAGAATATATGGGCTACTCCAAGCCGAGTGTCAGCCGTGCTATCGGTCTGCTGAAAAAAGGCGGATACGTAAAGGTGGATGAAAACGGATATCTTTCCCTTACGGAAGAGGGTCTTGAGGTCGCTGAAAAGATGTATGAACGGCATACGCTGCTGTCTGATTTTCTTGTTCGACTCGGAGTTGCGGAAGAAACCGCAGCAGAGGATGCGTGCAAGATCGAGCATGTTATAAGCGACGAATCCTTTGAGGCGATCAAAAAGTATGCAAAGGGATTGGAAAAATAAAATCAAATGACCGTCGATGAAAATCGACGGTCATAATTTGCTGTCGGAGGCAATATATGAGACTGAGACATAAGAAAAATCTTGATGTGAGAATGGAAAGAAGCACAGAGGTACAGATTAAGGTAAAATGTGAGGATAAGGACAGCCGTCGCGAGATAAACGGGGAGGAATACCTTGATTTAACGGGAATATTCGGAAGATCGGCACCGATATGGCTTGAAATTGGCTGCGGAAAGGGGAGATTTGCCTGCGAACTTGCAAAGGCAAATCCGGATGTTGATGTAATTGCGGTTGAGATGCAGGAAAATGTTATAGTTACAGCTTGCGAAACCTGCATGGCAGAGGGGATAAAGAATCTGAAATTCATGTGCATAGGAGCAGAATACCTGAACAGATTTATCCCAAAGGGAACGGTAGAGCGAATTTATCTTAATTTTTCCTGTCCTTACCCAAAGGAACATTATAAGAATCATCGTCTGACCGCACCGAGATTTTTGGCGCCTTACAGAGAGCTTCTCGAAGAGAACGGAAGAATTGAGCAGAAAACAGATAACAGAGGGTTTTACGAATATTCTATTCAAAGCTTTTCAGAGTGCGGATACATTATACGCAATGTGTCTTTAGATCTTCATAACAGCGGCTTTGAGGGCAATATCGTTACCGAATATGAACAGAAATTCTCGTCTATGGGTCAACCGATATACAGGCTTGAGGCATATTTAAAATAAAAAAAGGAGAGCCGAGGCTCTCCTTTTTTTAGCGTGCAGCATTGGTTGGTGCTTTGCTGAGGATTTTTTTAATATTGAAAAGGAACAGCGCGCCTGCAGCAAAAATAGAGATCGCATCTGCGACAGGTTCTGCGAGAAAGACTGCAAAGACCTTATTTTCAAAAAGCTTGGAGAATATAAATTAGAGGGATGAGTGAAAGCGATATTGAATATATTTTCCGTTGCAGCCATAATAAAATGAGAAATAACCAGTGCAAGTACAGGAAAAATAACTCTTCCGTTAAAGCGGAAAATTTTTTGCTGTATTTTCAGCACAGTCTTGCGTCCTGAGAGAAAAATAAGAACCCAGACAGAAGAAACCGCCTGCGAGATTATTGTTGCAGGCGCAGCAGCGAGAGCATAACAAAAACTTCCTGAGACAGAAATAAAAGCCTCAAATCTTGTCAAGCATCTACAATTCCTTGACTTTATATATTCGCTATGATATAATTCTTGCGATAGTGAGGGCGATATGTCGATTGTGGTTGACATAATGCTTTATTGCAAAAAATACAATGAATGGAGATAATCGATCATGGAAAGAATCAAGACTCTTAACACAACCAATATGTGCGAAAGCGCAAAGAAGGGCGGCTGCGGCGAGTGCCAGACCTCCTGTCAGTCTGCATGCAAGACCAGCTGCGGTGTTGCAAACCAGAAGTGCGAAAATAAGGAAAAGAAGAACTAAGCTGAAATAATGCAGTTAAGAAAGGTGCCGCCTGAGCAGGCGGTGCCTTTTATATTTAAAACGGAGGCGCCGCAATGGTTCATCAATATAAACTCAACGGGTACAATATAGTTGTAGACAGCTGTTCGGGCTCTATCCATGTAGTGGACGAAGCAGCATACGATATTATCTCGATGTACAAAGAAAAAAATGCAGAGGAGATTGTTTCCGAGCTGCTTTTAAAATACGCACACAGGGAGGATATTACAGAAGAAGAGCTTTATGAATGTATCGAGGATGTAAAAAGCCTTGAAGAAGCAGGAAAGCTGTACACTCCTGACACGTTTGCGCCTCTGGCGGGTACATTCAAGAATCGTTCGGGCAATGTAATAAAAGCACTTTGCCTTCATGTTGCACACACATGCAACCTCAACTGCTCCTATTGCTTTGCAAGTCAGGGCAAATATCACGGAGACAGAGCTGTAATGAGCTTTGAGGTAGGAAAAAGAGCGCTTGATTTTCTGATCGAAAATTCCGGAAACAGAACCAATCTTGAGGTCGATTTTTTTGGCGGTGAGCCGCTAATGAACTGGGATGTCGTAAAGCAGCTGGTTATGTATGCAAGAAGCGTTGAAAAGGAGAAGGGAAAGAATTTTCGCTTTACCCTGACGACCAACGGAGTGCTTATAGACGATGATGTTATAGAATTTTCGAATAAGGAAATGAGCAACGTTGTTATGTCGCTCGATGGAAGAAAGGAAATACATGACCGACTGAGGGTTGATTATGCAGGAAAAGGCAGCTACGACGTCATTGTTCCGAAGTTCAAGAAGCTTGTTGATGCGCGCGGCGGCAGGGGTTACTACATGAGAGGAACCTTTACTCATGCAAATCCCGATTTTACAAATGATGTATTTCACATGGCAGATCTTGGTTTTACAGAGCTTAGCATGGAGCCTGTAGTTTGTGCATCGGGCGACCCGGCAGAGCTTACAAAGGAAGATATCAAGATAGTAAAGGAACAGTATGAGATCCTTGCAAAGGATATGATTCGACGCAGAAAAGACGGCAAGCCTATTACGTTTTATCATTATATGCTTGATCTTACCGAAGGACCGTGCATATACAAGCGTATTTCCGGCTGCGGCTCGGGAACCGAGTATATGGCAGTGACCCCGTGGGGCGATCTGTATCCATGTCACCAATTTGTCGGTGAAGAAAAATACAGGCTCGGAAATGTGTGGGACGGAGTAACAAACGATCAATTGCGAGAGGAATTCAGAAGCTGCAATGCCTATGCTCGTCCGGAATGTGCGGATTGCTGGGCAAAGCTTTACTGTTCGGGCGGATGTGCAGCAAATGCATACCATGCCACAGGCAGTATACGAGGAATATATGAGCCTGGCTGTGAGCTTTTCAAAAAAAGAATAGAATGTGCCATAATGATGCAGGCAGCTGCACAGGAGGAATAATCGCTCCATATAACCTTAATAAAAATTACATTGGCAGTTTTGATTGAAAAAAAAGAGGGTTTCCTTATGAAGACACCGATAGTTGATTTTCTTAACGAATACCGAAAGTCAAATAAAATACGCTTTCACATGCCGGGACATAAGGGTGTGTCCTTCCTTGGGTGTGAAGGCATTGACCTCACCGAAGTACACGGTGCGGATGCCCTTTATGAAGCCGAAGGCATAATCGCAGAAAGCGAAAATAATGCGTCTTTGCTTTTTGGTAGCGGGAGAACTCTTTATTCAACCGAAGGTTCAAGTCAGTGCATACGCGCCATGCTGTATCTTGCGCTCAACAACAGAAAAAAGAACAGCAGCAAAACGATCGTTGCAGCAAGAAACGTGCATAAGGCATTTGTTTATGCGGCCGCATTGCTTGATTTTGAAATAATATGGCTTATGCCAAAGGAAAGCAAATCTCTCTGCTCATGTCCGATAACTGCGGAGATGTTGGCAGAAACACTTAAGAATTTAAAAAATCCTCCTGCGGCGGTTTATGTTACAGGAGTAGATTATCTTGGAAATATTGCAGATATCAAAGCACTTTCCGTGGTATGTCACGATTATGATACAGTGCTTGCTGTTGACAACGCCCATGGTGCATATCTGCGATTTTTACAGCCATCACAGCATCCTATTGACCTTGGTGCGGATATTTGCTGTGATTCGGCGCATAAAACTCTGCCTGTTCTGACAGGCGGTGCATATCTTCACATAAGCAAAAATGCACCGACAGGCTTTGCGGAAGAGGCAAAAGCGGCAATGGCGCTTTTTGGCTCGACCAGTCCGTCGTACCTGACACTTGCATCTCTCGATATGTGCAACAGCTACCTTGCAGGAGGTTACAGAAAAAATCTTTCCGAAATGATAAAGCTGATCGAAAACGCGCGAAAATCGCTTTTTGAAAACGGTTGGCATATAGAATCTACAGATCCGCTTCGTATAACTATTTGTGCATCGGAGGAAAAAACAGGAAATGATATTGCTGATATGCTGAGAGAGCAGGGGATAGAGTGCGAATATTCGGACCCCGATTTTGTCGTTCTGATGATCACTCCCGAAAATACGGAAGAGGAGCTTTGCACCCTTATAAAAGCTATGAAAATGTGCAAAACGCCATACAAGGCGAATGACTTTACACAGCTGAAAGCCGCACAGACAGTAACATCTGTGCGAGAATCCTTGTTTGCACGACATGAAACGGTTCCTGCAGAAAAAGCACTTGGGAGAGTGTGCGGAACCCCTACAGTGTCATGTCCTCCTGCAATTCCGATAGCTGTTTCGGGGGAACTTATAGATGAAAATATGCTTGAACTGTTTAATTATTATGGTATAAACAAGGTTGATGTCTTAGTACAAAAATATCCCACTTGAATATGAGTGGGATATTTTTGCATATATTATAGACAAAACTTTAGATACGCATTTTACACAAATATGATTGTTAGCATAGGCTAATCGTTGTTGACTCATCCAAAAAGTTAGCAAAGGCTAATAAATTGCTTAAAAATTCTTGACAAAAATTACCGCATACAATATTATATACATGTAGTTAGCGGAGACTAACTGAGATCACTCATACAAGGTAAGGAGACAGCAGTATGGGCACACTTAAGGATGTAAAGGTCGGAGCATCGGCAAGAGTAATAAAGCTTCATGGTGAAGGCGCTGTAAAACGCAGGATCATGGATATGGGTATTACCAAGGGTATAACTATAAAGGTTCGTAAGGTTGCGCCGTTGGGAGATCCTATGGAACTGACTGTGCGCGGATATGAGCTTTCTCTTCGCAAGGCTGACGCAGAAATGATAGAAGTCGAATAAGAAGCATATAGTTTATGTGGGATTTTCCCACATGTTTTTTGAAGAACAGTTAGCGAAAGCTAATCGAAAGAAAGGAATAAAACAATGGAAATCAGAATTGCTCTTGCGGGAAACCCAAACAGCGGCAAGACTACACTGTTTAACTCCCTTACGGGGTCAAACCAGTATGTTGGCAACTGGCCGGGTGTAACGGTAGAAAAAAAGGAAGGCAGAATGAAAAAATATGATGGTGTCATAGTTACTGATCTTCCGGGCATATATTCACTTTCACCGTATACCCTTGAAGAGGTAGTTGCAAGAAAATATCTTGTAGAGGAAAGACCCGAAGCGATACTTAACATTGTTGACGGAACGAATTTAGAGAGAAACCTTTACCTTACAACGCAGCTTATCGAGCTTGGCATACCTGTGGTCGTGGCAATAAATATGATGGACATTGTCCGCAAGAACGGCGATAAGATCGATATTGAAATGCTCGGACAGCGTCTTGGGTGCAAGGTAGTAGAGCTTTCGGCGCTTAGAAATGACGGCATATTTGATGCCGCCGAGGCTGCGATCGAGGCTGCAAAGCAGGGGGACAAGGAGCCCGGGCATATATTCTGCGGAACTGTAGAGCATGCCATTGCACACATCGAGGAAGCGGCGGTGCATGGCTTGCCCGAAGAACAGCAGCGCTGGTATGCAATAAAGATTTTTGAACGAGACAGCAAGGTAATAGAAAAGCTTGGAATTGAAAAGGCACTTGTTGACCACATTGAAAAGGATATTGCCGCGGCAGAGCGCAGAATGGATGATGATGCAGAGAGCATAATTACAAATGAACGTTATCTTTACATAGAAAAGATACTTCACGGCTGTTATAAAAAGAAAAATGCAGGAAAAATGTCTGTATCTGAAAAGATAGACAAAATAGCAACAAATCGAATCCTTGCCATTCCTGTTTTTATTCTTATCATGCTCGGAGTGTACACACTTTCTATCGGTACGATAGGTGACTGGACAGTAGGTTTTATGAATGATACCTTGTTCGGTGAATGGATAATTCCTGCTGTAACAGCCTTTCTTGAAAATATCGGCTGTGCCGCATGGCTTGTCAGCCTTGTTGCGGACGGTATTGTCGGCGGCGTAGGTGCGGTTCTTGGGTTTGTTCCTCAGATGCTCATTTTGTTCCTTTTGCTTTCGATTCTTGAGGATATCGGATATATGTCAAGAATCGCATTCATTATGGACAGATTGTTCCGTAAGTTCGGACTTTCGGGAAAAAGCTTTATTCCACTGCTCGTCGCATCGGGATGCGGTGTTCCGGGAGTTATGGCATCGCGTACAATTGAGCAGGAACGCGACCGCAGAATGACCGTTATGACAACCTGTTTTGTACCCTGCGGCGCAAAAATGCCGATAGTCGGACTCATTGCAGGAGCACTTTTCGGAGGCAGTGCCTTGATCGCAACATCTGCTTATTTTATCGGCATAGGTGCTGTTGTAGTCTCAGGACTTATTCTTAAAAAGACCAAGCCTTTTGCAGGTGAAGCGGCTACCTTTGTAATGGAACTGCCTGCATATCACGCACCTGTTGCAAAGAATGTCCTCAGAGCAACGGGAGAACGCGGATGGGATTTTATCAAGCGTGCAGGAACTGTAATTCTTGCGGCAAGTGTTATTATATGGGTTTTAAACAGTCTGAGCTTTGAGGGGGGGCTCCATTATATAGGAGATGGAGTGGCAAAGTCCATCCTTAATGTTATAGGTGAATTTATTGCAGTTGTTTTTGCACCATTAGGCTTTGGCAAATGGCAGGCGGCTGTAGCGACCATTCTCGGACTTGTTGCAAAGGAAGAGGTTGTCGGTGTATTCGGAACGCTTTCCGAAATGCTTTCGGGCAGTGTTGATCTTATGACTGAGGTCGAAGAGGGTGTTACGAGAAATGCAGCTATTATCGGGCAGGAATTTTTTGACGGCAGCAAGCTATCCGCATTTTCGTTTATGATATTCAATCTTCTTTGCGCTCCGTGCTTTGCTGCTATGGGTGCGATCAAAAGAGAGATGAACAGCCCGAAGTGGACATTTTTTGCACTCGGTTATATGACCGCATTTGCCTATGCGATCTCTCTTATCGTATATCAGATAGGAACATTTGCTGTGACAGGAGTAATGAATGTTTGGACAATAATTGCATCGGCAGTGCTTATCCTTCTTCTTTACTTCCTTTTCAGAAAGAATAAGTACAAAAATGATCCGATCAAAACAAATAAGGAGAACCGGATATGAACCTACCGACAATAATTGTTTTAGGTATTATAGTTGCTGTATTTATTGCAATTGTTATATACCAAATAAAAAACAGGAAAGAGGGCAAATGCCCCTGTGGGGGATCCTGCAGCGGTTGTGCGCTGAACGGAACCTGTCATAAAGAAAGCTGAATATTTTTAATGCATATTATGAAAAAAGATAAGGGACTGCGATTGGCGCAGTCCCTTATCTTTTATAAATTTGTTACCTGTCTTATGGTCTCACTGCCTTTTTCAAGGGATACGATACCTGTGCGGCAGATCTCAAGAATCGAGTAATCACGCATAAGATCGATAAAATCGTCAATTCTCCTTCGTTCTCCCGTTAAGCGAAGAACGATTGAATCCTTGGAATAATCCACGGTTTTTGCCTCAAAGGCTTTTGCGGCGGTGAGAATATCATCGCGTGAATGAGGTTCGTTTGCAAGCTTTATAAGCATAAGCTCACAGCTGACACAGTTTTCACTGTTAAGTTCCTTTATGGAGCATACATCGGGAAGCTTGTACAGCTGGTTTACAAGCTGCTGCTTATTGAGCTCATCGCCGTCAAAGGTGACGGTGATGCGTGAAAATTCATTGGATTCCGTTTCACTGACTGTAAGGCAATTTATATTGAATTGTCTGCGGCGAAACATACTGGTTACTCTGTTTAGAACACCGAATTGATTTCGAACAAGTACAGCAACCGTATATCGATTCATGTCAGTCACCTAACTTTACAATAATATCATCCATAGAACCGCCGGGAGGCAGCATGGGGAGAACAAATTCATCCTTATCAACAGCACAGTCGATAACATAAGGACCGTTATAATTAAACGCATTTTGCAGTGCTTTGTCAAGCTCCTGAGCAGAAGTTACACGCTCGCCTTCAGCGCCGAAGGCTTTTGCCACATTGACAAAATCAGTCTTGCGGTCAAGTACGGTGGCGGAATAATGTTCCGAGAAGAACAGCGTCTGCCATTGACGAACCATACCGAGAACGCCATTGTTGAAAATTATTATTGCAATAGGAACATTGTGCGAAACAGCGGTGGCAAGCTCATTAAGGCACATGCCGAAGCCTCCGTCACCGGTTACAAGCACACTGCGTTCCTTTGTTCCGAAGGCTGCACCGATAGCGGCACCCATGCCGAAGCCCATAGTACCAAGGCCGCCGCTTGAAATAAATCTTCGTTTGTTTTTTATTTTAAGATTTTGTGCAGTCCAAAGCTGATGCTGGCCAACATCGGTGCATACAGGTGTATTTTCGTTTATGTATCTGTTAAGGGCAAGAATAATATTTCGCGGAGTCAGGCCTTTGCGCATATCAAGATATTTGTCCTCCTCAGCGCGCAGTATGGCTATTTGCTCCTGCCATTGAGGACGATCGACCTTGTCAATAAGGGGGAGAAGCTTTGAAAGTGTGCGTTTTATATCAGCTCGAAGAGCGTGAACAGCCGCAACATTTTTTGAAAGCTCAGAACCGTCTATGTCAATATGCACGATCTTTGCTTTTGCGGCAAATTTCAATCTGTTGCCCGTTGAACGGTCGTTGAAACGAACTCCCAGAGCAATAATGCAGTCAGCCTTGTGCATAGCCATAGTTGAAGCGTAATGACCGTGCATACCCTGCATTCCGAGAAATCTCGGGTGATTAGAGGGGAGAGCTGAAAGACCCATCATTGAGCATCCGAGAGGTGCATCGATTTTTTCAGCCAAGGCAAGCATTTCCTCCTGAGCCTCACTTGAAACTACGCCGCCTCCAAAGTAAATAAAAGGTCTCTTGCAGCTGTTGATGCACTCAGCCGCCTGAGAGGTTCGAATATCCTTTGCAGGAAACGGTTCATCGGGTGTAACAGGAGGAAGAGGAGTATATTCGCAGGTTGCTATTTGAATATCCTTCGGAATATCAATAAGCACAGGACCGGGTCTGCCCGATATTGCAATGCGGAATGCATCTCTTATGGTATCGGCAAGCGTTTCGATGCTTGTAACAAAATAATTGTGCTTTGTTATAGGCAGGGTAACACCTGTTATATCTATCTCCTGAAAAGAATCTGTAGCAATATGAGATGTAGGAACATTTCCGCAAATTGCGACAAGAGGAACAGAATCAAGATGTGCTGTTGCGATACCTGTTACAAGATTTGCAGCGCCCGGGCCTGAGGTTGCAATAACAACACCTGCTTTTCCCGTAGAGCGTGCATAACCGTCCGCGGCATGTGCAGCACCCTGCTCATGGGCGGTAAGTATATGCGTGATCTCATCGCTGTATTTGTAGAGGGCATCATAAACGTGGAGTATCTGACCTCCGGGGTAACCGAAAACAGTATCGCATCCCTGTTCTATAAGTGTTCGGATGATTATATCAGCACCGGAAAGAATCATATATATCAATCCTTTTTTGTATTTCCTGAAATAAAAGCGGTTTTATGCAGACTTTTGTTTATCGTTTTTCAACGGGACTTTTAAATACATCTGCAACCTCGCTTATCGTAACATAGGCGTAAGGGTCAATGGTGTGGACGATATCCTTCATGCGGGATATCTGAAAACGGTTGACAACAAAATATACAACAGCTTTTTCAGCATCGGAGTAACCGCCCTTTGCGGCAATTTTTGTAGTTCCGCATTCGAATGCCGAAATAAGCGCACAGCTTACCTCGTCGGGCTTGTCGGTTATTATCATGACTTCCTTTGAACGATCAAAGCCTTCTACAATGAAATCAACAGTTTTAAGCGCCGCACCGTAGGTCACGATAGAATAAAGAGGCAGTATCCAGCTTTTGAGAATAATACCTGCTATAACATACAGAATTACATTATATACCATGCAAAAGGTTCCTACAGTTATGCCAAGCTTTTTTGCAAATATCACAGCCATGACTTCTATGCCGTCTATAGCACCGCCAAAGCGGATTGTCAGTCCGCTGCCGATACCCGAAATAACGCCGCCGAATAGCGCACACAGCAAAAGATCGTTTCCTGCAAGGGGAGAGGCCATGCTGACATCTATCGGCAATACATCGGTAATAAGCCATGCTCCGATTGAATATACGGCAACTGTGTAAATGGAGTATATAGTAAAAGCAGCTCCCTGCTTTTTTAATCCGAAGAGAAAAAGAGGAACGTTGAGAACAAGAAGAAAAATTGAAAGAGAAAGAGGCAGTGCCTGAGAGAGCAGCATGGAGGTTCCGGATATTCCGCTGTCATAAAGCTGCACAGGCGCAATAAAAACCGTTACGCCGAATGCGTTTATAAGACCTGCAAGTGTCAGCAGGACAAAGCACTGCCATTTCAGTGATTTAAGCTCCAGCAAGTATTGTTTCAAAGTTCTATCACCACCGAGTATAAATAATCCTTACATAAATTATATCACACATTTCAGCTTATGTTCAAGATGATTTCTCTTTTTATTGAGAGTGTTCAGTTGTGGTAAAAGCTCGTGTAAAGATAAAACGATTTTACGAAACCGACTGAAAGGATCGTATAGATATGAAAAATCCCCTGCCTGTATCAGGCAGGGGATAGTGCCGTTTAATTACATAACAGCCTTGACGTAGTGTACACCGCCGTCATTGATGGGAGGAATGATGTTTCCATCAACAGCGTTTCCGTCAACAGTAAGGGACTTGATGCCCTTCTGAGAACCTGCAGTGTTGTCTACTTCGATAACGTAAGTGGAACCGCGGAACTTTCTTGTAACAGTAAAGCCCTTCATGTCGTGAGGAATACAGGGATCGACCATGAGGCCTGTGTAATCCGCACGAATACCGAGGATAAACTCGGAAACATTGAGGAATGTCCAGGAAGCGGTACCGGTAAGCCAGCTGTTCTTAGCTTCGCCGTGATTCTTTGCATCACGACCTGCGATCATCTGAGAATATACATAAGGCTCAGTGCGATGAATATCACTGATGTCCTCGAGATATGCAGGGCAGATCTTGGAGTAAACCTCGAATGCTCTGTCGCCGCGGCCGATAACAGTCTCAGCGATGGAGATCCAGGGGTTGTTATGACAGAAGATACCTGCGTTCTCTTTATATCCGGGAGGATAGGAGGATATCTCACCGAGGTTGAGGTGATAGGTCTGATAAGGAGGCTGCTGGAGAACGATACCGTACTTGGTGTCGAGTCTTTCCTTGACAGAATCAAGAGCCTTCTGAGCATGACCCTCTTCCACACCGATGCCTGCGAGTACACAGAAGCCCTGAGGCTCGATGAAGATCTGGCCTTCCTCACATTCGGAAGAACCGACCTTGTTGCCGAATGCATCGTATGCACGGAGGAACCAATCGCCGTCCCAGCCGTATTCAAGAACAGCCTTGTACATCTTGTCGATCTCTGCTTGAGCTCTTGCAGCCTCTTCATCGAGACCCTTGAGCTTGCACATCTCAACATAATCCTTACCGACAGCTACAAACTGACCTGCGATAAATACGGACTCTGCCATACCGCTCTCATAGCAAGCGGTGGTCTGGAAGGATTCACCGGGAGTCTTGGAGAAGCAGTTGAGGTTAAGGCAGTCGTTCCAGTCAGCACGACCAATGAGGGGGAGACCATGAGGTCCGAGGTGATTGATAACATGATCAAAGGAAGCCTTAAGGTGGTCGATAAGGGGCTTTGCGGTAGAAGGATCGGAGTTGAACGGAGTCATGTGATCGAGTATATCGATATCACCGGATTCCTTAACATACGCTGCAACACCGAAGGTCAGCCACATCGGGTCATCGTTAAAGCCGTTGCCGGCATCACTGTTGCCCTTCTTGGTAAGAGGCTGATACTGATGGTATGCAGAACCGTCCTCAAGCTGCACAGAAGCAATATCAATGATTCTTTCGCGTGCATTTTCGGGAATGAGGTGGACAAAGCCTGTGAGATCCTGGCAGGAGTCACGGAAGCCCATGCCGCGGCCGATACCGCTTTCAAAATAAGAAGCGGAACGGGACATGTTGAATGTGACCATGCACTGATACTGGTTCCAGATGTTGACCATACGTGCAAGCTTTTCGTCCTCGCACTCTACCTGGTAACCGGAAAGGAGATTGATCCAGTATTCCTTGAGTTCTGCAAGGGCAGCGTCAAACTTCTCAGCAGTATCAAACTTAGCCAGCATTTCGTTGGCAGGCTTTTTGTTGATGACGTGGAGAGCTTCCCACTTGTCATCTTCGTCGTTTTCGCAGTAACCGAGGCAGAAAACATATTCCTTTGTTTCGCCGGGCTCAAGCTCGACTGCAAGACAGTGAGAACCGATAGGTGCCCAGCCGCTTGCAACGGAATTGCGGGACTTGCCCTCAAATACAGCATTGGGCTCGCCAAAACCGTTGTAAAGACCGAGGAAGGTCTCGCGGTCTGTGTCAAAGCCTTCGATAGGAGCGTTTACGGAGAAGACAGCATAATGATTTCTTCTCTCGCGGTACTCAGTCTTGTGATAAATGGTGCTGCCGATGATCTCAACTTCACCGATAGAGAAGTTTCTCTGGAAGTTGGTCATATCATCGTAAGCGTTCCAAAGACAGAACTCAACAAAGCTGAAGAGCTTGAAGGATTTCTTTGCGTCGGATGTGTTGGTGAGGGTGATCTTGTGAAGCTCACAGGTGCTGCCCATAGGAACCATGGAAGTCTGTGAAGCCTTGATGCCGCCCTTTTCTGAGGTGATCTTGGAATAACCGAGACCGTGACGGCACTCATAAGAATCGAGCTTTGCCTTAACAGGCTGCCAGGCGATGCTCCAAACATCTTCATTATCGTTTATGTAGAAATAACGTCCGCCTGCATCGGTGGGAACGTTGTTATAACGATAACGAGTGAGTCTGAGCAGTCGTGCATCCTTATAGAAGCAGTAACCGCCGGAAGTGTTGGAGAACAGTCCGAAGAAGTTCTCACATCCGAGATAGTTGATCCACGGGTACGGTGTATCGGGACGAGTTATGCAATACTCGCGTGCAGCATCGTCAAAAAAACCGTATTTCATAAATGCTTTCCTCCTGAAAATTATGATTGGTAGTGCAATGCCGCATTTGGTGAATATGCAACAATTGCCGAATTATCACACAATGTAGTTTATACTATTTTCAGTGCAAAATCAATAGTTATTGCACTAAAAGGCAGTTAATGCGTGCTTTTTGTTGTCTTTTTTTAAAATAAAGCGGAGCAGGCGTCAATTTTTATCGTTTCTTAAGACGGCGCAATCGGTGTTTGCCTTATGCAGAATAACATTGAACAGTGTATGCATAAAAAATATAAAATATGATTTGATAAAAAGACATATTAAACTGAAAGTAACCGATATGTATATTGCGGCCTTATAATACATCGGTATTTACATCAGGATAACTGCATAATACACTGTCAAGATATTTTACGCCGCAGAAATATTTGCAGATGGAAATATTTTTAACTGCACATTTGTGGGTTTTTCCGTCTTTTTTACTCCATGGACATTCACTGTTTCCGAAATCCTTGTTTGAAAAATCAATATCCATATTTGCGCCCTTAAGCTCAGTTATCATTTTTCGCGACCTCCTTATAATAAATCCTGCTGTCTTCACCATGAATATCAGCGCGGCTTTCCATATATTTAAAGCCGTATTTTTCGTACAAGCCGATATGGTCGGTGGCAAGATAAACTCGAAAGTGACCTTGCTCTGATGCAATTTCACAAGCATGTTCAATCAGCTTGCCGCAGTGTCTATGTCCTCGATGTTCGGGCGCTGTGAACACAAAGCCTATCCAAGGGAAAAGTGAATCGTCATTTATGCAGTCATATCTTGTAATCGTACAGAATGAAACGAGATTATCTCCGTTTGTCATAATAAGAAGCTGTCCGTTCAGAACCTCATCAAAACGATTTTGTTCCAACAGTTCCCCGAGATATTTTGCCGCAGACCAATCGCAGATGCGTATTTTTTCTATCCATTCCGATTTGTTTTCAAGTGCATTAAAATCATAAATTTTCATATCGTTTCAAAAGCTCCTCCGAAAGCTTGTCAATATGCGAATCAAACCGCTTTTTGCGGTGACATCGTTATTTCGGTTTAAGAACATTCGCCGTATATTGCTTTTTAGGAATTAACCGTATCTTTTAAGCAATTCATCAATTGTCGGCTGAACTGCTTCCATCGTATACTCTTTTCCGTAAGGGTCGCGATTTAAGAAACGATGAATATAAAGCTCACGCCGCAGCGTCGCAGGGTCGCAGAAGGTGTGCCATTCGTTGAGCAGTGCATTTACTTCTTTTTCGGTATAGACTCTGTCCTTTTCAAATTTCTGCGATAAATAAATAAGAGAATAAAGCTTCATTTTTCTTTTTACGGGAAAAGCAGTAAGCCTGCCCTCGCTGTCAAGAAAGCTTTTTAAAATTTCAGTCATTTTTATCACCGTTTATAAAGCTTAAAATTCTTCCGTATGCTTTTTCATAATCTCTGTGAGTGTTTTCGACAGCAAGGTGTTTTATTGGAAGCTCGGATAATATTCTCAGTTCTCTCTTCTGCCTTTCCTCAAGACATTTGATATATCCGTCAAAGCCCTGTGCATTTATGCTTTTTCCGTAACAGCCGTTTGTGTGGTAATCGATCACGGCATCAAGCCAGCCTTCGCGCTCTTTGGCGGTCTGTTTTACCTTTTCGGAAATATCATCATTTTTCAGGTAAATCACGCAAGGCTCAAGCGGTGAGATTATTTCCGATATTTTCTTGATATAGGCGAGGCTTTCCTCATAGCTGAAATTAAATCTCATCATTGTTTCACACATAGGATTCTGCAAAAATACGCAATTGAACACGTAAGATGAATTTTTATCGGTGTTTTTTACAAATTCACGCCATTTATTGAGCATGATCGGTTTTTCTTTTTCCCAGGGGAGAAAATCATATATTTTGTGCTGCAGCAATTTTTCAAAAATCGCATCGCTGAAATGCGATAACGGTATAATATATCCGCTCGCTGTCTGCTCGGAAAGCTCCTTTATCTGCTTCAGTTCTTCATTGGAAAAAACTGATAATTCATCTTCTTTTATGTAAGCATGAAATTCGTAGTCAGCAGGGTGATTTCCGGTGCCTTCGTCAAAAAATGAGACTTCGTTTCCATTTTTTCGTAATGTATCCGCAATAAATTTTGCCGCTGTACTTTTTCCTGAACAGGGCAGACCCTCGACTATATATAATCTCGTCATGATCTCATCTCCTAAAAACAATAAGCTCAGGATTACTGCAACTTACACCATAATCATTAACCGCTAAAAAGTCAAGGTTTGCAGCAAGCTTAAAGCCTTTTATTTTCTTATTGCATAGAATAAGCACAATAAACAAATGCATCGATTAGAGGATAAAATTCTAACGAGAAGTACGATATCTACAGTTGTAGTTTCGTCATATATCAACGCAATAAATTGGCATGAAAAAAGCAGACTCTAAGTCTGCTCAAACAAGAATAATTATAAAAAATGAGTGTTCATAACATACCGCTCAGATACGTTATGAACACTCGAAATGGTCGGAGTGGCGGGACTTGAACCCGCGGCCTCTTGGTCCCGAACCAAGCACTCATACCAAACTGAGCTACACCCCGTTGAATCAACGAACAAAATCTTAACATTATTATGTTTTTTTGTCAAGAATTTATTTTGATATATTTTTGACGTGAATTGTAAATAAAAATACTGAAAAATAAACAATTATTAAAGATAAGCATTTTTTATATTGTTATTATCAATATATTGTGGTATTATACTTAAATAAGGTCAATGCTTCAGAATGGCACAAAAGGAGAGTTTATATGAACAATGTTATTCGACTGTTTGTAGAGAAAAAATCAGGTTTTGATGTAGAGGCACAGAACTGTCTTTCAGACCTTAAGGTAAATCTTGGAGTAAAGGGACTTAAAGCTCTGAGGTTTTTAAACCGCTATGATATTTCGGGCCTTTACGGACAGCAGCTTGAAACAGCAAAAGGAACTATTTTTTCCGAGCCGCCTGTTGATATTATATATGCAGAACAGTTCCCGACCAATGAGGGAGATATTGTTTTTGCAACAGAATATCTTCCCGGACAGTACGATCAGCGTGCTGATTCGGCGGCGCAGTGCGTATCTTTGCTTACTCAGGGTGAGCGCCCCGAAATAAGGACCGCAAAGGTTTACGTTCTTACAGGAGACATTGATGAAAATACCCTTGAGCAGATAAAGTCATATATAATCAACCCTGTTGAATCGAGAGAAGCATCTCCCGAAAAGCCCGAAACACTTACTCAGGAATATCCTGTTCCCGAGAATGTAGAGCGTATTATCGGGTTTACATCATGGAAAAAGAAAGAGATCGAAGAATATCATTCAACGCTTGGCTTTGCAATGACAAAGGACGATCTTGTTTTTGTCCGCGATTATTTCCGCGATACCGAGCACCGTGATCCTACGATTACAGAACTTCGTGTTATCGATACATACTGGAGCGACCATTGCCGTCATACAACCTTCCTTACCGAGCTTACCGATATAGACATAGATGAGAGCGGTCTTGGCGAAGTCATCAGGAAGGCTTTTGATGAATATCTTGACGCAAGAGCAGAAGTATACGGTGAGGATACAAAGCGTCCGATAACACTTATGGATATGGGTACAATAGGTGCAAAGGCTATCAAAAAGCGCGGTCTGCTCACCGATCTTGATGAGAGTGAAGAAATAAATGCATGCTCGATCGAAGTACCGGCTGTGATTGACGGTGAAGAGCAGCGCTGGCTCGTACAGTTCAAGAATGAGACACATAACCATCCTACAGAGATCGAGCCCTTCGGCGGTGCCGCAACCTGTCTCGGCGGTGCAATTCGAGATCCGCTTTCCGGCAGAGCATACGTGTATCAGGCAATGCGTGTAACAGGTTCGGGTGATCCGACTGCCGCTTTTGAGGACACAATGGACGGCAAGCTGCCTCAGAGAAAGATAACAACAGGTGCAGCAGCGGGCTATTCTTCATACGGCAACCAGATCGGTCTTGCAACAGGTCAGGTAACAGAGCTTTATGATGATGGATATATGGCAAAAAGAATGGAGATCGGTGCTGTTGTAGGTGCTTCTCCGAAAGAAAATGTAAAGCGTGAGACTCCGAAACCGGGAGATGTTGTTGTTCTGCTTGGCGGTCGTACAGGCCGTGACGGCTGCGGCGGTGCAACAGGCTCATCGAAGGCACATACAGAGGAATCCCTTGAATCCTGCGGTGCAGAGGTACAGAAGGGCAATCCTCCCACAGAAAGAAAGATTCAGCGTCTTTTCAGAAAGCCTGAGGTAGCATCAATGATAAAGAGATGCAACGACTTTGGTGCAGGCGGTGTATGTGTTGCTATAGGCGAGCTTTCCGATGGTCTGAGCATTCGTCTTGACGACGTCAGAAAGAAGTATGACGGACTTGACGGCACAGAGCTTGCGATTTCCGAGTCTCAGGAAAGAATGGCAGTTGTACTTGACAAAAATGATGCAAAGAAATTTATTGAATATGCCGACGAGGAAAATCTTGAGGCGTATGAGGTTGCGTGGATAACAGAAAACCCCAGACTCAGAATGACCTGGAGGGGAGAGGTTATCGTCAATATTTCCCGTGAATTCCTTAATACAAACGGTGTCAGACAGAGGGCAGAGGCAAAGATACACGCACCCAAAAAGTCAGAAAATTACAGAAATAAGATTCCTGCAGAGCTCGAATGCATAACTGTTTCGCAGGCAATGAAAAAGGATCTTAGCAGACTTAATGTGTGCTCTCAGAGAGGTCTCAGCGAGCGTTTCGACGCATCTATAGGTGCAGCAACCGTTCTTATGCCCTTCGGAGGAAAAAATCAGCTTACTCCCGAAGAGGCGATGGTTGCAACCTTTCCGCTTGAGCACGGAAAGACTGATACTGCAACAGCTATGAGCTATGGCTTTATTCCCGGTCACATGCGCTGGAGCCCGTTCCACGGTGCCGCATTCTCCGTTGTCGAATCACTCAGCAAGCTTGCGGCAGTAGGTGCAGATGCACTTTCCGCAAGACTTACATTCCAGGAATATTTTGAGCGCCTGGGCGACAAAGCATCCAGATGGGGCAAGCCCACAGCAGCACTTCTCGGCGCGCTTAAGGCACAGCTTAAACTGAATGTACCTTCTATCGGCGGTAAGGATTCAATGTCGGGTTCATTTAACGATCTTGATGTTCCGCCCACACTTGTAAGCTTTGCTCTTGCCATGACAAAAGCATCAAAAACTATTTCTGCGGCATTCAAGAAAAACAATTCAAGAGTTGTATTTTTCCCGATACCCGAGAACGAGGAAACTCACCTGCCCAGATGGAAGAAGCTCAGTGCGCTTTATAACGAGTTTTTCTGCATGTGTGAATCAGGCAGTGTACTTGCTGCATCAGTAGTAAAGGAAGGCGGCGTATTTGCCTCCGTTGCAAAGATGGCATTCGGAAATGACATAGGCTTTAAGTTCTCTACAGGCGATGACAGAAAGCTTCTCTTTGCTCCTTTGTCGGGCGGTATAGTAGCAGAGCTTGAAAAGGATACTGTTATTGCAGAGTCTCTTGAGTATATTGAAATAGGTTCTACTGCCGATACCAATACTATAAGCATCGGCGATGCAGAGGTCACTCTTGCCGAGCTTAAAAAAGCGTGGAGCGAGCCTCTTGAATCGGTATTCCCGGTAAAGGCTGTTTATGAGCCCACAGTTAATTCAATACCTCTTATGAATAAGAGATCGGTACGCAGTGCCTCCGTTCCGAAGATAGCGAAGCCGCGTGTGTTTATACCTGCATTCCCCGGTACAAATTGCGAAATCGATTCGGCGCGTGCTTTTGAGCGTGCAGGTGCAGATCCCAGAATATTGGTCGTACGCAATCTCACTCCCTCCGCAATTGAGGAAACGATAAGAGAGATGGCAAAGCTTATCGAGGAATCTCAGATAATCATGTTCCCGGGCGGCTTCTCAGGTGGTGACGAGCCTGACGGATCAGGTAAGTTTATTGCAACAACATTCAGAAATCCGATTATTGCCGAAGCTGTAACAAAGCTTCTTGAACAGAGAGACGGACTTGTCCTCGGTATCTGTAACGGATTCCAGGCACTTATCAAGCTTGGCTTACTGCCCTACGGCAAGATATGCGATATAACCTCGGACAGCCCCACTCTTACATTCAATACTATCGGACGTCATATTTCACGCATGGCGTATACAAGAGTTTCGTCTGTCAAATCACCATGGTTTGCAGGATGTGAGCTTGGCGATGTTCATGCTGTTCCTGTTTCTCACGGTGAAGGACGTTTTGCAGCAAGCAGTGCTGTTGTATCACAGCTTCTTGCAAACGGTCAGATAGCCACACAGTATACCGATTACAACGGTGTACCTCAGGGATCTTGTGAATGGAATCTCAACGGATCTGTTATGGCTATAGAGGGAATAACATCTCCCGACGGCAGAATACTCGGTAAAATGGGTCATTCTGAGCGTAGAGGCGATAATCTTTATGCAAATGTTCCCGGCAACAAGGATCAGAAACTGTTTGAGTCCGGAGTTGCATATTTCTCATAATGGAGATAAAAAATGGCTGTATTTAAAAAGGCTAAAAAATCAAAAAGAGAAAATTTCATGAAGCTGTATAACCGAACTTGCGACAGGGTTTACTGCTATGCGTATGAATGTACCTTCAACAGCTTTGATGCAGAGCTGATTTTAAGGAATGCTTACGTATATATGTATCAGAATCTGCCGCAGCTTCGGCACAGCACAAGCGTAGATGCATGGCAGAGGGACTGCGTAAGACAGGCATTTCGTGCATTGGTGCGCTCAAATCGTCTTTCGATGATCCATGAAGGGGAGGCAGGAACAAATCCGCCTCCTCTTACGGACGAACAGAAAGAGATATTGTGGCGTTCCATCAATAAGTATGGAAGCATTGATCCATGGAGACTTGTTCCTGTCCCCGGAGAAACTTCGGCAATTACTATAATGAAAGACCGATATGTTTCCGATCTTAGCAATAAATCTATTGCAGATATCGGTAAGATTGTTCTTGTCGGAGTATTGTCTGTTGCTGCAGTGGCAGGTGTGATTTTCCTCGCAATTAAGCTTATTGCAGGAAAAACAACAGTCATTGTCGAACCGATGCAGGAAATTTTTCTGGAGGAAAGAAGCTATACAGTCTCATCAATGCCTGATGTAAAAGTCGATTACGAAGCACTTGAGCAAATGGTCGAATCTGCAGAAAAGGAAGCAAGCTGGCAGGCGTACCAGTCAATGCTCGAAAGCCGCGCAAATATGAGCTCGGTAGTGTCGGCAGAATATGTAATTGCATCCTCCGATCCGCTTCTTTATGCTGCGGACGTAACAAGCTCACGACCTCTTGTATATGCAAGTGCGGAAGAAATTGGCCTTACAGCGGGTGCAAAAAAGCTTACGGGTGACTCGGAAATAGATACCGCAATAGCTAAGATGATCGAGGAAATAGATCTGACAGGTGAAAACGATATAGAGATCATAGCAAAAATCTATGAATATGTCGGGACACATATAACTTATTCGGACGAAGATATCTCCAGTGTCAGCGTAAATGATTATGTTAAATATTATATTCTTAATAAAAAAGGCGACAGCAGACATTATGCGGCAGTTTTGTCCACAGTGCTGAATGCCTGTGGATACAGCTGCGAGGTCGTTTCGGGGTATTTTGTTTTAAACAGCGGTACAGTAAACGAAAAAAATGTCGACCATTACTGGAACAGGCTTAACCTTAACGGAATGTATTATTATCTTGATCTGGAGGCAGATTGCAATGCAGCCGGAACACAGGTCAGATACTATTATTTTATGGCAACGAGAAATAACAGTCTCTGGGAAATTTTCCAGAGAGATCATGTAATAAATTAAGGAAGTGATTTTGTGGCAAAGGTAATACTGCTGGCACATACTCCAAATCCTGATAAAACTGTAGCTGCAGCTGCAAAGCTGTGCTATTCTTCCTCTGATATAGAGGGACTTTACAACGGTCTTTCAGACGATAAAGTAAAATCCTTTGTCGGTATGCTTTCCGAAATAGGTCATGAAAGTCCGATCGAGCATGCAACCTTTACATTTGGCATTGAAGGCGTATCTCGCTCGCTTTTGGCACAGATAACACGTCACAGAATCGCCTCTTACAGTGTTCAGAGCCAGAGATATGTAAAAATAGATGAATTTGAATATGTTACTCCTCCCGAAATAGCAGCAGATCCCGAGTGTGCGGAAATATTTAAGAATGCTATGGAAAGAGATATGGCCGACTATCAGCGTCTTACGGATATACTCAGCGAAAAGCATAAGCGCACGCTTATGGAATCGGGCGTTGATGAAAAAGAGGCAGCCAAAAAAGCCGAAAAAATGGCAATTGAGGATGCGAGATTTGTGCTGCCAAATGCGGCCGCAACAAAAATCGTTATGACAATGAATGCAAGAAGCCTGCATAATTTCTTTGCTCACCGCTGCTGCAACCGTGCACAGTGGGAAATAAGAGATATTGCGTGTCAGATGCTAAAGCTTGTCAGCGAAGTATCGCCATCACTTTTTGTTAAATGCGGACCGCCGTGCCTTTACGGAGCATGTCCCGAAGGAAAGATGACATGCGGCAAGGTTGTACAGGTGAGAGAGTATTTTTCTCAGCTGCTTAAAGGATAAATAATATGAGAAAAGCCTAAAATGTTATTTGGCAGCTTTATTTACCAGAATAAAAAGCTGTGTGACATTGCAAAGATAAATATTTGATGCTTTATATAGTGTGAGGTATTTAATGATTGAGTTTCGAACTCCTGTTATAGAAGATAAAAGCAGGGTGGATTATATACTTTCAAAAGCAAATTTTGAGGGAAGCTTTTATTCCTTTGCCGCGATATATACATGGGCAGAGCAATATGACACAAAAATTGCTTTTTTCGGCGATGCCCTTCTGATATCAGGCTTTTCAGATTCAACAGGACTGTTCTTTTTGTTTCCGGTCGGCCAGTATGAATTGAGTGAAATGCTCAAAATTATGGAGCAGGAAGCAGAATATCGGCATTCAGAACTGAAAATATTCGCAGAACGCTGTCAAGCTGATATGCTTGACAGGTTATATCCCGATAAATTTATTACAGAAGACAGCCGCAAGGACTGGGATTATGTATATGCCGTTGATGATCTTGCTTTTCTAAGGGGAAATAAATACCACGGAAAACGAAATCATATTTCGAGGTTAACTAAAAAATACGCGAGCTCTTCATTTTCGCTGGAGCCTATTACAGAAGACAATATAAAGACCTGTCTGGAAATTGAAAAAGAATGGGCGAAGGATAAAAATGACTCATTCGATCTTGAAAGTGTAGAACGCTCACTTATGAATATGGATATACTCGGTTTGTCGGGAGGTTTGCTTAAAATCGATAACAAGGCAATTGCCTTTACGGTCGGAGAAAGGCTTACTGATGATACTTTCATAATCCATATAGAAAAATCCCTGCCCGGATATGACGGCTCATATCAGATGATAAATCAGATGTTTGCCGGAACACTTGTTGGAAAATATTTATATATTAACAGGGAAGAAGACATGGGGATCGAAGGACTCAGAATATCGAAGCAGTCCTATCTGCCGTGCAGAATGATTGAAAAATGCGTAATTACTGAAAGGAAATGATGCATTGATTACTCTTGCAAAAGACGGAATGCGTCCTGATATTGAAAGAATATGGAAGTTGTGCTTTCCAAATGATTCTCAAAAGGTCGTTCGTTATTTTTTTGATCACAGGTATAATCCCAATGCATGCATTGTATATATTGACCCCATAAGCGGCAGACCGGTCGCCATGCTTCACATCATTGATATGATGATAACAGATGACAGCGAAATAAAACCGGCGCAATATCTTTATGCTGCTGCAACTCGTCCCGACTTTCAGGGAAAAGGAATCATGACAAAGATGCTTGCTGCAGCTCAGAAATATGCCGAATCAAAGAATAAAGTTTATACCGCCGTTCTTCCTGCTGAGCACAGTCTTATAAAATTTTATGAGAAACGCGGATTCCACAGATGCTTTCAATGCAGGTTCATGTCTTTTTCGAGGAATGATTTTATTTCTCTGGCAAAATATACGGGGGCAGAAAACAAAACAAAAACCGTTATTTTAGGAGATCGGGAATTGGCATTGCACAGACGTGACAATCTGATTGACCGTGAGGGCTATGTGACATGGGGAGAAAAAGCGGTATCCTATGCAATGGGAGCTCATGAAGCTGCAGGCGGAAGAATAATCGCTATACAGAAGGGTTATGCGGCAGCCTATGCATTTTGCCTGGAAATAAAGAACAAAGTTGTGGAAATATCCGAAATAATTGCATCGGGGGAACTTAATATTTCATTATGCCGCGCTATACTCGATGCTTATCCTGCGGCCGAGGAATTTATCCTTCGCGTGCCTGTGAGCAATGATTTTTTTGCTCCCTACGGAGATGTATCGGATTTCGGCATGATAAAAACTACAAGCGGCAGAAAACCCACCAATCTATTGACGCTTACAGGCAAGCATGTGCCGTACATAGGTCTTGTTTTGGATTGAAAGGAGAATAAAAATGATATTTGTATATCTCGCTGACGGGTTTGAGGAAATGGAAGCCTTGGCTCCGACCGATCTGCTCAGAAGAGCAGGCAAGGAAGTAAAGCTTGTTGGAGTAACCGATAAGCTGGTACGGGGAGCTCACAATATATATGTCGATACAGATATAATGGCATGTGATGTTCCGCTCGATTCAGCAGAGCTCATCATACTTCCCGGAGGCGGTCCGGGCTATGATAATCTTGATAAAAATACTGATGTGGACAAAGCTGTAAGATACTGCTATAATAATGGTATTCGTATTGCTGCGATTTGCGCTGCGCCTATGATCCTCGGAAAGAGAGGACTCCTTTCGGGAAAAAAAGCAACATGCTATCCGGGCTTTGAGGAATATCTTGCTGATGCAGAGTATTCAGGAAATGTTGTTGTGACAGACGGCCTTATAACAACTGCACAAAGCGCAGGATGGTCCATTGATTTCGGTCTTGAGCTTGTTAAGCTTCTTGTATCCGAAGAGGCTTCCGAAAAGCTGGGTTCAGCTATATATCCGCAATGAGAACAGATATCAGACAAATAAAGCGTGAAAAGCGTGAAGAAATAAAAATATGGCGCCGCAATTTGGAGCCTCAGGACAAATTGGTTTTGGACAATGCTATAGCTGAAAGATTTTTTAACAGCTACGTTTATAAAAGAACAAAGCAGATTTTTATATATGTTTCTACCGCAATTGAGGTCGATTCTCTGAAAATAATCGAACGTGCGGTAAAGGAAGGAAAAAGGGTAGCATGTCCGAGATGCGTTGACGGTACAAGAGAGATGGATTTTTATTATATAAACTCTGTTGATGAACTTGAACCGGGTACATTTGGTGTTCTTGAACCGACAGCAAACAAGCAAAATCTGGTAACAGACTTTTCAAACGGAGTCTGCGTTGTTCCGGGTCTTGCGTTTGATTATGGCGGATTCAGATTGGGGTACGGAAAGGGATATTACGATCGTTTCCTTTCGGGCTATAACGGTTACACGTGCGGCCTGTGCTATGCTGAAAACGTAGTCCGTTTTCTCCCGCACGGAAGATTTGATCGCCATGTTGGATTACTTATAACGGACAGGTTCAGCAAAAGATGCAGGTAAACCGGGAAGCTGCAGGCTTCCCGGTCTTCCCAAAATATCAGTCGTTGCAGCAGCCTATAGCGACGATGACGATAAGAAGGATCCAAATCAGATTCTCACCGCAGAAAATTTTGTTAAGACACATTTATTTTCACCTCACTTAAATTGTGGTCACTACATTCTATGTCATAAGCCGACGAAATGTCACATCTGTCAGTCGGCATGGAAAGGATGACTTTTGTATGAATAACGACAATAACAGGAATAAAAGACAGGACGACGAAAGCAAAAAGACGTTCAGAGTAACGATTTCTGATGAAGATTATGCAGGCAGCGAGTATGATTACGGTCAGCAGAGAGGACAGTATTATACTCCGAACCGACAGCAGGGAGCATACAGATCACAGGGTCAGAATGCTGCATACAGAAATCAGAATGGGCAGAGAACACCTGCAAGAACAAATGAGTACGAGCAGAAAAGCGTACGTTCTGCGGTTCCCTCACAGCCAAAACGAACCAATAATACTCAGATGCAGCAATATCGTCAGCCTGCTCAGCCTCAGCTTACAAGAATGAGAACAGTGACCACAAGAACAGGCGAACGATTTGAAATTCCGGAGGAAACCGCAATCCCTCCGAAAATCATGCGTAAAAACAGCAAGAACACAAAAAGCAGAGGCTGTGTTATTGCGCTTGTTTATGCCGCTATAGTGTGTTCCATATCCGCTCTTCTTTCGTTCTACATTATTGTAGGACTTAACGATATGTTTGGACTGGTAAAGGAAGAATCGGAGATTACGGTAGATGTTCCAAAGGATGCAACCCTTGATGATGTTACACGTATTCTCGATGATAACGGAATAGTTGAATATCCCTTCTTCTTTAAGCTTTATGCAGGCTTTACAAATGATTCGACATTCAAAGCAGGTACATTTGTGCTCAACACAAAGTCGGACTACGATCAGATAATAAGAAGACTTACAAAGCCTGCAACGGCGGATAACAGTATCGTTAAGGTTACAATTCCCGAAGGCTATACGGTTGAACAGATCGGCAGCATTCTTGAGGAATATTGTGTCTGCACAAAGGAAGCATTTATATATTCCGTTCAGTATGCGGATTTTTCAAGCTATGATTTTGTAAACTATATTCCCAAGGACGAAAAGAGAATTTACAGACTTGAGGGATATCTTTTCCCGAGCACCTATGATTTCTATATATGGGGCGGTTCGAAGCATGCGATCGGTAAGCTTCTTGCCGCATTTGAGGATAATGTTCTTGCAAATTCAGATTACGACTTTGATGCGATATCGAATGACAGCTCACTCTCGGCAGACAAGAAGACCGAAAAGAAAACATCACTTGGTCAAAAGCTTGATAAGATAATTGTCATGGCTTCTGTTGTCGAGCGCGAGGTTCCCGATCCTGAGGATATGAAGAAGGTATCCTCTGTATTCAATAACAGACTCAAGAACCCAAGTGTACAGGGTACGGGCGGTATGCTTCAGTCCGATGCGACCAGATGGTATCCCTTTGCTACCGCGGCTGCACTCAGGGAATCCGAACAGGTCACTACAGCCGAAAAAGAGAACTGGATCGAAAATCACAAGGGAAACTATCGACTGGTCGTAACGAATCCTAACGACGGCAGTCGAGTGATGTCTGATAATGTGTTTGATACATCGCTTTACGATACCTATGTTATAGCAGGGCTGCCTGTCGGACCGATATGCTGTCCGGGTATGAACTCAATAAAGGCGGCAATTTCTCCTGCGGACACAAAATATTATTTCTTCTATTCAAAGAGCGATGGAACAACATTGTTTGCCGAAAACTATGACCAGCATCTTTCCAACATAAGGAGCGGAAGCTGATGACAGTAAAAAGAAAGCCGGAGCTTTTAGCTCCGGCAGGTGATATGGACAGCCTCCGTGCTGCAGTGGAATTTGGTGCGGATGCTGTTTATCTTGCCGGAAAAAAATACGGAATGAGGTCAGCTCCAAACAATTTTACCGAAAAAGAGCTTGAACAGGCGGTTGAGTATGCACATAACAATAATGTAAAGGTATATATTACATGTAATTCTGTGCTGCGAAACGATGAAATCGATGAACTGCCGGCGTTCCTTAACATGGTTCAAAACATAAATGCCGATGCCTTGATAATCAGCGACCTTGGTGTGATGAGCATGGCAAAAATTCATGCTCCCAATGTGCCGATACATATCTCTACTCAGGCAGGCGTAGCAAACTATATGACTGCGAGGACTCTTGAGCAGATGGGCGCATCGCGTGTTGTTCTTGCAAGAGAGCTTTCGTTTGATGAAATCAGGCAGCTGTATGATAATGTATCCGAAAGTCTGGAGATAGAAGCCTTTGTCCACGGCTCGATGTGTGTTTCTTTTTCGGGAAGATGCCTTTTGTCTAATTATATGACAAACCGCGATTCAAACAGGGGAGACTGCTCTCAGCCTTGCAGATGGAAGTATGCACTCATGGAAGAAAAGCGTCCGGGAGAATACTTTCCCATATTTGAGGATGAGCATGGTGCACACATACTGAATTCACGGGATATGTGCATGATTTCTTATATCCCTGAGTTGATATCGGCAGGAGTAACGAGCTTTAAAATCGAAGGAAGAGCAAAGTCATCTTATTACGTGGCAGTAGTAACAAATGCATACAGGGCTGCGATAGATGGCTGTATGAATTGCTCGGGTGAAGATTATAAGCCGGATAAATGGATAGTGGATGAACTTGAAAAAGTCAGCCACCGTGAGTATTCTGCCGGATTTTATCTTGGAAAAGAGCCGGGGCAGATATATAATAACGGCGGGTATGTTCGCAAATATGAGGTTGCCGCAGTGGTCGAATACTGTGAAAACGGATATATATATGCTGAACAAAGAAACAAGATATATAAAGGCGATACTCTTGATGCGCTTATACCAAAGGGAAAGCCGATCTTATTGAAGGCAGATCAGCTGACAGATATTGAGGGTAATGATATTGAAAGTACGCCGCACCCAATGATGCACTATAAAATCAAGTCAGAAATTGTCCTCCCCAAGGGGACGTTTTTGAGGAAAGAAAACTAAAAATACCCCTTTTAAACTTACATGTTTAAAAGGGGTATTTTTGATTATGCGAAAATTGTCTGAGTATGAAGAAAATATATACAAAATACAAAGGTTTTTATTAATAATTTCTTTACAAATACAGAATGTTGTGATAAAATCAATGTGTATATGTATGCGTTGAGATTTTACGCTCGGCGTATTAGACGTGATAAGCGGTTTGCATTCATAAATGCAATGCAAAGGGGGCGCAAGACATGAGCGAATTCTTGGATGAAAATGAAAAAATAACAAGTGAAGAGGAAACGGACAGCGGATTGCTTTTACTATTTCCCGATGAGAATAACGATGATGATTTGTTTTCCGAGGATGACGGAGAAGCTTTCAGTCTTTCGTTCGGTAAAGTAAATGCGGCGCGAAAAGAAGAGGAATTTAACTATCTTCCGTTTTTGAACATACCCGAAGTTATTGATGACGATGACGATGACGATTTAGATGACAACGGAGAAAGTTTTTCACTTTCATTCGGTAAGGTTTCAGCGGCAAAAAAAGAACAGGACTATGTGTATTTGCCGTTCCTGAATGTCGATGAAAATGCGTTGGATGATGAGGAAGAGAAAAAAGACGACGATGATGATGATTCCGGTATAGATATTGTTGGCGGTGATAATCTTTTTGATTTAACACCGTTAAAGACAAAGGAACCTTCACAGAAAAATACAAGATCCAAAGAAAATGAAAAACCGTCAAAATATAACGGTGGATCAAAAAAACAAGCCTCATCGAAAAAATCCAAGGCACCAAATCAACAGAAAAAAAAGATGCCGCCGAAAAATGCTGTGCCTCAAAAGCCTAACAAGGTTCAGCAGATCATGGCACAGATGGATCCTGATATTTTGGCATCGGTATCGGCAGACCCGCGTCAGATGCTCATGCTGGAGGAAACTATCAGAAGTGAACTCATAAAGCAAGCGGCACATAATGCCGTGGCAAAAGAGCTTGGAGCAGATACACCTGAGGTTCCTGAGCCTAAAAAGCGTCCGCCTCAAAGCGGCAGGCAAAGACCTTCCGATGCAAACAACAGAAATGCTTCCGGTGCTTTGAATTTTTCGAGGCAGGGCAATGTACAGCAAAAGAATAAACCGATTTCCATAGTTGACACCAGCACAATTTCGGAGTTTGGCTCAGAGCCGTCCGCGCAGCCTGTTGTTCAACAGATTCCGAATGCGGTGCCTGCTCCGCAGAATCAGGTTCAGCAGATAAAAAATATACCCGTTCCTGCACCGCAGGTTATTGCACAGCCTGTGATAGTTCAGCAGCCTGTTCAGACACCGCCTCCCGTGCAGCAAGGCTCGTCTTCTGCATCATCACCTCAGAACACACAGCGAAAGCCCTATGTTCCGACATCTCCGGCGGCTATAAGAGCGGCGATGAAATCAGGTACGATATCATTTGATTCTCCATCCTCGTCGAATGATTCTTCGCCGGAATCCTCGACCAATTCAACTCAAAACAGAAAGCGTATAGAGATCCAGAAACAGATAGGCGAAAAAAGAAGCGGATGTGTAATTGGCGCGATAGCGTTGCTGATGGTCGTATTTATTGCAATTATTGCATTGATCAGCGGCGGCGACATTATGACCCAATGCGGATATAATGAACGCTTCTCTCAGGCGCAGGAATTGGTCAACAGGGGAGATTATAACGGTGCAATTGAAATCCTTGAGGATATCAAGGGTTATTCACAAACAGCTTCTCTGCTTAACGAATGCTACTATGCACTGGGTCTTTCGGCTCAAAACGCAGGCGATTACGAATCTGCGATTTCCTATTACAACAAAACCATAGATTACAGCGAGGCAATCGGCAGCAGAATCGATCTGCAAATAATTCAGGCAGATGAATACAGCGATTCCGCAAAGAAAAGCAACAATTCGGAATTGTACATGAGGGCATACAATCTCTATGGGTTGATCCTGACAGATATAGCCGCTTATCCTGATCTGAAAAATGACAGCGAAACAGCGGAAATTCAAAACAAATCAAACTCAGCAAGATATGAATATGCAAAGCTTCTGTACAACGAAGAAAAATATACGGATGCAAAGGTGCATTTCGAAAGCCTGAATAATGCATCGTATGCCGATTCCGAAACATGGTATTATAATTCCTGTTTCCGCCTTGGACGAATGTATTACAATAATGGAAATTATCTGTCGGCAGAAGAGGAATTAAATGTATTTATAAAGAGTGATAATGCTTCGGAGGCAGAAAATTATTCGGACGCAATTGCGTATCTGGCATTATCAAGAATGTACGGAACTGAAAATTTGCAGAACAAGGAAAATGATTATCTGAGCGATTTGCTGTCGCTTCTTGTAAAAGCAAATGAAGGAAATATTCAGGGCGTACTTCAGACCGATCTGAGAAATGCAATAGCATCACCTGCTTTTGTAAGTGTAAAGCTTGGCGGTTTTTGGCAGAATGATAATCAAAACAGCATAAGTTTTGAAAACGGAAATTTTTCTGCGACAATTGCAAACAGTGTTACCAACAGTGTTTCAGAAATCAGTACGGAAGAATTAAGGTTTGACAATGGGAATTTGTTTGTGACTGTTAACGGTTCCGAATATGCAGTGATGAACAATATTACCTTTGAATCCACATATCAGGTATCTCCGCAGACGATAACTTTTGTTAATCCCTATGATGGCCTGACATACACAATGTACAGGAACAGATAATGTATTGCAAATGGAAAGGAGCGGCAAAATGAGAAAAAATAAATTATCTCACATCAAAGCGATGATAGTTTCGCTTGTGATAGTGATTGCCGTTATGCTTACTTTCACCGGATGTTCTGTTGCAGATGCAGCAAACTTTACGGTTGATTTACACACCAAAATAAGTGTGTCGGGCGAATTTTACGGCGAGAGAGTAATGACCGTTTCGTTTGATAAGGCACTTGCTCTGAATGCTTTTGAGTCTCTTGATGAGCTGGATGCTCTGGTAAAAAGCCAGATGCCGGATGTTCTTGAGAGTAAACTTATAGACGATGAAGTCGGTACACGTTACGAGCTGACTGTAAGATTCAAATCACTTGATGACTATATTTCAAAAATAGAGAAGCTTCTCGGAAGAAAGCCCAATATTGTTTTTGAAACGTCAGACAGGATATTCATGAAGGGCCTTACCTTTCAGGAGGATTTTGAAAGCAAAGAACTGTTCTCATTTATAGATGTAAACGCTGTGCTTGATTCATTTGTAAGCGGTGCGGATGTCAGCCTGTCTGATATCCCGGTAGCCGCAGCCTTTATCAAGCAGTCAGGTGTTGTCGTAAATGTCGGAGATAAGGCTTATCAGCTTGAAGGCGGAAAAGTCGATGTCGCCGAGGGAAAGGCAACCATGATATCTAAGGTAAGCTTTAAGACAGTGCTTAAATCAAACGGCTACTTTGAGAGAACGATTGATTTTCGCATGATACCCGAGATAGATCAGGACAGCTATACTGATATAATTGCATACTTTGAATCTGTAAAGCCGTTGGGAGCAGAGGTGAATGCAACAGCGTTGTCTTCATCTGCGGTTATATCTGTTGAATTTAAGGCTCGTGATGTGTCAGATCTTTCCGCAAAAACAACTCAGGTATTGGGTGATACCTGTACGGCTGCATTTGGCGATGTAACAGATGCAAGCGTTCCGTTTGCAACGCTTGAGGAGTTTACAGAAAGCATAAGCTTTACAAAGCTCTGTGTTGATTCACAGATGCCTTTTACCTACAACATCGTATCCGAAAGAGGCTCACCCTCTAAGCTTGCTGTTGAAATAGACGGAGTAGAAGCTGATTCACAGCCTACATTAGGCGGTAATACTCTTGATTACGGATCACAGGCAGCGTATGCAACACTCAAAACTCGTTATCAGAGCATCAGTACCGCGAGTCTTGTATATTATAATCTGATAGCACGCGGTGATGATAAATTTACTCGTGAGATTTATATCATCATGGATGATAATACATCAACCGATATACTGAACAATATCAAGGCATATTACGATATAAAGGGTGCTGCGAACACTCATATAAATGTGCTCCTTGATGGTTTCTCGGAAGAATTTACGTCTCCTTGCGTAGAGATAGTGATCGATGGAACGGCAAAGGATATTACTCGTGCAGAGGATACATTGTTTGGCGGTTCCACTGAACGTAAGATTACCTACGGCAGAGCAAAAAGCATAATTAAGGTATCTCCCGATACAGAGCTTTGCGACACCTATGACATTTCTTCGCTTCTCAGTATGACGAATGTCACATCATATTATTATTCATTTATTTCTGATGATGAATTAAGAAACGGAAAGGTAGACACGCTGACCGGTTCCTATTCCGTTAAGAGTCAGGAAAATGAAGATTGCCTCGGCTTTATGATGTCAGAGGGTATGGCAGCGGTAACGTTTACCGGAGGATACACAAATGTTGACGCTATAATTTTTATAATCCTCCTCATTCTGCTTATTCTCCTTATCCTTGTGCTTGCAGCTGTTCTTCTTCTTAAGTATTTCAAGACAAAGGACAGAGAAAAGGAAGGGGTAGAGAAGAGAGAATATTTCCCCGTTGTTATAGAGGAAGAGCCGGAACCCGAGGTCGAGCCGGAACCTGAGCCTGAGGTCGAAGAGCCGCCGGTCATTGTATTACCGCCGGTGCGTGATCTTACCAAGGTAATTGAACCTGACGAAGAACCGGTGGATATACAGGTCGAATCATATCCGTCAACGACTCCGGAGATAAATATTGACGAACTGTATGCAAGCAAACTTGAATCAGCGGCAGAAAAGGACGATTCTGCGGTCAAGGTTACCGTCAAGCCCATAATCCCTGTATATGCACAGGTAGATACAGAGGAACCCGAGGAAATCGTTCCTTCAGAAGAGGCAGTACCGGTGATCGAAAAACCTGAAGAGAGATTTGATGAAAACAATCGTGTTCAGGAAGTACCGTTTACTGAATCTCCGTATCAGGAGGAATACGCAAAGGAATTTGCCGAAGCAGAGACAGAAGAATATTCCGATGCTGACATGCTGAAGGATTTCGAAGCACTTGGCTTGCTTGACGAATACATTGAAAGAGTTCACAAGGTCAAGATCAAGGTTAAGAAATACAAAAAAGAAAACTAAATAGCAAAATCCCCATGAAGCAGAAAATATCTGCATCATGGGGATTTTATCTGTTTTGTAAAATTGAGGCAGGCTTTATTTTGAGCTTCCCTCAATTATTTCGTTTATAGCTATTTGTGATGCGGTGTGCATACCACCGTAAATAACGGCTGTATCAAGAAGTCTTGATGCACGTATCTGCGCGGTTGCATAGCCGGGAAGAGAGAGGAAATAATCTGTCAGATCATTGATAAATGAACTTCCGAGACGGGTGGTCTGACCGCCGATAACAATAAGGTCAACATCCAAAAGACTGACAAGATTTTTCATAAGTACGGCAATATATTTTGCGTAATTATATAAGATACCGCGAACGGCAGGGTCGCCCATACCATAGGCCTTTATCAGATCGGTAAAAACGATTTCAGAGCTGTTTGAAACAATTGAACGAAGGACGGTTTCTCTGCCGGCATCAAACATTGCAGCTGCATCACTGACCATGTTGTATGTTGAGATCTTATTTTCGAGAATAAGCTTCATATATTCACTTCGGTCAGTATTTACTGTAACATCCATATTTGCAAGGATAACACCGAGATCACCTGCAAACCCACGGCGGCCTTCATAAAGATTTCCGTCAAGCACAATGCCGATACCGACACCGGCGTCGATGTTTATGTAAATCATATTTTGAGCGTTGTTTCCGCAACCGAAAACACGCTCGCCGCAAACAGCAAGATTAACATCGTTTTTTATTGTGATAGGTACATTGAATTCATTGTTGAACATATATTTCAGGTCTAATTCCTCGTAATTTTCAATACGAGAGGACCAATGCAGGCGTCCGCTTTCAGGTTCGACAACACCCGGAACACCGATGCATATACCAACCAGGGGATAATTATTTTCTCCAATATCCTTAAGCATGCTTTTTAATGTGACAATGATGCCGTCGAGCATATCTCTCGAAATAATTTTACCGCCTTCGACGCGGGAGTACTTAAGCTTGTTTCCGTCAAGATCAGCAATACATATCCTGCCGTCGCTGCTCGAAAGGTCAACAACTGCAACACATCCGTGATGACCGTTAAATTCAAGCATGATCGGACGTCGTCCGACATCGGTGACAAGTGAACCGGTTTCAATCAATAGTCCTTTTTCTATAAGGTCATCAACGTTTTTAGAGACACTCGGATTTGAAAGAGAGAGATGCTTGGCTATCTCACTTCTTGACATTTTACCTTTTTCGCGGATCGTCTTGATAATAAGAGCCTGATTAGTGGTTTTGACCAGACTTTGATTGCTTCCCTTTATTTCCATAAAATCACCTCCGCACTTGCACTAATAATATCAAAAACAGATAATGTAGTCAAGCACGGAGGTGGTAATAAACGGTATTATTTTTTAGGGTGAAGAATGATTAAATACGGGCAATAACAGCGGTATAAGCGGGGAGCTTCAAGGTACCGTCAACAGAAATATTCTTTTCTGTTATCATATCGTAAGCTGTGCAGTTTATGCCTACGTGGAGATCGGCAGGGTTTTCATCGCAATTAACGGCATAAATTACCTTTTCTCCGTTATACTCGCGAATAAAAGCAAGCTGCTTTGAATTTACATAAAGTTGCTTGTAGCTGCCAAAACAGAGTGATGGCGATGCTTTTTTTATCTCGCAAAGCTTGCTTATATAAGAACACAATTTTGCTGCCTCGCCGCTTTGGTGTGAGAGTGCAGTGTGTGGCGGACGAAGCGCTTCATCTCCCTGAGATTTGTTAGCTTTCAAGGCAAATTCGCTTCCATAATAAACAGAGGGGATACCCGGCATAGCAAAAAGTAAAGAGTAAATAAGAGGAAGATTTTCGGGTTTTTCTATAAGAGAAGCAATACGGGAAACGTCGTGATTATCAACAAAACAATAAAGAGGCAGATTTTTGTAAATAGTCCAGTGATCCGGACCGAACTGACGATTCAGCGAATAAGCGATCTCATGCATATTAGAGCTGTTAAAGGAGGAGTGCAGGCCCTTATAGCATTCGTAGTTTGTTACAGAATCAAGGGTTGATGGGTTACACCAGGTGTTGTAATCACCATGCAGGCATTCGCCGAGAAGAAAGAAATCGGGTTTTATGGATTTGCAGAAGCTGCGTAAGTGATGAAGGAAGTCAAGATCAAGGCAGTAGGCTACATCAAGGCGCAGGCCGTCAATATCAAATTCTTCTATCCAGCCCTTTATGCAATTACAGATATAGTCACGAACCTGTTCGTTTTTGAGATTGAGCTTAATAAGCTCATAATGCCCCTCCCAGCCTTCATACCAGAGTCCATCGTTGTAGGGCGAATTGCCGCCGAAATTGATATTAAACCACCAGCAATAAGGGGAGCCTTCGCGGTTTGCAAGAACATCCTTAAAGGGCTTAAAATCTCTGCCGACATGATTGAATACACCATCGAGGATAACTCTGATTCCGTTTTGGTGCATGACCGATACAAGCTCACTGAGATCTTTATTTTCGCCAAGTCGCCTGTCTACAACTGTGTAATCCGCTGTATCATATCCGTGATATGTGGATTCGAAAACAGGGCCAAGATAAAGAGCGTTATATCCTTTTGCGGCTATTTCGGAAGATTTTTCGGTTATTAAATGAAGCTTTTTCAGCGGCTTTTCGGAAAAATCATTTTTAAGCAAAGAATCACAAAAGCCCAGAGGATAAACATGATAGAATACTGAATTTCTCCACCATTCGGGCGAAGTGGGCATAGGAGTTTTTTTATCAGCAGAGGCGTGTGAAGCAGGCCCGATAAAATCGTTGTCACCCGGATAAACCAATCCCCACTGAGCGCGTATTTTGTCGCAGGTGGACATTTCATCGATCGTCATCTGTAATGGATAAAGGGGGGATTCGGTAAGACCCTGTTCAAGGCATTCCATAACATGTGCCGCTTCGTATTTAAGTCCGTTTTCAAGCGGCTCGAAGAAGCTTTCGACAAGCTTGCCGTCAAGAATACAGAAGGCGCTTGATGCCCAGCAGAAATTGGGAATGAAAATACAGCCCTTGTTTCCGATTATAGTCGCGTGACATGAATCGTAAATAAAGTTTGTGGAAATATAGGCCTTTTTGCCGCCTGCATAATGAAGAATGGTCGTACTTTCGTTGTCAACACCGGTCTCAGTGAATTTTACCGAGGTTTCAATGCTTTCGGGCTGGCCGCCGAAAAGCCATTGTGAAATAAATACAGGATACACACCTATATCAAGCAGTGCTCCGCCGCCGAGTGCAGGGTTGAGTAACCGTCCTTCGGGAGATGTATCGCGCTGCGGGAAGGAAAATGATGCCTGTATTTCTCCGATATCACCGATCAGACCGTTGTCGATCCATTCCTTTGCCTTGAGTATAGCGGGAAGAAAACGTGTCCAAAGTCCTTCCATAAGGAATACATTCTTTTTTCTTGCAAGTTCAATGACAGTGTTTGCATGCCTTAAATTTAAAGCAAATGCTTTTTCGCAAAGTACAGGCTTGCTTTCGCTTATAACATTGTAAGCAGCCTGTGCATGCTTGCTGTGAGGGATACCGATATATATAATATCAACATCGCTTTTAGCCATTTCCGAGACATCTGTAAATGTAAGGGATGCCCCGTATTTTTTTGCAAAAGCTTCAGCAGTTTCATTTGTTCGTGAACACACTGCGTATATTTCGGCGTTATCAAGTACACTGAGAGCATTGCAGAAGCTAGTGCTTATATTTCCGGTTCCTAAAATACCCCATTTGATTTTTTTCATGAAATAATCACTCCCAGGTTGTTTTTCTGTTATTTTATTCTTTTTTTTTCAATAAATCAAGAAAAATATGCTCACATATTATATGCTTGCAAAGTATATTGTAATAAATGAGAAGGAGGGGTGCTGTTTGTACTACGAAAAATATAAGAAAAAGAAGGGAGATATTTTACTTCGAGGTTTTTTTATGATTTCTGCAGTAATTATTATTCTGCTGATTTTTAATGGAATACTTACTCATCTTATAAAAGATATGGTAATATCCGTTTCAAGGAATGAAGCATCAAAGGCGTTGAATGATGCAGTGCAGGAGGTCATAGAAAACGGCAGATATGATTACAGTAAGTTTGTGGAAATTATAAATGATGAAAGCGGTTCGGTTCAGTCCGTTTCGGCCAGAAGCGATATGGTCAACAGCTTTAAAAGTGAAATCGGAAGCGCTGTGCTCGAGCGGCTTAAAGAATTTGAGACTGCAAATTTTTCCGTGCCGCTTGGAACACTGCTCGACATCGGAATGCTGTACGATAAAGGACCGAAGATAGACATAAGGCTCAAAACTTATGGAGGAATGACAACAGGATTAAAAAGCACCTTTGTTTCTGCGGGTATAAATCAAACCAAACACAGTATGATATGCACAGTGAAGACCAATATTGCAATAATTACACCGAGCTTTACGACCTTTGCTGAGGTAGAGGGGGAATTTTTGATTGCAGAAACTGTAATAATAGGTAAAATTCCCGATTCTTATACCAATGTAAACGGGGACGATTCAGGTATAATAGGACAGATATTCGATTACGCAGAGGTTGGATAGTGCGAGTGTTTGACAACAGAATGATCGTATTATATAATTTTAGTCGTAAAAAAATTGATGGTATTGGTGCATCACGGAGGTGCAAAAATGATCAAAAGAGTATTTCTGATTGTTTTAGACAGTCTGGGAATTGGAGAATTGCCCGATGCTGAGAGATACGGCGATAAGGGGAGCAATACATTGCGCTCTGCTTCTGCATCAGATAATTTCAAAGCAGCGGCATTGAGAAAATTGGGACTTTTTAATATTGACGGTGTAAGCTGCGGAAAAACTTATGAAAAGCCGCAGGCTGCGTTTGCTCGTGCCCTTGAACGCTCGGAAGGAAAGGATACTACAACGGGACATTGGGAAATAGCAGGACTCGTTTCTGAGACACCGTTTCCTGTATTTCCCGATGGCTTTCCGAAGGAAATAATAGATGAATTTTCAAGAAAAACCGGCAGGGAAGTTTTGTGTAATAAGCCGTATTCGGGAACAAAGGTAATAAATGATTACGGCGATGAGCACATCAAAACAGGCAAGCTTATAGTATATACATCTGCCGACAGTGTTTTCCAGATAGCGGCACATGAAGAGGTTGTACCGCCTGAAGAATTATATGAATACTGCAAAATCGCAAGAAGGATACTTTCGGGTAAATATGCAGTGGGAAGAGTAATTGCAAGACCGTTCATCGGTACCTCGGGAAAATATGAAAGAACCGCAAACCGACATGACTTCAGTGTCGAGCCGCCGAAAAAAACTCTTCTCGATATTCTTTCTGAAAACGGAAAGGATGTCATTACGGTCGGAAAGATAAACGATATCTTTGCAGGCAAGGGTGTCACAGATAGCTACCCGACAAAGAACAATAAAGAGGGAATGAGGAGAACTGCTCAGATAGCAAAAAGAAATTTTAACGGCCTTTGTTTTGTAAATCTTGTTGACTTTGATATGCTTTACGGTCATCGAAACGATGTTGACGGTTATGCGCGGTCAATAGCAGAATTTGATTTATGGCTCGATGGATTTATTAAATCGATGAAGTCTGAGGACGTTTTGATAATCACTGCAGACCATGGATGTGATCCTGCAACGGAAAGTACAGATCATTCGAGAGAGTATATCCCGATAATTGTATACGGAGAAAAGGTCAAGCCCTTAAATCTTCATACATTAACAGGGTTTGATGTTATAGGAAAATCGATCGCGGATATGCTCGGAGTAAAATTTGATATTAAGGCAGAAGGCTTTTCAAAGGATATACTGATAAAAGCACCTGTAAGCAGATTGGTGAAAAAAGCATTGACTGCACAGAAAAAGTCTTATGCACCGTACTCTGGATTTAATGTTGGGGCAGCGTTGCTGACAAAATCGGGAAAGATATACGATGGGTGTAATATAGAAAATGCAGCCTTTTCACCTACATGCTGTGCAGAACGCGTTGCGATATTCAAAGCAGTGAGTGAAGGCGATATTTCCTTTGACGCAATAGCGGTGGTCGGAGGAAATCTTAAAAACGGAAATAAGCCTACGACTCCCTGCGGTGTGTGCAGACAAGTGCTGAGAGAATTTTGCAAAGATGATTTTCTTGTTGTAAGTGCAGTTGACGACAAAAATTATGAGAAAATATTGCTTTCGACCCTTTTGCCCGAAAGCTTTGGTCCTTCTGATTTGGATATGGAGGAAAAAGAATGAAAAAAATTACAGCCTTTTTAATGGCGGCAATAATGTGTTTTGGAATGTTATCGGTAATGGCGGCTTGTTCAAAAGAAGATACGGACATAGCCTTTATAACATCGATGGATACAACTGACACAAAGTCAGCTGCCGCAAGTTGTCTTGAAGGGATAGCGAAATATTCCGAAGCGAGCGGATTGAAATACCGATCGTTTTCGGGAACGGTTAATACACAGATAAAAGAGGCAAAGGATGCAGGCGCCGAGGTTATTGTGCTTTTCGGGGTGGATGATGAAAGCGCAGTATATTCTTATGCGGGGAAATATAAGGATACAAAGTTTATATGTATAGATTTCGGCAATGATTTTCTTGTCAGACCCAATATTCAGTGTGTTAATATGCTTCGCTCTTATGGTGGTGTTTATGCAGGTTACAGTGCTGTAAAGGAAGGTAACCTTACTGTCGGCATACAGGGAGAAGAAAACGAAGAAACCTATAATTATATAATGGGCTTTTTGGAAGGAGCGCAGATAGCCGCAATGGAAATCGGCGTGTCCAGGAAACCGATAAATATCTATTATAACGTATCGGGCAGTGATATGGCGGTTAAAAGATCACAATCATGGTTTGATAATGGCTGCAGTGTTATTTTCTGCTCTGATTCCACTTATAAGGAAATTACTGAAAGCATCAAAGCTCCCGAGCTTAATAAGGTTATGACCTACGGTGCGGACAGAGTCGATGAAGACGACAGGATAATAGCTTCTGTATATGGAAAATATAATGACCTCTTGTTTGACATGCTCAGTTCTGCATACAATGGTGAATTCAAGGGAGGCGTAATGAGTTATGCAGGCGCTTATGATGGGCTTTCAGGATTTTCCTATGATAAGAATAAATTCAATATACTTACAGACAGCGATTTGACCGAGCTTACAAGCTTTATTATTGAATCAGACATATCTGATAAAATCGGCTATAGGGTACCGTCAGATAAAGGGTACTCAAAAATTAAGCTTATAAAAACCGGGATTATCAGTGATTCAGAGTAAAATCGATAAATTGTTAATATTATCACGGTTGACTTAACCGAGCAGCACATTTATAATCTATAAATAATGCTGTATTGATATACAGAAGATGTTCAAGGACGTGATAGATGTGAACAGAGGCTCTGCCTTTTCCGAATTTATTCAGTTGTGTACAAGAAGAGTAATGTGGCTGTTGGGTATAGTTTTGGGTGCGTTTATTTTCGTGTTTATCTACACGGTTATTGCCACACCTGAAGAATCGATAGTCAAAGCACAGCTTAAGGTGTCACCTAAGATAACATCAGAAAGCATTACTGCAGCAAGAGATTCGCTTGAGCTTGCCAATTTGCTTGTTGACGATGCAATTTATTCGATAGAAAATTCGGATACTATAGCAAAAGCACTTACGAGCGCAAATTTTATAACTACCTATAATCCGGAGGATTTTAAAAGAAGGGTAACTGCTGAAGAGGTAGGCAACTCGAGCATAATGGTAACTATAGCCTATGAGGGAAGCTGGCGTGAAGCTGATGTGTTTATGGTCACCTTCCTTAATACCTGCATCGAGGACATAAATGCAGAATATACAAAGAACGGCTATGATTTTGAGATAGACACATCCGAATCGGGCCGTACATACGAAGAGACCTCGCGTGTTGTTCCGGCGTTTTTAAACGGCTTGTATGCGGCGCTCATAGCATTTGGCGTGTTCCTGATCGTAAATGCTGTTCTTTTTATTACAGACAGAACTATGAGAGGTCACAATAAGCTTTATAAGATTATAGATATACCGACTATTGCTTCCATTCCTTCAACATCGAGAGTCGGAAACGGCGAAAAGATGGGGCAGAAGATAGGCAATGCATATCAGACGCTTCGTTCGACAGTGAAGTATTCCGAAAAACGCGTGCGCTCAATTGCGATATGCAGTGCACAGCCGCGTGACGGCCGTACATCGGTTGCAATAGGTCTTGCAACGGCACTGGCGGAAACCGATGCAATGGTTCTGCTTATAGAGGCTGATATGAGACGTCCGAGCATAAGTCCGCAGATGAAGATAGAGTCTACCTTTGGTCTTGCAGATCTGCTTTTGGGAAAAACGAATCTTGCCGCAACAATATGCAAGACCTCAAACAGAAATCTATATGTCATTACGGCTGTAAACAATACTAATCTCAATAATATAAATATAGCAGACCTGCTTGACAGTATTGTTTTTGATGAGCTTATAGAATCTGTTCAGAGCCAGTTCGATTACGTTATAATCGATACTCCCTCGGTTGAGCTTGTTGCAGATGCCACAAGCGTAGTGGGAAAGGTTGATGCATCTATTCTTGTGGCACAGTACGGAAGAACAAATCTTGATGCATTCAAGTCAACGGCAGATATTCTTAAGGCTCTTGGCGGAGATATTCTGGGTGTCGTAACGACCAATACACAGCAGAACACAGGAATGTTCTCAAATTCCTCGAATTATTACAGGAGCGGAAGAGGCAGTACAAAGGGCTCCAATTCCATTTTGTCGTTTTTGGCAAAGAAGCAATAAGTGATTTATCAGACAAGCCGCTTACGATATGTTTATATCGCAAACGGCTTGTCTGTTTTTAATCCTTGCTCTCTACATACCATAATCCTCGTTCAAAGAATACATATCGCTGATGCCCGTGTATAAAACATGTATAGCGCATTCCTGCACCGCCTGCCTTAAGCGATACGGCCGGACGTATTTCAGATATACGGTCGATTTTAAATGAGGATTCGTCATCCCATATAATTTTAATGGGGGTTATATTTCCTGTTGTATCAAAGCTTGCAATGACATTTATATATTTCTTCATTGATTACATAACACCTCGGTGGCTGCAGCATAAAATTATGCTGCAAATAATAAAAATAAGAACGCTTGCAGACATATTATAGAACAAATGTTCGAATAAATCAACGGTAAATACTGTACAATATTTACCGTTGATTTATTTCATGTAAAAAAGCTGTTTGCTATACGTATTTTTCAAGAACAAAATAAAAAAAGGGATTGCATAATAATCTTATTATTGCTACAATATTAAAAGCGAAAAATATGTTTGAGAGCCGTAATGCCGTTGTAGGGGTGAAGGATTTATGGCACAATTATGGGATAACATAAAATCAGTAGTTGAATTGTTCAAATTTACCGATATTTTAGATATTGCTATCGTATCCTTTCTGATTTATCAATTTATTTTATTTATCAAGAACAGCAGAGCACAGCTTCTTGTAAAGGGCAGTCTGATCATTCTTGTTGCGTATATGATCGCAAGACTGCTTCAGATGAATATGCTTGCCTACATAGTTGAGATAATTATCCGAAACGGAGTTATCGCAATGCTTATCATTTTCCAGCCTGAGCTTCGTTCTGTGATAGAAAGAGTGGGAAGAAGCCGATTTTCAATGAAAAACCTTCTCGGACTTGAGAAGGAAGATGAGAAAAGGGCGGCAGACCTTGCGGCAATAAGCGGTGTCGTGGAAGGGTTCAGATTCCTGCAGAAAGAACGAATGGGTGCACTTGTTGTGTTCGAGAGAACGGTAAAGCTTGATGAGATAGCCCGAACAGGAACTGTCGTAGATGCAAGCGTAAGCACCAGAATGCTGAGTAATCTGTTTTTTAACAAGGCACCTCTTCATGACGGTGCAGTAATTATCCGTGAGGGCAGGATTTATGCGGCAGGCTGTATTTTGCCTCTGACGCAGGGAATAAATCCGCGTGCGGATTATGGAACTCGTCACAGAGCGGCGATTGGCATGAGCGAAAGCTCAGATGCTGTGGTTGCAGTTCTGTCTGAAGAAAACGGGCTTATGTCTGTCGTTGAAAACGGCGAAATATTACGCTATTCGAATATTGCCGAATTTACATCGGCGCTTATGAATGTGCTTATTCCGGAAGAAGATGATGAAGCAGATAATTCTTCGGGCGGAAAATTAAATTCTGTAAAGACAATGCTGAGAAAAAATATCAAAAAGAAGCCTGCAGATGAGGAAATAGAGTTGCTGTCTGCCGATGACGGTTTTCGTAAGAACAGAAAGCGGGTGGATCAGTGAAGATATCGTCAAAAGGAATCAAGAAAAAGTTAAAAAAAATTACCGGTAAAATTTCTTTTGAGTGGCTTTTTGATAAAAGGGTGCTGGTCATCCTGTCGGTGGTCATATCTGTTGTTTTTTGGTTTTATATAACCTTGAATGTAAGTCCGAACGAGGAAAAAACATTTGCGGATGTACCTGTGACCATAGATTTGAAGGCTATCGATTCAAAGGGTCTGGTTTTGCTGGATATCATGGATACAGCCGCGCTCGGTGACAAAACATATACCGTTCCCGTTACGGTGCGAGGAAACAGATATTCATTGACGCAGCTTAAAAAAGAGGATATTCTGGTAACGGCACAGCTTGCAAACGTCATTGAGGATCAACCGAACAACTATACCCTTTCTTTGAAGGTGACCTGCAGCAACAACCTCTATGACGTGACAGTGGAATCGTCGGTAGAATCAATTACAGTAAAACTTGACGTGCTTCTTACAAAGCCTTTTGCAATTAAAACGAAGACAAACTCAACAGCGACCGCTGAAAAAGAAAACTATGCAATGGAATCTCCGATAACCTATGTTGGCAATGAGAAAATTACAGATGTTACGATCTCAGGACCGCAGGCTGCTGTAAATAAAATTGCATCGGTCGAGGTTTTTGCGGAAGGCGCGAAGGATTTAAAGGAGACTACGGATTTTGCTGACGGAATATTCGTTTTGCTCAATGAAAGCGGAGCAAAAATAAGCGGCAGCGATTTAAACTATGTAGCGGTAACCGCAATCGAGGAGCAATACGAAAATATTCCCGTCTCAGATGCAAAAGTAACGGTAAGAGTACCGATAAGAGTAAATACAACGGTAAAAATTGTTACAGCATTTAATGAAAGCAGAGTAGGAAAGGACTTTAATTTTGCAAAGCTTGAGAGCGGCATAAAGATTGCACCTGAAAAAAATATAGGCATCAAGTATGCGCCGAATATCAATCTTGAGGATCCTATCTATGATGTGATAAAAACGCTTGAATTAAAGACGGACAAGATAGATATATCGTCTATTACACCGACCAATAATGTATATTCCTTTACCACATCCTTCCCTGCGGGAATAGAACTGACAGGAGGCTTGTCAGGCAGCGAATTGACAGTCGATGTAATATTTGATTTAGACGGCTATACAACAAAGACTTTGCAGGTAAATGTCAGCGAAGAGAATTTTAAATATGATTCTGCCGCAACAGAAATGAGAATAATTCCATCGGGAACCCTGAACGTTACTTTTGTCGGACCCAAAGCGGAAATTTCAAAGCTCACAGATGAAAATATAGCAGAAAAAGTAAATATCATAGCTGATGTTTCCACAGTGACAACAGCAGGAACGGTGTCACTTCCGGTGAATATACACGTAAAAGGAAAGACAAGCTGCTGGGTCACAGGAACAAATGAAGAGTTATCACTCTCTGTTACAGTTACGGAACAATAAATGAATAAGAGTAAAAACGAAAGGATCTGATATAAATGGCAAATCAGAATAAGATGGTAGAATCTATAACTTCTATGGAAGAGGATTTTGCCAAATGGTATACCGATATAGTGAAAAAAGCAGAGCTTATCGAGTATACAAGCGTTAAGGGATGCATGGTTATTCGTCCTTACGGCTACGCTATATGGGAGCACATGCAGAAAATCCTTGACGGTATGTTCAAGGAAAGCGGACATGAGAATGTATGCATGCCTATGTTTATTCCCGAAAGCCTTCTGCAGAAGGAAAAGGATCATGTTGCGGGCTTCGCACCTGAGGTTGCCTGGGTAACTCATGGCGGCAGTGAGCCTCTTGAGGAGCGTCTTTGCGTAAGACCTACCTCCGAAACACTTTTCTGCGAGCACTATGCAAATATTATTCATTCATGGCGTGATCTTCCCAAGCTTTATAATCAGTGGGTATCTGTTGTAAGATGGGAAAAAACCACACGTCCCTTCCTTCGTTCAAGAGAATTTCTCTGGCAGGAAGGTCATACTATCCATGCAACAGCAGAAGAGGCAAGAGAAGAGACTGTCAGAATGCTCGATACATACGCTAAGTTCTGCGAAGAAAGTCTTGCAATGCCTGTTGTAAAGGGTGTAAAAACCGAGAGCGACAAGTTTGCAGGTGCGGTAGATACATACGCAATCGAGGCACTTATGCATGACGGTAAGGCACTTCAGGCAGGAACATCGCATTTCTTTGGCGATGGATTTGCAAGAGCATTTGGAATCCAGTATACAAGCAAGGAGAACAAGCTTGAGTATCCCTTCCAGACATCATGGGGTGTCACAACACGTCTTATCGGTGCGATAATAATGACCCACGGCGATAACAACGGTCTTGTTCTGCCGCCTGCCGTAGCTCCGATTCAGGTCGTTATACTTCCTATTGCTCAGCATAAGCCCGGTGTTCTTGATAAGGCTTATGAGCTTCGTGATACACTTAAGGCAGCAGGTATACGCGTAAAGGTAGATGACAGTGATAACTCTGCAGGCTGGAAGTTTTCCGAATATGAAATGAAGGGTGTTCCTGTAAGACTTGAGATAGGTCCCCGTGATATTGAAAACGGACAGTGTGTGCTTGTTACCCGTCATGACAGAGAGAAAACCACAGCCGATCTGTCGAAGATTGCAGAAGCAGTAAATGAAAGACTTTCAGCAGTTCGCGACGGACTGTATCAGAAGGCTCTTGAAAACAGAAATAAGAGAAGCTATGACTGCACATCCATGGATGAAATAACAAAGACAATCGAAGAAAAAGGTGATGGCTTTGTTTATGCAATGTGGTGCGGTGATGAGGCTTGCGAGGATAAGGTAAAAGAGATTACGGGAGTTGGCTCCAGATGTATTCCTCATGATCAGAGAGATATATCCGATAAGTGCGTCTGCTGCGGAAAGAAAGCAAAGCACATGGTATGCTGGGGCAAAGCTTACTAATTAAATAAAAAAGCAACTGCGTCTTATGCCGGGCACAAGACGCAGTTGCTTTTTTAAAAGAATATCGATACCGTAAGTGCGGAAAGTATCATTCCTGTCAGATCTGCAGAAAGAGCAGCCAACAGTGTAATACCTGTCTTTTTTATCCCGATGCTTCCGTAATACACTGCAATGGTATAAAATGTAGTTTCTGTTGACCCCATCATTACCGATGCGACACGGCCGGTAAAGGTATCGGGTCCCCAGTGCTCAAATATGTCCTGAATAACAGCAAGAGCGCCGCTTCCGGAAATAGGACGCAGAAGTGCAAGGGGGAGAACATCGGGCGGAACAGATACCTTTTTGGCAAAAGGCGAAAGAGCAGAAACAAGAATGTCTATAGTGCCTGATGAGCGAAGCATTGATACGCAGACAACAAGTCCGACAAGTGCCGGGATTATAGAAAATGTAGTTGTTATACCTTCCTTTGCTCCCTCCAAAAAAAGATCGAAAACAGGTGCTTTTTTAATAACAGCAAAAATTACGATCAAGGAAACAACGCTAAGTAGAAAATAATTACCCATTTATATTTTTTTCCTTTCGGTCGAAAATATTTTGCATATTCCTATGCCCACTGAAACAGAAATCAATGATGAGACCCATACACAGGGCAGAATATCAAGAGGAGTATGCGACCCGGCTTGACTTCTCAAAACCGAAAGAGTGCTTGGAATTAACTGAATCGATGCTGTATTAAGAACAACAAATGTTATCATATCGTTTGTTGCTGTATCGGAAATTCTGCCGTCATTAAGCGACCTCATGGCGGAGATGCCGAGCGGTGTGGCGGCATTTCCGAGACCCAGCAGATTGGATACTACATTCATTGATACATATTCCTTTGCAGCAGAATTGCTTTTAAGTGATGGCATCAGACTGCACAAAAGGGGGGAGAGCACTCGTGAGATTATTTTCGTAAGACCGCTTGCACGCGCGATATTCATAAAACCACCCCAGAGACAAATTGCTCCGAGAAGTGTTATTGAAAGCTCTATAGCTTCGGTTCCGCCATTTAATAAAGCTTCTGCGGCGGTATCGGTTTTATTTGTGATTATCGAAATAATTGCAGATAAGAAAATAAATATCGGAAATAAATGATTCATCATAATTACGGCGACCTCGCATGGTTATCTTATTTTGAGCTAAAGAATTGACATCAAATCTATATATGGTATAATAAATTACATATTGCATATTGAATATTGGGGTGCGTTTTGTTCTTGAATGTGGCATTGGGTTTGGCCGAAATCGATATGTATTAAATAGTACGTGCATGAGGAAATATTTATTACATAAGGAGGAATTTTCGAGTGAATAACAATGATAACAAAAAAAGTTTTTCGCCGAGAAATTCCCGGGCGTCAACGCCTGCACAGCTCCTTGCGAGTGTGCTCGAACAGCGTTATTCACACAAGGCCAAAGCGAATTTAAAAGGGAAAGATGAAAAGCCCGATCCGATGACCTTCCCTGCAATGCAGAAAGCGCTGGGATCAATGTATTCGACATTGGTCGATGTCGTTAATGATGATACAGAGGAAGATATTCTCGAAGACGAAGAAGAAAAAAACGAGGAAACGGCATCTCTGAAAATTGAAAATGTCAGAGAATTAAACGAGCAGCTTTTGTTTATGGTAGATGAAATGGAGCAAGGCGAAAAAGAGCGTGAGGAAAATACGAAAACAGAGGTTGCGAATGTTAAGAAAATCAAGGCCGACCCGTATAATCGAGCAGTGAATTTGTATTCCGAACCGCCTGAAGAGTTACAGGATATAGATATATCGGAAGACTTGCAAATAGAAACGATAGAATCGTCATCGCGTAGAAAACAAAGCAGAAGATTCAGAAACGAGGCATGAACTAATGAAGAATAACAGACAAGTTGGGCTTGACGGAAAGGTTTTTCTGACAAGCTGCCTTAAAAGAAGCTCATTATATGTAATTGGAGTTATTATATATGGTGTTGTTATGGCTTTTGCAGACGTACTGAAATTGACAGGAAAAAGCGGTATTGCGATGAGTTCACTTACAACGACTTTAATATCCGTTGATTTAATTTTCAGTCTTTTGTTTATAGTCGTTGTTTTTTATGCGTATTTCCTGGAGTGCGGCTCGAGCATACCTGTATTGAGGGAAAAGCCGCTTGTTATAATGGGATATTGTCGATTGGCGTATAATGTCCTGCTGTGCTATTATATTGTGTACAGAGCTATGTACTGCATAGTTAACAGCAGTGAAGTTCCCTTCGGCGTACTGGCATTTTATTTTGTCTATATGATCGTAACATTTATTTCTATCCTTGCCTGCTGCTTTATAATAAATGTTATCTCAAGAAATATGATAAGGCGTATATATATTAAATCACTGAAAAGGCTTGCTGTTGTCGGAATTGTATTTACTTCACTTACACCTATAATGTATATTATTGCAAGGTTTTGGATAGGCGATATGGGTGATGAATATTTCACATCCTCATTTTGTGACCTGCTCAGACTCTGTATAGCTCCTTTGCTTTATATATGTGTATGGATCGTTCTGCTCAAAGCTCGTGTTGTTACTGCGGAAGTTTTCGGAGAAGTCGATGCAGCAATAAGAGACAGAAGATATCAGATAACATATACGGATAAAACGAAGGAAACAGAAGAAAAGGGCGAGAGCAAAAAACTTAAAAACAGCAAAGCCCGTGCCGCAGCTGCTGCGGCTACGGTAGCGGCTATAGAAGCAGAAACGATTGCACAGCAAGCATTGCCGGCAGCAACTACAGAAGCGAAAAAAATAGATGAAGAATTTGATGAAAAAAAGAACGGCTCTGAAAATATAAAAACGGAAGATAAAGAGCAAAAGGCAGAAGATACCGATGAAACCAAAAACGAGGAAGCAATTTATCCTCAGAGAGTGGTTACTGAAAATACAATAAAAACCAAAGAAAACAAGATCAAGGATGAAAAGCTCAGAAAAGCAGTGTCGGAAGCTGTTGAAAAGGCGATTAAGGAAGAGGAAAACGAAAAGTCCGATAAGCCGGAGCAAGAAAAAGAAAGCAGCAGACAGCCTGCACCTGCCGAGCAGCAGAAAAAAATACCCGTAATGGATTTTGATCCGTATGCTCAGGCAGAAAGATCTCTCGGTAATAAAAAGAAAAATCAGAATAATGCTCAGCA
>JAZSNH010000016.1:0-16970 GCA_045536305.1 Acutalibacteraceae bacterium
ACATCGAGCGTCCATAACAGCACAGATAATTCCGTTATTAACCCGTGCGGTATATGCAATCGCCTCAAGCGTGGATATACCCATGCATTTTTTATTTGCCGCAAAAGCCAATCCCTTCGCGGTCGAGACACCGATTCTCACTCCCGTAAAAGATCCCGGTCCCGATGATACTGCTATTAAATCAATATCCGAAAGAGTTTTGCAGGATTGCTTTATAGTGTTTTCAATCATCGGCATAAGTGTTTGACTGTGAGTTAATCCGATATTTACAAAGCTTTGTGCAATTAGCTTTCCATTATCCGTGATCGCACAGGATGCCGTTATTGCGGAGCTGTCGATTGCAAGTATTCTCATTTAAGCACACCTGCCTCATCTGTAATTCTGAAAAATCGCTCATCTTCATTGCCGCCTCTTGAGATATCTATGCGGATTGCTTCCTCCGGCAGTGCAGAATCTATGTTTTCGCTCCATTCGATTATCATAACGCCTGTACCGACATAATCAAAAAAGCCTGTTTGATACAAATCGTCCCATGTCTCTATTCTATACATATCAAAGTGGAATAATCTGCATTTTCCAATGTGTTCATGTACAAGTGCGAAGGTCGGACTGCTTACATCGCGTTCATCGATTCCAAGGCCTTTTGCAAGACCTCTTGTAAATGTTGTCTTCCCCATGCCCAAACCACCGTAAAGCGCTATCACTTCACACCCGTTGAGCCTTTCTGCGAACTGATATCCCAGCTTTTCTGTTTCGTAAGCGTTATTTGTTCTATAAATATATTCCATATCAAAACAATCCGATTATTTTTGATTCTTCATTGACATCAATTTTTGTCGCTGCAGGAACTTTTGGTAAACCGGGCAATGTCATAATATCACCCGCAAGAGCAACTACAAATCCTGCTCCGTTTGAAAGCCTAACAGACTTGATTGTTATTTTAAATCCTGCAGGTCTTCCGAGTAGTGCAGGATTATCCGAAAGCGAATACTGTGTCTTCGCCATACAAACCGGCATATCCTTTGCAAGATCTTCTATAGCTGATATTTCGCGCAATGCAGAAGGCGTAAATTCAACACCGTCTGCACCATATATTGTTTTTGCAACTGCAGTAATCTTATCCTTTATCGAATCTCTTATATCATAAGCCAGTGTAAAGCAATTTTCCTTTTCACATGCGCTGCAAACTTTTTCAGCAAGCTCTGTTCCGCCTGCTCCGCCTTTAGCAAAAACATCGGACAGTGCAAAATCAGCGCCAAGCTCTGTACAGTAATTCTTTATGTAATCGAGTTCTTCCGAAGAATCTGTTAAGAATCGGTTTATCGCAACCACAACAGGTATTCCGAATTTTTTGAGATTTTCTATATGTGCCCCAAGATTTACTATACCGCGGCATAACGCCTCCATGCTGTCATCTGCAGCCTTCGGATTTTCTCTGCCGTTATATTTAAGAGCTCTTACGGTTGCCACAAGGACGATAGCCGACGGCGAAATACCTGCCATACGGCATTTTATATCAAGGAATTTTTCTGCACCAAGGTCAGAACCGAAGCCCGCCTCTGTTATGCAATAATCACCCATTTTGAGTGCAAGCTTGGTTGCCCGAACTGAATTGCATCCATGTGCAATATTTGCAAAAGGTCCTCCGTGCATCAGAGCAGGTGTTCCCTCAAGTGTCTGTACAAGATTCGGTTTTATTGCATCCTTGAGAAGCGCGGTCATCGCACCCTCCGCATTTAATTCCTTTGCAAATACAGGCTCACCGGAATATGTATGGGCGATAAGTATTTTTCCGAGACGTTCCTTAAGATCGCTTATATTTTCTGCCAGACACAAAATAGCCATTACTTCACTTGCTACGGTTATTATAAATCCATCCTCACGCGGAATACCGTTTGATTTTCCTCCAAGGCCGATTGTTATATTGCGAAGTGCGCGGTCATTCATATCAAGACATCTTTTAAAAAGAATTCTTCTCGGGTCAATCCCAAGTAAATTACCCTGCTGCAAATGATTATCTATCATCGCGCAAAGGAGATTGTTTGCCGACGTAATCGCATGCATATCTCCTGTAAAATGAAGGTTGATATCCTCCATAGGTATAACCTGACTGTATCCGCCGCCGGCAGCTCCGCCTTTTACACCGAAAACAGGCCCCAGAGAAGGCTCTCTGAGTGCAACAACTGCTTTTTTTCCGATATGTGCCATTGCTTGTCCCAGTCCGATAGTTGTTGTAGTTTTACCTTCGCCTGCAGGTGTTGGATTTATTGCTGTTACCAGAATGAGCTTTCCGTTTTTTCTGTTTGAAAGACGCGAGATAGCTTCTTCCGATATCTTAGCTTTGTAAGGGCCGTACAGCTCAAGATCATCGATTGTCAATCCAATAGAATCTGCAATTTTATCAATTTTTGTTATATTAGCACCCTGTGCTATTTCAATGTCACTCAGCATATTGTATCCTCCAAATCAAACTGTTGAAAAATTATAACACATTATTCATAATGTTTAAAGTATTTTGCTTGAATTAACGCAAAGTTAAATATATAATATTCTACAACTTAATGCAAAAAATTTAGGCAAGATATCATTATATTATAATTGTAAACAAGGTGACACTGTGCAAAAACTTATTACATTAGGAAAAAAAGCTGCTTATGCTTTTATGAAATACTTAAAGTCTACATATATTGCCCTGTGGGTTACGGTTTTAACTGCATCTGTTTTCAGCTGTACTCTCGTTTACAGCGCAACTCATACACTCGGTTATCGAAGAGTTATTGTTCAGATGGCAGCGTGTCTTATCGGATATTTCGGTGCCATTATTATTTCTACCATGGACTATGAACGTCTCGGTGAGCTGTGGTATCTGATTGCAGGTGTCTGTATAACACTGATACTTGCAACCTTTGTATTCGGTGTTCAAGGTAACGAACTTGCAAACGACCGTGCGTGGCTCAGAATCTTCGGCGTCAGCTTCCAGCCCTCCGAGCTTATGAAAATAGGATTTATAATTACATTTTCATATCATTTATCTCTGACGATCAAAGCAGGACACATAAATTCCATTCCTCACCTTCTTCTTATTGTCGGTCATGGTCTTATTCCAATCGCGCTTATACTTATTCAGGGCGATACCGGTAATGCTATGATATTCATGTTCATCTTTGCGTTCATGATATTCTGCAGCGGCATCGACTGGAAATACATTGCTCTTGTTGTAATTGTTGCGTTGATCTCACTTCCCTTTATATGGCAAAACCTTCCGCCTTTCCAGAAGGAAAGAATCCGTGCGGTATATTTTCCGCAAGAAGGCGATGAGCTGGATGCACTTTATCAGCAAACCATCGGCAGAATGGCTCTCGGTTCCGGCGGCATTACAGGACAAGGTTGGATGAAGGGTTCCCTTACTCAATCAGGAATAATCCCCGAAGATTATACCGACTTTATTTTTACCGTTGCAGGCGAGGAATTCGGTCTTATCGGCTGCCTTATTATTCTTCTTGTTGAGATATCCATAATCGTCCTCTCCCTGCGCGCAGCATTTTATGCACGCGACAATATGGGAAAATTCATGTGTCTTGGTTTCTTTACCATTATTGCTGTACAAACTATTTTCAACATAGGAATGTGCCTTGTTGTTCTCCCCGTTATCGGTATCACTCTCCCATTCTTCAGTGCGGGCGGTTCATCAAGTATGTGTCTTTACTTCGGCTTTGGACTGGTTTTAAGCGTCTATATGAGGCGAAATGAAGCAAATCTCAGAATATAATTTTAAGGCGAGTATGTTTTATACTCGCCTTAAAATATATTATAAAGTTTTGGCATTTGACTTTCTTTAAAATGCTCCATCTGAAGTTCTATTTCTCTGCAATCCATTTTAAACATATGCTCGGATTCAGTGTCGGTCTCCTTAATCCTTTCTATTAACACCGTCACATCTTCAAGATCGCTGTGCTCCATATATAAAGCCGCTGTATCACTGTACTTTCTCCATCTGTCTCTGAGCTCTGAGATTTTTTTGTTCGATTCGTTTGCATTGCTGTAGATTTCACGTGTTCTTTCTGTCACATCTTCGGCAAAATTCGATGTATATAATGCAGATGCAAGGCAAATCGACGCAATTACGACCGCAATCAGCACTGCACTTATAACTCTGCTTGTCATTTCTTTTTCCTCACTATTCTGTATTTTTTATTTTCCGAAGCAACCATAATATATATATCTTTCGGTTCCGCTTTTTCCTTTTTCAATGCCTTTAATATATCTTTTTCATTCCATGAAACTATCTGCATAGAATTATTTTCAAGCTTACCGTCGTCAATTATCAATGCATAAAGTGAATCCTCCTGCGATGAGGACTGACTCTTTTCAAGCACACTAAGCACACCATCGGTTTCAACGACCGCATACTCCACATTATTTACATCAAATATTCCATTTTTTCTAAGCTCTTCAAACAGATCCTCATTGGAAAATCTAATTTTCCTCATAGCGGCCTGATCTATTTCTCCTTTTGAGATCACAACCACAGGTTTTCCGCAGATGACATGTCTCATTGCATTATTTTTAAGCATGAGAAATGAAAGACATAATTCCAAAAAAACAAGTGTCAAAATCGGCATAATACCTGACAGCATCGGTATTCCCACATTCTGCATCGGTATTGTTGCCACATTTGATATCATCAATGTAACAACAAGCTCCGAGGCCTGCATTTCCCCCATCTGTCTTTTGCCCATAATACGAACAGAAAATACAACAAGAGAAAATAGTATTACGGTTCGCAAAACAAGTACTATCATCTTCTTTTTCTCTCCCTAACACATACTGCTTTCAGTATGTGCAAAAAAAAGAAAAAGTGCCCTTTTTCGGGCACTTTCATATATTTACCTGCGTTTCTTTTTCCACGGAGTACCATCATCGAGCAATCCGTTCATATAATCGACGGAATCTCTCAGTTCGGTGATTTTATCAAAATCACGGCGATACACCTCAATAACCCAAGTGGGATTATTATGATATTTTTCAAATATTTTTTTCATACGGTAGTAATCCATATTTCCTCGTCCGGGCAGCATACAATCACGCATTGCACTATTATCGTTACAATGAACATGGACAATACTGTCTCCGAGTTTATCCATAAAGTCATACGGATCATAACCGCTTCTGATAGACTGCTTGATATCAAAAACAAACTTCCCGTATTTTCCGAGCTGTTTTTTCATTTTCAGAAGAAAATCAGGATTCTGGCTTCTGTGAAGATTAACATTTTCCTGTGCAAGTGTTACACCCATCTTTTCTCCACATTCAGCAATTTTAAGAAAACGCTCAATGTATTTTCCGTCCGCTACGCTTCCGGGCAAACGGTCTCCATGAAGAACAACTACAGATGCATCCATTTTGTTTGCAGCATAGAAATATTGTTTATATGTCTCAAGCATATCCGTAAATCGACGCTCGTAATCCGAAAAAAACATAAACGGTTCCATCTGAGATGAATAAGGATGTATAGAATATACTGTTCCTCCGTTTTTCTTGATAAACTTCGCAATATCCTTTACGTATGGTTTTTCAAGCTCCGAAGAGGTATTAAAGAAAATTTCAAACTCCATAATTCCCATGTCAATCAACGTGGAAATCGAACGCTCTGTCAGCATTGGATATAGGCAAGCTGTAGAAACACCAACCTTCATTTTATCACCCTTCCTAAGGCAACAATTACCTTTGCAACCTGTAACTCTTTATGCTATCATAAATACAGGTGAATGCATCATGAAAATTTTAAATAACATATATCTTAAATTCAAATCCTTGTCATGGTTATCCGTACGTATTCTTCAGGCTACTATCTGCATATTCTGCCTGACTCTTCTCTGTGCGGCAGCACTTCTTTTATTTCCTGATATTATGGAAAACCATGTTCAATGTACTCGCATTGTCAATGAACTTTTAGACTCCTCCCCGCGTCTGCTGACGCTTGGAGTACTCACTGCCTTTATTTCTGACATAATTATCCGTAAATAATTATACTATTTACTAATTAGAATTTCAAGTATAATTACGCCCATAACGTATAAAGTTATTTATTTTACACATAAAAATACATTTTTACGGTAATAGGACGAATAAAAATCGACTGCTGACAAAAATTATACCTTAAAAACGACTGAAACGAATAAAACTGACGAGTGCCCTTTGGGGACACTCGTCAGTTTTATTCGTTTTCTTTTTATTTATCTCTGTTCTTTATAAAGGTAACAATTGCAATTACTACACCGATTGCCGAATATATACCTGCTATGGTATATAATGCTGGTGCGATAAGTCCAATAACCCATATTCCTTCAATCAATGAAGCAATCCACGCGAAAAGTATAACAATCGCAGCATATATCACAAAGGATAATACCAGACCTACCGTATTGGTAGCCATTGAACTTACGGGAAATATTTTTTTCATTTTTATTTTCCTCTTTTCGATTTATCTTTTTTATAATTTTAAATCCTACACACTGGGAAAGTCAATATATAAAACAGCAAAACAAAATTTATTTTTATTGAATCTCCGAGGAAACTTGCGGCATTTTAGCGAATATACTGAAAATATACGGTATGGAGGTGTTTTATGGACTTCATTCAGCTACTTACACAGGCATTCGGCAGCATTGTTTATATGCTGCTCGGTTTATCCGGGAGCGGTTCTTTCCCCCGTCGCCTGAGCACTTCAGAGGAAAACAAATATATTGAACTTATGCGGCAAGGCGATGAAAACGCGCGTCACAAGCTTATTGAACACAACCTTCGACTCGTCGCATATATAAATCGGAAATATTATTCTGTATCCAATGAAATAGATGACCTTATTTCAATAGGAACAATCGGACTTATAAAAGCGGTCGATTCCTTTTCACCCGATAAAGGGATACGTTTGTCATCATACGCATCAAGATGTATTGAAAACGAAGTCCTCATGCATTTAAGGGCGTGCAAAAAGAATGCATCGAATGTTTCGATCAGCGAACCGATCGAAACAGATCGGCAGGGAAATACTATAACATTTATCGATGTTATTGCAGATGATACTGTTATTTCCGAAGAGCTTGAACTGAAAATACAAAGTGAAAAGTTAATGAAATGCATAAACAGACTTTCCGACCGCCGCGGACGTGAAATTATAATTTTAAGATATGGACTTGGAGGCAAAGAGCCTCTTACCCAAAAGGAAATAGCTGACAGATTCGATATTTCAAGATCGTATGTATCACGACTTGAAAAAAAGATTTTGGGAGAGCTATCTGAGCTTATGAATAAAAGTTAGAAAAATCTTTTCTCGGGAAAGGTAAAAATAAAAGCCGACAAATGTCGGCTTTTATTTTTATATAGTCTCTCTTTCATTCATCGGCTTATATTCTCTGCGGTCTGCAATATTCATATATGCGGGACGAATGATCTTTCCAACGTTTATATTTTCTTCTATAAGGTGAGCGCTCCATCCTGCAATTCTTGCAATAGCAAATATCGGTGTATAAAGCTCCAGCGGAAGATTCAGCATCTTATATACAAATCCGCTGTAAAAATCTATATTTGCGCTTACTCCCTTATAGGTTTTTCTTCGCTTTCCAATTATCTGCGGCGCAATGCGTTCAACGGTAGAATACAATTTATATTCTTTTTCAAAGCCCTTTTCTTCGGAAAGGCTCTTTACAAATCCCCTGAAAACGCCTGCACGAGGATCTGAAAGAGAATAGATGGCATGACCCATACCGTAAATCAAGCCTGAATTGTCAAAAGCTTTTTTATCAAGCACATTTTCAAGATATTGAGTTATCTGCTCTTCATCTGTCCAGTCATCAAGAGTCTTCATCATATCATCAAACATCTGCACTACCTTTATATTTGCACCGCCATGTCTTGGACCCTTGAGCGAACCGAGCGCACCGGCGATCACCGAATACGTATCTGTTCCCGAAGATGCAACAACATGGGTAGTAAAGGTTGAGTTATTACCACCGCCATGTTCTGCATGCAGCACAAGCGCAAGGTCAAGTATCCTTGCCTCAAGTTCGGTATAGGTACTGTCAGATCTGAGCATATATAAGATGTTTTCGGCAGTCGAAAGCTCCGGACGGGGTGTGTGAATAAACAGGCTTCCGTTATTGTGGTAATGCTCATACGCCTGATATCCATAAACCGACAGAAGCGGAAACAGCGCAATAAGCTGCAGGCACTGACGTACTACATTCGGAAGAGATGTATCATTTGCGTTTCCGTCGTATGAGTATAATGTAAGTACGCTTCGTGCAAGGGTATTCATCATATCAAAGCTTGGTGCTTTCATTATTATGTCTCGCACAAAGCTTGTCGGCAAGCTTCTGTAACCGGCAAGCACTGCACAAAACTCCTGAAGCTGTTCATGGGTTGGAAGTTCGCCGAACAGCAGCAGATATGCAGTCTCTTCAAAGCCAAAGCGTTTGTCATCGAGAAATCCCTTTGTAAGCTGATTTATATCATAGCCTCTGTAAAACAGTTGCCCCTCACACGGTATCCGCTCGCCGTTTACCTCTTTTGTCGACTGTATTTCGGATATCTCTGTAAGTCCTGTAAGAACACCGCGTCCATCAAGGTCTCTGAGGCCTCTTTTTACTTCATACTTACTGTAAAGCGAAGTATCAATCGTGCTGCTTCTCACACATTTTTCAGAGTAACGCTCTATCGTCGGTGTTACTTTTGTAAATTCGGTATTATTATTTAAAATCATATACTCATCTCCTGTTTCAACGGGTTGAAAGCTTATGCATTATTCCGTTTAATGTACGAATCGAATCACACAATTCCTGTATTTCATCATCATTAAGCTTTGAAAATGTCGTTTTTATATACTCAGAGAAACACTCTCTTCGATGCTTTATGTATTCAAGCGTTTCTCCCGATATTTCCGAGATAATAATACGTTTGTCATTTTCATCATGATGCCTGCTTACATGCCCTTCCTGCGACAGCCTTCCGATAACCTTTGTCATCTGTTGTTTTGTAATATGCATAGAATCTGCAAGCTCTGTCATTGTCATCGGTCCGTTCATAGCCAGCTTACACATTGTATATATCTGAAGTGCGGTAAAGTTATCCTTAAACCGCTCTTCAAAAGGCCGTGAAAGATGCTCAGACATGAGAACAACAAAATCAATTATATCCCCTGTCACTTGCGGTGGAAATTCATTCATATACCCATCTCCGCGAAATTGGTAAACTTTTGTTTACTAATTATAGATTTTTTTCCTTATATAGTCAATTAAAGTTTGTGAATTTTTATTGAATAATGTATTTGTTTTATCTTCTCAAGCTTAATAAAAGACAGCAAATGCCGCCGTGGACAATCCCGCGGCGGCGCTTAACTGTTCATATCAAAAAACTGAAATTAACACCTTATGCTTCATCATGCCAGATGCAGTAATAATCATCTTCATCTCCCCATGGATCCAAACCATTGGACTGACCGACATACAGCAAATCATCATTACGAATAATAATCATGCATTGATGCTCAGGCTCCCAAGGACATTCACACTCGATACCGTATCCAACGCCCTCACCACCCTGAGGATCAACGCACAGTGTAGGTTCTGTCAGGTATTCGATAAGACTTTTGCCCGATTTATATCCCTCCGTAACTTTTTCGGAATTATCGACAATATTTTTGAATATTCCCATAGCCTTCCATTCTTCATACATATACAGAAAGAATTTCACGAGATAATCTTCCAGCTTTGAACACAGCTCTGTGTTGCTCTTTAATGCATTGTAATGCATAATACATTTTTCCGCATACTCTTCTGTTGCGCCTTCGCCAACAAGTATCTAAACCTTCATTTTCCCTTCAAACTATGAGCAGGAATCAAATTAGCCATCCACAAATAAACCGTTTTCATCAATCTGCAAATCTCTGATAATTGACATTTCTATTCTCCTGACATCTTTAATTTTTTGCATTTGAAATTATATCCCACACTCATCAGTTATTCAATATAATCTCATTTTACAACGATTCTTCCCTATATCGAAACGAACATTAAAGCGTTACCGACTCCTGAGTTTTCACTTTTTGCTATGAATTAGTTGCTTTTTACTGTATTTTACCCCTGTTGCAAAGCATAAAAACGGAATGCAGGCAGTTATCTCACAGCATACAAGAGTTATAAGAGCCGATATCAGAACTGTGCCAAAATACAGCACGGCTGTATTTTCCCCGAATATGTAATACAGCATATATTGAGCCAAAACTATCCATACAAAATGATAGATATAATAAAGAAACGACCTTGTACTCATATAGCCCGATACTTTTCCGTTAAAGTTCAGGTGTCTTTTCGCAACACCCATCAGACCAATTATCATAAACCACTCTGATATATATTTTGCGATGGTATTAAGCATGTTATAATCCTTGCCCGACCAGATAAAAAGATACACATTTACAAGAGATGCCACGAACCCTATACCAAAGAGCAGCAGGCAATTTTTCTCTGCCTTCTTCATTGTATCTTCATTTGAAAACACAAAGTATCCGAGTAAAAAGAGGTATGTAAACTCCACAAGGCTTTTACCGCCGATCGAAAGCAATTCGCTCAGCATCGGCAGCGGCAGACCCAATATTATAACTACCCAAAACGGAATTTCTTTTTGCTGCTTTGTGTTCGTCTTTCTGGTCAGTGCAAAAACCGCAGCACTCAACACAGAAATAACCATCAGATATAGCAAAAACCAGAATTGTCCGAATGAAAAACCTCCGTCTGCACCTGTCAAGTCGGTGAATTTTGTAAAGAAAACGGCATAATGCCGCAGAAAACCGCCGTTATATCCACAGTTGAATTTATCGGCAATATATGACATAATCGGCATCAAAACTATCGTTCCGAACAGACATGGCACCAAAAGTCTCTCTACCCTTTCGGCAAGGTATTCCTTAATCGTTCTTTTTTGCAGTGCAAATTTTGTGCTTATCCCTGCCAGCACAAACATCAGCGGCATAAAATACGGGCTGAAAAAGACAACGATACTACTGATAAGCCTGCTTTCACCCAAAATGATGTAATTCGGTTCTCCCCAAACATTCCATGCCATTGCTGTATGATATGGTATGAGCAGAACAAGCAGCATCCATCTTAAATTATCAATGTAATGCTTTCGCATATTTATATTCATGCCATCTCTCCCATAAAATGTTCATTGCTTACAGTTCGGACGCAATGCGTCCCGAGCTGTAAGCAATATTCTTTCTAAATTAAATACCATTGTGTTTTTTGCATAATGTGCAGAACTCCTCATCATTCATACGCAGTAAATTTTCAGATTTACAGTAATCGTCATCAGTCGGCTCAATCTCAAACACAGGGTATATCAAAAGTCCTTTGATAAGCTTTTTATATACGGCTTCAATATCTGTGTCCAAATTTTCTTCCGTCAGAAATTTCTCTAATATATCCGACGGCTTTTTTTCATAAGAATCAGCTTCATATTCACTCATGAAATTTTCAAAGCTTTCCAATGAATTTGCTGAAAAAGAGATAAATTTCAAAACAAGAAGAATATTGATAAAATCATCTACCGATTCGGCTATGTAACCTGCTCCGCCTTCCGAATCAATATACGCGACATGCAGATCATTTACTATTACATATACCCCACCTGCCCCGTCGTCAGTAAATGGAACAAGTTCAAAATTCTGCTTGCATCCACCTTCCATAAGCCAGCTTAGCTGTTCCTCCAGCTCCGCAGGCATAAGCAGCTTCGGATCACAGATCTTGTACACCTCTTCCTTTAAAACCGAATCTGAATTTATCCTGCCAAGATAATAATACAGTTTTTCTGTCTGTGTCATGTTGCACCTCATTAACTTTATTTTTATCAGAAAGGGTAAATGCAAGCAAGGCCGCCGTGCAGAAACTTACCTTGCGCGGCAGTTGATGTTTTGCACGACAAACTGGGATTTGTCTTATTGATGTGTGTATATCAGGCTCCCTCTGATAAGGGAAGTAATTAAAACAGCAACGTTTATTTGTTTAACAAATTCAAGTTTATCATTCTGCTTTCTTTCTCATTATACCACATCCAAACCAAACCTTCAACAAACACGCTCGCCGTGTATAAATCCCCTCGGATTACAGATACTAACAGCGTAATTTGTAAAACAAGGAGAATTCATATATATGAAAGCAACCGGAATAGTCCGCAGAATAGACGACCTCGGTCGTGTGGTAATCCCAAAAGAAATCCGCCGTACAATGCGAATCCGCGAGGGCGACCCGTCACAGACGATATTGATACCGTGGGAGAGATTCTGCTTTGCCGTGCTGGAGCTGGGGAAACGGCAAGGCTGGGTGTAGGGTACATAGGGGAGAAAAGTAAAGATAGAAGAAAACAGAGCCGGACTTGAAAGAATCCGGCTCTGTTGCGTGTGTTATAGTTTTTGCATCTTGCGTTGTAACAGTATGACACTACCGGTATAAACTCAAGAATTTCTGCAGGTGCGTTCATATACGTGCCTTGTTATTATCCTAATCATCAATGGAAGGATCATTTTGCTTTCCAGTGCTCCTCTTCTTTGAACGCCATTGGTCATGTGATGCAATGTACTCAATCACTTCGATGGGTGTCATTTTTCTTGCCCTAAACTGGATATGTGATTTTGCGGGGTTTCCTGTTTAAAAATAATTTTCACGGAACAGTGCCAAAATTATATTGACGCAACATAGTAAGCGTCGCGACCAACTGAAACTATTTTGTCATCAGAACAACTAATTTGTACTTTATTCAGTCTTTTTCTTAATTTAGCAACTGCCTGTGCACTCTTCTTTGTATTTTTTGCCTCCATAAATACTACCTGCCCGCATTTGCGCAGAGGATGAATTATCAGTCCGTCAAATTCAGCGAATGTTGTGCCATCTTCAGGTTTAATCAAAACGATGCTGGCGGGAATCAAAAGGCTGGTATCACTTATAGAATCACCCTCAAGCAGTGTCCGCATAAATTCAGCCTCATGCCGTTGTGCGTCGTCTCCCTGTTTTTTGCGAAGCAATTTATCCAGCTCTACAATACGATTGCATTTTCCGCGGGTACAGATACAACATATCGACTTACCGATGGTACTCTCAATTTTGATTTGCTCTGCACCGAGCAAATGATGCAAAAAGAACTTTGCAATCAACAAAAAGCGAGCATCTGAGGGAATGATGCCGGGGCATTTTTGCAGACAGGATATACAAGCCTGTACTACCCTCAGCGCTGTTTTTTGAGGTGTTTTACAATGCTGAGCAATAGATATTAGGATTGTGCGCTCCTTTTCATGGGTGTGATAGGAATGACGATCGTAATATCCAACACAAACACCTTGCATACGTATCAATTTATCAATCAATGAAAATGTCTCTTCGCGAAGTGAAGCAGGAAAGGTTATTTTGAGAATGTTATTATCATGTATAGTGCTGCAGGGGTATTTTCTATTAAGCGGACTGTTTTTATTAAGAAACGCATTCTTGTAGTAGTCAAAGCCCGGCAAAGCCAATTCTTGCAACATATGCTTAACCATTAGTGTTGAAATTCTGAAATAGCTGATAGATTTTGATCGGTCATTATACAGTGTTTCCTGCAAAAATTTTTGAATACCGGATATCAAGCTTTCTGCTTTATGACTGTTGCCATATTCAGTTAATAACTCTTCGAAGAGATAACGCATTCCTTCTTTATTAGATATATCAAGCCCTATTGGAACAGAAGAAACCGGAAGATCATAGGTAATGAAGGCAATATCTCTGACTTTGCGAAACAGCTTGAATATCTCGTGAAGTCTGCTTTCGGAGCTTAACTGGTCAGCAAGAATGTATGCGTATATAAGTTCTTTTGCTATTATTACAGAAGGGATTTGTTTACAACGATCCAAAATGAGCAATGAATTGAGAAGATGTAGGTGGTGATAGTTTTGCATATCCAATATTTTTTTTGCGCATTCTTGGTAACGAGAATTTTCCGAGCTACCAATCAGACTGTCGCGAAAAGCCAAACTCTTTTGCGATAGTAGTAATACTGCCTGCGAAGCTGCGAATGTATTATAAAAATGTCCAATGTTATACGCAAACGCGAAAATTCTAACTATATCTCCTGCTGTAGGAGTAGCATCAATATTACTGCAAGCTAAAAAATCTTCGGGATGAACTCTAAGGCTGTATGAATGAATGCGTTCGTTTTTTACTACATCTTCGATGATTGTATGGTAGTGAAGCTGTAATACTATGTAGTCAAAACGAGATTTGCGCTGTTTTTTTGCTGTACGGATCACACCTAATTGGGGCAGATCTTTCAATCTGTTAATAACATTTATTTGCTCAAGTTCACATATCAACTCATGACAAAGATCATAGAAATCAATATTTGCCGTTACATGGCTTGAGTTTTTCCTTTTCGGGAGATAAATGTTTTGACGAAGGATTTTTTCCATAAGAATCACTCCGATGAATTATATATTCTTAATGTACTTTGATTATAATGCAAAAGTCACATCTTGTAAACTTTATGAGTATATTCTGAAAAAATAGTTTGTTGTATTTCCTTCGTTAATATCTTTCGTAGCAGTTCAAGAGCTCCCCCAGTACGTCCCACCCGCCTGTTGATATCAACAGGCCTTGCTTGATGGACTTATCACACCATCGCACAATGCACAATAAATGTAGAGCTGATACTCGTTTTAGCGCTAACTGTCTCAATATACGGTCAGCTAAAGCCTTGCATTGTCGAGTGAATCATGATATGATAAAAATATGTATTTATAGAAGATTATATGACGCTATATTGTATATTTTCTACAACACAATGGAGGTCTTGTCATGGCTGAGAAAAACAACGCCAATATTGGCTTTGAAAAACAAATATGGGATGCAGCTTGTGTTTTGTGGGGGCACATTCCTGCGGCAGAGTATCGTAAGGTAATAATAGGTTTGATCTTTCTTCGCTACATTTCAAGTGCGTTCGAGAAGCGTTACGCCGAGCTTGTAGCCGAAGGCGAAGGTTTTGAGGAAGACAGAGACGAATATCTGGGCGAGAATATCTTTTTCGTGCCGGAGGCTGCCAGGTGGTCAACGATTGCCGCCGCTGCTCATACCCCTGAAATAGGCACTATCATTGATGATGCGATGAGAGCAATAGAGGCAGAAAATAGATCATTGAAGAACGTTCTGCCCAAGAACTACGCAAGCCCGGATCTCGACAAGCGAGTGCTGGGTGATGTTGTTGACCTGTTCACAAATATGGATATGTCGGACACCGAAGAAGGTAAAGACCTGCTTGGTCGTACATATGAATATTGCATTGCACAATTTGCCGCATACGAGGGCGTAAAGGGCGGCGAATTCTACACACCGTCCAGCATCGTTAAGACCATCGTTGCGATTCTCAAGCCTTTCGATAATTGCCGTGTATATGACCCATGCTGCGGCAGCGGCGGCATGTTTGTACAGAGCGTAAAATTCGTTCAGGCACATAGCGGCAGTCGCAGAGGTATATCTGTTTTCGGTCAGGAGTCCAATGCTGATACCTGGAAGATGGCAAAAATAAATATGGCTATCCGAGGGATCGAAGCCGATTTTGGCGCATACCATGCTGATACTTTTTTTGATGACCTGCATCCTACCCTCCGTGCTGATTTCATTATGGCAAATCCCCCGTTCAATCTTTCCAACTGGGGACAGGACAAGCTCAGAGATGATGTCCGTTGGAAGTATGGTATTCCGCCTGCAGGCAATGCAAACTATGCGTGGATTCAGCACATGATTCACCACCTTGCGCCAAATGGAAAAATTGGTCTGGTGCTTGCAAACGGCGCACTGTCTACTCAGTCCTCCGGCGAGGGCGAAATCAGAAAGAATATAATAAACGCTGACCTTGTCGAGGGTATTGTAGCGTTGCCGACACAGCTGTTTTACAGCGTAACAATCCCGGTTACATTGTGGTTTATCAGCAAGAACAAACGCCAGAAAGGACGCACTTTGTTTATTGATGCTCGCAAGATGGGCTATATGGTAGACCGCAAGCACAGGGATTTCACTGACGAGGATATTCGGCTCCTTGCGGATACATTCACCGCATTTCAGGAAGGTACGCTCGAAGATGTGCAGGGATTCTGTGCCGTTGTGTCAACTGAGGACATAGCAAAACAGGATTACATCCTTACCCCGGGTCGATATGTCGGCATTGAGGAGCAGGAAGACGACGGCGAGCCGTTCGATGAGAAGATGGCACGCCTGACAAAAGAGCTGTCCGAGTTGTTTGCACAGTCGCATACTCTGGAAGACGAGATAAGACGCAAATTGGGGGCGATTGGTTATGGGGTCTAAGCTAAGTGATATTTGTACTTATGCCAAAGAAAAAATTGCTGTGGCGGAATTGACACTGCGCACATATATATCTACAGAGAATATGTTGCCTAATAAATATGGTACAACTATTGCATCGTCTCTTCCTAATATGGAACAAACTCAGGCGTTTAGACAGCACGATGTATTAGTATCAAATATCCGCCCTTATTTTAGAAAGATTTGGCATGCAGACTATGAGGGCGGATGTTCTAATGATGTACTTGTTTTTCGAGCAAAAGAAGGAATTGATCCAATATTTCTGTATTATGTGTTAGCTGATGATTCCTTCTTTAATTATGCAACCGCTACTTCAAAAGGCACAAAAATGCCACGTGGCGATAAAGGTGCAATTATGGAATACCGTGTTCCTAATTTCGATATTGAAGTACAGAGAAAAATAGGAACTTTACTGCGTAGCATTGATCTAAAAATCGCAATAAATAATCAAATAAACGATAATTTACAGCAGCAAGCAATGGCGTTGTATGCTTCGATGTTCCTTGATAATCCTGCCCTCGAAACCACGGCAGGAACACTTAAAGACATTGCCGATATCACGATGGGGCA
>JAZSNH010000072.1:0-16678 GCA_045536305.1 Acutalibacteraceae bacterium
TTAAATATCCTCCTTGTGTTCTTTCTGTGGTTGCCACACCACTCCTATCTTATCACAAGGAGGATATTTCTCTTTCTAAAGATTTCTTTACCAACCCCCAGTTTAACTGGGGGTTTATGTTTTGCCTTTTCGGCACCCAAAGAGAAGAACAGACAGCAAAGCTGTCTGCTCATTTATTTTATACTGTTATTATGCTTCGGTCTCGCCTTTGAGCTCAAGGCTTTCTATCACCTTTTCAAAATATGTCTGCGCATCGTCGTCAAACAATGTGTTTGTTGCAAAGGTTGCCATGTAAAGATCCTTGCCCTTTACGATATAGAGCTGATAATAGCTTAATGTCTGTGTGGATTCATAGCCTGCATAATTGACAGCGATATCAAATGCAAAGTAAACACCGCTGCCGTCGAAGGCTGCACCGTGATCCTTGTAGCTGTATGCTACTGCGGCAGTGTCTCCAAACATTTTCTGCATTTCGGAGGCGGACTTTCTTCCGATCTCATCGAGAGCGGCCTTGTCAAGCTCGGCAATGTTCATATCAACCGCCTTGGACTTTGAAACGGAAAAGTTTGCGCCTGTATCCGCATCGGCATTTGCGCTGAATGCATCGGTTTCGGAAACTGTGACCACCGCATTTTCGGGATAGTAGAAATAAAGAGAGTCGATCTCATAGCTTACAAAGCCATCGGGAGCAGGGTCACTGTCGGAAACGATGTCGGTATCTGATGCAGAATCGGCAGAGGATACAAGCGGTGTATCATCGGCAGACTTTTCCTCCGCCTTCTTTCCGCAGCCCACAGCAATAACAAGTGCCGCAGCAAGCAGCAGTGCAATAACAATTCTTTTCATTTAATATACCTCTTTAAAACTTTTATTTTCTCGCCCGACTATTATATAAGAAAAGGCGGTTTAAGTCAAGCAGTCAATCACTTCGCCCTTTTCGCAAGCAGATCGAGCACGGAATGAGCGGCAATATTGCCCTCTCCCACTGCTTTTGCAAGCTGATAGGGACGTCCTGTGCAGTCGCCTGCCGCAAAGCAGCCTTCGATATTGGTTTCCATTCCTCTTAAAACCGCGATATGACCGTCCTTTAGCTCGATACCTCTGAGCAGTGCATCGGGCGGCAGGCATTTTTTAAGAAAGAACACGCCGTCTATCTCTATCGTATCGCCGTTTGCAAGGGTCAGCGACTGCACGCGCGTATCACCGTTTACGCTTTTAAATCCCGATTTCAAATATTCTATATTCTCACCCTGCGCCTTCGCTCCCTTGAAAATCGGCAGATAAAAGACCTTTTCGGCAATACCTGCAAGATATGTGACCTCATGCTCAAGCTCTGCACTGTCACACAAAACAGCGATCCTTTTTCCCTTGTACAGCATTCCGTCGCAGGTGGCGCAGTAAGAAACGCCGCTGCCGAGCAATCTTGCCTCACCCTCTGTCTGCTTTCCTGCCTGCACTCCCGTTGCTATTATCACGGTCTTCGCCTCGTATTGAGTGTCCTTCCCGAGCAAATAAAAGGTATCGCCCATATTGTATATCCCCGTTATCATGTCTTTTGTTATCTCTATTTTAAGGGAATCGAGGTGTTCCCGATATTTTGCGGCAAGCTCGCCGCCAGAAACAGCCGGTATCCCCGGGTAATTATTTATCAGCTCGCTCCTGAGAACCTTTTCGCTCATGCCGCTGCCAAATAGAACTATATCCGCTCCGCGCAGGCTGAGATTTATTGCCGCAGATATCCCTGCAGGACCTGCTCCGATTATTGCTGTGTCTTTTTTCATAGTTTCTTATCCTTTTTTATTTGATTTTACCATATATACAGCCTCGCCTTCAACAGGCAGACTGCACAGACTGCATGATTTTTACAGGTGTACAGACAAAAAAATGATTGCCATGGAGTATGTTTGATGTTATCATTATAAAAAGTCTGCCTTTTTACTCTGAAAAGTGGGGAGAAAAATGAAGATAATAAAACCGATAATAACCGTTATAGTCACTCTGTTCATGGCTTTGTACATGATAGTCGGCGCTGTACTTTTTGCCGTAGACCTCAGCTTTGACGAAAAGAACGTGCAGAAGGTGCTTGTCTCCATCGACGCTCTTTCTTCTCTTGTTCAGTCGGTGGAGCTTTCTCTTAGCGCCGACGAGCTTATTGAAAAGGCTCCCGATGCGGACCCTGCCGAAATATATAGAAGCCCCGAGGCTGCCGCACTTTTTGCGGATATATTCACAGGCACCGCTCGAAGCATTCTTTATAACGAGGAATACACTGAGGTAAGCGAAGAGCTTGTCCGCGACTTTCTGTGTGCGGCGGTAAATTACAACCGTCCTCGAGCCGCCGCAGAGGACGAGCTTAATGATTATCTTTCCGTCAAGCTCGACAGCTATACTCAGAGGTTCAATGATTCCATTTCCTCCCTGACGGCAAAATTTTCCTCGGATGCGGACACTCTCGGCACAATACGATTTATTTTCAACGACCTGAAATTTATCTGCATTGCAGGCTCTGTGCTGCACATGCTCATACTGATACTTCTTATACGCGGCAAACAGGGTTATTTCTGCAATGCTGCGGTGTTCGGCTTTTCGGGCATCTCAATGCTCATTCTCAGCGGAAATCTGACCCCTCTTGTTGAAAAATCCGTTCCCTCGGGATATTCTGAGATAGTATCCCTTGTATTCAGAGAACGCTTCGCGCTTGTAGGTACACTGCAGTTTGCCTTCTTTTCCCTGCTCATGGCGGCAGCGCTCATTCTGCACATCCGCAGCGAATCTCTCAAAAACGATTAAAAATCTTGCAGCCGGCGGTTAATAACCTCCGGCTGCCGCTTATTTTAGAATATGGATGAAAAGACCTCAACGACCTGCTCCATTACGCCTTCCTTGAATATCAGTATACAGGCTGTGCCTGCAAGTCCTATCAAAGTGGTTATAACAGAGATTATGCCGGGCAGCAGTCTGCCCTTTGCCATAGCCATAAAGCCGCCGATAAACGCAAACACCGAAAAGAACACACCGTAAATCGGAATAAGGCTGAGCACCGAGCACATCACCGCAATAAAGGCGGAGGTGCTGCCTTTTTCTTCTATTTCTATGTGTCCGGGCATATCTGAACGGTTTGTCATCATTGTCTCGGCATTTTCAAGCTTTATGCTCTTTTCTTTTATCAGCTCGATCATAAGGGGCACGATATTCGGGTCGAACTGGGTTCCCGAGCAGTTTGTAAGCTCCTCAATAATTCGGTCATCGTCAAATTTTTCTCTGTAGCATCTTGCCGACGACATTGCGTCATAGGCGTCCGCAACACATATAATTCGCGCCACAAGAGGAATATCCTCTCCCTTTTTACCTTCGCCGTAGCCCTTGCCGTCCCATCTTTCATGATGATAGCGCGCGCCGCTTTCAAGGTCGGGAATAGAGGTTATATCCTTGAGAATATCCGCACCCACGGAGGGATGGCGTTTCACCTGCTCCCATTCCTCATCGGTGAGCTTTCCCTTTTTATTAAGAGTATTGTCCGAAATACCTATTTTTCCTATATCGTGGAGCAGACCCATATAATAAATATTTTCCTGCTCCTTGCCCGACATTCCCGCTTTCTGCGCCAGCATCTGCGAAATAACGGCAACGCGGTAGGAATGACCCGATGTGTATTCGTCCTTCGCATCTATTGTGTTTGCAAAGGTTCGCATAGACTGCTCGGTAAGAGATTTCCAGACTCCGTATCTTTCGCGAATGTTTCTGTATCTCGCAGCGGCGGCGATATTGGTTATCATGACAACGATAACGGTAAACACAGCAAGCAAAAGTATCCAGAAAATGCTCTCGCCCGTAACGCTTTTTACTTCGGAATAGGAGAAAGAGAAGCGTGTGATATCTCCCTCAGGCTTCATTGTATAAAGAACAAAGCCAAAGGTCTCGCTTGTTTCTCCTTCAATTATTTCGTTGTATTCAACGGGCGTCATAACGACGGTATCCTTATCGAGCATTTTCCAGTTCGCATTCCAAAGCTCGCTTATTGTACCTCCCTCGGGCAGATCAAAGGTTATCGACCAGCTCGTTATGTCTTTATCCGTATTATTGATCAGATCGGCGTCATAGCACATTCCGAATATGCTTTTGTCACCGCCTACGGACTCCCACCAGCCCTGACCGAGCCTGCGCTTCATCGAAATGTAGAAATCATCGTTTTTAGCGTTCGGCAGAGCAGAATTGATCTCTATATCGGTGTTGTTCGAGGGATAGTGCTGTATATGATATGTAAAAAAAGCAATCATCAGACCCAATGCGAGCAGTATTGCAGCATATATAAAAAGGGTCTTCAGCCGTGCTGCTTTTATCATTTTCATTCCTCCTGTTCAGGATACAGGGTATATGCAAATATTTCTGTTATGTTAATTTGTTATAATTATATCATAAGCTTTCTCTGTGTAAAAGTCATTATTTTAAACGACTTTTTATTATCCTAATATCTCTTTTTGTTAACTACACCAAAACTCATTATCGGTTTTTGTCCATATAGCTGTGTTGTGTCGGTGCGATTTATATATTAAAATAATGTAAAATATGTATTTTTTACAGCGTTTTGAGCAGCTTATCGGGTGATTCGCTTTACATAACCGTGCCTTTGTGATAAAATATTACGGTGCATTACACAGGAGGTGCTATGTATGGCTTATTCCGATAATGAACTCAGGGAAACGACCATATCGCGTCAGGATATTTTCAGCGGTCGTGTTTTCAGTGTACACGTCGATGAGGTAGGCCTTCCAAACGGTTCTTCCTCCGTGCGCGAAATAATAGATCACAACGGCGGCGTTTGTGTTGCCGCGCTCAATAAAAACGGAGAAATCGCGCTTGTGCGCCAATTTCGCTATGCATACGGTGAGACCGTCCTTGAGCTTCCTGCAGGAAAGCTCGAATCGGGCGAGGCTCCCGACAGCGCCATTTGCCGCGAGCTTCGCGAGGAGGTAGGCGCAGAAGGTATAAACTGGCGAAGCATGGGTCAGCTTTATCCCTCTCCCGGGTATGTAAACGAGATCATACATCTTTACGCCTGCGATATTTCAGGCTCTCTCATCGAGCAGAAGCTCGATGAGGATGAATTTCTCAATGTGGAATTTATGCCTTTGAAAAAGGCCGCGGAGCTTGTTCTGCGCGGCGAGATAAAGGATTCGAAATCACAGGTGCTTATCCTGAAATGCGCCATAGAGCAGGGCATTTTTAAATAAAATCTGATTTGGAGGATATTATGGCAAACAGAAAAAGGAAAAAAAGCAGTTCCTATGACAGCGGCTTTGATATGAAGTCTCTCGGTTCTCTGCTTGTAATACTTATCGGCGTTGCTCTAATCATTATCCTGGTTAATTCCGCCAAGGGCAACGGTAATATTCAGGAAGCAGGCTCCGCAGACACACCCTCCTCTGCAGGCTCCGATGCTTCCGATAAAATCGACAGTGTCGTAAGCAAGCCCGAAGACACCGAAAGTGAGCCCGAGAATACCGAAAGCAAGCCCACCGAAAGCAAGCCCACCGAAAGTGAGCCTGCGTTTACGGTAATTGTCGAAGATCTCGACGGCACCTATAATCGCACAAATGTAAACACCGCCTCTGCCGCAAAGCTTAAAATTCTCAATCAGGACGATGAAAGCTTTGAATTTTCTCTGACTCTTCCTGACACAAAATACGCAGGTGATGCTTATTTTGTAGGCGAGACCACCGCCGAATGGAGCTATGATGACAGCACCCTTAAATTTGAGTGCTCATCGGGCAGTATCACCCTTTCGGGTATGAAAGAGGCAAACGGCAAATACATAACAGGTGAGCCCACCTATACGGACGAGCCCGAAGCCGACTATGATTCTGAGGTTATAAACTCCTCTGCTGTCCGCAGCACTCTTTCAAAAATCATGAGCAAGAGTGATTATTCCCTTCTTAAAGGCATTCTTGCCGAGGGCAGCAATATGGGCGTTTCACAGAACAGCTCCGAATACCAAACCGACAAAAACGGCGTCGGTATCATGATCGATAAGGAAACGGGCATGATAAAATATCAATACCAGCTAAAATACGAGGGCAAATGCATGATCCTTTGCTCCTCCGACGGCAAGGTATGCATAGGTATATACGACGAAAACGATGACACAGGCGAGCTTCGTTATTATGCAAGCAGCTCGTCGCTTCGTTCGAAAGTCCCTGCCTGCATTAAAAATTACGCAATTGCATACGGTCTTGATCTTGTGATAGGCTGATGATGTTTAAGGAGTGATCCCAGTGAGTACCTTTGGACTTCTTGTTACGTTCTTTTCTCTTGTTTTCCTCGGCGGCTCCATACTGCTTTACTACGCAGACAGCCACCGTGTCAAGCTTGCAAGATTCTGTATGTTCGGACTTTTTCTCATTATCTTCCTCGAGCTTATCTTAGCTCTCTTCGAATTTCCCGCAAAGATATTTGACGCTATAATATTTATCAGCATGGGAATGGAAAACATTGCGAAAATCATGATACTGATAGTGCTTATAGCTATCATCTTCGTACTTTTCCTCATCATTCCCAAAATAAACTGGCGAAGAGCGCTTCGTACCACACCTGTGAAAATGATCGTCTGCGGCGTGCTGCTTATAGGCCTTCTTATCTACACCGAGGCCTACAACGGAAGATACTCCTTTGAAAACAAGGACGATTTTTACACCGTCCGCCAGATGTATGAAAAGTATGACGAGAATTTCTGGCCCGTCAAGCTTATTGAAACCGACAACCAGGAATCAGACGGAACAAAGCATGTTTCCGTTTATCCCTTTGACGCCACAACAGGAAGCGGCAAGCAGCCTCTTGCATATAAGATCACTGTTTACCGCCGCTTTGAAAACGGCGATTATGTCCTTTATTATTATCCCTTTACCTATAAGACCTATGTGGACGGCGTGTCCTATTCCATGGATGCGTTCGTTGATTTTACTCCCGAAGAAGAGGATGAAAACTTTTCCGAAACCGATATTTCATATTCCGATCTCTCGGGCACCGATCTTTCCGAAACCGATATTTCAGACACGGATATAGCAGAATAAGCCTTTATCCGCCGACATAGCCGATGCTTGCTTTATGCAATGGCAAACGCCCACGACAGAATGCTCTGTCGTGGGCGTTATTTGCTTTTCTATACTTTCGGCATTGTCGTAGACCGTGCTCTCAGCGCCGCTTCTATGGTCTTGAGCAAAATAAGCTCGCTGTAGTCACGCTCGGCATCGGGGGTATTGAGCATCTGATATTTTATTACATCCTGAAAAAGCGCTTCTGCTTTTTCAATGTTTATATTCTCATAGTCATATACGGCGATCTCGGTCATTTTTCCGTCTCCGAGAGTCACACCCACGGTGGCGGACATACTGCCCGTATCGTACCTTGCGTAATATATTCCGTCGGGAATATATGTCGTATCCACCTCGTCGATAAGCATTTCGCTCTCAACAAGATACCTGTCGCCCTCCATCTTCATCGCGGAAATAAGCCATACAGACAAAGGGATTGCAATAACGACCGCAATAATCAGGCTTATCTTCAGCATTCTTTTGGCTTTCTTCTTTTTATAAGCGCCGCTGTTTTTTAAAAGCTCTGCCTCCTTGAGCTTTCTTTTCTTTTCCTGCTGCTCCTTGCTGAAATTACCCAATGCTTCTGCCTTCTCTCGTTATATGATAGGTAAATTATAGCCTTACGATATTGCAAAGTCAACGGCGAAGCAAAGCGGCAGTTGTAAAAAGGCTTAAAAATTCATCTTGACATTTTGGTCTACCGATGATAGACTAAAGTTAGTCGATCGACAATAGACCAAAAGTGAGGTAATTTTCAATGGAGGAAATAAAATTAGGTGCAGTAGGAATGCAGTTCGCAGAGCTTATATGGCAGAATGAGCCTCTGCACTCACGGGAGCTGGTGCGCCTGTGCGAGGAAAAATTCTGCTGGAAAAAATCCACTACATACACCATGCTTAAAAAGCTGTGCGATCAGGGTCTCTTCCGCAATCAGAACGGAACCGTATCATCACTTATATCAAAGGCAGAATTTTTTTCGATGCAGAGTGAAAGCTTCGTGGAAAACAGCTTCGGCGGCTCACTGCCTGCCTTTATTGCCGCCTTCACCTCAAGAAAGAGCTTGTCTGCGGAGGAGATCGACGAGATATGCCGTATGATAGGTTCGGCCGACAAGGAATAATCATGCAGAATATTTTTCTTTATCTTTTCAATACAAGTATCACCGCATCTTATATTATCATTGCCGTGATACTTATACGTCTTCTGCTTTCGAAAGCTCCGAAAGTATTCCGCCTTATTCTCTGGGCTGCGGTAGGCTTAGGGCTTATTATTCCCATTTCCATTGAAAGCAGCTTCAGCATTCTGCCGAAAAGCGACCTGCTGCCCGAGGAGATCGTCTATTCTAATTCCGCCTTCGAGCCCACCATATCCGATATTTTCAAATACGCCGGCAATAATCCCGTGAGTTACAGTGTAGGGCTTGGCAGTGACGGCAGTATGATCTTCACCGAATTTACTGCCCCCGATTCCGATTATCTCAATCCGCTGCTGATAATAGTTACTATAGCTTCCGTGCTGTGGCTTGCGGGGTTTTCGGTGATGCTTCTTTATGCTCTTATCAGCGGCCTGCGGCTGCACAGAACGGTGCGCGCCTCCATAAGACTTCGCGACGAAATTATGATCTGCGACAATATCCATTCACCGTTCATTTTAGGCATATTTAATCCGAAGATATATATCCCTTCCGACACCGATCCATCTCAGCTTCCGTTTATCGAGCAGCACGAGAGGGCGCATCTTGCGAGGCTCGATCACTTATGGAAGCTTGTCGGCTTTTTCCTGCTGTCCGTATATTGGTTTAACCCTCTTGTCTGGGCAGGATATATCCTCTTCTGCCGCGATATTGAATTTGCCTGCGATGAACGGGCAATATGCAAAATGAGCCTCGATGACAAAAAGAATTATTCAATGGCGCTGCTGTCCTACAGCATAGGAATAAAAAATCTTCCCTCATATCCTCTTGCTTTTGGTGAAACGAATGTTAAGAAAAGAGTGAAAAACGTGATCAAATATAAAAAGCCAACCGTTCTTGTTATCATAATAGCGTTGGTGCTGCTCATCGTTTTCGGTGTATGCTTCTTTACAAAGCCGGCAAGCACAACGCTGAATGCCGAAACCGAGGCTTACCTCCATCACGCCATACTCGATTACCACACCGGCGATTATTACACTCCCGAAAACTCCTTTGCCTGCGAGGATCATATTATACTCAAGGCGGAAAAAAAGGGCGATGTTACAACAGTCTACGCCCTTGTCATGTATCTGAACTTTTCCTGCGAAAACGGCATTCTTACCGAGGTCAGCGGTTGTCATATCCCTTCGGTCATTACCCTTGACATGAGCGGCTTCGGATACAGCTACAACTATCAGCATTCCGAAGACGGCACAAGATATGTCCCCAGCATCCGTGAAATGTTCCCGTGGTATCTTGAGGATAAGGCAATAAATATCCATAAAACCGCATCTGAGCAAAATGAGCGATGCATCAGGCAGGCGGAAAAGCATTTCGGGGTAAAATACATTGACCCGTATGCAAACACAACACATACTACAAATGCTTATATTGCAGAAAACTGATTTTCCATATATAGCCACAGCAAAGGAGACACTTTTACTAAGTGTCTCCTCTTTCCATGCAAAAAAACACTGCTTTCAACGGTTGGTATTGTAATGATTCGTTCCCCGTTACACAATATTAACAAATCACCTATTGACAAATTTATACTAACACATTAGAATAGAGCTGTACTAATCGATTAGAACACGGATTGTTTTCTCTGTTTTCCGGCGGAGAAGGCAAGCCGACCGGAAAGGAATGCATTTGATGAGCACACCCAAAATATTCGAAAGCGAGTATCGCTTCTGTATTATCCTCTGGGAGCACGAGCCCATCAGCTCAAGAGAGCTGTCGGAGCTGTGCAGAGAAAAACTGGGTTGGTCAAAAACCACCACCTACACCGTAATAAAAAGACTTTCGGAAAGAGGTGTTGTGAAGAACGAAAATACCATAGTCAGCTCTCTTGTCTCCAAGGAGGAGGCTCAGATTGCAGAGCTTGACGAACTTCTTGATAAAAAATTCGAAGGCTCTGTGCCTGCTTTCCTCGCCGCGTTCACACGCCGTCAGAATCTGTCGGAAGAACAGCTTGAGGAAATAAAACGCATAATCGAAGGGTAGAAAGGAGCAGTTTTATGACTGAATTTATGACATCGGTCATAGGCATGAGCATTTCCGGCGGTGCGGCAATCCTTCTTATATTGTTTATCCGTCTGCTTTTCAAACCCTCAGGACGTGTATGCTGTCTTATGTGGCTGCTTGTGGGTCTGCGTCTGCTCCTGCCCTTTTCTCTGGCAGATATGCTTGATATAAATCTGCCCGAAATAACCATTCCCGAAAGTATAAGTGCCGTTTACACTCAGAGCATGACCGTCCCTGAGACTGTCGCGGAAGAAATCGGCACCGTACCCACTGATGATACTTCTCTTCCCGAAAAGGAGGCACAGTCCGTGCTTCCCACTGTCTCTGCAGGCAGGATTTTCGCCTTCCTGTGGCAGGCAGGAGCCGCCCTCGTTGCAGGCTTTGCCGTTGCAGGCTATGTAAAACTGCGTCTTAAGCTTCGTACTGCCGTGAAGGTAAGGGAAGATATATATCAGAGTGAGCATATCCCCACGCCTTTTGTGCTGGGACTTGTCCGTCCCCGTATCTATATACCCTACTGCGTTGCCGAGGCGGATATTCCATTCGTCCTTGAGCACGAAAAAAATCACATAAAACGAAACGACCACATCTCCAAGGCAGCAGCTATGGCTGTGCTTGCCCTGCACTGGTTCAATCCGCTGGTCTGGGCGGCATATATCCTTTTCTGCCGCGATGTCGAAACCGCCTGCGACGAAAAGGTAATATCCAAAATGGATATTACCGACCGCAGATTATATTCGGCGGCACTGCTTTCCTGCAGTACAGGGCACAGAATTGCCTTTTGTCCCGTTGCCTTCGGCGAGGTGGGCGTCAAAGAAAGGATAAAACATATTATGAAATACAAGCCCGCTTTTATAAAAAATCTTCTTTCCGCCGTTCTGTGCATATCTCTTGTCATCTGTGCTTTTATAATTCCCGTTGGCTGTACCAAGGCAGATGCAACAAACTATGACACCTCTCTTTATGAGTCCCTCGATCTTAACGACCCCTATTATGAGGGTGCAGAACGCATAGTAAACAAGGACGGCACCATTACTATCCCCTTTATCCCCACCTCCAATGTAGCTTCCGACTCAAATCAGATTTTCTGCTACACAGGTGAGTACGAAAAGGTTGCAATCTCAACCAACAGCGGTGTTGTTACCTCTCCCGGTGAGGACGGCAGAATCATGTATGAGAATCAGAGCAATTCTCATTCCGCCAATGCAGGTGTCCCCGTTATCTGGATTCCTAACGAGCTTAACGCATCAGGCTCCGACAGCAAGATAAATTCCACCGTCACATTTACCTTTATCGGTAAGGACGGTGTAGAGGACACTGCGGTAATCACCGTTATCTCCAACAACAAGATTTCCACTCCTGCGAATATCCACGCACTGACCGTTTCCATCGATGAAGGTCACAAAATTTCCCTCGGCAACGGCGATATGCCTTATGCTATCACCATCAGCAAGGCTGAGTAAGCTTAAAATACAACAAGCCCTCCACATCGATTTCGATGTGGAGGGCAAATCTTTTTTAGCCTGTTATTTTTCGTAGGCAGACTACTTTGCGTAGTCGATTGTTCTGCTTTCTCTTATGATATTAACCTTGATCTGGCCGGGATAGTCAAGCTCGTTTTCGATCTTCTGACATATCTCACGTGCAATAAGCGCCATGTTGTCGTCCTTGACGACCTCAGGCTTGACCATAACGCGGATCTCGCGACCTGCCTGAATAGCAAAGCAGCGTTCAACGCCTTCGAAGCTGTTTGCGATTTCCTCAAGCTGCTGGAGCCTGCGTATGTAATTCTCAAGGTTTTCTCTTCTTGCGCCGGGACGTGCTGCTGAAATAGCATCAGCCGCCTGAACGAGTATATCGAGAATGCTGTTGGGCTCCACATCGTTGTGATGAGCCTGAATAGCGTGGACGATAGCGTCGGATTCCTTGTATTTCTTGGCGTATTCAACACCAAGGCTTACGTGGGTTCCTTCCATTTCGTGGTCAAGGCCCTTTCCTATATCGTGCAGAAGACCGGCTCTGCGAGCCTGTGTGGGATTGATTCCAAGCTCTGTTGCCATAAGTCCTGCGAGATAGGAAACCTCAAGAGAGTGAACGAGAACATTCTGTCCGTAACTGGTGCGGTAACGCAGCCGACCAATCAGCTTGACAAGCTCGGGGTGAAGTCCGATAACACCGGACTCAAGCACTGCGCGCTCGCCCTCTGCCTTCATTGTTGCTTCTACATCTCTGCGAGCCTTTTCTATAGTCTCTTCGATTCTGGACGGATGGATTCTTCCGTCGTTAATAAGTCTTTCCAGTGCCTGACGTGCGATTTCGCGGCGCACGGGGTCATAGCAGGAAAGGGTGATAGCCTCGGGTGTATCATCTATAATAAGGTCAACACCTGTAAGTGTTTCGATAGCACGGATATTTCTTCCTTCGCGTCCGATAATTCTGCCCTTCATTTCGTCATTCGGCAGTGCAACTACGGAAACAGTAGCTTCTACAACATGGTCTGCGGCACAGCGCTGAATAGCCTGCGAGATGATCTCTCTTGCCTTTGCATCGCATTCGTCCTTGGTCTTCTGCTCGAACGCCTGTATCTTTACTGCTTTTTCATGGGTAAGCTCGCTGTCGAGAACATTGAGCAGGTGAGCCTTTGCCTGCTCCTCGGTAAATCCGGAAATGCGCTCCGCATATTCCTTCTGAAGTCTCTTGTAATCCTCGGCTTCCACAAGCTTTGCGTCAGCCTGAGCAATTTTTTCTGCCAGAGCCTGTTCCTTCTTCTCGAAGTTTTCAAGCTTTTTGTCAAGAGCTTCTTCCTTCTGGGTTATCTTGCGCTCCTGGCGCTGAACCTCTTTTCTTCGCTCGGAGAGCTCCTTGTCGCTCTCAGTGCGAAGACGGTGGATCTCATCCTTGCCCTCAAGGATAGCCTCTTTTTTGCGTGCCTCAGCAGCCTTGTAGGCATCATTTACTATTCTTCTTGCTTCTTCTTCCGCAGAACCTGTTATACGCTCTGCGGTCTTTTTTCTTTGTTCAATACCTAAATAAAATCCGGCAGTGCCCGCAAGACCGGCAGCTGCAAGACATATCAACAGTATCCAATACCAAGCCAAATGTCTTTTGTCCTCCTTAATTTTTAATTTTTTAATATCAGTAAAGTCTTAAGAAAATATCATTGCCAATGGGTGCGTTACGTCCTTTGGCGGAGTATTTTAAAAGCCCTCGTCCATGCTGCGCTGACGAACTACGCGGCAAATGGGCACTTATAATTCACTCCACCATATATCATAGCTCAAATTATGTACATTTGTCAAGAAAAATCCTTTTGCTTGTTTAATATATTGGAGATTCTGCAAACAAAACCTGCCCAATCGGCAATGCCTTAAATTTGTTTATTTTCAATTGTGAACAAAGTATTACACTCTTGTTGTTGAAATTTGCCTCGAAATAATGTAAAATCATTGTATAGACACCTTTTAATTCTGAATATGAGGTGATAATTTACCATGAAGCATACCATAACGAGAAAAGTAATTTCGATAGTCCTTGCAGCGGCATTGATATGTTCAATGTCTGTTTTCAGCGGCTGCGGCGAGTTTTTTGACTATGCCTTTGAGGATATCGGCAGTTATGAGGATTTCTACGGCGAAGGCTCATATACCTATGATGATGTATCCTCCGCCGACGAGCCCGGCAGCTACGACGATATTTACAATTTCGATGACTACGATTTTTCAGGCTACGACACCGGCTCGTCCATAGTCTTTGACGATTCCTCCGTCAGTCAGCCTGTAGAAGTGCCCGAGGTGTCTGTAGAAACAAACGAGACCGCAGAGGCTATAACCTCCATGTTTTCTGACACGGTCGTCCGTGAAAAGGGCACAAAGATCATCGGCAACAATCAGGATAAGGTCACTATCATGATCATGCTCAACGGCTCGAACCTTGAAAGTGATTACGGCTGTGCCACAGCGGATCTTAAGGAAATGCTTTCCGCAGGTCTTTCCGACAATGTCAATATTGTCGTTCAGACCGTCGGCACCAGGAAGTGGCATGTAAACGGCATTTCAAATTCCACCTCCCAGCGATATCTTGTCACTGAAGAAGGTCTTGTAAGGCTTGCAAACGACCTCGGAGACCTCGATGTCGGCGATTCCGATACTCTCAGCGACTTTGTCACATACTGCAGCACCAACTACCCCGCAAACCGCAACATGCTCATTTTATGGAACCACGGCGGCGGTATAATTTACGGCTACGGCTACGATGATTCCAGCTATTTTTCTCAGGACAGCCTGAATATCGATGAGATTCAGAAGGCTCTGTCCAAGGCAGGTGTATACTTCGATTTTATCGGATTCGATGCATGCATTATGGGTGGACTTGAAACAGCCTGTGCTCTTTACGATTTTTCCGACTACCTTATTGTTTCCGAGGATTTTGAATCCGCTGACGGTTGGGAGTATTCACGCTGGCTTTCCGCTCTGGGTCAGAATTCCTCCATCTCCACACCCGATCTTGCAAAGATAATCTGCGATGACTTTGTTGAGGAATCCAAGGGCGCAAAGAGTGAAGGCATCCTCGCACTGGTCGATCTGGCCTACATGAAGCTGCTCTATTCCGCATGGACCAGCTTTGCTTATTCCGCCGAAAGCGAGCTTCTCAGCAGCAATTACAGCTATGAAATGACCCCGTATAACCGTATCGGAAGAAACGACCGAAGCTCGGTGGCAGACCTCAGCGAATACTATGCGGTAGACCTTATGGCGACTGCATCATCGATGAACACGGAAGAAGCCGCCGCACTTTCCGATGCACTGAGCTATGCTATAGTATATATGAACTCCACGAGCGGCGACAGAGATATGACAGGTCTTTCCGTAACTCTTCCCTATGGCAGCAGATCGACCTACAATGAGCTCAGCGAGATGCTGACAAGCTGCGGCTTCGATTCGACCTATATCGAATTTCTCAGCAAGTTTGCAGATCAGGCGTCGAGCAGCTTCTACGACTGGGATGATTACATCTTCGGCGGCTGGGATTCCTATGACCCGGGTTATAACTGGAACGAATATGATTACTGGGGCGACTGGTCAAACGATTTCTTCGGCTGGGATTCCTGGAGCTATGATTTCAATGACGACTACAGCAACTACGACGACTACTACAGCGACGACTACAGCAGCTACGATGATTACTACAGCGATGATTATTACAACGGCTACGGCAGCTATTACGACGATTACTATGACTATGGCTACGGCAGCGAAGACGACTGGTACTACCAGGATGACTGGGAATCTGTTTACGACGACCTTTACGATTATTTCAACGATTGGATGTACTGGTAATAATCAGGCCTGTGCTCTTGATATCGGCAGTGCTTAACGCTCCCTAAACAAACTGCCGATTACATAGTACGCACCACAGCCTCCCTCATCAAAGGGAGGCTGTTTTTTGAGCATAAGCTTTATGCTTTTATCCATCGATTTAAACGATTGCTTTATAAAAAAATGCACAGCATTGACAAAAGTCAACGCTGTGCATTTTTTTAAAACAGCTCGTCCAACAGAATATAATATTTTATTTTATCCATGTCGGGTTTTATTCCCAACAGCTCAAACAGCAGTCTCGGATCGTAGCTTTTATCCTCATAGCCGTAAGTGCCGTTATAATTATTTTTAAGGCTTCTGAAGCACAGAGCAATATCCTGATATCTGTCTGCCCTTCCGCATCTTCCAAGGTCTATAAAGCCGCTTATGCGGCCATTCTCGGCAAATACATTGGGCAAACAAAAATCACCGTGAGAAAGCACAAAATCTTCCTTTGGATGCGTCTCCCAAAGCCGGCAAAGCAGCTCGGCAGGGTCTTTAAATCCACCCTCTCCGTAAGTTTCGGGTTCTGCGTCCTCGGTGCTGCACAGGCCGTTTTTCACATTATATTCTGCCTGTCTCAGCTTCTGTTCAACGCCGCAGTCACTCGGACAATCGGATATATCAACCTCCCAAAGCATCTGCAGTGCCCTCGCCATAAGCACGGTCGCTTTATACGGGTCTCTCAGCACAGACTCATCGCAAACCATTTCACCCTGTATTTTCGATGTCAAAAGCCAGCTTATGCCGTCTGCCTTTTCATAGGCAATAAGCCTCGGCACAGGCAGCTTTCCTTCGAGCCATCTGAGCATTCGGGCGTGATTTTCCGATTCCTGCGACTCTTTTTCGATCTTAAGCACCATATCCTCAAAGCACAGCACCTGAGAATCCGAGGCTCCTATGGAATCCAAGGTGTATGTTTTGTCGCTGATATAGCTTTTAATAGATTCGGGAATATACATTTTTTGTCCCTTTCACAACAGCATTTTATTTTAAAATCCCCGGCACCGGGTTTCCCTGGTGCCCGGGATCTGGCT
>JAZSNH010000038.1:0-3510 GCA_045536305.1 Acutalibacteraceae bacterium
CGTTCGCAATTCCCGTATGAAGGCATAACAAAGTGACCGCTGAGCAGATAATAGCTGAGCAGTTCTTTGTATTCATAGGAACGCATAACAGAAACGCTGTTGATGATCATAATACTTGTCTTCCTTTCCGGGCGGTGTAAAAGATTCGGTTCGCCCTCGTTACGGCTTAAATATAGCACGGTGCAAAGGTTTTGTCAATTAAACCTGTGGTATAAACCTACTGGGTGTGAATTGTGTTAATAGGCTTGACAAATTGAACGGCGTTCAATATAATGATTCTTGAACGATGTTCAAGGAGGCGTGAGATGAAAGACAATACTGCCATTCAGACGGCGATAGTAGATGCCGCAACAGAGCTTATACTGCAGTCAAACGGCGATATCAAGAAGATAACATCGCGTGCGATAGCCGAAAAAGCCGATGTTGCCCTCGGACTGATAAACTACCATTTTGAAAGCAAGGAAAAGCTTATCGCTTTGTGCGTACAGCGAATAATCAATCAGGTGCTGATGAACTTTTCGCCTGACAAAAAGGATTACAGCGAGGACGACGGCCTGACCGATAAACAGCGACTTACCGCGTGGGCACAGCAGACATTTGATTTTCTTTTCGGCAACTATTCAATAGCCAGAATATCGATTCTCAGCGACTTCGGCAATTATGAGCCTCTCAGTAATGCAGCGATTACGCAGATGGGATTCGTCCTTGCGATCCGTGAGAAGATTCCCGAAAGCAGAAAGCGGCTTATAGCCTTTTCACTTACCAGCACTATGCAGACTGCTTTTCTCACCGGAGAAAACTCAAAGGCTATAACAGGTTATGACCTTTCGGAAAAAGCCGAAAGAGATTTATTTATTGAAGATGTTGTTTCTTTACTTATGGGAGGTTCTTTATGAACAAGAAACATTTACCTTATTTACTTCCGCTTCGATGCGTTGTCTTTTTACTTATATTCATTGTCGGCTCGGCGATTACCGGAAAAGCTCTCGATGAGATAAGTCACTGGTGGTCTGTCGCCGCCACTGCTGTCAATATATTCACCATATTACTGCTTTTGGGCATAGCCAAGAAACAGAACAGCAGCTACCGTGAACTCATAGGTTTCAAAAAGGCTTCGGCAAAGCAGATAATTCTGATGACACTTGTCGTGACCGTAATCGGAATGGCGGGAATGTACCTTGCAGGCTTCATCTGCTACGGCGTTATTCCTTATGCCGCACCGATGATGATTGCACCGATCCCTTTGCCTTTGGCAATAGCAAATGTTGTTCTGCTGCCCGTGACTACGGCTCTTGCAGAAGAAGGTCTGTACTTAGGCTGCGGTGTCAATCAGATAAAGAACAAATATGCCGCTGTCATTATCCCGGCTCTGCTGTTCGCTCTCCAGCACAGCTTTATTCCCACATTGCCCGATGCAACTTACATCGTGTACCGTTTTCTGTCATTTCTGCCTCTGACTGTCATTCTGTGCCTGCATTATTACAAGAAAAGAAATCCTCTTCCGATTATGGTCGGACACGCTGTTATAGATGTGGCTACTGTAATGCAGATTCTCGTGACTTCGATGATTCCCGGACTGTACGAGCAGATGTGTGCTATGTAAAATTGAATTAAGATAACCAGCCGCAGGTCATAACGATCTGCGGCTGGTTCGCACCTCAAATGTTACCCTCTGCACCATTAAATTGGTTTTACTTTGCATTTCTCTGTGATAGAATAAAAGCAGTAAATCGGGAGGGCAGAGAAAATGACAACAGGCGAGAAAATTGCGGCACTGCGCAAGAAAAGCGGCATTACACAGGAACAGCTTGCAGAGATACTGAAGGTATCGAGGCAGTCGGTGTCACGGTGGGAGATGGATATTGCATTCCCCGAAACGGAGAAGCTGATTAAGCTTTCCCGTCTGCTCGGGTGCAGCATAGATTTTCTGTTTAACAACGAACAGATGCCGCAGAGTGTGGACTCTGCTCTGTCAGTTCCAGAGTGCTTTGGCTTTATCCGTGAATGCAGTTACTTTTTCCTCGCCACAAGCACCGACAATACGCCTCATCTGCGTCCGATGGGTTTTATCTATTCGGACGGCAATTACCTTTATGTCTCCACAGACAAACGCAAGCAGGTCTATGACGAGCTGATGTGCAATCCGAATGTGGAGATCGCAAGCTATAATCTCAGTACAGGCCGATGGATAAGAGTAAAGGGAACGGCAGAGATTGAAAGCTCTGGTGCTGTCCGTGAGGAAATGATAACACTCTATCCGCTGATGCGGCAGGAATTTACAAACGGCGATGAGATACATTCGGTCATCTTCCGGGTAACCGTATCGGAAATAAGCAGGCATTAAGGAGGCAGAAATATGGACTTTTACGAGGTCATCAATTCACGCAGAACCATAAGAGATTTTGAGCCTTTTGAGATAGACAACGAGGTTATCGAGCGTATTATCTCCGCAGGGATGAAAGCACCCACAAACGACCATATGCGTGACTGGCATTTCGTTGTTATCAAGGACAAGAGCGTTGTAAATAAGCTCCTCAGCATCATTCCCGAATACACGGACGATGACGCAAGTGCCGCAATCAGAGACTGGAACTTAAACGACGCCTGCCAACAGACGGCATACCGCAATGCCATTCCGAAGCAGCACCGTATGCTCGCCGAAGCCTCCTGTGTTATCGTGCCGCTGTTTTTGCAGAAAACAGACATAATGCACCCCGACAACCTTTCGCATCTCAACGGCTTAGCGTCAATCTGGTGCTGTATCGAGAATATGCTGCTTGCCGCTGTTGCCGAAGGCTTTGCCTGCACATTGAGAATACCACTCGGCAACGAGGGCGATTGGTCGCAGGAAGTTCTCGGCTATCCGAAAGAATATCTTGCACCGTGCTTTATCGCTGTCGGCAAGCCTCAGGAGAACGCAAAAAGAGCAAAACAGAAGGATTATTCTCTCTCGGAGCGGATACATTACGATAACTGGTGAGTGCTGAAAATAAACTTATCTAAGAGTTGAAAGAAACAGAGAGTTTGAATTTATGGGAGAGAAATTATGGATAACAACAAAATTGCAGAATTTATCAGGAGACAAAAAGTTGCTTTTATCTGTTCTGTTGACGAAGATGGATTCCCCCATGTAAAAGCAATGCTCAGACCGAGAAAAATCAATGGCTTACGCCAGTTTTATTTTTCGACAAACACTTCTTCAATGAGAGTAAAACAGTATATGGATAATCCGAATGCCGGTATTTACTTCTATCATAAAGGATTGATTAAGTACACCGGTGTTATGTTAAAAGGTAAAATGGAAGTGTTAACCGACCAAAAGACGAAGGATATGATTTGGCGTAAAGGGGACACGATGTTCTATAAAGGCGGCGTTACTGACCCCAATTATTGTGTTTTGAGATTTAATGCAGAAAGCGGAAGATATTATTGTGATTTGAAAACAGAAAGCTTTACAATCGAGTAATATAAATTCCAACCTGATGATCTCAACCCTACTTTATCACATCC
>JAZSNH010000014.1:0-4816 GCA_045536305.1 Acutalibacteraceae bacterium
ATCGGCGCTAAGATCGTTCTCAAGGCTCTTGAAGCTCCCATCCGTCAGATCGCCGAGAACGCAGGTCTTGAGGGTTCTGTCATCGTTGATACCATCATGAGAAACGGCACTGTAAGCTACGGCTATAACTTCGTAACTGACCAGTATGTCAACCTTATCGAAGAAGGTATCGTTGATCCTACCAAGGTTACCCGTTCCGCACTCCAGAACGCTGCTTCTGTTGCTGCAATGGTTCTCACCACCGAGTCCATTGTCACCGATAAGAAGGAGCCCGCTCCTGCAATGCCTGCTGATCCCACAGGCGGCATGGGAATGTACTAATATATTTTTACAGCCTCGGTGCTACACCGAGGCTGTTTTGCTGGGAAAATTTATTGTTATTTAGTATATTTTTTATCGGAAACGAATTTTTATAAAACTTATTGAAACTGAATTTTAAAAAATTATATGTAACACTTTACTAAATATACCATATAGTGTTACAATTACATTTAAAGACATTGCATGTTCTGCGGAAGGTAAGAGGGCGGTGCATGCTGCAAATCAATAAAAATTAGCATGAGGTATGGAATGTTTAAACTTTTAAAGAAACAAGGAAAAGCAAGACGAGGAGAATTTACTACGGTTCACGGAACGATTCAGACACCTTGCTTTATGAATGTCGCTACAACAGGAGCTATAAGAGGTGCTGTATCGGCTCAGGATTTAAGAGAGATAGGCTGTCAGGTGCAGTTGTGCAATACATATCATCTTCACCTTCGTCCGGGCGATGAAAATGTAAAGGCTCTTGGCGGAATAAGAGAATTTACTACATGGGATGGGCCTGTTCTGACAGACAGCGGTGGATTTCAGGTGTTTTCCCTTGCACCGCTCAGAAAGATAAAAGAAGAGGGCGTGTACTTTTCGTCTCATATTGACGGTCACAAAATATTTATGGGACCTGAAGAAAGTATGAGAATACAGTCAAATCTTGCTTCTACGATTGCTATGGCTTTTGATGAGTGTGTTGAAAATCCTGCAACCTATGAATATGCACGCCAGAGCTGTGACCGTACTGTTCGCTGGCTTGTTCGATGCAAAGAAGAAATGAAAAGGCTAAATTCTCTTGAAACTACGCTTAACAGAAATCAGCTGCTTTTTGGAATAAATCAGGGTTGTACGTTTGAAGATCTTAGAATTGAAAATATGCAGAAAATTCGCGAGCTTGATCTCGATGGATATGCGATCGGCGGACTTGCTGTAGGTGAGCCTGCAGAGGAGATGTACAGAGTTATTGAAGCGGTTGAACCTGAAATGCCGGAAAATAAGATAAGGTATCTTATGGGTGTAGGAACACCTGAAAATATTTTAAATGGTGTTAAACGTGGTGTTGATCTTTTCGATTGTGTTATGCCAAGCAGAAATGCGCGTCACGGACATGTTTTTACTTCTGCTGGAATATTAAATCTTAATAACGCAAAGTATAAGCTTGACACAAGGCCGATTGATGAAAATTGCTCATGTCCTACATGCCAAAGGTATTCAAGGGCATATATTCATCATTTGATCAAAGCCGGTGAAATGCTTGCTATGAGGTTTGCGGTAATGCATAATCTTCATTTTTACAATTCCCTTATGACTCAGATTCGCGATTCTTTGGATAATGACAGTTTTGATGAGCTTTATAACAGACTTCTTCCCACAATAGCAACTCGTATCTGATTTATATAGTATTTTGTTTGTTGAATAACAGGTTGATACACAAGGAGGACATGATGAATTATAAAAAAATAATTGGTTGTTTATTATCAATAGTGCTTCTTTTTATCGGCCAGTTTTTATTTATTGATTATATTAAACAAGATAAAGACGCAGAACAGTGTATGCAGCAAAGTTTGCAGCTGACGATAGGTGATTCTGTGCTGTATGATGATCTGCTTGAGAAAAGCAGATACAAAGCTGAAGAGCTTTCATGGAGTGCAAATGAAAATAATGTAGTTTGCAGAGAGAATGATTTTACCTGCGAATCATCAGGCAGAGTTACCGTCACTGCGAAAAAAGGTGAAAAGACCGTTGTGAGCTGTGACGTAAATGTTATTTCGCGCTCAACCATCTCTCTTGAAAGCAGTGCTTCGGCTATAGGCGAGGGACTGACGGTGCAGATAACTGCATTGATTTTTAGCGGAAATGAAACGGAATTTGCGTACAGCAGTGAAGATTCATCTGTTGCGGCAGTGAATGAATCGGGACTTGTAACCGCGGTTTCTGCAGGTAAGACAAGAATAAAAGTGAGCTGCTATGGGTGTGAAAGCGTATTTTTTAATGTCGATGTATATGATTCTCCGTCTTATATAGCGTTGTCGGCTGAAAGTATTGACCTCGGTGTAGGAGAAGAACATGCTTTATCTGTCTTGCTTCCTGAAGAGTCGTACAAAGAAATCGCTCCCGTGTTTTCTTCTGATAATGAATCGGTTGCTGTTGTCGATGAAAACGGCACAGTAACTGCAATTGGCAAAGGTTCATGCAGCATCAAAGCAACTGCTTACTCGGGTGCGGAGGCTGTGTGCCTGATAAATGTCAACTCTGCACCTTCTTCTGTTTCTGCTGAAATAGGCGATGACTTTCTGTATGCAGGAGAAAGTGTAAAAATTAGTGTTGCGGTGAACAAAGGTGCGGCATGCGGAGGATATACATTTACCTCAAGTGATCCTGCGGTTGCAGATGTGTCGTTGGACGGTGTTATCATCGGCAAGGGCAGAGGAGATGCAACAATAGAGGTTAGCACGTATAACGGAAAAAAAGATAAATGTAAGGTTTCCGTTCAAATATTCGATTATACAACGTCGCCGAAATCACAGGATATTTATGATGCGGTGGGTTATCTGGCGGATTTTTATCCCGATCTGATTTCAAAAGAGAAAATCGGAGCAAGTGTAAAAGGGAAGGATATAATTCTGCTCAAGCTTGGAAAAGGACAAAAGAAAGCGTGTATTGTTGCCGGTCTGCATGCAAAGGAGGATATTGCGGTTGCCTTTACCATGCGCTGCATTGAGGAATATGCAGCGGCGTATTATTCAAAAAGCGGCAAATATGGGTCCTATAATATGAAAAAGATGCTTGATGAATACACATTATATATTGTCCCTCTTATGAACCCGGATGGGCTTGATATCTGCAATTCGGGCGAAATGCCGCTTTATACGGATACATTATCTGAGCTTGAGAGAGAAAAGTACAAAAGCAATGCAAATGGAGTCAATTTAAATCGAAATTTTCCGTTTATCTGGGATAATACAATTTCGGAAGTGACTCAGCCTGACAATACGACGTATAAAGGCGACAAAGAGAATTCAGAGCCTGAAACACAGACAATAGTTAAGCTTGTTGAAAATAATGATTTCGAATGGTTGTTCTCTATGCATTGTAAAGGTTATTTTGTTTACTGGGCAGATGAATACAACAAAATAACCGAAGCGGATAAGCTGCTTTCAAACAGATTGGAAAAGGTGTGCGGTTATGGCTTGAAAATACCGTCTCCTCTTAAAAATCTCGGCGGCGGACTTGAGAACTGGTTCAGATATAAAACGGGTAAGCCGGGTTTTTGTGTTGAGTTAGTTGCACCTGACTATAGCACAGAGGTAAACAAATATTTTTCGCTTAAAACAAACTGGACACAGACAAAATATACGTTTATTCAGGGCATGAGATAAAAGCGATTGGGTTTATTATAGATTTATTTAATAACTATTGCTTTGTTGGTAATATTTTGTTATAATGATAAAAGTATAATATATTTGGAGGGACACCAATGACAACTGAACTTTTGTTAAAACTTAATGAGGCAATGTTTACTGCACCTGACACTGTGGAAGCGGGCACTGATGCTGCTGTTTCCGGCAGCTGCCTGGGCTCTCTGTGCGCTGGCGGCATGGGTGGTATTCTTATCATCTATGCACTTTTGTTCCTTCTTCTTTATCTCTTTATGATTCGTCCTCAGAAGAAAAAGCGCGAAGCTGAAGAGCAGATGAAAAAGAACGTTGAGGTTGGCGATGATATCACCACTATCGGCGGAATTTGCGGACGCGTTGTGAGCATAAAGGATGACGATGCTCTTGTTATTGAGACCGGAGCAGAGAAGAATAAGATCAAGATTATGCGTTGGGGTGTACTTCAGAACAATACAATTAAAGAAGTTGCACAGGAAGAGGGCGCGGCAAAGAAAAAGGGTCTTTTCGGATTCCTTAAAAAATAATCATATTTGAGCATAAACCCCCTGTTTTCGGAATAGTATTTACTACCTATCGGTAAATATGTTCGGAAAACAGGGGGTTATTTTTATGTCGTCATTAAGATCGGCGAGGTCGAGAGGGTGTACGTCCTTTATCAGACCGATTGCAGTGGGTGTTGTTATAACTATAGGTATCACTCTTGTTATGGTGTGCATTGTGTCTATCGTTTTTTCTTTGCTTGAGTGTGTTGTGAAAAATGCAATAGATCCTATTTCGCTTGCATCTGTTGCGTTGGGGTGTTTTGTCGGATCGTATATTTGTGCGCGCTCGGTTGGGGAGAAGGGTGTGCTTGCGGGGGCTGTCATTGGAATAATTATTTTTTTATTGATATTGATAATCAGTTGTTTTGAATCGGATTTTAAAATTAAGGGAATTGTAATTTATAAATTTATTATTCTTATTATTTCAGGATGTTGTGGTGGTTATTTAGGAAGAAACGGAAGATATTGTGGAAGACGCAAAAGGTAAGTTTTGCAAACAAAAGAGGAGGACATAAAAATTTGAATTTCCAACCTTTAGTGGGGGTCCTTTGGTTTGTGGATTTGGGA
>JAZSNH010000088.1:0-23913 GCA_045536305.1 Acutalibacteraceae bacterium
AATGTCTTTAAGTGTTCCTGCCGTGGTTTCGAGGGCAGGATTATCAAGGAACATCGAAGCATACAACGCCATTGCTTGCTGCTGTAAATTATCGTTTATCTGCTGATTAAGTTCGATCTTTTCATCCAGCATTCTCAGAAAGCAAGCTATACGCTCTTGATCTTTGATGTCATCTGGAACAGCCACCCTCAAAGAATGAATATGATTTCTATTTAGAGTTGGAACAGCACTTCCTCCTGCGTAGTTGCCAAGATCAAGTGTCTTTAATAAATAGAAAATAAAGACCGGATCACAATCCTTAAACTCTTTTACATATAAAGAGGTGTTGTGCGACCAAGTGCGCCCATAATATATAAATGGGTTTCCTACATTGCCGCTTCGTCCCACACTTATAGAAGGAGCTTCTGTTGTAAACGCATTGTGATAACCAATGATACCGTTTGATCCAACGACGGGATATTCACCAGTAATCATTGAGGTTTTGGGTAAATCATGCCCTCTCTGAAAAGTAATTAGATCACCGAGGGAACATTCTTTTATGTTCAAAAACCGCACCGTCCTATCCAATATATTTTCTATGTGCCAGCTTCACATTTTGTTGCTTAACCATTGCATAATGCATGGTTGTGTCAATCTTCTGATGTCCGAGCAGTTGTTGTACCTGCTCGATGGGCATACCTTTGTCTATCGCTGATGTCGCCATTGTGCGTCTGAATTTATGCGGATGCACCTTTGGTATTGACAGCTTTCTACCGAGTTGTCGCAATCGCAGTTCCACTCCGCCTATCTGCAATCGGCTATAAGGGGCACGGAGGGTTACAAAAAGCGCAGGATTGCTGTCTGTTCGGCTGTCAAGATAATTTCGCAGATGTATTTTTGTTCTGGCATCAAAATAAACCAAGCGTTGTTTGCTGCCTTTACCAAACACAACGCACTCCCGCTCGTTGAAGTTGATGTCATCACGGTTGAGTGCAACCATTTCCCCAACACGCATACCAGAGGAGGCAAGCAAATCTATAATCGCCAGATCACGCAAAGAGTCACAATTATCACGCATTTGTTCAAGTGCCTCGTCCGTATAGGTTTCCTTGATTATTTTTGCGGTTTTTACCTTGTGAATTCTTCGCACCGGGCTTTTGACTATGTAATCTTCGTCCTCAAGCCACGAATAAAACGAAGCAAGTATTCGCCTTATGTTATCAATGGTTACCTTGCTTGCTCTGCGCTGTGTCTGATATGTAGTCAGATACTGCCGAATCTCTTCTGTTGTAACCTGCTGTGCCTTTTTGCCGGTTGCGTCAAGCATCGCTTCAATGGTATTACGATAGTAGGTCAGCGTTTTCTCCGAGCACCCCTCGATGCGCTTAGCTGAAATAAACGCTTCTACGGCATCCGGTTGTTCCTGTTCACAGGGTTGCGCCGTTTGTATAAGCTCTACACCATGCAGACAAAATTCCATTGCCGCACGGAGTTTGCGAAGCTGTTCGTTGTTGAGGTACGGCAGCATCTGCTGTTGCACCTGTGAAATCAGTTGTTCTTTCATTGTCGTTACTCCTTTTCGTGTAGAAAATAAGAGAACGACATCAGTGGCAGTCTCTTTGGTGAAACACCCGCCACTGGTGGGTGTTAATTAGAACGGTAAACGATAATTTACAGCAGCAAGCAATGGCGTTGTATGCTTCGATGTTCCTTGATAATCCTGCCCTCGAAACCACGGCAGGAACACTTAAAGACATTGCCGATATCACGATGGGGCAGTCTCCCAGTGGCTCCAGCTATAATGAAGACGGCAACGGCGAAGTGTTTTACCAAGGTCGTGCCGAATTCGGCTATCGTTTCCCAACGCGTCGTCTCTACACAACCGAGCCAAAGCGTATGGCAGAAGCCGGGGATGTGCTTTTGAGTGTCCGCGCACCTGTTGGTGATTTGAATGTAGCATACGAACGATGCTGCATTGGTCGTGGACTGGGAGCAATTCATGGTCGCAATGGATATCAGTCCTTTGTACTATATACCATGTTCGCGCTGCGTCCGCAGTTGGATGTTTACAATGGCGAAGGTACCGTGTTCGGCTCGATCAACCGTAATGCACTTAACGATATGCCGATTGATATTCCATCTGAAGAAGCAATTGCCGCATTTGAAGCAGTTGTGCGTCCGATGGATGATATGATCCGATCCAATTATGAGGAAAATTGCCGTTTGCAAGAACTGCGAGACTCCCTATTGCCGCGACTTATGAGTGGCGAAATAGATGTATCATCCATCCAGATTTAAGCCGCTAAATTATCGTTTATATAATGAGGTGTAAAATGAATATATATTATGAACCTGTTAACTTGAACCACTGGAATATATTTGAGCAAGTAAAACAAGTTGGGCATATTGAGCCTTTTTTGGCAACTAAATCAATGAAAACCGGGGATCTTGTTCTGCTACATGTAGGACAGCAATGTAAAAGATATCATAGTGGGATATATGCAGTTGGAGAAATAGTTGTGTCTCCGTATATTCTAACAGATCGTCCTGATGACTATTGCAACAACAGACTGACTGTAGATGTAAAAATTTTAAAGATTAATTATTCTGCGCCGTTTATTACACATGAAGATACCAAAGAATTCGTTCGACAATTTAGAACCGTTCATAAAGTGGATCCACAGTATTATGCGTATATTTTTAAGCTCATACAATAAAAGCACAATAGCATAATGCCACCGATGGTACGTGTTTCATCATAGAGACTACCGCTTCTTGTCGTTTAATTTTATGAGGTGCAATTTATGATACAAAGATGTCGTAGGAAAAGTTTTGTTGAAGATTTGCTCACATATCGAAGTAAAAGAGCGTCAGAAATGACCGATGAAGAAATTATTGCCACTTCAAGATTGTTTTCTGAAAACTATGGGGTATGGTCGAAAGAATCTAAAAAAGCTGGACAACAAATTAAGCTTTCGCCGCAAATGATCCGTAAATTATTCGTGAAAATGTCGGATTGTTCTGTTGCGTTAGCTTTTTATCAAACAGAGTTAGTTGGACACGTTTTTTATGTTAGAAGGCATATCCAAAACAGAGGGTATGTTACATGGATAATGCAGTTAGTTGTAAAAAAGAGTTTCAGAGGACATAGCATTGGAACAAAACTAATGCATTCAATATGGCAACTGTCTGATAGCTATGCATGGGGACTATATACTTCTAATCCGATGACCATACGATCACTTGAGAATGCAACGATGAGAAAAGTTGACATTAAGAAGATTAACAGCAGATTTAAGAAGATTGCACCATATTTGAGGGATTTATTGCCAATTGAAAACTGGACAGACAGTTATACCCCAGGAATAGCATATACAGATTTTTATGTTGAACATGGTGACTTAAACAACAGAATAAAGCAAGCATACAAGGATGGAGACTTTCCGCTACCCAGCAAGCTTCCTGAAGGACATGAATGGATAGCAATTGTTTTTAGGGATCAACAACCTGCACTCAATAGTGAAGAACAATTAGATATGTACACCGAATTTTCACATAGCGCGTTGGTACAGGCTTACTCAAATATGGATATGCAGTCTCACTCATGGAGCAGTCATACTGAGAGTGAGATTGCATTCCTGAGGCGATATATTGATAATGATAACAAGGTAATTGATGTTGGATGTGGGATTGGAAGACTGACAAATGGGTTGGCAAAACACGGAGTCAAAACTCATGGTATTGACTTTTCGCAAACTCAATTAGATGTGGCGGTGGAACCAGCGTGTGAAAAGGCGTCGTTTGAGTGTGCAGATGCTCGAAAATACCGCACTAGGAAGAAATATGATGCTGCGATTTGCATGTACGATGTTATCGGTTCTTTTCCGGATGAAAAAGATAATTTCCAGATACTGAAACGTATATATAAAATGCTAAAACCTGGTGGGATTATTATTCTATCGGTAATGAGTATGGATATCACAATGAGAAGATGTAGGAAGAGTAAGAATGTGGTTCGTGATATACATTACCACATAGATAGACTATTGAGTTTGAAAGGTTCGAAAACCATGCAAACAACAGGCGATGTATTTAATGGTAAACTAATCGTTATTGATGAATTAACAGGCATTTGCTACAGAAAAGAGCAATTCTTTCCAGATGATGATTTACCGATCGAGTATTTGATAAGAGATAGACGATACACTAGAACAGAAATACAAACTCTTGTGCAAGATGCCGGTTTCATTATTGAAGACGCTTATTATTTTCAAGCTGGACGGCTTGAGAAACCTCTGAAGCCCTCGAATGGTCATGCAAAAGAAATTCTTGTTATTGCAAGAAAACCTGCAAGACGCAAAGGATTATTAATGAAGTTATGGAATTAGCCTATAATTTATTAGTGGCACGGTAAAGAGTACACGAAATTTCAAAAAGGGAGCGATGTTATGCCGGGTATATATACCGAATCAGCTTATGAGAGAGCGGTAATAGAATTATTCTGTAATATGGGATACAGCTATCTGTACGGTCCGGAGGTAGAGCGTGACCTTCACTGTCCGCTGCACGAGGAAGTACTCATAGACTCTCTTTACCGACTCAACCGCAATCTCCCTGCGGATGCTATCGCTGATGCTTTCTCGAAGCTCAAAAATATAGAAAACGGTGAGCTGGTGCAGAGAAACGCCGTCTTTATGGATTATCTGCAAAACGGTATACCCGTGCGCTTTTTTGTTGATGGTGAAGAGCGTGCATCTATCGCATATCTTGTCGACTACAAGAATCCCGAGAACAACTCGTTTATTGTGGTCAATCAATGGACATTTATTGAAAACAGCACTAAACGCCCGGATATTCTTCTTTTCCTCAATGGCATTCCGGTTGTTATTGTTGAGCTGAAATCTCCGTCAAGAGAAGAAACAGATGCTTCCGAAGCATATCGTCAGCTTCGCAATTATATGTTTGAGATTCCGTCGATGTTCGTTTACAACGCCATCTGCGTTATGAGTGATCAGCTCACCTCAAAAGCCGGTACTATCACTTCCGGTGAAGACCGTTATATGAAATGGAAAACGGTTGACGGCGACTATGAAAATACGCAGTATGCGCAGTTTGACACCTTCTTTGAGGGCATGTTCCAGAAAGTGCGACTGCTTGACCTTATTAAGAACTTTATCTGCTTCTCAGATGATGGCACAAGTTCTATAAAGATTCTTGCAGGCTATCATCAGTATTTTGCTGTGCGCAAGGCAATTGAGTCAACGCAAAAGGCCTCCGTTACTGATGGTAAGGGCGGTGTGTTCTGGCATACTCAGGGCAGCGGAAAGTCTCTGTCCATGGTGTTTTATGCTCATCTTCTGCAAGAGGCTCTGGACAGCCCGACTATTGTTGTGCTGACTGACCGAAACGACCTTGATGACCAGCTGTTCGGACAGTTTTCAAAATGCAAGGGATTCCTTCGCCAGACTCCGGTTCAGGCAAGCAGTCGTGAAAATCTGCGTGAACTCCTTGCCGGACGACAGGCGAACGGCATAATCTTTACCACTATGCAGAAGTTTGAGGAATCACAGGAAGCATTGTCTGAACGCCGAAATATCGTTGTTATGGCGGATGAAGCGCATCGAGGTCAATATGGATTGACCGAGCGAATAAAGATGACCACAAACGATGATGGTGAGCAGATCGCTAAGCGTGTTGTCGGAACGGCACGCATAATACGCAACAGTCTGCCGAATGCTACATATATTGGATTTACCGGAACGCCGATCTCCTCAAAAGACCGCAGCACTCGTGAAGTCTTTGGCGATTATATTGACATATACGATATGACTCAGGCTGTTGAGGATGGAGCAACCCGACCCGTCTACTACGAAAGCCGTGTAGTCAAACTGAAGCTGGACGAAGAGACGCTCAGGCTGATTGATGCCGAATATGACATCATGGCACAGAACGCCGACCCGGAGGTTGTGGAAAAGAGTAAGCGTATGCTAGGACAGCTTGAGGCGGTACTCGGCAATGATAATACAATTGAGTCGCTTGTACGTGATATTCTCGATCATTACGAAAATCATCGAGCCGGGCTGCTTACCGGAAAAGCAATGATTGTTGCCTATTCACGTCCTATTGCGATGAAGATATACAAACGCATTCTTGAGATACATCCCGATTGGACAGAGACAGTCGGAATTGTTATGACATCAGGAAATAACGATCCCGAAGAATGGCATGAGATTATTGGCAACAAACGCCATAAGGAAGAACTGGCGCAAAGGTTCAAGGATAACGATAGTCCGATGAAGATTGCCATAGTCGTTGATATGTGGCTTACGGGATTCGATGTACCATCTCTTGCCACAATGTATGTCTACAAACCGATGAGCGGTCATAACCTTATGCAGGCGATCGCTCGTGTCAATCGAGTTTTCCGTGACAAGGAAGGCGGATTGGTGGTTGACTATGTAGGTATTGCGTCGGCACTCAAGCAGGCAATGAATGATTATACGGTTCGTGACAGAAAGAACTACGGAGATACCGATGTCACAAAGATGGCGTACCCCAAATTCCGAGAAAAGCTTGATGTATGCCGTTCAATGTTCCATGGATATGATTATTCGTTATTTACAACCGGTTCAGATCTAGAACGAGCAAGGACCATAAGCGGTGCGGTAAACTTTATCATTGACCGTGAAAAGGACAGCGAAAAAGATACGTTCATTAAGGAAGCCCTGTTGCTTCGTCAGGCGTTGTCGCTGTGCTCCTCTCTCGTCTGCGAAGCTGACAGATTTGAAGCCGCCTTCTTTGAATCAGTACGAGTTCTTGTGCTAAGGCTTACAAACGAAGGAGCCGGAAGAAAAATCTCACTGCCCGAAATGAATGCACGCATAAATGAGCTGTTAAGACAGAGTATAAAAAGCGATGGAGTAATCAACCTGTTTTCTGATGTGCATGAGGAGTTTTCACTTTTTGATCCTAAATTTCTGGAAGAAATCAGCAGAATGAAAGAGAAAAACCTTGCTGTTGAGCTTCTGAAAAAACTTATTGCAGAACAGGTTTCTATCTATCGCAGAACCAATGTCGTAAAGTCTGAAAAATTCAGCGAAATGTTGCAGCGTGCCGTTAATGCGTATCTTAACGGAATGCTTACAAACGAGCAGGTTATCGAAGAGATGCTCAAACTGGCAAGACAAATCGCCGCAGCGCATGAAGAAGGCGAACAACTTGGCTTGACTGCGGATGAACTGGCTTTCTATGATGCGCTGACAAGACCTGAAGCAATAAGGGATTTCTACGAAAACGATGAACTTATAGCAATAACCAAGGAACTTACAGAAACACTTAGAAAGAACAGAACCATTGACTGGCAGCATAGAGAAAATGCCCGTGCGAAGATGCGTACACTTATCAAGAGACTTCTCAAAAAGCATAAATATCCACCGGAGGGCATGGAAGATGCGGTACAAACCGTTATGACTCAGTGTGAACTCTGGACAGATAACGTAATGGTTGCCGAATAAAGAAGATAAACAGCTTGGCCGTGTTAGAGAAATTCTTGCGGCTAAGCTGTTTTTGCTGAAAACACACTATGAAGAGGTAGAGAAGACATTTTCTTGCACTCTAAACTTTTTGCCGGATTTAACAACGGACTTGGCAAAACTTAAAATCTACTTGTCAAAACAACTCGCGAGTTGGCAAATCGCCATGATCGGTTGTCAAACCCTCTTTTAGTTGGCAAATCAAATTGACAACTTGGCAAAAAGCTGTTATAATCAACTCAAACAAAAGGGGGATGGATATGCAGACCGAAGAACTTATTCAGTTGGTTCATGAAATCACTCGCTTAAAAACCGAAAAACAGACCATTGAGCTGAAGGCCGCAAACAAAGGCTGTCCGACAAGGCTTTATGATACGCTGTCGTCGTTTTCAAATCAGGACAACGGAGGCATAATCATATTCGGCATCGATGAATCTGCCGATTACGATGTTGTCGGTGTGTATGACCCTCAGGATCTGCAGAAGCAGGTGACGTCGCAGTGCAATCAGATGGAGCCTGCGGTCAGAGCTTTGTTTACAGTGTGCGAAATTGGCGATAAGGTCATAGTTTCTGCAGAGATTCCAAGCGTGGATATATCCGAAAGACCTGTCTTTTACAAAGGGGCAGGGCGTATTCGCGGAGCATTTGTGCGAGTCGGTGATTCAGATGAGCATATGAGCGAATATGAGATTTACAGCTATGATGCGTTCCGAAAAAGAATAAAAGATGACCTTCGCGCAGTTGATGGCGCAAGGATGGAACTAATAAATGAAGAGCGACTGGCTTTGTGGATTGCAAGAGTAAAGGCAGAAAGACCAAATGTGGCTAACCTGTCAACCGACATGATATACGAAATGATGGGCATAACCACACAGGGAGTGCCTACTGTAGCCGGCGTTCTGACATTTTTTATCTATCCGCAAAGGTATTTCCCGCAGCTTTGCATTACAGCGATAGTCGTGCCCGGAACGGAAATAGGCGACACTGGAGACGATGGCGAGCGGTTTATTGACAACAAGAGAATCACGGGCGCAATTCCGGATATGCTTGAGGAAGCGGTTGATTTTGTTCGCCGCAACAGCCGTGTAAAAACGATAATAGATGAAGACGGTCAGCGGCACGATAAGCCGGAATACCCTGTCAAGGCTGTGCGCGAAGCGATTCTTAACGCACTCGTACACAGAGATTACAGCACCCATACAGAAAATGTTCCCATTCAGATCATCATGTATAGGGACAGGATGGAAATAATCAATAGCGGTGGTCTGTACGGTAGAATTACCATAGATTCTCTTGGCAAGGTGCGTCCCGACACCAGAAATGCCCAGCTTGCAAATATGCTTGAGCTGCTCCATATTACCGAGAATCGCTATTCGGGAATACCGACCATAATGGCGGAATTCCGTGCAGCAGGTCTTCCTGCACCGATTTTTGCAGCAAGGCAGGGGCAATTCATTGTCACATTCAAAAACAACATATATCAAAGCGAGGTTGTCCGCTCCGAGGGAAATATCCGCGAGGATATTCTTGAGTTCTGTAGTGTTCCTCGCTCACGCGAAGAATTGACAAGATTCACCGGCATGAGCAGATACTACACTATGAGTGAGATTGTATTGCCTCTCGTACAGGCGGGCAAACTGAGACTTACTCTTCCGGAGAAACCCAAAAGCCGAAATCAGAGATTTGTTCGGATAATGGAGCAGTAAAAATCACAAAAAACAACGCCATCGGTTATGTGTATTATGCGCATAATCGGTGGCGTTTTGTTATTCCTGAAAAAAATTTCTGTTTTTTTCGTCAAAACGCCTTTCTCAATTCCGTTGGAATAATAGAGGGGTGTTTTTTGCGGCCTTTGCAAAAAAATGAAAAACGGCTAACTTTTTGCCTCTCCCGTGACTAAAGGATGAGGGGAATCTCGGTAGTCATTGGAAAACAATTTGTAAACTTACCAGAAATCTTTTCCGAAATGCCTTTCTCATGTCCATTTGGTAGTAGAGGGGTAAATTTGCTGTTTGGTGAAGTTTTTGTGAATTTTCAGAAAAACACGTGAAGTTTTTGCTTTCCTGTGACTAAAGGGTGAGAGGGTGTTTCAGGCTCAGAAGGGTTACGAACATTTCGTAAACTTTTGCAAAGTTTTTTCCGAAATGGCGTTCTCGATTCCGTTGGGTAGTAGAGGAGTGTTTACTGATATTGCTCTTTTATGAAATAATCCGTTTTTCATATAGAACCCGAACTTTTTGCCTCTCTCATGACTAATAAGTGAGGGGGTATTTTGGAAAACATTTGCAAACAATCTGTAAATAATCGCAAAATCTCCGTCAAAAAGCCTCTCTCATGTCCATTTGGTAGTAGAGGGATGTCTTTCCTTCCCTCTTTCGCTCCTGCCGCAAGCAATCGTCTGCGCTTTCGGCAGGTGATGTTCCTTGACAACCGAATAAAAGCCGAACCAGGCAACGACCTTTCTGCAGGAGCCAAGCCAAGGGGCACGCCAGGACTCATCGGAATACCAGCCGAATGATGAGCGAAAAATACCAGCCTTGGAAAAATCGGAGGCATCCGACCGGCGACGAGGGCAGGAAGTAGATACTCCCCACCAGCTACAGTCCGAGCGTGTTGACAACCGTCGCAGGCAATAGGGTGAGAGGTCATGTAAGTAAAGCATGGGCAGAAAATGCGAGCACCAAGGCAATGGTGGTCTGACGAGGCAGTAAAACAAGAAAATTCATTAAACGAATACAGATAAAAAGAAGGGAACAGATATTATGAGCGATTCAATAGTACAGATGATTCTATCAGACATGAGAAGGGAGCAGCGTGAAACAAGAAAGAAGATTTTTGCACTCATCAGAGAGGCGGTCAAAGCCGATGATTGGGATACAGTCAGAAAGTTCGGATACTACAGCGCGGACATTGCCGCCGCTATTCTGCGTGTCTTTTCGGACAGACTTTCACCCGAGTACAAGCGAGAAATCGCACTCTTTCATTACACGGACAAAGGCGATTCTTACCCGATTATTCGCAGAACAGTGATTGAAAGTCTGGATAGCAGACCCGAGAACTGGCGTGATGATTTGCCCGAACCGTTGCGTGAGCTTGACTCATTCACCGTATACCGTGCAGGCGTTGAACCGATAGAGAACGCACTGTTCTCTATGTCGTGGACTTTATCGAGAGATGTTGCCGAATGGTTTGCAAAAAGACAGGAGCATTATGGTTGGGGTGAATCACATTTGTACAGAGGGATTATTTCTGCCGAAAAGATTATCGCATATCTTAATGACCGCCGCGAGTTTGAGATTGTTCAGTACGGAAATGTCTGTCAGATTGAGGAAATTACCCGACGAGGACCCAGTGAGGAGTTTCTGTCGCTTCGGTCTATAGAGGACAGGTACAATCAGGAAGCAATCGATAGACAGAATCGTATGTTTGAGGACTATATCAACAAGTCTCTTGCTCTCGAAAAAATGTCATAAAACGCACTTTTTCGCATTGAGCGGGCAGAATCGGCAAGGCAATACAATTTCCTTCCTGCTCTTTTCAAAGCACCTTACAGGCAAAAAAATCATCAAAATCAGCACCAAAACACGATAGTTTGGAGGTGATAACAACGCCAAGACTAAGAAAGAAACTAAAACTCGAATAGTCGCGTTCTTCATTGGCGCAAAAGGGCGCAGAGAATACAATGCCCTATGCCGCAAATGTCAGCGCGACTGCAAGCAATCCTTCCGCAGCATCATAATCGCCTGTCCCTTGTACCTATCCAAACAATCCAAAAGAGAAAGGATTTTCAGATGAACAATGAAAGTACAATCAGCGACTACTTTATTTCCGGTCAGACAATGCAATTTGCCTTCTACCGTCTGCCCAAGGGGCTGTTCCTCAGCGAGAAATACAACGCTATGAGCACCGATGCAAAGCTGCTGTACAGCCTGCTGCTCGACCGAATGGAGCTGTCGGCACGAAACGGTATGCACGACGAACAGGGACGCATCTACCTCTATTTCACCGTCACACAGGCGAGCGAACTCCTGCATTACGGCGAGAGCAAGATAACACGACTGTTCGGTGAGCTTGAGAGAATCGGACTGATAGACCGAAGACGACAGGGACTGGGCAAGGCATCAATCATATATCCGAAAAAGTTCTCCGATCTCCGCCCGTCAGATTGGAGAGTCAGGAGAGGTCAATATGACGATTCAGGAGCCGCTAAAATAACGGTTCTTGACTCGTCAGAATCAAGGGGAATCAATACTGAATATAACAATACAGAAGTTAGTAATACCTATCCATCAATCATGGCGATTGATACAGATGAGATTGAGGAACGCATAAAAGAGCAGATTGAATATGAAATACTGACCGAGCGAGCCGACCGCTCAAAGGTTGATGAAGTCGTCGGGCTTTTGACCGAGCTGATGTGTGTTCGCTCACCGAGTATCAGAATAGGCACAACGACCTATCCGACTGAATATGTGCATCAGAGACTTGTACAGCTAACCTGCGAGCATATCGAATATGTACTCGACTGCATGAGCGGCACAAATGCCAGAATCGGCAACATCAAGAGCTACCTGACTGCGGCACTTTTCAACGCACCGGTAACGATGGAGCACTATTTCCAGTCGCAGATAAACTACGATTTTGCACAGTAAAAAGAACGAAGGGGCAAGTTTATCAAGCAAGGCCTTTTGGGGTCAAAAGGCGGAAGTTCAGGAGTGCCTGAAACCCTTTGCGGCAAATCGCAATTACGCCTGTGAGGGATATTTTAGGCAAGCTGAGAAAAAATAACAGCACAGCAAATTTAAGGGGAAATGCAATGAAACAGCTTGTCAATGAAGACGCAAAGAGAGTGGATTTTTACCTGACCAACGCCGACCAGCAGGACGAACAGCTGATGGCAGATGTCCGCGCCCAGTGCAGACAGTGGTATCAGGCAGGCTATCGAGCGGTGATGTTTCTCTCCGGCAAGGGCGACCTTGAGGAGTGCATCGGTGACCTGCTTCGTCATAATCTGCGAGTAATGGCAAAGCGTGAGGGCGAGATATCGATGCCTACTCCCACACCTAAAGCCAAAACACGAAGCGCAGGCGCAAGGTAGTATGGACCACTCAGAAGCTCCGATTGGAAAGAGTCCAACCGGAGTGGATACATAGTCATTGACGATTTTATTCCCTGTTTTTATCCCTTGCAAATCCCGTTTATATATCCTACAATGTAATTACACCACAATTATAAAGAGGTGAACTATATTGACAGAAAAATTTACCATAGCAGGCTACTGCCGAATCTCGGTTGATGACGAGCTTGACCGTGATAACACGTCCATAGAAAACCAGAAGTCCATCATATCCGACTACGTAAAGCGCAGTTTCCCTGGCTCGGAGCTGACCTTTTACGAAGACCGTGACCGCTCCGGCTACACCTTTGAACAGCGTGAGGGTTACCAGTCCATGCGTCCTCTTTTAATGGGCAGAAAGTACGATATTCTCATCGTCAAGGACTTCTCCCGATTCTCACGCCGAAATTCACGTGGACTTGTGGAGCTTGAGGATCTGCGTGATGCAGGCGTGCGTATCATCTCCATAGGCGATAGCATAGATTACCCCACATACGATGACTGGACTGCCATTCAGTTCCGCTTCCTTGTCAACGAAATGCCGGTCACCGACGCATCAAAGAAGGTTCGCTCGGTCATCAAGCGCAGACAAGAGGACGGAAGGTGGATCTGCGCTGTGCCTTATGGCTATGTTATAACCAACAGCAAGGCCATGACATTCGAGATTGAGCCTGCGGCGGCAGAGGTAGTGCGAAAGATATTCGAGCTGTATAACGCAGGCTGGGGCTACAAGCGAATTGCCAACTACCTCACCGATGAGCATATCCCCACCCCTCGCATGGACGAGCGTGCGCGCAAGGAAGCACGCGGCGAGGAGTGCAATATCCGAGTGCGTTCCGAGTGGAGCATTGCCACCGTGCAGGGTATATTGCAGAACGATTTCTATATTGGCACGCTCCGTCAGGGCAAATACACACGCAAGAAGATAAACGGCGATGATGTCAGGCGAGATGCGGACGACCACATCGTATTTGAGCATCATCACGAGGCGATAATCGACTACCGCACCTTGGCCATAGCGCAGGAGGGGCTGAAAAAGCGCACCACAAGCAGTTATCGTGGAATCAAGAAGAACGACAATGTCTACTCCGGTTTCCTCGTGTGCGGCGACTGCGGAAGCCCTATGTTTGCCATGAGCCGAAGTGATCTGCGTGACGCCTACCGCTGTGGACGATACCACCGCATGGGGGTCAAAGCCTGCACAAGTCACCACATCAGGGTCGATGTGCTCGACAGCACAATCAGGGATTATCTCCGTCAGGTGCGTGACACCTCGGCGGTCATGATTGCCCGTCTGGAAGAATCCATCAGGAGCGAATCGGAAGCACTCGACAACAATCAGCAGACGGTTGATATGCTTGAGCGACAGCTTGCCGATGCACGTGAGGAACTGAAAATCCTCACCCGACAGAAAGCCCGTGAGATAATGCGCAATCCCGATGCAGAGGAGACCATAGAGGAAACTTACGACGAGCTTCTCGCCGAATGTCAGGGACGCATCGAGGGTCTGCAGAATCAGATAGCCATGACCTTCGACAAGCGCAACACCATAATCAGAGTCAACCGCATTGCGGCAACGGCGATAAGTATATTCGATGAGATTCTCGAAAAGGGCAAGCTGGACAAGCAGGATTTGGGCTTGCTGATAGACTGCATTTTCGTCTATGAGGATCACATAGAAATACGGCTCAAATCCGACATTGACGCCATTCTTCGCAGCGGTACATTGCCGCAGGAGGACGCCGCAAATTTTAATCAGGGCATCGTGGATAGCTTAAAATCCGTAATAGTCCAGACTTCGGAAAAACGTCCGGACAAGGTCTACGATGTCAATATTGTCAGTAACGGCGACCCTTTAGAGATATACACCGATAACGACGGCGAGGTTATTTTTAAAAAATATTCGCCCATTGGCGAGCTTTCCCCTCACTCGATGCAATATGCAGATGTGCTTTGCAAAAGCACAGGATATCCTGCTGTAATTTGTGACCGTGATCATGTAGTTGCATCTGCAGGTGTTTCTAAAAAAGAATATTTGGAGCGTCGTGTCAGCAGCGAACTTGAAAACCTTATGGAAAACAGAGAAAGCTATATTGCTCGGCCGACTGAGGTAAATGCTTTTATTTCAATCGAAGGCCTTGACAGACGAACTGTTGCAGCATTTCCGATCATTGCCTCGGGTGATATTTCAGGTGCAGTAATACTGCTTGAAAATGATTCAGGTACTTTGCCTGCCGAATCAGAGATAAAGATGGCACAGCTTGCTGCTGATTTTCTCGGAAGACAAATCGAGGAATAGCTCAGTTTTCTGTGATAAGTTAAGCATATATTAAAAGCCCGAACAAGTTCGGGCTTTTAATTATTTTGATTGAATATAATATTCTTCGGGAATACTAATCTCAACAATAGGTGCCCCTGCAGACAGCTTAAGACCAAACTTGCCTGCTGTTGTCACTACCGCTACCTTTTTATTCGGTACAACGATTGCACAGTAATCGAAAATGTCATTTTTAAACACCCGATCGCTGTATTCTTCCGTTTCCAGGCATCCCATATTAAGCATTCTATCGTAAAATTTATGGGCAATATAATCAGCCGCTCTTTCCTTATCATTAAACAATGCGGCGATATCCACTTTTTTTCCTGTTACTGCATCTATATTAAACAGATAATTCTTTTTTACAAATTCCGATTTTTCATCATCGGCAAAACGCTGTTCCATGCCAACAGAAAAACTCAAGTATTTTCCGTCGTTGCAATGCACCTTGAATGTACCCATCTCGCTGAAAGAATATTTTGAAAGATCGGTATCCGATATCAACCCTACCGCTTCCGACTTTCGAATTATGATCTGGTTTCTTGTGATCAATTCGGTAATTTTTTCATTTAACTGCTGCTGGATTTCTTTATTGCTCATATTTTTGAAAACCGGCGTTGTATAGGTGCAATTCATATCTGTTTCTGTAACAACAGTATATTTTGTTGTAAATGCAGGAATTACGGGTTCCTCAAGCTCTGTATTATTTTTTTTGCAGCCTACCGCAAGTGCCATCAACAAAACGAGAATTACAGCTATAAATCTTATTCGCATTCGGTCACCCCCATTTATCGTAATAATTATACTCGAGCATTCTTCCTACGTCAATCAAAATGTAAATATATACTAAGGATATTAAATATGATCGTTTTTAGAATCGCCATACTGATTTTCTCATTGTTTTTAATCATATATGCCGTTCGCATTATTATTGTTTCCGAAAGACCTGATGAAAACAGCTTCATCGACCCAGCAAAAAATGACAAAAAAGACAAATGACCTTATTCTTAACTTATGTCGAATTTTGTCGAATGTTGTTGATTTACACATATAATGAGTGTATAATATGTGCAATTACGGTGGAATGATATAAAAAGGAGATTATTTATGGAGAACAACAATAAACCAACAGAATTTATTCATAACCGTTTAAAGTACTACAGGAATATAAACGGATTGACTCAGCGGCAAGTTGCAAACACTCTTGGTGTCAATCGTTCTACCTATACTTATTACGAAACCGGAAGATCGATACCAAGCCTTGATATTCTAAGCACCTTATGTACTATTTACAGAATAACCATTTCCGATTTGCTCAACGCCGAGACACTGCCAAATTATGTCAGTTCGCCGTCAATTAAATTATTCCCTGAGTCCAAATCGGAAACAACAACCGAAGAGCCCAATGCTGATGATCCTATAAAGTTTTCTTCATTAACACGCGATGAACAAAATTTAATCCTTAAATATAGATTATATTCTAAAAAACAAAAAGAAGAGCTTCTCAATTCTCTCGGCATTGATTATAAGAAATCAAAAAAACACGATTAACCTCACAAAGCAGCAGTATGACACCCGCCATACTGCTGCTTATATTTATTAAAATTCTATAAATTTCGCCATAACCTCTTGATTTCTTTTTAATTTTTCTTCATAATACGTAATATATAATATTATCAAGGTGTGATCAAATGACAAAAGCTGCAGAGAAAAAAACTAAAGCTGAACTGCGCGCCGAAAAGAAGGAAAAGCAGAATCAGCTTGATCTTGCGAAAAAGCAAAAAAAGATAGATATGAAACACCTTAGAAAAAGAATTCCGGGCAAGAAGTTCTTTAACTATAAGAAAAAACACGGCGATAGAAAAGACGGTTGGCGTGTGCACAGCAGCGATCCGATATTTTATCTTATTCCTCACATTATGCGTACCAGGCTTGACTCAATGGTGTTTTTTGAGGAACGTGTTGATATCGAATCTCTCGATAAATTTGTTCGTCAGACTCGACGCAATAACAACATGCCTCAGCTCGCAAGAGTTATTGTTTTTATGGCTGCATTTGTACGCGCTTTTTCCCAATATCCAAAGCTCAACCGTTTTGTTATAGGCGGAAAAATCTATGCACGTAACTCATTTGAAATTTCAATGACAATAAAACGCGAAATGACTATCGAATCCCCCGAAGAAACCATTAAGGTCTCCTTTGACCCGGACTTTACTCTTCAGCAGGTATATGATGCTGTTATGAACGAAATCAATAAGGTAAAGGGTTCCAAGGAAGAAACAGGAACAACCAACGATACAGGTGCTGTTGCAGGAATCGTTTCTGCCTTGCCAAATTGTCTTATCCGCGGTCTCGTCGGTCATTTACGCAGAAAAGACAACAGAAAAGGTGTGTATAAACTTATCAAGGAAGTCAGCCCCTTCCACACCTCCGTTTTCATTACCGACATCGGTTCTGTGGGTATTGGCTCTGTTTATCATCACCTTTATGAATTCGGAACCTGCTCAATCTTTGCAGGTGTCGGAAAAAAAGAGAAAATGTTTGTGCGTGAGGACGACGGTGAGATACGCGATCATCAGAGCATAAACCTTCGTTTCACCGTAGACGAAAGAATCGGCGACGGTTATTATTACGGCAAAGCGATAAGATATATTACTCATCTTTTAAAGCATCCCGAGGAGCTTCTCACTCCCCCTGAGAGCATAATCGAGGATCCGCTTTATTGATATTGTTTACATCAATAAATACAATAGTAAATCGTTGTTTTTCTCTGACTCTATAAAAATTATTATATACTTACCCTTATAAAGGGTAATGATAATTTGTTATCGCGCTACATAAAAAGGCAGCCACTAAAAGTGGCTGCCTTTTTATATAAGTAAATTCACGTCGCCCGCAGGCCGTAACTGCGTGTTAACGCGTTCTTCGAGGAACATAGGGCTTTGGCTGCATGTGAGTATCCCCAGATTTTTACCGTGGTTTATTTATTATTCCTCTTCCTCAATCTCTTCAAGCTTCTTTTTCTTTCTTCTGTAGGATGCAGCAGAAATGCTGAGGAAAGCCATACACAAGCCAAATGTGACCGCTGAAATGAACACTCCTGCGGCAATAGAGCCCATGGGTTTTCCCGATTTTACAAAGGCTATTATAAGCATCATAGCACCCGTCACGGCACCTGCAACAAGACTGTATAACACATTTGCCTTTGCACTGGGTTCTCTTTTTACTTCCCAGATATTGTTCTTTGCACATCTGCACGCCATATAAATGCACATTACCATAAATACAAGCCATTCACCCGCAAATGGCGGAATATATATTTTATAATCAATGCTTGCTATTAACATCTGTACGAGTATGACCACGAGCAGCAGCACGTAGGCAAGCCAGAAACCGCTGCTGCCTATTTCCAGAAGCTTCTTTTCCTGTCTTTCATCAATAACCTTAGTTTTCCTCGTCTTCTTCATTTTCATCTTCCTCCCAGAATAATTCATCAAGTGTTTTTCCCATTGCTCTGCAAATCTTTCTGCAAAGCTTTATGGAGGGATTATACTCCCCTTTTTCTATGGCGTTTATTGTCTGACGTGAGACACCCACCATATTCGCCAGTGCCTTCTGGGTTATGTCCTTTTCTGCTCTGGCTACCTTGAGCGCTATGTTTTTACTCATACGCTCCCTCCTTTCGAGCTTATAGTAACATACTCATTACTCGGTGTCAAGTATATTTTACAAAATTAACTTAAATTTGACTTTTAGACACAAAAATACGACTCAATTATTTTTAAGCACAGCTACTTGACAACGCAAAGTAGCTGTGCTATATTCTTGTCGTAGCTACTTTATAATACATAGTACCAAGGAGGAGCTCTATGGAGGATACTCAACTGCTCAAAGGTGTTCTGGAAGGTTGTATACTTGGAATAATCGCAAAGGGCGAAACTTATGGCTATGAAATACTCAGCCGTTTGGAGAATGCAGGCTTTGAAAATCCCGGCGAAGGCACTCTATACCCCATAATCACCCGTCTTGACAAAAACGGCTATATCTCCTGCCGCAAGGCAAAATCACCTTTGGGACCCATACGCAAATACTATTCTATCACCGATGAGGGCATCGCCTATCTCGAAGCCTTCAGACAAAGCTACGAGAAAGTAACTAAAACCGCGTTTAGAATCTTGTTTGAAAAGGATGTATTGTAAATGGATTATAATATAATGGAAACACAGCTCAAGGGTGAATACCGAGAGGTATTTGCAAGAGCACAGCAGAAAATTTCATTGACAAGCTTAAAAAAGAAGAAAAGACTACAATGACGGTCATGACTATTGTCGTTCCTGTTATCTTTACCGCCGTCATCGCTTTTGCGATTTTCGATGTCGCTCGTGAGAGCACATGGTATGATACTCTGCTTTTCGCTGCCATTGTCAGAGTTGTCGAATATTTCATCGTACGGTGGATAATTCGAAGCGAAAAAAAGCAGTCTGCCATGAGAACAGGTGTGATACGCCGCTGCGAGGAATCCGGAATGACAATGCCCGAGTATATAGATAAAACCCTTGCCGAGCTTTGATACGACCAAATGCCCCCTGAGCCCAAAATATGCTCAGGGGGCAAATTATATCATTTATATGGATTTAGTCAGAATTATTTATCAGCCGGTTGGAGAAGACCATATCCTCCATCCTTTCTTGCATAAACAACATTGATTTCGTCGGTTTCATTATTGCGGAACATAAAAAACTGATGGCCGATAAGGTTCATCTGAAGAATCGCTTCTTCCGTATCCATTGGCTTTACAGGAATATTTTTTGTTTTAACAAGCTCGTATTCCTCTTCTTCATCATCACCAAGCTCTTCCGTGATCTCATACATCGGTTCAAAATTAAGATTCTGTCCGCTTTTATTTCTCTTTTCGAGCTTGGTCTTGTTTTTACGTATCTGGCCGCTGAGCTTTTCAACAGCTACATCCAGCGCCTCATCTATATCCATTGATGTATGTTCTACCCTATAAATAAAGCTATTGCTTCTGATGGTAATTTCAACCTTGTAACTGTTGCGTTCATGCGTGACAGTTACATTAGCATCGGCATCTTCACCGAAATACCTTTCATATTTCGATAATTTCTTTTCGACCCGATCTTTATAAGAATCTCTCAAATTCACTTTTCTTCCAAATATCGTTGTTTTCATAACTGTCTCTCCTTTCGGATTGTGGCTTGTAATAATTTAAAATATTTATTACAACTTTATTATAACATCATACACAATTTTTTCAATAGTAAATTTGTAAATTTTATATTTCTTGTGCAAAACGGCAGATAAAAAAACAGCGAAGCCTTTGCTTCGCTGTAATATTACTTTCTGCGAGAAGAATTACGGGTAGGCTGAGCAAAACGCTTTAGATCGCTCATTTTTTCATCGCTTGTCTGCATAAACTTTGAAAGCATATCATCAAAGCTCGCCGGCTCGTTGCTTGCAGCTCGTGAATTCTTGTTATCGTTACGGTATCCATTATTATGATACGGTCTTTGTGAGTGATGAGCATCTCCTCTTCCGTTTGAGGGCTGCTCTACAGCCTTCTTTATGGAAAGACTCACCTTACCGTCATCACCAATTGTAAGAACCTTTACCTTAACCTCCTGACCGACGGTCAGATGATCGGTAATCTCTTTGACATAAGTTGCGGCAACCTCTGAAATATGAACCATTCCTGTTTTGCCGCCCTCAAGCTCGACAAACGCGCCGAACTTTGTTATACCCGTAACTTTACCGGATAAAATTGAACCTACCTCGAACTGCATAGAAAAAAATGTGCCCCCTCAATATTTTTATTCATCAGTTTCCTGCTGAATTTATAAACACTCGTTCTCCCGGATAAACCATGTCGAGCTTTTCTCTTGCCACTCTTTCGATATATTCATCGTCACTTTCCTCAAGAAGGGCTGTTAACTCGGCATTTTCCATCAATTGCTCGTTATACTGGTCAACCAGAGCGTCATATTCCTTTTGCTTATCGCCGATTGAAACATAGGACTGAAGAACAGCTATACACATAATGAGGAAAACAATAACTGCAGCTAACAGACCAAGATTGAACTTAGTCGGCTTTATTGACTTAAGCTTATTTTTGATCGCTGTCAGCATTTTTTCCCTCCGTTCCAATTTGCCTATTTTAGATAAAAACATTTTATATCAAAAAACAAACAATTTCAACACTTTTTATTCATTTTTGTATTTTTCGTCATTTGCGTTAATAATTGCGTGATTTTTTGACTAATTAACATAAAAAATCGATTGGTCAACCGTCCCAAAGGGCCGATTATATACTTGAATAACAGTTGAAACAGTCGTTTTAACAACTCAATCAGGCTGTTTACCATAAACATAACAATTCGTCCGACTGTAAAAAAATAGAAAAACCACGAAAGAATTATAGTTATTATAAAATAGATACGTACATAACCGCCGTTTACGGATATACTCTGAAAGAACACGACTATTGCGGAAGTGATCCAAAAAATAATATCCTGGATCATGACCGATATTTTCCCGCATCTGATTATTTTTCTTATGAGCCTGAAAAAATCGTAATAAAGTCCTATTGCAAATCCTGATGTTACCGCTAACAGCAATACTGATATCTGAGCTGCAGCAGATACTGTCGTCTCTCCGTTCATGAGAAAAGTCTTTTCAAAAAGCCTTTTGCTTCAGGCTTTTTGTCAGAATAAGCAAATTCATTTATTTTCCCCGTAATAAGCATATCTCCTGTGTCGCGATTGAGGTTCTCTATATTAAGCATTTCCCCTCTGACAGTCAGCTCCCCGAGCGCTGTCACAAGCACGAGTTCAAGTTCATCAAAGCTTATTACATCCTCTATGCCTGACAGCATAAGTCTCTCTCTGTTTTCTATTATTACATTATGGATGCTTAATTTTCTGTTATTATCATTATTCATTATCAACACCTCCGCAACTGCGTCTATCAATTTATATGCTGCGGCGACTGTCGATATTCTCAATGCTTTTTATTCGACAGCAATATACATCGAGCTTGCATTTTCTTTGGTGGCATACTCGTTTACAGACAGTACCTTCACCTTGATTACATGTGCGCCCAGTGTAAGCTCGATAACATCATCTATCTTTACGTCATACGATGCACGTGCCGTTTTCCCGTTCACTGTCACTCTGCCTGCATCACAAGCCTCGTTCGCTAAAGTTCTTCGCTTTATTATTCTGGATACTTTTAAATATTTGTCTAATCTCAAAACTATACCTCCAACAAGAATAAGAGCCGGCTTTTATGCCGGCTCAGATATTTAATAATTATTTGGATACAGCATCCTTGAACTGTCTGCCGGCCTTAAATACGGGAAGCTTGGAAGCAGGGATAACAATGTTCTCCTTGGTTCTGGGGTTTCTGCCTGTTCTTGCCTTGCGCTCACGTACTTCGAAGGAACCGAAGTTAACGAGCTGAACCTTGTCGCCTGCTGCAACAGCTGCCATGATAGCCTCGATGGTTGCGCTTACAGCCTTGTCTGCGTCCTTCTTAGAAATGCCTGCTTTTTCAGCAACAGCTGCAATAAGTTCTGTCTTGTTCATTATTTATACCTCCATTTAATTTATAATTCAACAGATCTCTACGGTCTGCTTGAATCCAATTTTTTTGCTCTGTTCCACAGAGCATCCAATTCCTCCGGCGATGCTTTCGAGATATCCAAGCCTTCACACAATGCCATTTTCTCGCATTCGGAAAAACGTGTGATAAATTTTTCGACAGCACCTGCCAGCGAGCTTTCAGCATCATTGCCCGAAAGCCTTGCTACATTTACTACAGCAAAAAGAAGATCGCCTATTTCCTCTGTGATATCAGCCTCTGCCCCCGAACCGACGGCTTCGCGCAATTCGCAAAGCTCTTCCTCTGCCTTGCCCAGTGCAGACTCAACAGACTCAAAATCATACCCTGCCTTAGATGCTCTTTTCTGAACCTTTTTTGCACGCATAAGTGCAGGAAAAGCTTTAGGTACACTTACAAGGGTATCAGTGTATGTTGTCTGATTCTTGGTCTCCATTTTAATTGCGTCCCAATTTGTCAGAACCTGTTCTGAGGTTTCTGCTACAACATCACCGAACACATGAGGATGTCGGACAATAAGCTTTTTGCATATCCCGTCCGCAACATCATCAAAATCAAAATCGCCGTCTTCTTTTGATATCTGTGCATGAAATACAACCTGAAGAAGCAAATCGCCAAGCTCTTCGCAAAGGTTTTCCTTATCACAGGAATCAATTGCATCAAGCGTTTCATACGCTTCTTCGAGCAAATCATTTCGAATTGAGGAATGATCCTGCTCTCTATCCCACGGACACCCTTCTTCAGAGCGAAGAAGTCTCATTATTTCCCTTAAATCATCCACGGAATATTTTTGTTTAAAATTAAAATTCATATTATGCCTCAATTCGTGATTAAAGTATTAAAATAAAACCAAAAACTTTAACCTTACTAATTTTAACCTATCCAATTATGTTTTTCAAGTATTTTCGCGATTTTTTCGCCCTTTGGAAGCATTAAAACATCATCTTTTGTGAGAACTTTGAGCAAAATGATGCTCACAGCGTAAATTACCACCGCAACACCGATTGCGAGAACTGTAACAAGTCTTCCGCCGATGAACATATTCAGGAGCTCATATACCCCTCTTGCACCGGCTGCACAGATAATTCCCGCCAACAAAGGTTTCACAAATGTACCCTTCAGGTCAAATTTCATTGTTGTTCTTCTGCAAAGGATAAACAAGCTTGCAGCAACTATAAATACATAACAGCAGAGTGAGCCGATAGGAGCACCCTTGATATTGATTTCCTGGATTCCTACGAGAGTGTAGTTGAGCAGAACCTTTATGGTACAACCGATAAGCATCAGCTTGACGGGCACCGTCTGCTTGCCTACTGCCTGAAGCATACTGTTGA
>JAZSNH010000073.1:0-38048 GCA_045536305.1 Acutalibacteraceae bacterium
TCAGAACGTCGTGAGACAGTTCGGTCCCTATCTGTCGTGGGCGCAGGAAATTTGAGGAGCTCTGTCCTTAGTACGAGAGGACCGGGATGGACGCACCGCTGGTGCACCAGTTGTCACGCCAGTGGCACAGCTGGGCAGCTAAGTGCGGATCGGATAAACGCTGAAAGCATCTAAGCGTGAAGCCGGCTCCAAGATAAGATTTCCCATGACTTAAGTCAGTAAGGCCCCTTGTAGACTACAAGGTTGATAGGCTGCATGTGTAAGCGTAGTGATACGTTCAGCTTGGCAGTACTAATAGGCCGAGGGCTTGTCCTTGAGTAAATTACTCAGCGCAAAGCGCTTCGTAATTAACTCAGCAGAATCTGCGATTCTGCTGCGAGTTGATTCGAGGATTTACTTAAGAGTCGCTTAAAAATCTCGATTCACATTTGACACTTTGTTCAGTTTTGAGGGAACATGAAAAATGTTCTTTGGCTACCAATATGCACCATTAGCTCAGTTGGTAGAGCACCTGACTCTTAATCAGGGTGTCCACGGTTCGAGCCCGTGATGGTGTACCACACGGCCCGATGGTCAAGCGGTTAAGACACCGGCCTCTCACGCCGGTAACGGGGGTTCGATTCCCCCTCGGGTCACCAAAGCAGGTATAAACACCTGAAAAGGGTGTATAATACAAATAAGTCGGTGTCGATAGCGGTGAGGGTCCACCCGTTCCCATTCCGAACACGGAAGTTAAGCTCACTTGCGCCGAAAATACTTGGCTGGAAGCGGCCCGGGAAGATAGGAAGTCGCCGACACAAAAGATTGCCTGATGTAAAACATCGGGCAATAGATATTCCTCCATAGCTCAGTCGGTAGAGCACCTGACTGTTAATCAGGGAGTCACTGGTTCAAGTCCAGTTGGGGGAGCCAAAATAAAAAGCACTTGCAAAAGCAAGTGCTTTTTATTTTGGCTTTTTCTTCTGTGCTTAAACAATTATTCCTTGCTTATCAACCAAGCGCCCCTACCGACTGAGCGTAGCTCAGTTGGTAGGATGTAGCTTGCCCGCTGCCGGTGGCAGAAGAAGGGCAAGCGTACATGGTGCAGCGGTCAAAATCTGCAGCAACGACTGTTGCGGCCGCAGATTTTGGGCACCGCAAACGTCAAACAATACACTCGAACACCAATATCAACTCGTCTGTGTGCAGTTCAAGTCCAGTTGGGGGAGCCAAAACCTGTTGCACACATCCGTGTGTAACAGGTTTTTTGTTTTCTCACTGCGCTTACACATTAGCTTTCTGTTTATCAACCAAGTACATGAGCGCTGCAAAAATAGGCATGAATATAGAAAATGTAAAATCTTATGTAAAAATTTTTACACACCCACAATCAAAACCTTTAGAAATTAAGCAAACTCCTACGCGCAGAAATTTGACAAAACAGAAAAAAGAAAATATAATATAAAGGGTAATAAATATTGCTTAAGGAGATGTTGTTATGGCGGACAGCTTGAAGGATACCTGGAAAGAAACGGGAAAAGGTCTTGGCCATGCTTTTAGAGATCTTGGCAAAACTATTATAAAGAGCGGTGCAAAGGTCGTAAATAAAGTAGATGACTGGGCAAATGGTGACGAGGAAAACAAAGAAAACACTGATACGAATAACGATGAAAATTAAAGAAAAGCCCACGATTCGTGGGCTTTTTCAGTGTAAAAACTAATTTATTCTTTAGGCATCTCTGCAGGATCGGCAAATTCAACGATGATAGTATTTGTCCAGAAGCCGGGTTTGATATGAGCCTTTACATAAACGTTGGGAGATTCGGGAGCGACATTGAAAAGAAGGTCCTGACATCTGCGTGTCATGCCGCAGGTCATGTGAAGCTGATGGTTGCCGAAGGGAATAGGTATAAGAAGGCTCTGCTTATTGGCAATATGTCCGATAGGCTGACCGTCAAGATAGATTCCGTAACCTGCAGCCACACCGATAGGTGAACCCATACGATAAAGCTGGATCATACCTCCGAGGTTTACATCAATGGCGGTACCGCATTTGGGGCAAGGCAGTGAGCCTGTTACATCGAGAACATTGCCGCATTTGGAACACTTTACTCTATAGTTCATATCAACACATCCTTATCTTATTTTATTTAATAATACCGTACAACAGCAAAAAAGTCAACTTATTGAAATTTGTTTGACATGATAATGGATAACAGTTAAAATAAACTGAAAAAATATTAAGGGGAAATAGCTATGCATGATGAGCTTACAAAAAAAGACATTGAGAAAATGCAGGAAGAGATCGATGACAGAGAATGCCGTCTGCGCCCTCAGCTTCTGGAAGAAGTTAAACGATGCCGCGAATTTGGTGACCTGAGCGAAAACTTTGAATATAAAGAGGCAAAGCGCGCAAGAAACAGGAACGAAAGCCGCATACGATACCTTAAAAATATGATAAAGACAGCCCGAATAATAGAGGACACCTCAACAGAAGATACCGTAGGACTTTATGATAAAGTCGGCATTTATATGGAAGACTGTGATGAGGTGGAATACTACAAGATAGTCACAACGGTGCGGATCGATCCCCTGTCGGGTCTTGTAAGTAAGGATTCGCCGCTTGGCAAGGCAATACTCGGCAAAAAAATCGGTGACAGAGTTAAGGTTGAGGCGAACGAGAATTATACCTACTATGCGACTATTCGTTCAATTGAGAAGGGCATTGATGACGGAAGCGCAGAATTGGTGCAGTATTAACTAAAAAATAATCCTTGCTGCGCAAGGATTATTTTTTAGTCTTAAATTCTTTCTGTAATTCCGGCAAACAACAGCTCATCGCCATTTAAGATAAAGTAGATAAAGGGTCTGTCCAACCTTACAGTGACCGTCGGAGCGCTTTTAATGGACACCTCAACGCCTGCGGCGGCACCGCCCTGCGTACCGAGCTCGTCAACATTCAGACAGCAATTCTGCAGAAAATCGCTTATATACACATTGCCGTCTTTTGCACCCAAAGCTGAAAAATCAGCATCCTTTGAAGAGAAGGCATCGGGTGCGCCCATGTTTATGACAGCCTGAGAAAGAGAAAGTCTGCTGCTCGTTTTAAATTTCGGGAGGAATACCCGCACTTTTTTTTGTTCGGCAGAGGAGATCATCTGAGTAAAGGTTTTTGAATCAAGGGATGCAACAAGCTCTGCGGTGCTGACACCTTCGTTCGGAAGCAGAGCAATAAAACAACTGCCGTTGGTGTAAGGCTTAGCAAATCCGGTTGAAAGCTCGGTTTCAAGATAGATGTTCTCAGTGGAGGTCATAAACTCTACATTTCCGACATTGCCGTCCGATGAGGTGAAAAGGCCCTCGGAAACATTATCTTCAGTATAAGGAGTGACCCATTCACCGTCAAAAGTAAAGGCAGAGAGGATGTACATAACAGACTCAGGGGGAATATCATCTATTATAGATTCAATGCGTCCGTCGGTGGAATCCTTTACCCAGTTGTTGATAGAATCAAGAGCAGTGCCAAAATCTGCGGAAAAAATATCGGCAGACAGGGTGTTTTTTACCTGAGCAGAATATTCACTGCTTAGCTCAAGCCGCCCGTCGTTGCTGAGCCAGACGGACAATACACAATCGTTCTCTGTAAGTGCTGTGCCGAGAGAAGCTGCAAGTGAAGATATGTCTGCGCCCGAAACAAGAACATCGCTAAGCTGCAATTTTGTGTTCCCCGATGAGCCCAGTGCGGCGGCTGTCAGGCAGCCTGAAGCACAGAGCGGAGAAACAAGCACATTTTCATCCTTGACCTGGCATTCCTTCAGTAAACCGAGAGAAAAATCAAGGGTGGAGAGCTTGTTCTGATTGGTGTTTGTCTGTGCGGAAGGAACAACCTCGGGTGTTTTTGACGAAATCAAAAAACCGGATAAGACAGATAATATGAGAGCGATTCCCAAGACAAAAAGGAAAACAGTCTTTTTCATAAGATACCCCTTTGAGTATTGTTTAATAAAGTAATTATATCATCTGCAAGCTGTGATTACAAGCATGACAGTTTGACAACAGTACATAAGCAGAGTAAAATCAATAAAAGAGGTGATACAAAATCAACAGGTTTTTTATTTATAGTTTTCTTGCCGTGGCACTTTTGGTGCTTTTGCGTACCATTGCGGTAGTTGTCAGCCGAAAAAGCAGGACTGTTCCTTATTATGTCCGCGCAGAGATAAAAGATGACGAACAGCCCGACGCAGTATACTATGAACGACTGAGAGTTTTTGAGGGATTGATTTTGTGCGGAATAGGACTGTACTTTTTTTCTCGTATATATTCAGACCCCGTTTATTCGTTTAATGGCACCTTCATAGCCTGCCTTATTTTCGGTTTTGTGTTTTTGGCTTTAGGTATTCCTTTATGCTTTGTGTGCTCGGGAGGCTGTGCTGTTATAACGAAAAAAAGGGTAATAATTTACCGCACACGCTGCTTTGCAAAAGACAGCCTGAATGCTGTTCCCAAAAATGAGATACTTCGTGCATGCAGAATAACAGCAGGTGCGAAAGGGGTAGTTTCGTCCTTTTTCTCTCTTATTTTTGCGTTTATCAAGGGAGATACAGAAAAAGTGCACGAAATGTACGACAGAGCATTTTTAAACGGATGTCTGGAGGTCTGCGCGGCCGACCGATCTTACAGGATAAGGCTCAGTTCCAAACAGGCAGATGAAGCGCTCAATGACATAGCAGAGCTTTGCGGCAGCAAGGCCGCAGGAGGAAAAAGGACAGAACGGAAATTCTCATATATCAAGCAGGCAATTAGTATCATATCGGCGCTGGCTGTTGCTTTGATATTCGGCATTGCACTTACGTCAAATGCAAGGAAAACCGTCGAAAAACAGTATATAAAAGCAGTATATCTGCAGGATACGGAAGCGTTCAGTCAGGCGTATGTAGAGTTTGAGCATCTGTCTGAGAGATATAGCTACCGCGACAGCGATTTTCGTGCGAAATACTGCTATGCGCGGCTTGAGATGTATCAGGGTAATTACAGACGGGCAGCAGAGCAGATATATGATTTACCCGAATTTGATGAGAAAAAGGACCTGCTTTATTCCTGTGCTTTTGCATTAGAGCAGGAAAACAGCGCGGCACTTGCAGCAGATATATACACAGCACTCGGCGATTACAAGGATTGCAGGGAGCGACTTGCGCTTATAAACGATGCATATAATGCGGCGATAGAAGCTTTCGATTCGAGAGATTATGTTACCGCAGCACAAGGATTTTCGCTGCTCAGAGATTATAAAGAGACGCCGAGCTATGTATCGCTGCTCTGCACAGAAGCCGATAAGCTCACACCGCCAAAGGGCAATCCTGAAAAGCTTGAGAGCAAAGAGATAGTAAGCTTGTGCGAGCAGGCACAAACTATACTCGAGCATCTTTTGTGGGACAGTGAATGTGCGAAGCTCAATGCTTTGTGCGAAGAGTATTTATCCGTTTACAAATTTGATTAGCGCAAAACAGCCTCCGAGTCAACGCTCGGAGGCTGTTTTGCCGTGATGTGGAGAAAAAAGAGAAAATTATCTGTCTCTGTAACCGTCAGGAAAATCCGAATGCCATTTCCATGCGGAGGCTATAATAGTATCAAGATCGGAATGAGTAGGCTTCCAGTTAAGAACCCTGCGCGCCTTTTTATTACAGGCAACAAGAGTAGAAGGGTCTCCTGCGCGGCGGGCTTCGATCTTAACAGGGATATCTTTACCTGTTATTCTGCGGGCGGCCTCGATTATCTCGCGAACAGAATAGCCGTCGCCGACACCGAGATTGAACACATCGCTGTCGTTGCCGTTGTCAAGGTATTGAAGAGCTTTTAAATGTGCATCTGCAAGGTCGAGAACATGTATGTAGTCGCGCACACATGTGCCGTCAGCGGTGGGATAGTCATCGCCGAAAATGCCTATATGACTGCGCCTGCCGCTTGCCGCCTGCAAAACTATTGGTATAAGATGGCTTTCGGGATTATGATCCTCACCGATGCCTGTTTCGTTATCGGCACCGCAGGCATTGAAATACCTCAAGGTCACATGTTTTATTCCATAGGCTTTATCGCACCATTTAAGAAGCTTTTCAATAGAAAGCTTTGTTTCACCGTAGGGGTTTGTCGGGATAGTTCGGTCAGATTCCTCTATGGGCTGTTTTTCGGGTTCACCGTAAGCGGCGGCAGTAGAGGAGAATACTATTTTGTTTATTCCGTGATCGCGCATTGCACCTAAAAGAGATATCGCACCGCACATATTATTTTCATAGTATTTAATAGGGTCTGTGCAGCTTTCTCCGACCAGTGAAAATGCCGCAAAATTGATAATACCGTCAATTTTATTTTCGGTAAAAAGCTTATCAAGAAATGCTCTGTCGCGAAGATCACCCACATAAAGCACGGCATTTTTTACAGCATCTCGGTGGCCTGTGACAAGACTGTCGGCAACAATAGTCTCATAACCATGTCTGTTAAGCTCGGCAGCCATGTGGCTGCCTATATAGCCTGCACCGCCGCATACGAGAATCGTTTTCATGGCCGTATAGCTCCTATCTGCATTATATTGAATTTCTGATTTAATAATAACCTAAATAGAAATAATTTACAATGGAATAAACCAACAAAAAACAAGACAAACTATATACAAAAGAGAAAGGACGAAAAAGCTATGAACGACGGAATAGCCACAGGGCAGCCGAAGATATATAACGGAATATACACAGGTGGCCTCAATAATCTTCTTGAGGCGGATTTTGAGGCTCGCGAATACTATCTTGGCTTGCCGAAGGAAACACGTGATATGCTCTATACGATGCAGAATGATATAAATAACTTCGAAGCACTTAAAAATGCGGCAGAAAAGAAGCAATAGAAGGAGGTCATCCTCCTTCTATTGCTTCTTTTTAAACTGAGAAGAGAGATCTTCTCATAATATAAACGAATTTCAGAGCTTATGCCTTGTTAGCGCAGCCAAGAACGTTGTTGATCTTATGAGCAACGACATCGTGGATAGCTGTACGAGCAGGGGTAAGGATCTGTCTCGGATCGAAGTGAGTGGGGTTCTCAGCAAGGTGACGGCGAATTGCAGCGGTAAGAGCAATTCGCAGATCGGAGTCAACGTTGATCTTGCAGACAGCCATAGCAGCAGCCTGACGAAGCATATCCTCGGGGATACCGATAGCATCGTCCATCTGACCGCCAAACTTGCGGATCATCTCGACATACTCAGGCATAACGGAGGAAGCACCGTGGAGAACGATGGGGAACTCGGGAAGACGACGGCTTACCTCTTCGAGGATATCGAAACGCAGCTGAGGCTTCTGACCGGGCTTGAACTTGAATGCGCCGTGGGAAGTACCGATAGCGATAGCAAGAGAGTCAACGCCTGTACGCTCAACAAACTCCTGAACCTGAGCAGGATCGGTGTAGGAAGCATCCTCAGCGGAAACATTGACATCATCCTCGATGCCTGCAAGCTGACCGAGCTCACCCTCGACAGTTACGCCGAACTGATGTGCATAATCAACGACCTGCTTGGTCAAAGCGATGTTATCCTCGAAGGAATGATGGCTTCCGTCGATCATAACGGAGGTAAAGCCGCTGTCGATGCAGCTCTTGCAAGCCTCAAAATCAGGGCCGTGGTCAAGATGAAGAGCGATAGGAAGACCGGTCTCTTCAGCAGCAGCCTTTACCATAGCTACGAGGTAGCTGGAACGGGCATACTTGCGAGCGCCTACGGAGCACTGGAGAATAACGGGAGCCTTGAGCTCTGCACAGGCATCGGTGATACCCTGAACGATCTCCATGTTGTTTACGTTGAATGCGCCGATTGCGTAGCCGCCCTCATAAGCAGCCTTGAACATTTCTTTTGTGTTTACCAAAGGCATGATTTTCACACTCCAAATAGTTTTTTGGTTACGTAAAGTATTATAACCCAAAATTGACAATATTTCAACAATCAAAGAATGGAAATTAGCTTGTATACTTAGGAGAATATGACGGATAAGAAAGAAGAATTTTGGTTATAAAGTCAAAATAAGAAAAGATAATTGTTATTGATTTTAATTTTAGGTTGTGTATAATATAATAGAGTGGAAATAGATTGAGGTGAGCGAATGTGGCAAGGATCTATAAGAAGGTTCCCGTTCATGTAGCGGGCATAAAGCGTACTCAGACACCAAGGAATACTGTTCAGGTGGATGTGCATACCCAAAAGGTAACTCATGTTTGCTCAGAGCTTGGTGAAGGGCAGTATATTGTTACATATTATTTCCGCAAGGGTCCTTACGGGGAATATATCGCGGAGGATTACAGAAGCGCAACTCACTTTGAGCGCGCGGTTTATGATGAGCAGAACAATTTCATAGGCAGTACCATAGGAACGATAAATGATAACGTACGCTGGTAAGAAAAAGCACTTGTGCATAAAGCGCAAGTGCTTTTAAAATTCAATTACACATCATACGCAGCGCGGTATCCACAGAGACACATTCCGCATATCGGTTGCTCCGGATGAACTCATTGTAATACCTGCAGCTGTTTTCGGCAGACATAAATTCATTGTCGAAGGTCGAATTTGCATATTGAGGGATCACCATGCGAAAACCGTGCTCAAAGCCGCATTTAACTGTCGCATCTATACAGTAATCCGTCTGAAGACCTGCGACTATGATGGTGCTTATATCGTTTTCACCAAGATATTCAAGAAGTCCTGTGCTTCAAAAAGCGCTGTTGTCATAAGCTGCTTTTGAGCATCGACTATAAGCAAGACCAAAATAATCACCCCAAGGCAATTATAGCATAATGCAATAAAACCCAAAACGGACAGTCTTTCGACTGTCCGTTTTGGGTTTTGAAAAGAGTATATTGGGGATAAAGACGTAAGCATAATTAAGTGGTCACCATTACTGATTTTCTGTTTTATCAATAAGAGTGACGGTAACATCAAAGGAATCGGCAAACCCATCGGTAAAACGGGTTATAGTCAAGGTAAAATCATCACCGATCTGATGCTTGTTGAGCAATGCCGTAAGCTGAGCTGTCGAGGTGACCGCAGAACCTTCGGCTGCTGTTATTATATCATATTCTCTGACATCGGTGCCGGAGAAGGAAGTAGGCTCAAGTAATCCCAGTATTACAACTCCGCCTGAAATATCATACATGCTTGAGATGGTGGGATTAAGCTCTGAAACGATTATTCCGAGACCTGCATCAGAGGTCTTGGAGTCGGGAATCGGCTGATCGGAAGATGAAACATCGTCTCCGTAGCCAAAGAAGAAATCGGGAATATCGGGGATGTGGAAAAAATCATCATCGTATGAAAAGCTCGGAGAATCGGGAGTATTTGCAGCAGGCTTCTGTGCAATAGTAAATCTGAAAGCAGCAAAGCACAGAAAAACACATATCAGAAGAAAAGATACGCCTCCGATTATGCCGAAGAACCAACCCAGCACACGCTTGCCGGTGCTCTTTTTCTTGGTATGCCCCAATTCGTTATTAAGCCTGATAAGATTTTCAACATCGTTACGGGAAACAACGCCATAGGATGTAACTATCAGATCACCTGTTTCAGGCTGAGCTTGAGGATAAAATTCCTTTTCTGAAATATCGGGAGATACTGATTCGGTCGGTTGTTCCTGAGGAGTAATGTTATTATGCTGCTCCATTTGAAACCTCCATATATTCTGATTGATCCTATTATACACTGTAAATGTGTACATAGGGTGAGGAGAATAAAAAAATATATTCCGCAAATCAGAAAAGCTTTCATAAACTCCGCTTCCGTCAAATATATTATACAACAAAGTACCGGAATTAGTCAAGGGGGTGCTAAAATGTCGCAAAAAAACAATTTTTTCCTCGAACAGGCAGCAAGCATTCTGTGGGGGCCTGCAACCATCGCGCTTATAATGATAGTGGGGATGATTTTTACCGTAAATACAGGTGCATTTCAGATAAAAAACGGCAAAAAATGGCTTGGTTCAACTATAGGCTCTGTAATAAAGAGAGGGAGCGCTGTAAAGACAAATGACAAAAAATCCATATCTCAGTTTCAAAGTCTTACGGTAGCTCTGGCAGGGACACTCGGAACAGGGAATATAGTAGGTGTTGCCACAGCTATAACCATAGGCGGAGCAGGTTCAATATTCTGGATGGTTGTAAGTTCAATATTCAGCATGATAACCTGTTATGCCGAAAACGTGCTGGGCATAATGTATCGCCGCAGAAACAAAAAAGGAGAATGGTGCGGCGGTCCCATGCAGTATATGGAATATGGAATGGGCTGTAAGTGGCTGGCGGTGGTTTTTGCTCTTGCGTGTACCGCCGCGGCACTCGGCATGGGGAATATGGTGCAGATAAATGCTCTTGCACAGTCCGCGCAGGAAAGCCTAAGTATACCGCCTGTCATCACAGGAGTGATCGTCGCGGCGGCGGTGGGCTCGGTATTGCTCGGAGGAATAAAAAGAGCGGCAGCTCTTACAGAGAAGCTTATACCGGCAATATCCATTCTCTACCTTTCAGTATGTATTATCGTAATAACGGTAAATGCAAGTCAGGTGCCGCAAGCCTTCGCGGATATCATAGAGGGTGCATTCAAGCCCGAAAGTGCCGCAGGCGGTGTACTCGGAACATTGCTTATCGGAATAAGGCGAGGCATCGCCTCGAACGAGGCGGGACTTGGAGGCTCGGTAATGGTGCATAGCTGTGCGGAAGTAGAGCACCCTGTTATCCAAGGCATGTGGGGAATATTCGAGGTTTTTGCAGATACGGTTGTTTTCTGCACATTGACAGCACTTGTGATTCTCACAAGCGGCGTAGCTGACAGCGGACTTGACGGCGCGCTGCTTTCGGCTGCCGCCTTTGAATCTGTACTCGGTAGCTTTGGCGGTATTTTTCTGACAGTGTCGATTGCGGTTTTCGCATTTTCCACAATGATAGGCTGGAGCTGCTACGGAGAAAAAAGCTTTACATATATTTTCGGTGAAAAATATACAGTTCTTTACCGTGTGATATTTGTTGCCGCAGTAATTCTTGGCAGTGTCATGCAGCTCGGCGCAGTGTGGAGCATCGCAGATATACTCAATGCAGTCATGGCATTCCCGAATCTTGCGGCACTTATAGTGCTTGCGCCGAAGGTAAGAGAATCAACACGCGATTATCTCGCAAAACAATAAAAAAACACCCTCGACTGCAAGGTCGAAGGTGCTTTATCGTTTAGAAATCAGTTATCAAAACCGAAAAACATATCTGCGGCAGCCATGCCGTAAATATCATCATCAGATTCAGGGATAATCGACGGCGTACCCTTGCGGATAACGCCGCAGGCGCGCTTGAGCTTGCCTGCATTGTCATAGCATGCGACCTCATGACCGTCTGCATTTTCGCGGTCAGATTCATACAGCTTACCGGTATCATCTCTTATAAAATGACGCTGAATAATGCTTTCGTCAGAGCTTTTAGGGTCATTATCCGCATCGTCAAACTGAGTTAACAGGTCTGATTCGATAGCGTCAATATCATAATTAAGCTCTGAGATCATAGATGAGATATCAACCTCAGCGGAGTCTGTTATTTCAGATTCAATATCATCGGCTTCCTCAAAGAAAATATCGGTAAGCTCATTGAGGTCATTCGTATACCTGTCGGCATCAGTCTGATCTTCGCAATAATACTCATCAATCGGAATGATACCGTTAAGATTATCGTTCTCAAGCTCAGAATCGAAAGAGTCGGAAACGAAGATATCCGCAGGCTCGCATAAAACAGGCTCTGCAATGCGTGCGCTAAGGCGCACAACGTTTTTTCTCGAGGGGTTGATTCTGGTTAATATAACCTCAACTTTTTTGGGGGTTCGCTCTCTTGGAACAGCTACACATTTAACAAGCATGGGGCACCTCCAAATCATAATCGTCCACGTATACTCATATAAAGATTTTACCACTCGATGAATTAAAAGTAAATAGGAAGTGAACAAAAAATACGGAAAAAAGTCAAATATATACTATATTTGGTAGAATACCCGCATCGGTGATATCAATCAGTGCGTATGAGGGTCGGTCACTTCGCCAGCTGCACGAGCCCGGGTTGACAATATAAAGTCCGTTTTCATATCGTGAAAGAGCGGTATGCGTATGACCGAAGAGGACGATATCGGCCTTTTGCGCCCGAGCGGCATCCTTAAGCAGTGACAGGTCATACTTAACGGAATATTTATAGCCGTGGGTGCAAAACACCTTTTTTCCGTTTATTTCAACTATCTTAATCTCAGGTGCGGATGAGCCGAAATCACAGTTGCCGCGGACAAAAACAGAAGAAGCAGCGAGCGGCCTGATAAGCGAATCAAATTCTTTTTCGCCGTCGCCAAGATGGATTATCATATCAGTGACAGAGGAATGAATATCCAGAATATCACGAAGGGTATTTATATTACCGTGTGAATCCGACACAGCCAGTATTCTCATGTCGATACAGCTCCTTTTTTAGCATACATTTATTATAGCACTCATATAATGGAATACAATAATAAATTCGGAGGCATAAAAATGACAAATGAAATGATAGAGAAGCTGGCTGCTGCAATGGACAAAACACCCGAAGAGACAGAGGCGATGCTCAACAGCAACCCAAAATTGAAAAAGCTTTTGTCTCAAATGAGCGAGCAGGATGCACAGAAGCTTATCGCAGTGCTCGGCGACAGAGAAAGCGTTGCGAGAATACTGGCAACGCCTCAGGCAAAAACACTGATGGAGGGCTTGGGCAAAGGGAATAAACAGCAATAGGGGGGAGCAAAGTGGCAGAGCTTGATGATATCCTCGGAACACTTTTGGGAAATGAAGAGAAGGAAGGGGCTCGCGGGGGCGACGGAGAGTTGTTTGATATCCTGCTGAAGGTAATGCCGCTTATTGACACAGTCAACAAGGAAAGTGACGACGAACGTCTGTTGAAAGCGCTGATGCCATATCTAAGCGAGGTTCGGAAGGAAAAGATAGATACGGCGCAGTCGATCCTGAAAATTGCAAAGATACTGCCGCTGATGGGACGAATGCTGGGGGGAGAGGGCGTTGAGTAATATTTTCGCATTGACAGAGGAAGCGCGCCGCAGAGCAGAAGGAATGCACGGGCAAGGCTGTACTCTGAGAGAAAAAGAGCAGTGCCCGATAGCCTCAGACAATAACAGTAAGGAAATACTTTTACTTCTTATAATACTTGCGATGCTTGTGAAATGCGGTGCAAATATGATGATTTTGTTAGCAATAATGTACGTAATCCTATAGAAAATATTGTCATTGTGCTGAATTTACTGATTTTTTGCTGAAAACTTGCACTGTTTGTGACAATGTGCTAAAATAAAACTGCAATGAACTAAGCATTGGTAAATATTGTTGGGAGGTAATTATTAACATGGCAGGAAAGTTTGAAATCAAGGTCACTGCAAAAGGCAATTATATGTTCAATCTCAAGGCAGGCAATGGTCAGGTTATAGCAACAAGTGAGTCTTATGCGTCTCTCGATGCATGCCAGAAGGGAATTGAAAGCGTAAAGAAAAATTCTCAGGCTGCAATTGAGGATCAGACCGTTGAGAATTTTGAGAAGGTATCTCATCCTAAGTATGAGGTTTATACAGACAAGGCAGGAGAAATTCGCTTCAGACTTAAGGCAACCAACGGTCAGATAATCATTACCGGTGAGAGCTATAAGGCAAAGGCAAGCTGCCTTAAGGGTATTGCAAGCATCAAGACGAATGCTCCCGATGCAAAGGTCGTTCAGATCGACTGATTTTAATGAAAAAGGTAAGCCGTCTGCTTTGGCAGGCGGCGTTTTCTTTTTTTATGGTATGCAAAAAGCATTTGTTGTGATAAAATAACAATAACATTTTGCAAAGAGGGCGTGCGGCATGAAAAAAGCATTGATAATAGGAGCAGGTCCGGCAGGATTAACTGCCGCGCTCGAGCTTTTGCGCCGCAGCACAGAATACAGCGTTACTGTTCTTGAATCAGATATTGTTGCAGGAGGCATATCGAGAACGGTTAATGTAAACGGAAGCAGAATGGATATCGGGGGACATCGCTTTTACACAAAATCGGACAGAGTTATGAAATTCTGGAAAAGCATCATGCCCGAACAGGGTGCCCCTTCGGCAGATGAGCTTAAAACAGGCTCGGAAAGCGTGCTTGCAGAGGGTGGTGCAGACCCCGAAAAATACGATGAGGTATTGCTGAACAGGCGAAGGGTTTCGAGAATATATCAAAAAGGGCGTTTTTATGATTACCCTATAAGCATGAACACCCTGAAAACAATGGGATTCGGGGCGGTTTTTGCAGGAACGTCATATCTGGCATCAAGAATAAAGAAACGCAGAGAAAACACTCTTGAGGATTTCTATATAAACCGTTTTGGCAAAAGACTTTATTCTGATTTCTTTTCGGATTACACGAAAAAGGTGTGGGGAATCTCTCCTTCGGAAATGCCGCCTGACTGGGGCGCGCAGAGGGTCAGAGGCTTATCTCTGCAAAAAACGATCAGGGATATGCTTACAGGAGGAAAAAGCAAAGAGGTATCGCTTATAAAAAGATTTCTTTACCCGAAATTCGGGCCGGGCCAGATGTGGGAAGCGGCTGCAAAACAGATAGAAGGCCTCGGCGGAAGGATAATATATGACTCGCATGTCAGCGAAATAAAAATAAAAGATTCTGAGATCATATCTGTGAAAGCAGGAAAAACAGAATACACAGCAGATGTGTTCATATCGTCAATGCCGCTCTCTGAGCTTATAGCGGCAATGGGGGAGGGCAAACCCTCGGAGACCGCAGAGGCGGCGGCAGATCTTTGTTATCGTGATTTTATAACCGTCGGAGTGGAAGCAAAAAGACTGAAAATAAAAAACAACACAAAAAATAAAACCGTAAACGATATTCCGTGTGATTGCTGGATATATGTGCAGGATCCGGGCGTGAGAATGGGAAGAATACAGATATTCAACAATTGGTCGCCTTACATGGTGCGTGATTTTGAAAGCATGGTATATCTCGGAACCGAATATTTCTGCTCCGAAGGTGACGAGCTGTGGAGAATGAGCGATTGCGAGATGGGAAATCTTGCAGCTTCCGAGCTTGTAAAAATGGGCATCTTGGAGGAGAGGGATATAATTTCCGTCCACTGCGAAAGGGTAAAGAAGGCATATCCGTCATATATTGGGGGATATGAGAAAATAGGAAAAATACGAAGCTTTGCAAACTCAATTCAAAACCTTTACTGTATAGGGCGCAATGGTCAACACAGATACAATAATATGGATCATTCGATGCTCACGGCAATGACAGCGGCAGATATAATACTTGACGGAGGAAATAGGGAAAGCATCTGGACGGTAAACCCGGACGATGAATATGCAGGATAATTTTTTCTTGACACAAAAAATGGATGTGTTACTATTATGGTATACGTATATTAAAATTAGATGATATGTTATAATATATCAACATATAAAATAAAACGGAGGTATGTTTATGAAGAGCGAAAAAAGAATGGCCGCAGGCAGTATTGTGGCTATAGTGATACTGATAGTTACTATTATAGTGGGTGCTGCAGTCTATATAATGCTTCCGCAGGTAGTGAATATATATGTTGAAGGTGCAAATGTTGGTGTACGTCAGGCGATAATAGATAAAATAATGCCCGTTTTGTATGCCGCAGGAATCCCGGTGCTGTCAATGCTTACCCTCTGCCTGCTGATGATGTTAAATATCGCAAAGGGAAAAGCATTTAAAAAGATCAATGTCATATACTTAAGGCTGATAAGCTTGTCGAGTATATTGATTGCGATGATATTTGTTTACCCGATGTTTACAATGAACTCTATTTACCCAATTGTTATCTTTGTTATTTTTGTCGTTCTTTCGATCATAACATTGGTTTTTGCCGATCTTTTTGCAGCGGCTATAAGGATCAAGGAAGAAAACGAGCTTACGATTTAAGGGAGGGTGAGGTAAGTGCCGATAATAGTAAATCTTGATGTCATGATGGCGAAGCGAAAAATAAGCGCATCGGAGCTTGCTTCGCGTATGGGTATCACCCTTTCCAATCTGTCCATTCTCAAGAATAACAGGGCAAAGGCAATACGTTTTTCAACACTTAATGCAGTGTGCAGAGTGCTTGAGTGTCAGCCGGGCGATATTCTTGAATACGAGGCAGGAGAAGATGACGAGGATATAATAATCGACGAATAAAATTAAAAACAAACAAAAAGCCGATTTGCGAAGAGACGCAAATCGGCTTTTTATCGTGGAAATCGACCGAATCAGTGAGTTTGTTCGCGAATGCACCAATAATGACACATATAAACACAGCGAAATGCAAAATTTATGTCCATTATTGGACATTTTTTTAAAATACCTATTGATTTTTGAAAAATACGTGCTATAATTTGAAATGTAAGGCGAACAAATGCTTGCTTAATGAAAAGGAGAAGAGGAAATGAATATAGGAATTGGTTTATTTGTTATAATATCTGCCGCTGTTTTAAGACATGTATACAAAGTCAAGGGCAAAATCTCGGAAAGAATATTCAAGCTTTGCATTGCGACAGGGGTGTTTATGCTCTTTTCAGTACAGACGTTTGGCAATGCTCTTCTTATAGCATTGACCGCTGCGGAGATAGTGCTTTGTTCATTGCTCCTCATCGTGTATCGCGCTCAGCTTATTCGTGAATGCGAAGCAGTTAAAAGAAAAAGAGCAGCACATCGTGCTGCTGTGAAGAGAGCATATCGTATTTCTCAGTCTCATGAGAGCAGAGCTTTTGCAAATGCAGCATAAGCAGAAATAAAATTATAACTCTTTGCAATAAAAATGGTGATATCATAATAAAGCAAGCGTAGGCTTCTGCTTGTGCTTGCAGACTGTTAATAAATCTCCCTTCGGCTTTGACGATAATTCCTTTATACAAAAAGCTGAAACGGTGCAGCCTGTAAGGACTGCACCGTTTCAGCTTTTTAACAGGAAGTCAGAATAATTTTTATAAAAGAAAAGTGTGCTCCTTAAATCCCATAAACAACAGATTATTCCTGAATACCGACCAGCACAAACGCGCCGTTGCGATCCTCAGCACATAAAGTGATCAATCGTGTGTCCTCGTCGGTTTTAACAGAGCCGTTAACGCGTGAGCTGCTTCTTAAGTGCGATATATAGTCATCAAAATCGTCTCTAGAAGCAAATTCCGTTTTTACAGCTTTGCTGATGTCTTTTGTGTATACTCCGGCGATAAGATTTATTATATATTTGCCCTGCGGCGTGTAGAGAGTAAGATATGGCATCAGCTCGTAATAATCCTGCGAACTGTAATTGTACAGCGGGGCAAGCAGCTCGCCGCCGTATATCACCGTGTTGCGCCCGCTCAGATCGGCAGCACAAGAGCTGTCAATATAAAGACAACCAAGCTTATTTCTTTTGCCGGAAAAGCTGTGGTTACGATAATATTCGTTCTTGCTGCTGTGAACGATGGGATAATCTATGCCAGTGCCCTCAGAAAGAAGCCATGCAGCAATATCTTCGTTTTCGGCTGAAAGCATCTCGAAATCAATAACGCTCTGCGAGCTTGAGTGAGCAGAGCGTGCCAGCAGGGTGTATTCCTTCATTGCATGCTTCGAGCCGCTGCTCAGCATTATGATTATCGTTCCTATCAAAACAAGGCCCATCACGGCCATAACGCAAAGCCATATAAAATTTTTTATGCCAAGCTTGCTGATAAATTTATTCATTAGTCTTGCCACCTCATAACTCCAAAGCAGAGAGGGAAACAATGCCTCTCTCTGCTTTGAGCTATCTTATGATTGTCCGATTTTTGGGGTCGGTCAGATTATTCGGAATCTGATTCTTCCTCAAGCGATTCCTTGATGCCTGTGCTTGCGCGGAAGGTGTTCTTTGATGCGGCAACAGGCTCGACAGCCTTCCTCGGCATATTAAAGCCGATAATGTTGAACTTGCTTCCGGATGCCTTGGAGAAAACGCTGAAGCGGATAATAAAGAATACGAGGAATGCGGTTATTATGAAGAGAAGACCTGCAAGGCAAAGGGCAACAATTGCAACTGTCTGTGTCGAAACCTCTCTGCTTGCCGCACCCTTTACAGAAAAGCTGCGGATAAGATCATCGACAACAGCGGCATCGGTTGCTGTGCCGCCGTGCTGAACATAAATGTATGCGGTGTATACCGTGCTGTTGATAACAGTGGTGATCTCAGCTTCTGTGCTGCAAAAGCCCGCTTCGCTTATCTGGTCGGTATCGTTTCTTGATACAAGATAGATGTTTCCGTTTTTTGAGGTGGTATAGGTGTTTTTCTCGTCAGAGCCGTTTTCAACCTTAAGGCTGACAAGGGAATTCTGCTGCTCAACGCTCAAATCGCTGTAATTCTTTATGAATTTGCCGTAGGGAGTATCCTCTGCGGCGGTGATCTGATAATAAACAACAGCCTTGTTGAGCGGATCGGTGTACTCTGCAACCTCAACAATATTGTAATTATTCAGAAGATCCTGCTTGCTTGCGCCTGCGTAGGAGAAAAGTTTGAGCTCATCGTCATCGAGAGAATATATCTCGCCGCCCTGAGGGAGCTTGTAGGTGACGGAATGATAGGCTGTGGTATGTGTGTTAAATTTAAGAGAGGATATCATATCGGTGTATGAATAATTTGCCGCATCTGTATTGGAAACAGACGAGCTTTCAACAAGATCATCCTCGGTGATGCCAAGCTGGGTAAGAGCATCCTCAAAGCTTATGCCGTAAAGCTGAGCTATCGTTTCAATATCCTCGTAGGTGTACTGAATATCCTCCTCCGTGGCCGAGACAGCAAAAGCACCCGAAACGGAAAAAACAAGGGTCAATGCTATCAGAATTGCTAAAAGCTTGCTGCGAAAACTCATAATAACTCCTCCTGAATCAGATCGTAATAAATACATTATATTTGATGGAAAACAGAAAGGCAAGTGAAAGAAGCAGAATTTTTGGTGAACGGAAGCCTTCACATCAAACACACAAGGAAATCAGCCATAGCAGAATAAGGTGAACGGGATAGAAGATATAAAACAGCCACTTTGCGCCGCGATAGCCGCTCCGACCGCTGTAGAGAGCGATCGGAATGGCGGCGAGAATACAGTATAGCTGTGTCTGATCTGAAAAATACCAGCTCTTCGAGCCGAGCTCAAACAATTTTACTGCATCGGCATGTCCTATGGAGGTGATGCCGTATTTGAGCATGGTGCAGAATATGAACATCAGAATAGAAGCGGTGCGGTTTTTGCGGAAAATATAAAAAACAAAGATAAGCATAACGCCGTATTTTCCGTAGTCGCTGTGAAGCGTGTCTGCGGCACGGCAGAGAACGGCAACGGGAATGAGAGCTGCGATAAAAGCTGCAAAACGGGGGATACCTTCCCAATTTTTAACCGAATCGAAAAGCATGAGCGACAAAAGTCCGAGAAACAGCGTTATATAAATATTGCAGCTGCCAAGGTTGAAGGCTCTGCCGCTGAAGGCAAGATTAAAGGGGATCTCGCTGAGCAGAGCAAACAGTCCGAGCCTAAGCAGATATTTGGGTGAGTTTTTTGTATGTGCAAAGCCCTCTGCGATCGAAAAAGCGAATATAGGAAAGGCAAGCCTGCCGATAAGGCGCAGTATTGAGGAGTCGGGGAACAATACTGCGCCTGTGTGATCTGTCAGCATGGCGATTATAGCTATTATTTTGAGCGCAAAGGTGGAGAGCATCGGGATTCCTCCGTTTTAGTTTGCCGCGAGCTTATCAAATTTGACAAATCTGCAAATAAGTGCAGCGACAGCTACTGTAATTATTGTTTCGGGGATCATATAGGTTGCGTTATAGCATACGGAATAGCTCCAACAGAAGAGCTCGGGGTTTTCGGTGAATATAGTGCCGTGAAGAAATGAGGGAATATAATCAAGGCTCGCCCACTCGCCCCATACGGTAGCACCGGACACAACATGACAGAGATATCTTACAAAACATCCGATAAATGCGCCCAAAGCAGCGGCAGAGCCTTTATTTTTCATTTTGCGTGTAATGCCCGAAAGGGACATTGCGGAAAAGGCTACAACATAGTCAAAGAGAATTATTATAACGACTGCCAGAAAAGTAACGGCGTATGCGAGATTACTGGCGCCAAGAATGAGCTGGATAATAGAATAGACAAAGCAGGCGGCAGAGCCGTATAGCATGCCGTAGAGCTGGCAGACGATAACCAGCGGAACCATGCTGCCAAGCGTTACAGAGCCGCCGAAGGGCAGGGTGATGGGGGTGAGACTCAGCACAGTGCCCAAAGCCACCATCATGGCAGAGAATACAAGTCTCATAGTAGTGTTTTTTCTGTTTGTTTTCATAAAACAACATCCTTTCTTTTCCGATAAGTCGGATATAAATTAAAAGAAACGCCGCGTTTAACCTGAACACGGCGCTTTCAAGAAAGGCGTTGTGCTGTAGTTACCTACGCCGGCATTATCCGGATCAGGCGCTGCGAACGAATGTCGCAAGGGTTCACAGCGGCAACACACTGTATCTCAGCCGATTTGCATCAGCACCCCATAGCATTTCTTTTGTCAGAATGATGATACTACATAAAAAGCATGATGTCAATAAAAAAATCAGCCGCACCTTTACGGATGCGGCTGAAAAGCTAATTGGTGCGATTTTGCTCGGCTGCCTTGTCTGATTTGTCGTCATCGGGGCGGATAAATGCCATTTCGCATATATCACCGTCCGAATTTTTATATAAGACGATGACAAATGATATATGCCGCTGTCTGCCGTTTTCATCGTCCTTGAGACGACAGCGGAAGCGCAGACAGCTACGGCCCTTTTCGTATTCCGAAAGCAGAGCTTCCCTGCTAAGGCATGACAGCAGCTTGGGCAGACATTCGGGACAGACGGAGAGCGCGGCTTTATCCATATACCCTGTAAAAGAGCCTTCCTGCGGAAGATCACTGCAAAAGCCGAGCGTATCAGCAAGAATAAACATCTTGTTTTTCGTTAGATTTGCGAGCAGTATCTGGGGATAAAGCTTTGAGAGAGAGTCCATGATGCTTCTGAACTCTACATTATCAAGCATAGCGTTGTTTTTTATGGAGGAATAATCGTGGTGCTTGTATCTGTAATCCTCGTTGACCATTTCCTCGGAGAAATAGGCATAATCGTTTTTGCCGTTGCGCTTTACATGGTAAAGAGCCGTATCGGCGCGCTTATAAAGCGACGCAAAATCGTGAGCCGCTTCATCGGCAAAGGAGATACCGATGCTGCAGTGCAGAGAACGGTCGTTTTTTTCGCCGATCATTATGGTCGTAAGTCTTCGAAGCAAAGCTGAAACAAGCTTGTCAAGATCATCGATATCCTTATAGTTCGGGATAAAAACAAGAAATTCATCGCCGCCGAGTCTGCCCTCCATACCGATGCGCTTGAAGGTTGAGATAAGCTCATCGGAAATAGCGCATATAGCGCGGTCACCCTGAGCGTGGCCGAGGGTATCGTTGATATATTTAAGGTCATCAAGGTCAATAAGAATAAAGACACTGTTTTTATAGCTTAGCTTGAGTGATTCCTCAATTTTGTGTTCAATGGTGGTTCTATTATATAAGCCTGTAAGTCCGTCGTTTTCCGCCTGATACAGAATGTTGAGCTGCTTGAGCTTCTTTTCTGTCACATCACTCAGGGTCATGTGCATTTTTATGTGCTTTGTATACGGGTCGGTAACGAGCTGAACGGAACAGTGTATCCATATCTTGGAGCCGTCATCGAGCACAACAGGCCAGTCGTCGGAAATACGCCGCTGAGCACTGTTGTAGGCATTGAGCAGGTTTTCAAGGGCAAGGTAGGTTCTGACCCTTCGCTGCTCCTTCTTTTTTGCAATGTTTTCGGTAAGCTTTTCAACAGAGCCGGTATATGGCTTATCGAGGAAGGAATCTGTAAAAGGCGCGATAACGCCTATCTGTTTTTCAACGATATTTGCCGTGAGATCTATTTCAAAAAAGACAGATTCATTGGAAAGTGCTTTGTCGATAGTCTGCCTGTAACGTTCGTGGGATATTTCGCGATCGTGCTGTGCGGTTATATCAAGTAATGATACCACCGCGCCAACAGGCCGTCCGCTGTCATCCGGCATGGAGGTGAAGCACACGTCAAACCATCGGTCAACGCCGTCAAGGCAAGTCATGTGGAGCTTAAACGAGCCGTTTTCCTCGCCGCTTCTAATAAGATTTATAAAATCACCAAGAGGGACAACAAATTCGGGGTGAATAAGCGAAAGATCAAAAAGAGTGTTGACAGGGTCAATGCAAAATTCGGCAAGACCACCGCGCATAGCTACTTCTGAATTAAGGGCTCGAAGCTCGTTCTTTTCGATATCGTAATTAAAAACGATACGTTCGGAATGTTTTCCGACAATGCTCATTATCTTTTCGTTTTTACGGAGCTGTTCCAGCATTTCATGACGTTCGGTAATATCGGTAAAAACACTTATGAAGCCGACACTGCCGTCCTCGTCGACAAAGCGCGAGGCGACCTCCTGAACTCTTGCCTGAGTGCCGTCCTTTTTATACATCCTGTATTCAAGGGTGATACGATCGATATTTTCGCTGTCGGCTTTTTTAAGAACAGTCTGAGCGTTGGCAAGATCCTCTTTGTTAATAAGAGTCTGCAGACCGTTTTTGTGCATCTCATCAATCTCCTGAGAGCTGTAGCCGAACATCTTAAAGAGATTGCCGCTCATATAGGGAATGGGACGCCAGTCAAGATAATACATCACTATCGCGGCAGGCACCGCATCATAGGTAAATTGCTCATAATAATGCTTTTTCTCAAGCTGCTCGTTGGTCTCGTCGATAGTGCGGATAAGCCTTTCCTCAAGATTCTTCTGCTCATCGACCTTTCTTGACAAAACGACCGCAAGAATATCGCTGTCGTATGGGTTTTCTATTCTGAGAACAATGGTTTCAAACCAATGCCAGCAATTGTCATTTCCGATGCTGCTGTATGTAATGCTTACGGTTTCTCCGCTGTTATCAAGGGAATTGCAGAGATTCTTCGGCGAAAGAGTTTCCAGCAGATTAACGCTGTGTGAAGAAGCGGCTATTGATGCCGATTTGTTCAAAAGTTCGGAAAATACGGTTGTATTGCTGTCTATATCCTTTGAATAATCGGCATACTGGATTATGTTGCAGATATCCTTTGAAAGGTTGCAGGTTACAACAAGGGGATATATGGATTTTAGCACACCGAAAAGAGCACCGCCTTCAAAAAGACTGCGCTTTTTATCCTCGATATCCGATAAATCGGTATGAGTGCTTTCAAAATTGCGCTCGATCGAAACAACGGGAATTTTGGAAAGAGCGGTATCGGCAGATGCTTTTTGCAGGAGCGCTGTTTTGTTGGAAGCATCGGTAATAATAAGGTCAACGGATGACGTGCGTAAAATAGCTGTCAATTCGTCGATATTTGAGACTGTGAGAAAATTAACATTATCACAGATGAATGCAGAAAAACATTTTGCATCAGACGGTGAAATGTTCAATAAAAGTATCGATTTATGACTGATATTCGGCATTTAATCTGTCCTTTCTCACGAGAATATGCATATTTTTTGCATGTGTTCTTTTAACATGAAAACAAAGAATATATCCCAATAATCCATAATTATTATCAAGTATATACCTGTAGTTTTTCAATTTCAATTGCCTTGAGATAAACTTGGAACCTTGCTCAAAAAACAATCTGTCAATCTGTGCAAGATCAATGAGAAAAATTTCGCACAAGCAAGAATCACAATGCAAAAACAAAGGGATTGTAGAAAATGATAAAATGTGGTATAATATATAAAGACTCAAAAAGCCGACGCAGCTGACTGCAGGAGGAAAGAAATATGAGTGAAACGGAAAAGGACATAAGGATCGTTCCGGCGGCGATGGAATATGCCGATTCCTATAACGAGACACTTAACGAGGTAGCTCGTGAAGGAAAATTTCTTTCGGTAACGAATGGGTATGAAAAGTCTGAATCGAGAGCATTTCTGGCAGATTGTATCGCAAAAGGCTATCCGTCATATTTTGTGCTTGACGAAAACGACAGAGTCGTAGGCTGGTGCGATATCGTGCTCAGAAGTGAATATGATGACGCAGTAACAGGCAGCATCGGAATAGGACTTCTTGAGGAATACAGGAACGCAGGAGTCGGAAGACTGCTGATGCACACGGTCATGAAGGCCGGAGAAAGATACGGCTTTGAACGGATAATCCTCGATGTTCGGAAAACAAACGAAAGAGCTATCCATGTGTACGAGATTCTTGGCTTCGAGTATGATCATTTGCGCGATTCTACCATGAAGATCGATGATGAGGCCGTTGAGATAATTCGCATGAAGAAGGATATTGCGGTAATGGAGGAAGAGAACACCGAAAATACAGGCAAGTCAGGCTGTTCGCTGTGGCTGCCGATAATTTTTGGAGGCTGTATCATCGGCACGGCCGCAGCGCTTCTCTGCATACTGCTGTAAGGAGAAAAAGATGAGCTTTATGGGGAAAAAGACCGCTCTTGTAACAGGTGCATCGGGCGGCATAGGAAGTGCGGCAGTCAGAGCTCTTGCAGAAGAATACTGTGTTGCCGTTCACTACAACACGGGTAAGGAACAGGCGCAAAAGCTTTGCCGTGAGCTCAACGCATCGGGTGCTGTGACCGCACCGTTTGGATGCGATATTTCGGACAGCGCACAGGTTGCTGCGATGTTTGCGGATATAAAAAGACAGCTTGGAAGCGTGGATCTGCTTGTCAACAATGCAGCCATCGCTCTCAATAAGCTCCTTATCGATGTAACAGATGAGGAATGGCACAGAGTTATCGGAACGAATCTTGACGGATGCTTTTACTGCTGCCGTGAGGCTCTGCGTGATATGGTGAATAAAAAAAGCGGAGCGATCATAAACATATCATCGATATGGGGTATAGCGGGTGCATCCTGTGAGTCGGTTTATTCGGCGGCAAAATCGGGAGTCATAGGACTTACAAAGGCGCTTGCAAAGGAATACGGACTGTCGGGTATAAGGGTAAACTGTATTGCACCGGGTGTAATAGATACAAAAATGAATTCAAATTTATCTTCGGAAGCCTTAAACGATCTCAAGGAACAGACTCCCCTCGGAAGGCTCGGGACTGCTGAGGATATATCGGAATGCATTTTGTTTCTTGCTTCGGAAAAAGCTTCTTTTATAACAGGACAGGTAATCAGCCCGAATGGCGGTATAATAATCTGAGGTAGTGTGTGGAATGGACGATATAATTAAAAGCTATGCATCGACTGTTACGGGAAAGCGCAGAGAAAACAATGAAGATTGCTTTTATCTTGACGGCAGCATTTCTCCGTGCGGAACAAACAGCTATGCCGAAGAAAAACAATCATCTGAATGCATTCAGATATTTGCGGTTTTTGACGGAATGGGCGGTGAAGCCTGCGGAGAGGTAGCCTCGTCTGTGGCGGCAAAGGCTCTTTTTGAGGCTCATTCAAGCTTTCTTGCCGAAAACAGTGGACCGCTGACAAAGCTTGTGGGCGATTTTTTTAAGGATTCAAGCAAGGCGGTAGAAGACAAGGCAAAAGAGCTTGGGAAATTTATAATCGGGACAACCTGTTCTCTTGCGTGTGTATATAAGGGAAAGCTGTTCGCCGCAAATGTCGGAGACAGCAGAACATATTATTACACAAATGGCAAGCTGGCGCAGATATCGAAGGATCACACAGAGGCACAATATCTGATAGATAAGGGTGTAATGACCGAAGAAGAGGCAAGAGACAGTGCCGCAAAGCATGGACTGATGCGTTTTCTGGGAATGCCGGAAGATTTCCAGCGACTGGCGGCTTATTATTCACGCCCCATTATACCGAAAAGCGGAGATGTGCTTTTGCTGTGCAGCGACGGCTTGACCGATATGCTGTATGATGATGATATTGAAAAAATAATTTCAGCAAGCTCACTGCCTGAAAAAATAGGAGAAGAGCTGACTGCGCTTGCGCTTGAACGAGGCGGGGTAGATAACACAACAGTGGTCGTTGTAAAATTCTGACAAAGTGTGTTTATTGAAAAGCTGAACAAATAAAAACCAACGGGTGTGCCTGCACACCCGTTGGTTTTTTTACATAAACTATAGCAAAAAGGAGGCTTTTTATATGAACGAAAACAGATTCAGCGATTATTTTCTCGGAGCAAGCTACAGCGGCGGCTTCTTTTCTTTGTTTGAAAAGGCGTACGATCCTCATAACGGATGGACAGCCTGCATAATCAAAGGAGGACCCGGAACGGGAAAATCGTCTCTTATGAAGCGCATAGCAAAAACTGCCGCAGAAAGAGGTGAAAAATGTGAGAGAGCATTTTGCTCCTCAGATCCCGAATCGCTTGATGCAGTTATTTTGCCTGACAGAAAATTTATAATTATGGACGGTACAGCACCGCATATCGTAAATGCAGGTTATCCCGGCGTCTGTGAGTATCTTCTGGACCTTGGAGAATGTTGGGATAAGGCTAAGCTCCTTGCAGACAGGGACAGAATACTCGAATTGACCGATGCCTGCGGCACCTGTCACAAACAGGCGCAGAAATGTCTTAAGGCGGCAGATGCATTTCGCAGTGCGTATCTTGCAAAGACAGATCCGCTTGTGGACACAGAGAAGGTCAGGCGTACGGCGGAGCGGCTCAGAGAAAGCTTCCCGAAGCACGGTACGGGTAAATATGTTTCCGAAAGACTGCTTTCGGCAGTGACCAAGGACGGAGTAAAGGTTTTTGAAAACACCATAAACAATCAGTGCAGTGTATGCGTGCCTATAGATGACCGATGGACACGGTGCGCGTCAATGATCCTCAATCAGCTTAAAAATATGCTTGCAAAGGACGGCTTTGGACTGATAGTGTGCCGATGCTCACAATCGCCCGATACCGTTGAGCATCTGATAATCCCTGAGGCGCAGATCGCGTATTCTGCGGCAAATCGGCTGCACAAGGTGGATTCAGGGCGTACTATACACACATCAAGGTTTATGAAAAGGGCATTTTCCGCAGAGGAGAAGAAGGTGCTTACCGAAAATGAGAAAAACGAAAAGCTAATGACAGAGCAGGCATCCAGACACATGAGAGAGGCAAAAATACTGCATGACGAGCTGGAGCGATATTATATTGCCGCAATGGACTTTGGCAAAGTCGAAGAAAGGTGTGAAAATCTCATTGGTGAAATTTTTTCTTAGATGAGGATAAATCTGCCTTAAAAACGAAAAGCCAAAGCAGGGGCTGCAGAATAATAAAAAGTCGGCTTTATAAAAGCCGACTTTTATAACTGGGTGCCGAAAAGGCAAAACATAAACCCCCAGTTAAACTGGGGGTTGGTAAAGAAATCTTTAGAAAGAGAAATATCCTCCTTGTGATAAGATAGGAGTGGTGTGGCAACCACAGAAAGAACACAAGGAGGATATTTAACAATGAAAGATATCAATAGTTTAGCACATAGCAAGTGGAGATGCAAATATCATATAGTCTTTGCACCGAAGTACAGAAGACAAGTAATATACGGACAGATAAGAGCAGATGTAGGAAAAATACTGAGAGACCTATGCAATAGAAAAGGCGTAGAAATAATAGAAGCAGAGTGCTGTCCCGATCATATACATATGCTCGTAGCAATTCCACCACATACAAGTGTGTCAGAATTCATGGGATACTTGAAAAGTAAGAGTAGTCTAATGATTTTTGACAAACATGCAAATCTGAAATACAAATACGGAAACAGGCATTTCTGGTGCAGAGGGTATTATGTAGATACGGTGGGAAAGTATGAAGGAGCAATAAAAGAATACATACAAAACCAGCTACAGGAAGATATTGCAAACGACCAGTTAAGCTTTAAGGAGTATCTTGACCCGTTCACGGGTAGCAAGAGTAAATAAGGCAAAAATAACAGCCCCCGAGTAGGGGGCTGCCAGTGACAAGAGTGTGGCTGTCACACCATTCAGTGCCCCTTAAGGGGCTTACAGGTGTTAAGCCCTTATAGGGCTTGAGCAAACCACCGGTTCAACCGGTGGTTTTGATTTGCGCTTGTCTGAAAACAAAGGATGTGATATAATATGCAGCACAAGATGAAAAGAGGGATACAATGGCATTTTCAAAGAAATTCTATATAGGCTTCAGAGCGGTAAACAGCGATTACAAGCTGAAAAACAGCGAGATGCTGAATCTGTTTGTGGACATGGCAGCAATGCATGCAGAGACCTGCGGCGAGGTTCTGGGTCAGTCAGAGCGCAGGTGGCTTCTGCACGGGTACAGAGTCAATATACTAAAGCGTCCCGAATATGGCACCGAGATAGAAATATCCACATGGCCGACATATTTTAAAAACATAACATCAACGAGAGAATTTGAGATAAGAGACAGCAAAGGAGAGCTGCTTGTAACCGCGCTTTCCGATTGGTCAAGGGTGGATATCAACACCAAAAAGCTTGTGAAAATAACCTCGGAAGAGGTTGAGGCATATCACCCTGAACCAACCCATACAAACTACAACACATTTAAAATGCCGCGTATTTCAGAGCCGCAGTCCTATGACAGTGAGCAAAACTTTTATGCAGACTGGACTTTTATGGATATGTACGGACATCTGAACAATACATACTACATAGATATCGCGTATCATGCCCTGCCGAAGGAAATAATGCCTCTTGCAGCGGATATGAATTTTGATATTGTGTATAAACAGGAGATCCTTCAAAACACAGAAGTAAAATGTCTGTACAAAGAAAATGAGAATGAATACACTGTTTCTTTTAAAAGCGCAGATAATGCGGTGCTTTATGCAATCGTAAGATTTTATAAATAGAGAAAGTCAAGCGGCAACTTTATATAAAACAACAACGCCTTCGGATATTTCCGAAGGCGTTATATTTATTAGATTTGCTTTGTGAGTTTAACACTTAGCTGTAATCCGGTATCCCGGTGCAACTATTTCATCGGACTCACCTTTTCATTAGATTTTTAGTCATATTAAACAGGAATGAAATTATTATTTATATAAAATTTTTAATATAATATACACTCGCCTGAATTTATCGGATGGTGATTTCCGTTTATACCATTGTGCCTTGTTTCTGCGGCTGTTAGCCGCTGTATTTCAGATAAGCGTATTAGATTATTTTATAATACTTTTTTCTCCGTTATCAACGTATTTTCGGATCACTTATCTGCGTATTATTTTGTTTCCGGCTTTTTATCGGTGCTTAGATAATTTGCCGCGGCAGATCCCACGGTTATTATCTAAGCTCAAGCGGTGCGCTGTGTTTATTGATTCCATCGGATCCACCTCCTTAAATTTGTTTTACTTCCTGTTTCCGTTTATAATATAACACGTCTTTTGGTATTTGTCAACACTTATTTCAAAAAATAATAAAAAATTTTATTTATTTTGATAACCTGCAATTGCCACTTGACTTGAGATTGCTTTGCGGTTAAAATAAATGGTAAGGGACACGAAGGGAGAGAGAACAGTGGCCGGTGAATATGGTATGAATATAGTTACCCTCGTTGATGGAGAGGGCGAACAGATGGAGTTTGAGATTCTCGATGCAATAGAAACTGATGACGGAAGATATATAGCTTTGCTTCCGATTCCGGAATCGGGCTCTGAAAGCGACGGAGAATATTTTATTCTGCAGGTCGTTTCGGGCGAAGGTCAGGACGAATTGATCGAGGTAGAGGACACCGAATTGATGGATACGCTGGCGGATATCTTTGAGGGCCGCTTTGAAGAGCTTTACGGCGGAGAATAATTTAAAATTACGGTATACATCAATTGTGCCTGAGCATAATATGTAATGTAGATCAACCGGATTGCCGGTCTGCCCGGATCGCGGACAGGTGCTTTTATAACCCTACATTTTTGATATAAGGGAGTCCTTTTGCTCCGGCGGGGGATTGCAGACCTCCCGGCACGGTCTCAGAGCCGTGTTGGACGAAGGGAGCGTGAAGCCGTTGGGGGGACACCCACCTGCTTGTGGTAGGCAGGTTATCAAAAGCACGATACGACCGGGCGGGCATATATAAATAAGCAATACGAGAGAGAGCAGTTTTACTGCTCTCTTTTGGTTTTGCAATAAAAAGGCGTACACCTCATTTTGGTGTACGCCTTAAAATTATTATTTTTCAAGTGCGCGGATAGCACTTACATAATAGCTTCCGTCATCCAATGCGTTGAGTACATATTCCATTTCCTTGTAATATTCGGAGCCTTCCATGGTTTCCTCGGTGGCGCTGATATAGCCAACCTCAAGGAGAACCTGAGTGCGTGAACCGATGTGACTTATTTTTATTATTTCAGGCTCGATATCACCGCTGGTAGTAACAACATGGAAGCAGTTGTCTGCGGCGCTATAGTAATAGATCATTTCGTCCTCAATGGCATACATGACGGTATAGTCGATAGCAAAGGTGCTTCCAAACAGTACCTTTCCCGACTTTTCGACATCTGCCGCAGGTATCAGCAGTCGAGTTTCGTTTTCGACCTCCAGCGCGGTGTAGGTCTGATCGTTTGCAGCCTCGCCGTAGGTAAGGCGGTTTATGGCTGCTTCCACCAGAATATTGTTGTCCACCGAGGTGATGGTTTCAAAGGGTTCGGGATCGGCGTTGACAACGGGAAGGATAAATTTTGCGTAATCTGTCTGGGAGCCGGAAGAATTTGAGCCGGACGGAATGCCCTTGATAAACCATACGACAACAAAAATGAAGCCGATAATGGCGAAGGCCATGGTAACTCCGCCTATTATTGCCGAAGCTCTGCGGCGTTGGCGCTTATCTTTAATAATCATGTCGTCTCCTTCCTCCAGCCATTGCTCAAAGAAATCATCATCATCAAAGTCGGGAGCAAGACCCGGTGTTGATGCAGAGAATACGGCAGTGGCTTCTTCGGGGCGTTTTTTTCTGATAAACAGCGTTTCATCCTGAGCAACTCCGGGAGAGTATGCCGAAGGATCGGCAAGCTCCGATGAAATTCGTGTCTCAAAGTTGCGTCGTTTTGCAGGGGTGGGTGCAGTGAATGTGGGGAGAGTCACAACAGCGTCGTCCTCATATTCAGGCTCTGAATCGGAGTCAGTCTCGTCGTGCTCAGTCTCGACTGCATTTTTTTCTGAAGGAGTATAGACTTTTATATCGTCTTCTTCATCGGTATCATTTTCCGTTTCGGCCACCGAGCTGTTTTCATCGGGAATGTCGGCATCGGTAAGCTCAGCGCTTTCGTCGGAACTGTCAGCTTCGGAAAGCTCTTCTTCGGCTTCTGCGTCGCTGATATCATCAGATATCTCCTCGTCTGCTTCGGCTTCTTCCCCGACAGAGTCGGATATATCGCTCTGCTGTGCGTCATCGTCAGCTATGATATCTGCGTTTTCGTTCTCGGAAGACTGCTCCTTGGTGAGAGAAATGTCGTCGGCTGCAGGAATATCGGCCGCTTCGTCCTGTTCGTTGTCATCGGAAACGGCATGCTCGTCTTCGGCGGGCTCATCTGCTGATTCTTCGTTTCCGTCATCAGGCGTATCTTCTGCAAAAGGCTCTGCCGTATCGGACAAAATAACGACACCGTCGGTAGCATCGCCTGCTTCTTCTGCCGAAGTTGCTGCGGCGGTTTCTTCGGGAATATCGGGTTCATCGGCGGTGATGACCTCAACCGCTGATGATGGTATGACAATAGGTATTACTGCAGTGCCTGCATTATCCTCGTTTGATTTTTCGTCAATGCCCGTATCAGGTACAGTGACAGAAGCGGCAGAGGGATTTTTCTTCCTCTTTTTATTGTTTACCGCAGCAAACTGAGCGGCACCTGCAACAGGGAATGCTGCGGTGATATCCTTCTCGGGCTCAGACTGCGAAACGGGAGCGGCAGGGGGGGGCATCTGCTTTGAGGGTATCGGAGGCGCCGTGCGAAGTCGCTCTGCCTCGTCAATGGCACTCTGCCTGATCTCGTTAAGGTGCTGATCTTTATCGGTATTCGACGAGCCTCTGTAATTTGCGGAAGCTCGCGCTGCCTGCTGCATTGCCACCTGAGCGCGCCGTGTTTGCTTGCCGCGTCTGGCGGCCTCCTGTGCGCTGCGATTGCTCTGAGAGCGCGAAGACTGATTTTGTGCTTTTGGGCTGTTATTATTTGGAGAGGCCTCTCCCGAATGGGACATATTCGCACGCTCCTCATAAGCATGGAGACGAGCCTGCTCCTGTTCGCGCTCAAGCTGCTTTATGCGGACAGGGTCAACGCTTTCGGGATGATATATGCGATCGGCCGAAGCCGTTCCGGGCGGAAGGTAGCCGGTGTACGGATTTGGTTTGTTGTATCTTTCGCTGTAACGACCCGGGCGCTGATTGCCGCTGGAATTATAGCGTGACGAAGGCGATGAGCCTGTTCGCTGTGATCCCGAATTGTTATTTGCCATTTCCGAACACCTCCTTTACTCTTAATTGATGTCTGAAGCTTACTCTCTTATCTGACCTGAACCGAGAATTATATATTTCTGACTTGTCAGGTGCTTTAAACCCATAGGTCCTCTTGCGTGAAGCTTTTGGGTTGAAATGCCGATCTCTGCGCCGAGACCGAATATACCGCCATCGGTAAAACGGGTCGAAGCATTTACATAAACTGCGGCAGCCTCTACCTCGGAAGTAAATCTGCGTGAAGCATTGTAATCGCTTGTAATGATAGCCTCGCTGTGACCGCTCGAATATTTTGCGATGTGGTCGAGCGCATCATCAAGACTGTCAACAACTTTACATGCGAGTATATAATCAAGAAACTCGGTTTCATAATCTGCATTTTCTGCAGGGACTACCTTTTCGCCGAGGATGGACTGTGTTATTTCACAGCCTCTTATTTCTACGTTCTTTTCGTCGAGTCTGGCAGTGATGGCAGGCAGTACTCTTGTTGCTATATTTTTGTGGATAAGGATCGTCTCAATGGCATTGCATACGCTCGGACGGCTGGTTTTTGCGTTGTATATAATGTTTGCCGCCATATTGATATCTGCCGATTCATCAACATATACATGGCAGTTGCCGACACCTGTTTCAATAACGGGGACGGTGCTGTTTTGTACGACAGACTGTATAAGTCCTGCGCCGCCTCTGGGAATAAGCACGTCGAGGTATTCGTTCAAGCGCATAAGCTCGGTTGCAGTCTCGCGCGAGGTATCCTCAACGAGAGCTACGCAGTCCTCGTCAAAGCCTGACTCCTCAAGTGCCTTGCGGAGAATGGCGGTGATCACGAGGTTTGAATTTATGGCAGCGCTGCCTCCGCGAATTATACATGCGTTTCCTGCCTTGAAGCAGAGAGCCGCCGCGTCGCTAGTAACATTGGGGCGTGCTTCGCAAATGATTCCGCATACTCCGAGGGGAACACGGACACACTTGATTTCGAGACCCATATGGCCTATACCGCCGCTGATTATCTCGCCGCAGGGATCGGGGAGAGCTGCGACATCTCGTATACCCTGAGACAAGCCTTCGATTCGAGCCTCTGTAAGCTTGAGACGATCGATCAGACCCTCCTTCATGCCGCTGGCAGCGCCTGCTTCGACATCCTTTGCGTTAGCCTCAAGAATAGCCTGTACATTAGCGTCAAGAGCATCTGCCATTTTAAGCAGAGCCTTGTTTTTATCTGCGGTGGAAGCACATGCGAGAGCTCTTGCGGCGCGCTTTGCATTCTGCCCCATCAGCTTTAAATCTGTCATATATGTTTTCGCCCCTTAACTTGATAATTATATCATTTCTTTGCTTTCTTTGCAACAAAATGAGTGCCGATCTGTTCGCCCTCGATTATCCTCAGAATATTTGAGGGATAATCTCCTGCACATATATATGTTTCAATTCCAGCATTGCATGAACGTGATGCGGCATCGAGCTTGGTTATCATGCCGCCTGTGCCTCGGTTTGAGCCGCTGCCGCCTGCCAATGCACGTATATTATCGTCAATGCTCAGAACGACGGGAAGACGTACCGCATCGGGGTTTGTGCGCGGATCGCTGTCAAAAAGGCCGTCCATATCGGTAAGCATGATAAGCATGTCGGCGTTTATGAGAACAGCAACGATCGATGACAGATTATCGTTATCACCTATATTATGTCCTGACAGCTCGTCAACGCTCACGACATCGTTCTCATTTACAACGGGAATAACACCCATTTTAAGAAGCTCTTCCATGCAGGTCACAACATTGTCCCGTCTGTGATCGTTGTCGATAACGTCGCCCGTTATAAGCACCTGAGCGGTTTTTCTGCCGTACTCACCGAAGAATTTATCGTACATATACATAAGCTCGCACTGACCGACTGCGGCGCAGGCCTGACGAGCCGCTATTTCGGTAGGTCTGCAGTTAAGGCCGAGCTTGCTGACACCGACGCCTATAGCGCCGCTGGTGACCAGAACGACCTCTCTGCCTGAATTGCAGATGTCGGAAATGACCCTGCAAAGCTTGTCGATCCTTCCGATATTGGGTTTTCCGTTTTCATAGGTCAGTGTAGATGTTCCGACCTTGACCACAATACGCATTGAGTCTGCCAATTTTTACCCCTCCGGTAGTCAATTCAGAGTTATTCTCAGGTGCAAATTTTCTTCTGCGGAGTCGAGCATGACCTTGATAATACGCGCTCCGTAGCCGTTCATTGCATTCTTAAGCCGTTCGCTGCCCTTGATGATTATTTCCGTGTCCTCCATACGTTCTGTAAGAAGATCGTGCAGGGCATCGAGATTTTTTCCGTAGTAATCGGGAAAGGAAAGCCTTCTCGCAATATGAGCGTGCGCCTTTTCCCTTGTTTTCATAAAACGTGAATATATTTTTATTTCCATTTGCCTGTCTCCGTATCGTACTGAACAAAGCTTTCGTAATGGTCATCGGTATAGAAGATAAGACCGTCGTTTGAATAAACTATACGCTTTGCGTTTCTGTTGCCCTTTTTGTAATCGATGTCGCACTCGTAGTATTGTCTGTTCTTTTTCTGAGGAAGCAGACCTTCATAGTTGCCGAACTTATCGCCGCCGATGCTCTTGCCGGGAGCGGCCTGTGCAACAGTGCTGTATTTACTCTTCCAGCCAAGCTTTTCGGCTTGCTTTTTTGTTATATAGTTCGGAGGCAGCTCGCCGTAGGCGGCAAGATATGCCGCGACCTCGTTCTTTGTATTGTAGCTCTCACCGTAAGAAACCTTTGCACCCTTCGATTTGGTGGTAGTGGTTGTTTTTTCGGTAGTCGTGGTCTTTTCGGTGGTGGTAGTGGTTTTCTTTGAAGTAGTTTTCTTTGAGCCGGTTGTAGATTCGGATGTGGTGGTTTTTTCCGAAGGCTCCTCGTCAGAATCGCCGCCTGCATCGGCGTCGGTGGAGGACATTGCCGCATCATAGCCTTCGCCGTCCGTATCGGATTCGGTCGAAATTATGCTTTCATCGTTTTCGGGTGCGCTCAGATCGGTGCCGGAAACATTTTTATCCGAGCCGAGGGAAGAAACAGAGAAGACAAGAGAAACAACGAGAATAAGAGCAATTATTCCGTAGATTATCTTGGTCTTTGTGTCAAACTTTTTCCATTTCTCAACAAATTGTTTCAGTTTGTCCATGCAATACTCACTCCCGATAAGGTAGATATTCAATATATTTTAACATGGCAAACCGTTCTTTTCCACTATATAATGCAAAAAAATATAAAATATCCATATATGATAAAAAGAGCCACCCATAAGGGCGGCTTATTGGTTAATTGTGGAGATTGAAAATCGTTTTCGGCATTTGATTTGACGCCTGTGTCGTAGGGGAGTCCCTTGCGGGCTCCCGTTATTTTATTTTAAAAAGCTCAATGCGCTAATTGGTCTCTGCAGACTGTCATCCTTAATACACAAAAAGTAATAAAATAATTTATTTCTTATTTGATTTATCTAATCCCAGCAGATAATCTGCACTGACATTATAGAATTTACATAAAGCTATAAGATGGCGTATAGGCATTTCGTTTTCGCCGTTCTCATAACGGGAATATACCTGCTGTGTTGTGCCAAGAAATTCAGCAACCTGCTTTTGATTCAAATCATTATCACACCTGAGTTCTCTCATGATCTCAACGTATGTCTTCATAGCAATACCTCCTGCCAATGATGATACGTTACATCAGATATGGGGTATTGACTTTACACTAAATGTGGTGTATATTATAATCAAAAAAGTAATCTGATAAAAGTATTCTCACTTTTTTCGGATTAACAGGAGGAAATGAAATGAAAATATGCAGTCATTGCGGCGGACAAGTTGTAAAAGAGGATGCAAAATTCTGCAATCTGTGCGGAAAAAAACTTGAACAGGAGCAGATTGGCAGTTTTTGCAGCAAATGCGGAAACGAAATAGCGGATGCAAATGCAAAATTTTGCATAAAATGTGGAGAAAGCATTGCAAAGAAAGAAAAAAAGGCACAGCGCGGAGGTTTTGCGATTACCGGATTGGCAATGGCTATCTATGTTATTGTACTTATAGTGGCAAATGTGGACGGCGTAATTAGAATGCAATATGAGCCGGGAATATTTTGGGCAAATATAATGATGTGGGGAATACCGGTTATTCTTGGACTGATGTTTTCGATAACGGCAGTAAAGAAATGTCACGGTGCATTAAAAGTAATAAGCATTATAGGTATTGTTGCGAACAGTGTGCTGATAGTTTGCTTGCTGATAATTTTTGGAACGGCAACGATGTCACTGAGTTGTATTTCATCGAGCAGTTCAAACGTATACGATTACTACTATTAAATCACTGATTGCTGGGAAAAGTGATTGTTGTGAAAAAGCCGTGCCCGAAAGGCACGGCTTTTTCATGTGTTTTTTCATCATTTGATTTGACGCCTGTGTCGTAGGGGAGTCCCTTGCGGGCTCCCGTTATTTTATTTTAAAAAGCTCACTGCGCTAATTGTTTTCAGGCATCTCCATATCCCATGTTTCGGGACAAATCTCGTTTATTTTATCTCTCAGCTTTAAAAAATCCTCAAATGCTTCGGGCTTTTTTCTCGGATCGCGCAGAAGTGCTGCAGGATGAAGCGTTGCCATCATAAGGGTACCGTTTTTTTCGATGAAATTGCCGTGATCCTTAGTTATCTTCATGTTAGGATCCATTATTTTCATGCCGGATATTCTGCCCAGGCATACTATGATTTTCGGCCGAATTATTCTTACCTGCTCGCGAAGCCATTCTATGCAGCATTCCTGCTCAAACGGTTCGGGATCGCGGTTTTTCGGGGGACGGCATTTGACGATATTGGCGATATATATGTTTTTCTCGCGACTGAGTCCGACAGCATCAAGCATCAGATCGAGAAGCTTTCCCGCTCTTCCCACAAAAGGTTCACCCTTTAAATCCTCCTGTTCTCCCGGGCCTTCGCCTATAAAAAGCACCCGTGCATCGGGGTTTCCGACACCGAAAACAAGGTTGGTTCTTCCCTTGCAAAGCTCACATTTATTGCATTCAAGGCACTTTTCATAAAGCGCCGTCAGTTTTTCACTCATGTTATCATCCCTTTCAAGGCTATTATATTGGATTATCCATATCCAAATCAATACAAATCTATTGAAATTCAGCATCTTTTGCGTTATTATGTTATAAGTGGTCATTCGATCTTTGGCAATTGGTTGCCGTAAATATCAAAACAACTCATTTTGGAGGTAAATTATCAATGAAAGTATTAGTTGAAACTTCTGCACGTCACGTTCACGTTACCAAGGAGCATCTTGCTGTTCTTTTCGGCGCCGATCATCAGCTTACAAAGAAAAAGGATCTCTCCCAGCCCGGTCAGTTTGCGTGCGAGGAGAGAGTTACCGTTGCAGGTCCCAAGGGTGAGCTTGCAGGCGTTTCCATTCTCGGACCGGAAAGAAATGCTTCTCAGGTCGAGCTTTCTCTCACCGATGCACGTAAGATCGGCATAATAGCTCCTATCCGTGAGTCCGGTGATATTGCAGGTACTCCCGGCTGCAAGCTGGTTGGCCCCT
>JAZSNH010000089.1:0-100374 GCA_045536305.1 Acutalibacteraceae bacterium
AAAATCGAAAGTATATGGTTTCTCATGATACGCCCCACTCTCAATTGCGTAGGGCAAAAGTTCTGGCAAAAATGATTCATATGCATCAGGGGTTTCAACGGGATCAATCGGATTTAAAAATCCGTAATAATATGCCGATTCTGTGTAATTTATACATTTCGTCAACAACGAGACGAATGTTTCACAGTCTCCGTAAAAAACAGGATAATTTTCTTCGTTATAATTCATTCTGTCATTAAATATAAACTTTCGGGTTTTGTGAAACAAATTTTCGTAGCCCTTATCCGTGTTATATCGTGGAAAAAACATCGGAATATTTTCATTTAATCGAGGCGTTCCCACTACACACGAACTGCCTGCCTGATAAGCTAAATACGATGCCAAACAATTTAACGAATCTTCCCGATATGCCTTTCGCTCATCCGGAGGCATAGAAATTACCGTGTATTCGTTTGCATAAATTCTTTTTTCCGTTACATACTCAGCGATAGGATTTGAAAGCACGTAATCGATGCTCATTTTTGCATTGCCGTTATTTATAAGCGTAGTTACAGGGTAATTTGTTTTCAGCTTTGAGAATGCGGCAAGCTCCTCATCAGACAGGAGAATTTCAACGGGCTCTGCAAGCACGTATATAAATGTAAGCGGAGTTGCGTTGTTATATTGGGTCTCCAACCATTCATTGGCGGCAGCTACATTTGTAAGCTCATTGTTTAATCCAAAACTGAATCTTAAATAATTTACATTATCACCCTTGTATATACACGCGCCGATTTCGCCATTTAAAAATGCATTGTTATAGCTGATCGATACACCATGGCTGCACACAAGAGGCATTACCGTGTTAAACGTATAATTTTCTACATTTACTTTTGCCGATACACTAAACAGGTTTGTAACATTTGTTGACGATTTGCTTGTAAATTTATTGGTTACGCCGTCCATCACAAGAGTGCCGATTCTTTTTATGATTTTGCCTTTATCAAAATCAATTTCATCACATATCAGCCTGCCGTCTGAATCGTAAATGCCCTGCAAACCATTCGAAGTAGCTACAGTCAGGCTTTGTGCAGTTTCGGGTTTTTCATAATGCATTGCAAATTCATTTGCTGTAATCATAGGTTCAAACTTGACATTTTCCAAGCTGTTTCCTGCTGGAATATCTATCATTACGCTATAAATTCCGGGGGTGTATTTACCGTCGGAGGTTATATCAATTTTTTTACCCTCGGCATAGACTCCAAAACCCGTACCATCTTCTGATTTTACATATATCTGTGGGCGAATATTTCCTCCAAAATTGCCAGACGGAACGCCGCTAAAACAGTATGTTCCAACAGGGAAATATAATGGATTATCTATCATTCCCGTTAAATGAAATGTCGATTCCCTAGCTGCTGTGCCATTTAGCGTGACACTTCCGTCACTATTCACGGTATAGGTAATTCCATTAAATTCTTTATCTTCGTGAGCGTACGGAAATCCGATTAAATTTCTTTTTTTTATCAGAACAGATATGTCCTCGTTGTCACCTGCGCCCACAGGCATAACAGGTGCATCGGGCTCGGGTGTTCCGTTCTGAACCGTTTTGCCGTAAAGAACAAGATTTTTAAGCGGCCTTTCCGCAGAATCGGAAAGCACTATTATATCGCCCGTTTTGTTTCCGAATATTTCAGTCTTTTTGTCGAGCCCGTTAATTGCCGCATTTATAACTTTGTTCTGGACAGGATTTACAGATGTGTCGGACAGCTCATCATCTACGGTTATGCTGTCCGGGATGTTTATCTCCACTGCCTCAGAGCCGTCGTATGTCGCTGTTACAGCACCTGTAAAATTGAGTGCCTTGGGGTTTGGGAGTTTTTCGGGAAGATCTTCATTAGAAATCCCTATTTTTCGGTAAGCATTTAATACTCCATCCCAGTGATACAGGTTACATGGTGTCCGTGAAGCATCTATATATAATGCGTTTTTTTTGCCTTTTTGCGGAAAATCATCAAATGATTCATAGGTATATACGATGTTTCCGTGGGAAAATCCGTTATCAATTTTTCCGGTAAGCTGTTCACCGGAAACCCTGCCAGTTATTACTTCTTCGTAAAAATCGCTCATCAGGATTCACCTCTGTTCTCGGGTGTAATTTTATCGGGTTTTATTAATAGTGTTCTGTCATAAAAAGGTGTAACAACATTGCCGTCAGCAAATACGATTTCTGCTTCCCATCGGAAAGTAGATTCTTTTTCTATATCTATCGATTCGGTATCCGCAGGATCCAGTCTGACGGCGATAACATAAGAATCAGCATCTTGATCATCTGCAGTTGCTTTTTTACTGACAATAACTGCATTATTATCGTAAATATGTAGGTAAAGGGTATCGCCGGCATCAAGAAGAATGAGTTCGCCGCCGATTTCAGCTGCAAGGTATATGGTTTTTGTGTCTCCTCGAACCATAGAAATATCGGCCATCAGGATACCTCCTTTGAATATGTAATTCTTAATCTGATATCATCGTCGTACTTAATGTAACGTGCCAAGGTGTAGTTGGCATCAGCATCCAAGCAAAGCCCCTTAATCGAGCCGTCACGGAGTTTTTCGCCCACGGCGGTATAAAGTTCCATCCAGCGAGACTGACCGCGTGTGAAGCTCGGAGAGCCGCTGTCTGCATCGCCGAGATCAGCGCCTTTCCATGTAGTTTGTTTTGATGCATAATTGTGCGTCTTGACATGCGCATATGCCGTAGCTGTGCCGTGTGATGTGTTGAGACGTTTGAGATATAATTCGACCTTCTTTATAGTCGCACCCTTGAGAGCTGTCTGAATAGCCGCATAGTCGAAAAGAAGGATAGATCTTCGGGCGTTTTTGCTGCTGCCGTCGTAGGAACCCTGTATAGGCTCGTTTTTATGGGCTGTCTGGATGGTACCGCTGTTGAGATATGTCCAAATGCCTTTTACGTTCCATGTGGTAGTAAATGTTTCGGTGGGGTTCTCTGTCGGCCAGACCTTATCCCAGTCAGCACCGTTGAAAACCTTTACTTCTTTTGCCTGCTTAAATGCGGTGCCGTTATGTACCTTCACATCGGTAACATCGACAAATGCAGTGCCATTGTGTGTCCTTATAGCCATGATTGCACCGCCTTATTCAGTTACGAGCCATATATCACCCTTGGAAGGGTTTGCAGGCTCGGCTGCTCCCGTGGTGATTGTAGGTAATCCGCTTACAATCGCACCTGCAACGCCGCACAAGGAAGGATCAGAGCGAAGATCGGTAATCATATCACTCGTTATAGATGTAGCTGCAGCAGGAAGGTCTATTCTTGCAACCGCGAGTTCATACATATTGCCGTTGCGCGTAGGTTCGTTCTGCCCGGACGCAACAGCGAGAGAGAGGCTGCGACTTGTGTAGTCAAGTCTTACAACCACAAGGTCACTGCGAGAAGCAGAGACAGAGGGTATGACGAGAGTTGTAGCAGAATCGTCGTAACATACACGACCTTCGATTACTGCTGATCCGGGACTAACTTCAACTGCAAGTCCTTCCTTTGGACTTACGGAAAAACTCCCGAACGTGATTCCGCTGTTACATACGGTAGAGAAAAAACGAGCAAAAAATTCAGAATCAACAGCACGATCCCACACAGGGGCATCTTCCGTACCTATATTCAGAGCGTCAAACATACCATATTTCATACTCACTTAAATCGCCTCCTCAGGTAGTTAGTAATGCTCAGATAACCTTCACCAAACTGAGCAGTTAGTGTTAAATTGCCGTTTTCATACGCCTCTTCGATCTCGATGAGACGTGCTTCAAGTGTAATGCCGTATTCAGCATCATAAACAGTACATATGTCACCAAGGTCATAATCATCCATGTAGACCAACGAGCTGTCATTTGATATGGTGACATCAAATTTCTCAACAACAGAATATTCAGAAAGCTTTTCTTTTCCTCTCTGAATAAGGGTTTTCTTGTATTCCGCTGCGGTCATATCGTCAGAATGCAGATCACGAGCGTCAATCCAGACCGAACGCTTTGGTTCGCCGTTGGTTTGGTCTACAGTAACAACAGTCCGTGAGCTTCCTTCGCCTTCACCTGCCACATAAGCGAAATTACGATAATCTTTCACACTGTGCGAGTACGATGAGGTTTTAAGGTTGTCCCAATTCTGAGAGAACACAGCCCAACTGTTTATGTTTTGCGACTGGCGGCGATCCTTTCCTTGCCACACAGAAAATTTCAATGCATCACTCACATAGTCATATTCGACTCGAGGAGAAAGCTCTTGCGCAGACAGGATCTCATAGAGATATTCCATGAGATTATTTCCAGTGACCTGAGAATCTATATCTGAACCTATTCCGATAGCTGCAGCAACTGGAATATCTGTCAAAGTTGAAACGAGTGATAATGCTATTTCCTCTGAGGTCTTTGCGCTGAACTTCTGTGTCGGGTAAATGACGGAGTCGTCAAGTACAGACTCAAGGAATCGACCTTTTATCACAGCTTTACCATCATTTAGGGATAACTGTTCTATTCGCCCTGTCTCAGGACGATCAGCGCGATACACATATTTTGCGGATAAAATAAGGGGAGCAGCCGATGGAGGACAGTGCAGCTCGAAGTCTCCGCATTCTTTATACTTGCGTCTCCATATGAACGAATTGAAATCGTCTATAATTCCGAGTGTCTGCCACTGATCATCAAGCAGATAAATGTCCATAGGCTACACCCCCAAATACAACGGTGTGTATGACAGATACACATCAAGGTTTTGCCAGCCTTCATCTGATGCATATGAGAGAGCATTATCTCCGCAGAGAAGAGAGAAAAAAGTGCTGGTTCTGTCAATTTTGTGAATGTGGTTTCTACCGTTAAGTCTTACATATTTGTTTTTAGTGGTAGTGCTGATAATAAGTTCATCTCCTGCGTATAGAGTGTCAAGAAGTCTGACATACTCTCCGGTGGTAAGGTTGGTTATCTGCGGATTAATGACTGGTCCAGCAGCGATAAACCTAACGATCATACCTGCGGAGACATCACCATCATTTTCTACGTGGGGACGGGAATCCATTGACAAATAGCCAGAAATAAGACCAGAGGAGGGAATGGCAAGAGGGAAGATAATGGAAGGGGTTGTTGCAGCACTATTTTTCCCGATAGTCGGTCCCATGAGATATGGAAAAGGACACAGGAAGGTTATAGTAACAGATGGGGTATGGTATATGGTTTCCTGCTTTGACGATAAACTTGTTACGCGGCCTACTGCAGTTCGTTGTACATTACCGCGATGAGCTGTTATTGTGACATCGGAATGAGGAGGGCACAGAGATCGAATCCTTTCGAGTTCGTTCTCTGTGTCTCTTTTTACATCAAATACTACTTTGATTGTTCGACTATCAAGTCTTGCTTTGTTTATATAACCCCCGTCTTCGCTGCCGGATGACTGCATGGTGACAGCGTAATCAGGAGCATCAAGACCAGTGACAGATACTAAATCAAAATCATGTCCAAGATTATTGCTGCCGATACTTATTCGGCGGCCTGCTTGTTCTAATTCAAGATATATAGGACTGGGCAATTTTTATGTCACCTCCATAGCAAGTCGAGCTGCCCTTGCCGTTTGTGAAGGAGTGGGATTGGGCGAATAGAAATTAAAACTTTGATTAAAGCTTCGCTCATCATAGTTATTGGTAGTGTTGGTGTTGTTGGTCGTGTTACCGACAATGCTTTCTGCCAGAGCTGCACGACGAGAATTAACCGCACTTCGCATTTTATCCACAAGATTTGCTGCTTGGCTATATGCTGTGCTGGCAGCAGCCTTAAGGCTTTGCTTAAGACCTATATTCATACCTTCTCCGGTATATAGTCCGATTTCTCTTGTGACACGGCTTGGAGAGTTGATTTTAAGTGCTTTTTTCATCTTGGTAACAAACGCATTTGCGATTCCTGCTGCTGTACTTATCAATCCACTACGCTTGGAGTTTACACCTGCAATGAGACTGGTTATGGAATTTTGACCTATCTCATACGAGTTAGCCTTAACATTGTTAAGCTCATCAATGCAGCTGTCGGCTATATTTGCCGCCGCATCTTCAACAAGAGGTATATTATCGTCAATACCGAGAGCGTATCCCTCAACAGTCCATGTTCCGTATTGGTACATGGTTTTCGACGGTGAACCGTAATCCATTACGCTATCGCTGCCATTAATTAGTTCTAATGACAACGTTTTACCGGCGTTATACGCATCATCCTTGCCTGCGTCTGCTGATAACGTGAAACCAGCCGCGGCATCAGAACCGATTTGAGACATGATTTCGTCAATTTGATATTTACCACTTTTTATCCCTTCGACTATATCAGTAGGAATATTTGCTCCTGCTTCTCTTAATTTTTGAGCATTAACCTCCAACGCTGTTTGTGCCGATGAGATTAATCCAGCGTCACCTGTAGCAATTATGCTTTTAAATCCTTCCAGCTGAATCTGAAATGTATTTTTTAAGGTCTCAAAATCTGAATTAACAGTGCTTGAATATTGAGCTGCGGCAGAAGTCACATCCACATATGCATAATAATAGTCGTCTAATAGGTCAATTGCTTTCTCTGTGCTTCCGGTGTCGTAAAGTTGCGTAGCGGTTTCGTATGTATTTATTGTATCGACATATCCTTGCCATATCGCAAATGCCTTATCAACGTCAGACTGCAGACCTGATATATTTATATCAGTTGCCCATGGCTCGTCCTTTAATCTTTGCTTTTCATCGTTAAGTGCTTTTAAGGCTTTTGCCCAATTGTCAAATGCTGCAGGCTCATTCTCTTTGGCTGTTGAATACAAAGGTTCAAGAGAATCTATTCTTGATGCGTATTTCTTCTGGTCATACGTTTTTTGGATTTCTTCTCTTAAGGTTTTGTAATTTTTTATCTGGTCGGATATAGCATCATATTCTACGTCATAACCTTGCTCTTTCAGCTTTGATATAACTGACTTTAACTCATCCTTACTTCCGATAACTTTTCCGTTTTCATCAACAAGGCGATCAAGAGCCCCTATCAAATAATCAGTTTCTGCTTCTTCTGCGGCAAATGCCTGCACATTTTGCTCTGAGATATCACGAAGATCTTGCCAAGCAGTAACATTCTGTTCTATTGATTCGGATAGTTGTTTGTATTCACTGCTTGTATCGTCTGACAGTCCTATAAGCTTTCCAAACCAACCGATTGCAGAGTCAACACATTCACTGGTTTTTTCAATAACCCAAGAGATACCTTGGAACGCCTTACATACAAGCCAAAGAGCAGGCTCGAGTATTTTTAAAGTAGCAGTAAGTGCAGGTATTGTACTTTTGGTCATATTTGCGATGGTTGAAAGAATGTTCTTTACAACAGGTTTGAGCCAAACGACTACCTTTTTTACTGTTTTAAAAATTAAGTCTAAGCTTTTCCGGACACTATCAGTCAGCTTTTTAACGGCATTTCCGGCTTTAGGTCCGAAAATTTCATTGACGAAAGCTGAGAGTATTTTTGACGCTGCCCTTTCAACCTCCGGGATTAGCTTTACAAGACCGTTAACAAGAGACTTAACGATTTTGACTGCGGCGGCTGCGACTTTTTCTGAATTGCGGTCAAGAGACTGTACAAATGACGTGACAACCGATACAGCAGTGTCGATAAGTAAAGGTGTGTATGATGCGATTTCTGTAATTGCACTGGATAATACATCGCCAGTAGCCTTAGATAGAGCCTTAATTCCTCCAGATGTATACGCCGATTGCAATTGATCAAGATAATCAGTTACAGTTGGAAGCAAAGTGTCCTTTAACTCATTCTGGATGCCCTCTGTAAGTTCTCCAAGGAAAGATAGAGCGTTGTCCTTGAGTGTAGACATGCGACCACTGAAAGTCTTGCTCTGAGCTTCCATGGCTTTGAAAAATATACCTCCCTCAGAGGTAGCTATTTCAAAAGCCTTTGCAACCATTTTTGCAGAGATTTTTCCCTCGCTCATTTCTTTCTTGAGCGCGGCCATGCTTTTCCCCGTTTTTTCAGAAAGAATCTGAAGCGGATTGAATCCGGCGTTTATAAGCTGTAGTAGGTCCTGGCCTGTAAGCTTTCCAGCACTTTGAATCTGAGAAAACGCAAGAGTAAGACTGGAGAACTTATCTGCATCGCCCTGAGAAACATCTCCGAGCTGCTTGAGATAGGTGAGGGTTTTCTTATCTGATATGCCGAAGGACAGCATAGTCTGTGCATCGCTCGCAAGAGTGCTCATCTCAAGGGGCGTTTCTGCGGCAAGCTCTTTCAGATCAGCAACCATGGTGTAAGCGGCTTCCGCACTGCCCAGCATGGTCTTGAAACTTGTGTTATATGCCTCCATCTGGTTGTTGTAATTAACACCCAGTGTTGCAACAGTCACGACAGCGGCGGCCGCTACGCCGACAGCCTTAAGTGCAGTTCTTCCGACCTTGGCACAGGTCTGCATTCCCTTTTTGATTTTGGAGAAAGCGGCAGACCACTTCGATTCAGCCTTTTTGGCTTGATCTCTATGAGCATTTCCCATACCTTCAGCATCGTCTGTAACAGAATCCTTTGTTCTTTCAGATTCTTTACGGATTTTTTCTCCGGTATCTTCTGTGTGATCTGCAACTTCTTTTGCTGCTTTAGCTTGTTTTCGTGCTGCAGCATCCGACATTACACCAAGATCGTTGTAAGCTTTTTTATATGATGTAGGTATACTATCTCCAGCTTGCTGATAAGCTTCCGCAATCTTACGAATATCAGCTCTAATTTCTGTTGCTGTTTTTCCGCTTTCGTTTGCAAGTTCGGCTATAGTTTTCTTAGCAGTGTTGTTGGATTTAACAAACGCTTTTTCGCTTTCGGCAGCAGCCTCTTTCATAACGCTTGGAAGTTCTTTTGCTTCAGCGGTAATCTTGTCACAGGCAGAAGAGATAGTCTGCTGAAGCTGTTTGCTTGATTTCACGGTTGAATCCTCAACGTTCTTTATGACGTCGGAGATATCTTTTCGTAATTCTGATATATCTTTTTCGGCACCGCTGTTATCAATAGCGGTATCAAAGACGATCCTGCCGTCAGACATTTATATTCACCTCTTTTTTGCGAGTGCTTCTTCTATGCCAACGCCGCTCATCAAGGCGGCCTCTAATTCGTCTGTACGCTGTTTCTCAGAATCGGGGAGGGGTAAAGCGTACTTTTTCTTCATCTTTCGATAAAATTCCTGTTCCGATTTGCTCATGTTTGAGGGGTCGATTTTGACAGATCGGTACCCGATTATCTGAGTTAATCGACATTCATCAAGAGCCTTAAAAAGTGATGAGAATTCCCACCAGTGAAGATTAGCATTGTATAGATCAATATCGTACTGAGTAAGAAAAGCGGCATGTAAATATGCCTCATCGTATCTGAGATCATAAATCCTTGAATTGTTCTCGGTGTCATGCTCCGAGATATCTTCACCGCAACGATAAAACCATAGCATAGCCTCGATGGCCTCGGGAATATCGGATGGAATCTGCGGAAACCATAAGGCAAGAGCCTCAACAAGGACAGCGACCTGCTCGTCCTCGTTAAGGCTCCTTTCATCAAACATCTGTTCAAATTTAATCCCGATACGGAAGTCTGTGCGAATGGGGCATTTATATCCGCAGATATCTACCGTATCAGGCAATCCGAATATCATGGGGGCAGACATCAGATACTACTGCGATTAAGCATCGCAGCAACCTCCTCAGCTGTGTATACATGCCGCACAGGAACCCCTGCAGGCGGTGTTTCTATGTTGTGATAATTCTCGTCACTATCAGATGCCAGAACGGAAGAAATCTCCTCGGGAAGAGATTTGATGTTCTCTTTCTGAGCCTCGACAGCATGAACAAGTTCACTGACTGCCTTAAGGCAGTTTTTAATATTGGACTTACCCGCAAAAATACGAGCTGCTGTGCCTTCGCCGAAAAGATTATCGAAGCAACGAAATACGGGTGTGCAGAGAGCGTGGATTGTTGTGCTGTAAGATCCAGAATCGTCTACAATACGCATTGCATCGCTCATGCTTACCATTTCATGCTCATATTTCGCTGCAACGTCTGCATCGAAAATATCAAGTTCGGGAAGCTGAATGCCATTTACAATATACATAGATTGTCACCTCGGATTTTTTATTCCTCTGCGGTTTCTCCTGCGGTATAGGTGCCAGCAGTGAAAGTGATTGTACCCGCATTGATAACAGCATATCCTTCAACAGGATCGCCGATGGGAAGAAGGTTGCCGCTGCCTGTCATCTCTCCCTCAGAATCGTCGAGAGCGGACACCTCAACTGCAACCTTGAATTTGCGTGCATAATAGGTGCTTTCGCCTGCTCCCGCAATTTTCTTGTCAAGATCGACACGGTAATATTCTGTTTCAGCGTCGGCACCGGTGAGTCTCTTTTCACCGATACCGATGATGTATTCCACTGCAGCTTCAGACCTGATCTGGTCGAGCTCGAAGGGAAAAGAAGAATCGTATCCGGTTATAGATTTGGATGCACTTTTGTCGTTGATGTAGCGCTTAGATGATGTCTGAGCTCCGGGGTTTTCATTGAGTGTTTTGAAGCCGAGCCCCATAAAGGTGATGGTTTCTTTGTCGGTTCTGGGAGTGATGTTTATATAGTCCGCGATTTCGCGGCGCTGCTTAATTCCAGCCATAGTTGTTTATTCCTCCTGTAAATAGATTAATTTGCATTGAATCTGATATCTTGCTGCGGAAGATGCAGCATCAGATTCGAGTACATATACTGTACTTAAGGCTTCGAGGTTCTGTGCTGTACAGCCGTTTGGTAATTTAGGCAAAAAGCCCGAACGATTGTGACTTTTAATCCATGCGGACAGGTCCTCAAACACGCTACTGTTTTCAATGGCAATAAGAACATCGGGAGTGTAAAAGGATCTTGAGCCGATAGTGAAAAGATACTGACGCTTTTCGGTGCCGTCCAAATAACGCCTTATGACAGGGTTGCACGGAACACTGTCAATGGTATATTCCTTGTCAACATCCGCTCCAAGAAAATCGACGCGTAAGGTGCGGTCACTGAGCAAGGGACATTTGCCGAAGTATTTATACAAAGCTTCAATGATGTGATTAACCATGGTTACCTCCTGCCATCTTCACAGCTCCGTCAAGTATTTCATCCTTGTGATCGATCATTGCACGCTCGAAGAAAAACTTGCCGCGAAGACCGCCTTTGGCAGTGCCGTCTATACCTCGACCTGCATTCTCGTAATACTGACGTCGTGCATAAGGTGTATCATAACTGACCTCACCACTGCCGACTACGGTACTTCGTGTGCCGGATTCTTTCAGAGTGCTGGAGCGTTTTGGAACATAAGGGTTGCAAACTTTCAGGACTTCACTGTCAATGTGCCGCTGGACTTTTCCAAAACGCCGTACGCCACGGTCACGCAAAATCTTTTCGGCACCACTAAATTCCAACTTTCCATTGAACTTCACTGACCAATCACCTCCAGATGGGATAAGCCACGCATTAAGCGATTATCAATTATTTCTTTGATTTTGATGCTATTGGGATGGGAAAGAAGTTCTCGCTCACTTGCCGATGCATCTGCCTGATAGTTACCCTTGACAACAATATCGCCCTTATGTATAGAGTAATCAGCAGTAGGTGCAAGGGGGATGAAAACAGTGGTCTGAGAGGCATAAACCATACCTCTATCGGAAACCTTTGTTTTTACCTCGCTTTGCCAAAAGCAGTCGGGGAATACTGTATGTGTCCATTCACGATCAGCGATTCTATGATAAATGGTGATATCAGTTTTCAGCATTGCTATACACCTCTGTACATAAGCCCGGTCCCAGAAAGGTATAGTGCAGCAGCATCGGCACACTGCTGTAACCTTGCAGCATCAGATGTTGCTGAAGCTTCATAGCTTACAGACATTCGTCCAACACTTTTGGAGGAAACACCCGGCTCGGGCATCTCCTCCATGGTGTTAATCTTATCAAGAATGGCACACTCTGCAAGCATGATCTTGAGGCGAATGTTATCATCAAAGCAGCCAAGCTTTTCTACACGACGAAACGTAATACGGCACAGAACAGCGTGGGCACGCTCACAGAGGCGATTGAAAATATCCTCTGAAAGAGTGCCCTTGTATTCCTTTTGATAAAATTCAAAATTAATGTGTGCCATTTAAGTCACTTCCTTAGGCAGTTGCAGTGAGTGTGATCTCCTTGGTGACGGCAGAAGTATCAACGATGATTGCATCATTTACGACACGATAACCGCTCTTCTTGATCTTCACAGAGTACTCACCTGCTCTGAGGTTGAATACAGCCTGACCGTTATCATCAGTCTTAAGTCTTGCACCTGCAACATCAACGATTGCACCTGCTACGGGTGCTGCATCCGAATCCTGCACTGTAAAGGTCACCGCCTGGGTAGTTACAGGAGAGGTAGGCTCAAGGTAAGCAAACGGACAGCCGATGCGGTTGCCATCGAGGTTGGTTGCGGGGTTCGGGAGTGCCCAGCCCATACGGAATACGACACGGATAGCAATCATATCCTGCTGAGCAAGGTTGTAGACGATCTGCTTTGTGTCAGGATCCTGGATAACACCCTGGTCAAGAATTTTGACGGTGACATCCTGTCTGATGGCATATACCGCCTTACTCCAGTCGCCTACGACAAGCTGTGCAGACTTCTTATCGAAAGCACCGTTATCAGGGAAGAACATGGGTGCACCGTCAAGTGCATAGCTTGTCTTGCCCTGCATAGAGGTGCTGAAAATGGGATCGCCTACATCGTTTCTGAGGGAACGCAGCTTGGATTTCATGGAAAGACTTGCGATACAGCCGGAAACACCGTAGCCGTACTCTTCGACCTTAGCGAAGACACCGTTCTCTCCGAGAAGAGCATCATAATAGTCAGTATCAGCGGTAACAGGGACGTTGTTACCAGCCTGCCTTGCTCTTGTGATGATATCGGCATCCCATTCTCTGGGGCGATTATCGCCGAAGATGACAGCACCGTCTACACGCTTGCCGATTGATTCGTTGAGACGCGGTGTGATCTCACCAATGATGTCGAACTCAGCATCATCAAGAACGGCTTCGGGAATCGGGACGATAACTGCGAGCTCTGCAGCGGTGAGATAAACATTATCCCAGGCCTGCTCGCTGGTCTGCTTGAATCCAGTGTCACCGTCTACCCAGTAGGACATGGGGAGGAGATCGAGGACGCGGATTCGGGTCTGCTTGGAGGTCATGTTCGGGAGCTTACGGGCAAGCCCAAGAAATGTGGACTGCTTCGGAGTCTCCTGAAAGATCTGAGGGACGACCTGTTCTCTGATGAGAGCTTCGACTTTTTCTCTTGATACGATTTTAGACATAATTATTATTCATTCCTTCCGAAAAGTGATCTGAGAGCGGCGTTTGCCTGCTCATTTTTGTTGGGGGTGGGGTTACTTACACCCGGTGTGGGACGTGAGAAATGAGGCTGCTGCTCATCAGTACCGAAGAGATAAGAGTTTTCTTTCTCGACAGCATCAAGCTGTTCGCTGAGTCCGATAACTTCACCCTTTTCGTTGACAGTTACGGCTGCCTCGTCAATCAGCGCACGAATAGCTTTTGCATTCTTGCCTTTGCGCGCTGTGATTGCCGCCTCAATAGCATGAGAACGGCGCATGGCGTCAACCTGAGCGTCTGCATCCTTCTGAGCTTTTTCAGCCTTGGCTTTCCACTCAGGGTCAAAGCCTTCAAGCTTTGTGTTTGCCTCGGTGAGCTGACCTTTTGCGGTGTTGAGCTGGGTTGTCAGTGTGGATACATCAGTTTTCAGCTTTTCAACGCTTTTACCGTAGATGTCCATGACAGATGATACCTGCTCATCAGTCAGTCCGAGGTTAGTGAGATCTTCTCTTTTCATGTTTGCTCCTTTTCGGCTACGCTTTTTTACGAGGTTGCACCTCATGCCGTGTCGGTAATTACGCACCCGACATATGCAAAATTGGTAAACAAAAAGCACCCTGCTCCCGAAAAGAGCAAGATGCTTAAGGTTATTGAGTTAGTATGATTTATTAGTGGTGTTACTCAAGGTTACAGTGGGGGCAACTATTGCAGATAGCAATGGTGTTTGAATCGCGTCTAAAATCAACCTCAGGAACAGAGCTTGGATTAAGTCCGGCAGTGAGACACATTATCACTTCATAACAAATGTCAGCACTGATAATTTTTTTTGCTATCGGACACTGCCATGAATTCAATTCTAATGAATCAGTGTTGTTGTTTGACATACTTCAAAGCCTCCTTAATGATTGATGTAGTATCGTCGCCAAAATCATTCTTACTCCATGTGGTCTTTGCAATCCAATCGACGTCGGGGTAATCAGTAGTGCGTGTAAGGACAGCAATACCTTCTGTAGAGTAGTACACCAATCGTTTGCCGCCCCATTGAGCTTCACAGAAAAGGGCGTTATCAACATAAGATTGTACATCGTCCGCAGAAATTCCGCGTTCAAACATTCTTTTAGAGATATGTGCGGGATCATGAGAAGATATATCATCCAAGATATATGCGTGCTTACGTGATGCGGGAACAATACAACCTTTGATGAGCTTTTTGGAATGCAGATTTTCATACAAACGGAAATCTGAAATTCTAGCATTGGATACTTTAGAACGATACTTCGCAAACCGATGCAATTCAAGATATTTGCTGTAGTTAGTATAACGCATATTTATGTACAAATCAAGAGATGGTGCGTTTTCCTGGCCAATTATATCAACTAGGGTCTTATATTCACTTTTAGCAGCATGCACAGCCTTCTGCGCCTGGCTTCTTCCAAATCCCTGCACCTGTACACGTTCATTCTGCACAAGAAGATCCTTCTCTTTGCAAAATGCTTTCATCTTTGCTTCCTGACCCTTAAGTCGGACGCTTTCTTTTCTGAATTCAGCTTCAAGTGATGCTTTTACTCCATCATTTGGGGCATTTTTTATGGCTTCATCAAGTCCGGCAAGTTCTCGCTTAGTCTTGCGGATATCACGCTCCATAGCACGCTGCCGTTGACTGTCTTCGTAAGGAGTAGGATTGTCTTCCCATTCCTTGAGTTGTTCATCGCTGTACATACGATGAGATATGCCCTCAAAGAACGGGTAAGTCACTTGAAGAGATAGCAGCTCTTCGTGATGACGGTTACATGATTCACTCTTTTTCAGAGTGGATTGGAACGCCGGAGACGTTTTCTTGCTCACTTGTTAAGGACATAACCTAATCGCATCTCTGTTCCGATATTTAAATGACGGCAAGGCTGCAGGTTATACTGATATAGTCTGTGGCTGTGTTGAGAAATAATGGTTGATGTGATAAAATAAATATTGGTAAACTTTGTCGCCTCCGAAAGGAGGTGTTATTTGTTATTAGGATATTTAAGTCTGCGAGAACGGCTGATGAGATCAGTCAGTTAAAAGAGGACGGTTATGAAATTCACTCATTCAGTGAATGGATTGACAATCCTGAGACCTTTACTTGCTTAATGACAAAGATAGTAAAAGTCGAAAACAAATAACCAACGCGTATATAAACATAGTCTTCAGTACCTATCAAAGGCGGCGAAGTTTACATTGAAGCCTGCTCGATACTACGAATATCGAGTGGGCATATTTATTTTATTCACTAGTTGCGAAGAGCCAGTCTACGTCGTATTCGGGTAGCAAATGCAACTCGCAGAAACGAGCACTAATTGTGCACAAGGTTTGCAAAAAAAATATCCTGAACAGTTACGCCAAAATACGTAGCGATTCTAACCTTGACTTCATCACGAGGCACACGCTCATCACGTTCGTACATCGCCCATGAGGACTTTGTAATACCAAGGTCTGAGGCGACTTTTTCTTGAGTTTTTTCGCCGCGCAGCTCACGAAGACGTTGACCTATAGATTTGTTAGGCATACTTGTTTCACCACCTTTTGCCGTGCACGAATAGTGCTCGATTTGGTTTTATGATACACGATTAAAGCGAATATGTCAACAACAAAAAGACACTAAAAGTGCACAAATATACAGAGCACTTTTAGTGCACAAGTACACATTGACACAGTGCACGAAAAGTGTATAATGTAATAAAGGGGTGTTGTTAATGCCTAAATTTAATCATCGACTTAAGCAGTTAAGGCAAGAGAGAATGCTTTCTCAACAAGAGTTTGCGAATATGATAGGTATATCCAAAAGTAGCATAAACATGTATGAGAGAGGAGAAAGAGAGCCAGGAATAGAAACATTGGAGGCTATCGCAGATTTTTTTAATGTAGATATGGATTATCTATTGGGAAAGTCTCAGCACAAAAATAAACAGGCCTGGCTTGCGGATGAAGCATCCATAACATCAGTTGGAGAATTGATGAGAGAAAGAAGAAAGCAACTTGGTATTTCAGCTGAGACGGTTGCTGAGGCAATCGGTGTTTCACCTGCCACGGTTTATAGATATGAAAAAGGCGATATTGAAAAGGTTCCTGGTGATTTATTAAATCCAATTGCAAAGGTGCTTAATACTACGCCTGCATACCTCATGGGGTGGACTGACGAAACAGAAGACCCTATAGCAGGCGTCAAAAACATCTTTAGAATAGAAAAGAAGAAATTTCGTCTATTGGGTAACATCGCTTGCGGCGAGCCGATATTTGCAAACGAAGAGCATGAACTGTATGTAGTTGCAGGAAGTGATATCGATGCTGACTTCTGCTTGAGGGCACAAGGCGACAGCATGACAGGGGCCAGGATCTTCGACGGTGATATTGTATTCATCAAAGAACAGCCGATGGTCGAGAACGGAGAAATAGCAGCAGTCATTATCGGTGATGAAGCTACACTAAAGCGTGTGCAGTACGACAGAGAAAATAACGAAATCGCTTTATTCGCTGAGAACCCTGCATATAAGACTCAGCGTTACAAGGATGCGGAGCTCGATAGCATAAGAATCCTCGGCAAAGCTGTTGCATTCCAGAGTTACATATTGTAATTATGTGAGGTGGATGTTTATGGATAATAAAAAGAAAGCTATAGTGATAGTGGTTGCATGTATCTTTGCGGCTATGCTAATAGCGAATTTATGTGCATCTGTTACCACATGCGTCAAAGTAGTTCAATTTCATGGAAAAGGAACCAGTACATATACAAATGATGCTGCAGACGATGTAAATCAATCTGAAGAATCAAAGGAAATTAAAACATTTAATATCGGTGCAGAAGATGTTTTATATTGTATTAACTTATGGTCTGATAAAGAGTTTGAGGTAGCGACCGTTATCCCTGCAGGAAAATATGTTGGTGTTACCTATAAATGTGATGGAGGATCTAATATAAAATATTCGTGTGCTTTAGAAGAAAGTTCGAAACTGGTTTCAATGATTGATATTACGTTATATAGAGATTCAACTGAGAATGATCTCTCTGTAAGTAAACTGGTGATATATCAGGTGCTATTAACAATATTTCCGGATATGGATGAAACTACAATACTTGATGCGGTCAAAGAGCTGTTTGCTGATGGTTATGTATTTGGTAATGGTTATTTCATGAGCAAAACAGAACTAAATGACGGGGATTCATTTATTTCAATAGCACCATACGAAGAATAAAAAACGAGCCCGACCGAGACTGGTACTCCCGGACAGGCTATGAGTGTGTGAAGCGTGGTCACGCCTACAAATATATAATAGACGTTTCAGAGTGAAATGTCAATATTTGGAGGGTTTACGGATGAAATGTAAAAAGTGCGGAAACGAGGTCGTTGAGGGTCAGAAATTCTGTGCTGTATGTGGGAGCAAGTCTGATGAGCAGTCAACTGATTGCTTTGAAGCCGAATCCCAAAGCATAGGGAAAGAAACAAAATCCTCAGTAAAAGAACTTTTGAAAGGGGTTAAGGATAAAGTTGCTGTTTTCGTCAAACAGTTATTTGAGAATTTAAAAAATAATCCTATTCAATTTGTTGCTGTTACTGTGGTTGCAGCGATCCTTACAAGTGCTGTAGTTGCTCCTGTTTCAGCGTGTTCCAAGTCAACAACTGCAATGAATATTCTTGATTCGGACGATGCAAGACTGTATGCATATGATAATGAATATGATTTTGGTAACTATGACAAGTACAATTCTCCTGCATCAGAAAACGGCATGGAAGGCGTTAAGGTTTACATCAAGGGAACAATAGAGAAGATGGAAAAAATTGATTCATTCAATTATGCACTGGTATCAGAAGACAATGCCCCGGAGAATAAATGGACTGTTTTATTTATTGAAGAGGAGATCAAGGAACCGTTTGAAATCGGAATGACAGCGGATTTCTTCTGTTATTACAGTGGTTTTTCTGATGTGACAGAAACTCCTGCGGTTTACTTCGAAAAGGCAATTCTTGACGGCGAGTGGGTTGTGTACGATGATCAGCTGGGTGTACTAAGCATGATCGCAAACAGTCCCGAGGTAATTATTAAGAACGGTGGATTTATACATGGAGAAATCGGAACATTAAATAAATTAAGTCGATTATTTGATTGCGATTTCTTTGTAACGCCGGTAAAAGGAAATGGAATATTATACCGCCAGAAGTTCGTTTCTGACTACACATCCGTTATCTTATACTCCATAGAAAAAGATAACGATAATGCACCATCGATGGTGTCTGTTGTTTGCGACAATATAATTTCGGATGGTGCAGCATATGATTTTGGAACGCAGATTGGTGTGCTCCTTACAGCTATTTTCGATGAAGAAGAATTAGAAGAAAACGCAGAAAAGCTTAATAAAGAACTTAAAATTGAAAGTATGTATGAAGGAATGTCAACAATTTGCGTAGTTGATGGTATTTCATTTATACTTAAAGTTGAATCAAATACTGCTACATTTAGTTTTATACCAGTTGATTCAGTAACAACACAATCTAATACTTCTGATGAAACGACAGCGGTTTCTTCCGCCGATACCACCACTACGACAACTACAACTGTAGCCACAACCACTACGACGGAAGCTCCGGTTGTAGAATATTACTACGAGGATAATTATAAAGTTGGAACTGATATTCCGGCAGGAACATATTTCTTGCAGCCGACAAGCTACATCAGTGCATATATGTGCATATCCTCAGATGCCAACCAGGATGATATCATCGAAAACGACAATTTTGATGGACAGCGCTACATTGAGGTTAAGTCAGGACAGTATTTAGAGCTGAGCCGTTGCTACGCTATATCCGCAGAATACGCACCTAAAGCGGAGCCAGATGCAGACGGCTATTTAAGTGAAGGTATGTACAAAGTTGGTTACGATATTCCGGCTGGAGAATATAAACTTGCTGCAACAAGCGAATATGGTGGATATTGTGCGATTTACAATAAACCGCTTGGAACAGGCAAGATACAGAGTAATGACAACTTTGATTCTAGTAAATATGTTACAGTAAAAAAAGGTCAGTATCTTTATCTTAGCCGTGCGAAGGTAAAGGTTAAATAGTAAAACTAAAAAGAAAATCCCCGCACCGGCGGCAGCCAGTGCAAAGGGGAAATATGACATATTCTATAAAGGAGGAGTAAACCATGCCTACAATATGCATGTTTAGAGGAATTAAAATCTGTATCTACTGGAGAGACCATATGCCGCCCCATTTTCATGCAACCTACGGCGGTAATGAGGTGTTGGTATCTATCAATGAAATCGAAGTTATCGAAGGCTCAATGCCGTCAAAACAGTTAAAGATGCTTTTGGGCTGGGCTGCTTTCCATCAGGAAGAGCTGAGAGAGAACTGGGAGCTCGCAAAAGCAAATCAGGAGCTGTTTGCAATCGAGCCGTTGAAGTAATCAATTATCTTTGGAGGGTGATGTTATGAATAGAACAGTAGAGTATTACCTTTCTAAGGGCTTTGACCGAAAGACCGCTGAATACTTTGCAGGCGGCAGAAAGAAGATTGTCGGGGTTGTTCCCAATGACGATTTCACGCTCACTATCAGCTTTGATAACGGAGAGCAGAGATTGTATGATGTATCTCCTATGCTGAAAAAAGGCACAGTGTTTGAGACCTTTATGAATGTCGAGGATTTCCGGCGTGTGTATGTCGATAATGAGCATTGTATAGCTTGGGACAACGACCCGACAGTAGACAGTAAGACGGTCTGGAGCAATAAAGTAGACCTTTGTCCTGACGGTTGCTACATTGACAGCGTGCCTATAGGACAATAAACGAAAATAAAAAAGAAATCCCTCCGCACCGGTGGCCGCCGGAACGGAGGGTACCACACCAAGAGGGTATGGCGATGTGTCAGGAAACACAGCTATATCTTAGCATTGCTATGCCCTCTTTGTCAAGAAGGAGGGCTTTTTATATGGCAAAATTAAAGAAAAGATCAGACGGGAGATACCGTGTTCAGGTGTTTCTTGGTCGTGATGCAGAGGGGAAACGACGGTACAAAGATGTGTACGGAGACTCAATGACTGAAGCGAACCGAAAGGCCGAAGAGCTTCGTGTGATGATCAGCAAAGGAATAGACATTAACGCCCAGAGAGATACATTCTCCGAATGGCGTGATCGATGGCTTATGAGCAAGACTTGCGGAGCAGGCCAACTGGCGTCATATAAATCTTGTTCTGCGCATCTGATTGAGGCTCTTGGCCAAGCAGAGATATGCAAAATCAGAACGTCAGATATTCAGTTTGTATTCAATAAGCTTGCCAAAAAAGGTCTTTCAAAGAAAACGCTACAGCAAATTCGTATGGCAGCGAAGCAGATATTTCAGCTCGCAATTTCTGACAGAGTACTTGACTATAATCCTGCCCAGGATGTCACAATTCCAAAGAATGCTGCAGCTGCAGAGGAAAGAGAGCCTTTGTCTGATGAGCAGATAGAGTGGATAAAGAATACACACCATCGTGCGCAGCTCCCGGCTATGATAATGCTGTACTGCGGTTTGCGAAGGGGAGAGGTTATTGCATTGCGTTGGTCTGATATAGATCTTGACAAGAAGTTGATCTATGTCAGGAGATCTGTCGAGATGATAAATGGACAACCTTTCGAAAAAGAGGGGGGCAAGAGTGATGCAGCAACACGAACAGTGCCTATCCCGAACGTACTTCTCGATTTTCTTATTGAATCCAGAACAACATCAACAAGAAAAAGCAAGGAGCTCTATCCGCTTATTACAGAAAAGACGAATGGAGGATTGCACTCAGCAAAGACATGGGATAGGCTGTGGGCGTCTTTCATGGAAGAGATAAATATCAAAAACGGTGATTTCAGCGATTGGATATATAACAAGGATAATAAACGGTGGGAGCAGGTATCAATTATCAGAGCGAAGAACAAAGAGAGCTATTCTGATATTCGGCCAACATCTGTAAAAGATCCTCGGGGAGTACCATGTGTGATAGATACATTTACTGCTCATCAGCTCAGGCATACATATGCAACGCTGCTCTTTGAAGCCGACGTTGATGTGATGACAGCGCAGAAGCTTCTCGGACACGCAAAGGCATCAACTACATTGGATATATACACTCATTTGCGTAAAAAAAGAGAGGCAGAAAACATCGATAAATTAAATAGCTATTTATCCGATACAGGTCAGAATACAGGTCAAAAGAGAAAAATGAACGGCTGAAGCTGTTGAGTACGTAAGAGAAAACGCGCACAATTATTTTTCGCTACGAACCAAAAGGTCAGGGGTTCGAATCCCTTTGGGCGCGCCAAAAAAGAAGTAACTTTTGTCTACCAAAAGTTACTTCTTTTTTTATCCAAGCCGCAGGCTTGGCATATCATCACGCGTTAGCGTGTATCTCATCAGCTCGTATATCATTACGGCAAAGCCGTGTATAAATCCCCTGCGGCTTGATGAGATACAATACTTCGTGTTGATGATATGCAATTCCTACGGAATTGATGATATACAAGGCTTCACCTTGATTTGTTTGTGGAAAAGTAGTATACTTCTCTTGAAGGGAGTGTTTATATGCCGAAAAATTATCTGCTGATATATTCTGAGCAACTTGCAACAGAAATTGAATTGCTCTGCCAAAATATCAAGGCATCATCTAACACTCTTTTCCAAATCCGTAAAAGTTCCAGTAGCGTTTACGCAAATATCCGTGAAGCCAATTACGGACAGAGTAAAGCTGATATGCTTTCAAAATTTGAAATTCCGCTTAAGGAATGTAGTGAAACCGAAGGCTGGTTGCGTATATTGTTCAATACAAACGCGATTGATGAAGAAATATATAAAAAGCATAGAAATCTTTGCGGTCGAATCAGACGAATGTTGATTGCAAGTTGTAAAACATTAAAGGATGGCACAAAATGAAACTATTCAAGGCGGGAACGATTCAACAAATTATTTATTGTGCTTGTTGTTTGATCGTGGTAATATGCATGCCTGTATACACAGCATTTTATACGACTGCTTTTGGTTCTTTTTGCTTCAAAGCTGGTGCTGTACTTACCCTTGTATCAACTTTTAATCCTATTGGGCTGATAGGAACGATTATGACCTTTATTGGTTGCTTTTCCATTGAATTGAAAAAATCAAAAATATATTTGATTTGGACTATTGTTTCTCCTATCGTAATTGTATGTTCTTGGGTGCTTGCGGTGTGTTCCTTTGTTCATCACAGCGGAGGCGTTTAACAATAAACCCGTCACACTACTTTTGGTCGTTTTTACCCCCACTTATACTACTTTTAGTCGCTCTTTCGCAAGAATAAAGCTTGAATTTTCGCTTAACAATGCGAGAATTCAAGCTTTTTTGTTTGTATGCTAAAGTATACAAAGAAACGATTCTGTTCAGTGCAGAGCTGAACAGAATCGCAATATTATTCTGTTTGCGTTTTTGTAGTAATCAATTTGATATAAGCGTGTCGAGATTTACGATCTGAGATATTATAAGATTCTCGTAAGTACCGATCATATCATGATTTCCTGTTATAAGAAGAGAAGGGAATCTTGCTCCGTATTCTGAAGAATCCGTACCTAAAATGATAAATAGGTCAAGTATTGCCAAATCTTCGTCGGAAAGACCATCGGATGGATAATTTCGCGCTCCATAGCTCCATGCGCGAATGTTATTAAGTGTTTTTGAGAATTTTTCATTTGACGAAAGACGATAAACCGAGGTGTAATCCAATAATTCTTTTTTTAGTGCATTCATATCTGCGGTTAAATCAGCTATTTCCATCAGCTTGTCTTCTGCCATATCCCGAAAATCTTCGGGTGATACAACAGCCCATGGATTATATATTATACCACTTTTTTCAGGGACGATATAATTAAGTGATGCTTCGCTGAATACAGGATCGTCCTCGTGCTGTGCAGATTCGTCACTGGCATTGTCACTGCTGCTTATTTGGTCGATTTTGCTGTCGGTGAGACCAAAATTGTATTTTGTTAAATCAAATTTGCTCCAGTCAATTTCACAGGAGCAAGCAGAAAGAGAAAAAATAAGTATAAGTATCAGACAGAGTAAAAATAAACGCTTCATTTTTTTCATCCCCTTATATATTGCTGTATAAATGATAACATAAAATGACAAAAAATACAACAGGCATACTTACTTAAGTGAATCAAGGTAATTCTGCAATATGACCACAGCTGCAACTGCATCGACAACAGCTTTTCTTTTTTTGCCTCGTGTATCGGTTGCATTAAGTGCGGTGTGTGCACAGACGGAAGAGCATCTTTCATCATACATAACAGTTTCAATGCCGCTGAGAGTGTGTATCTGTTCTGCCATATAGATTGCATTTTTGGCGCTCTCACCTTCGGTTCCGTCCATGTTTAGAGGCAGTCCGACAACTATTCGTTCAGCCTTTAGTCTGTGTGCGGCGGCAATTATTTTATCAATGAGTTTTGGCGGATAGCTTTCGAATATTACCTCGACAGGCGAAGCTAGAAACATAGTCGGATCGCATACAGCAATGCCTGTCCTGGCTTTTCCCAAATCAACGGACATGATAATCATAAGCAAAACTCCTTAATCATCATAAATCATCTTGTCGCGATTCTCTTTTTTCCACCAGGATTGATGTCTGAGGGTGGAAAGGTCATCAGACAGATGAGAGGAATCACCTTCAAGAATGAGGGTTGGCTTGTCGTTGTCATCATAATCGATAATTGAAACAGCGGTATTATCACACCATTCAACATCGTTGAGCATTTCTATGGGCATACCCTTTACAGCGCACATAAGAGTTCGTATTGCACAGCCGTGAGAAACAACAGCAACGGTTTTTCCGCGATTTTCTTTTACAACAGACAGAACTGCATTGTAAATTCTTATAAATACTTCGGTCATGGATTCGCCGTTTTCAGGATGGAAGTTCCATGGCTCAAGACTCCAGTTATGCGAATCCTCGGGATAAAGTGAAGGCAGCTCAGACCATTTTTTTCCTTCCCAGACACCGCCGTTTATTTCCATCAGATCATTGCGTTGTGTTATTGTATAATTAAAATGACGGTTTACAGCCTCGGCGGTTTCCCTTGCACGGGTCAAAGGACTTGAGTATATAGCATCAAGAGGAATATCCTTCATTCTGGCAGAAAGACTTTCGAGCTGTGCACGACCGTTGTCGGTGGGGAGTCCGTCAGAATGCCCTTGAAAGGTTCGATCCTTGTTTCCTGATGCCTCACAGTGTCTGATTAAATAAATCCTTGTCATAAAGTTTCCTTTCCGTGCTTGTCCTAAACTAAATCAATCGTTCTGCCGCCGCGGGAAAATGGAATGATGCGGCGGCATATTTAAAGCGGCCGGATAAAAATCGGCTGTGTAAAACGGAGCACCGGTTTTTATCCGTTCGCGTAACTGAAAGCATCCGACGCTCCTTCAGATGCTTCCTTACATATTATTCAGAATATGTTTTAAAAGTCACTGTATAATTGTTTGGCCTAAAGCAATTATTATCGGCATTGTTAAAATCGAGAGAACTGTTGTTACGGCTACAAGGCTGCTTGCGAGAAGAGAATTTCTCTTGCATTGACCTGCCAGCATAGAGACGGTTGCTGCAGTTGGTGCAGCAAATTCAATAAGCAAAGTGATTTTTCCTGTGAGTATAAATGGTACAGGAACAAAGAAAAGAAGTGCCAAGGCCCCGAGGGGAAGCAGAACAAGCCTTAAAAGCGAAATAATATATACACGTCCGTCTTTCAATGAAGAGAACAGATTGGCCTTTGCAAGATGTGCACCGATTATTACCATTGCGAGAGGGGAGTTTACATCGGAAAGCATCCCGACAGCGTTGCTGATAGGTGAGGGGAGATCCAATGAAAATACAAAAACCAAAACTGCAATGGTCAGTCCTACTGTACCGGGATTAAGCAATACCTTACGGAAGCTCATTTTGCCCGACATCATCGTATAGCCTACTACCCACTGGTAGAGTGTGAACACACATACAAAAATGGATGCAAACATTACACCGTCAGCACCGCATACAGCTCCTGCAAGAGGGATGCCCATAAACCCGCCGTTTGAAAGAGCGATTGCATTGCGAAGCACACAGCGATCGTCAGAGGGCTGTTTTCTGAAAAGTAAAAGTGAAAACAGATAAGTCAGTCCGATAAGAATAACAGAACCTGCGGCCATATATAGAAGCTGCATGGCGAGTGCACTGTCAAATTCTCGTTCCAAAGATGAAATCATAACACACGGTGTTACAACGTAAAGCAAAATGCGTGTCAGCTGCTGCATGCCGACATCACTGAACCATTTTATTTTGTAAAGCACAAATCCCACGGCCATCATCAAAAACAGCGAAAAAGCCTGAGACGAAACAGTAATTATATTATCAAGCATTATTATCCTCGTTTATTTCAGTTGTTTCTTCTTCATTTTCCGATGCATTTTCATCGGCTGCGTTATTCTGCACAGCCTTATTTTTAGCTCGTTCTCCGGAAAGAACGGTAAACATCCAGATGAGCATTAAAACAGCAATACCTCTGAGAACCCATCCTAAAACATCAACGATTCCTTCGTTGAGAAAAGCCTGAGCCGCATGGTAGCCGCCATAACAGAGACAAAGGATACCTGCACCGATAAAAACCTTGTTTTCTTTACTCATCCTGATGAATAAAAGCAAGGCTGCAACGACACATACGCCTATAAGAAAATAATCCTTAAATTCCATAACTGCACCTCACATGAGAATTTCAACTCAATAATTATACTCCTGATACATATCTTCGTCAATAAAACCTTTATTTATCATAAAACACCCGGATATGTGAAGGAACCATGACAACATACCTTGACTTGACATTATTTTTTTGTTATGATAAAATTTCGATAATATTTCGCATCTAAGATGGAGGTATAAATATGGATGAAAAAAGCAAAAAAATATTAAAAATAAGCTTGATCTCAGCCGGCGCAGTAATTGCAATTATCCTGATTGTTGCAATAAGCGTTATTTGGTCAATAATGGATAATATAACGTATTTAAAAGGAAACGATTTATCAATACCTGAAAATATCGACAGCATTGTTTTAGATGATGAATCGGGAACAGATGCGGATATTGTAAGCGGGGCAGATCAGATAGATGATGAGCTTATGCAGGAGATCGACTCGGAGGTTTCGGGTGTTAAAATTGACGAGAATAAGCTTAGATATGAAAAAGGAGTTAAGAATATTCTTGTCCTTGGCATAGACAGCCGAAGCATGAAAAGCACCAAATCCCGATCTGACGTTATGATAATTCTTACAATAAATGAAAAAACAAAGAAAATCGTAATGTCATCGATTATGAGGGATACTTATGTAAGCATTCCGGGCAGATCGAGCAATACCAAAATCAATGCGGCGTGTGCTTATGGCGGAGGTCCTCTTGCGGTTAAAACCGTTGAAAGCGCTTTTGGAATAAAAATTGATAATTTTGTTCTGGTCAACTTCTATTCGTTTATGGACATTGTTGATGCCTTGGGAGGAGTAGATGTTGAGATAAACAACAGCGAGAAAAAATATATCAACGGTTACATTGCCCAGATAAACAAGAAAATGGGAAAAAGTGCCGATTCCGGAAAGCTGTATAAAACAGGGTCAAGCGTACACCTTACCGGGAAGCAGGCAATGGGATATGTTCGAGTCAGATATTCAGGAAACGGAGATTATGAACGTACAGAACGTCAGAGAGAAGTGCTTGAGCAAATGATTCAGAAAGCACGTAAGGCTGATTACGGAAAGCTTGTGGATATTCTTGATTCCGTTACCGGAAATATCGCTACCGATATGTCGTCTATGGATATTTTAGGCTATGCGGCAAATGCAGGAAAATATCTTAATTACGATATAGAACAGCTCAGAATTCCGATCAACGGCACATATAAGGGCGGTATATATAAAGGTGCATGGGTTCTCAGAATTGATTTTGAGAAGAACAGAAATGCATTATATAACGCGGTATTTGGGTCGACTGAGGCAACTGAATAACATCGGCATTATACGCTTTGTCGATAACAGATAAACTTAAAATACAGAAAACGAGGCAGATACAGGGAGTTACCGTGTGTCTGCCTCGTTTGCATAAAAAACAGATTGTGCATGCATTTTTCACAGTCTGTTTGCGTATTGATTTACTGATTATTTTATAATTAAGTAAACAACAAATAATATAAGGAGTACCTGAACAAAAATTATTGCAGGAATACCGATCATAAAGCTTTTGTGCTGAGTCTTATGTCTGATTATTTTCATTGTGATGTACATGGTGATTGAGCCGCCGAGAGCAGCAGTGAGAAAAAGAGTTCTTTCACGGATTCTCCATTTTCCCTTTTTGGCTTTATTTTTGTCCGCAACGGTAATTGAAAATGCAAATATATTGATGAACACAAGATAAATAAAAAGAAGCCAATAATACCAAGGCATAAAATCATCTCCATATATTGTATTGTATTTATGTTATTATTTTTGATATAATTTGTCAAGAAAAGGAGCTGTTTGTAATGAAAAAAGAAATCTGGCTGCCATTGTGCTCGATTATTCTTATTGCCGCAGTTATTTTGGCTTTTATATTTATTCCGTATGAAGGCGGTGTATATGCGCCTGTAATATCGGTTGTTTCAAATTCAGATATCAATTATACAAAGTATGATAATGTGAATATTGATGCAGAAAATGAGATGAGGGCGATTTGGGTTCCGTATATGTCGCTTTCCAATGTATCGCCGCAAAAGATAGATTTAATAGTAAATGATGCGAAAGCTTACGGATATAATGCCATAATATTTCATGTGCGTCCATTTGCAGACGCATTATATGATTCTGATTATTTCCCGTCCTCACATCTCTTTGACTGGGAACAGGGCGGAGAGGAAGAGTTTGACCCTCTGGCGTATGTTACAGAAAAAGCACACGAAAAGGGGATAGAGGTTCATGCGTGGATAAATCCGTTGAGGATTCAGCATCAGAACGGCACAACACCGCAATATATATCAGAGGATAATCCATATAATATTTTCAGAAAAGATAACATTCCTGAAAATGATTGTTATGTAATAGATTATCAAAAGGGCAAATTTTTCAATCCCGGAGAGGCAGGAGCGCGTCAGTACATAATTGACGGTATATGCGAAATAGTTGAAAATTATAATGTGGATGGTATCCACTGGGATGATTATTTTTATCCCGCGGACGATGATTCCTTTGATGATAGTGAAAGTTATATGCGATATATATCCAAGGGAGGAGAAATGAGCCTGATAGAATGGAGAACTGAAAATATAAACATCCTCGTAAGAGATACATATAAAGCTGTAAAGGAGAGAAACGAGAAGATAGTTTTCGGGATAAGTCCGCAGGGGAATATTGGGAATTGTCTTAACATGGGTGCAGATGTATATGAATGGTGCTCAAAGGATGGATATATAGATTATATTTGTCCGCAGATATACTGGGCGTTTGATCATGAGGTAGCACCGTATGATGAGATGTGTATTAAGTGGCGGAAAATTGCAATTAACCCGTCTGTAAAGCTGTATATAGGGCTTGCCTTGTATAAAGCAGGGACAGATAGCGATAAAGGATCCTGGGAGGGTGCAAACGATATACTGGCAAAAGAAGTCAGATATGCGCGAAGCGATGAAATCTCAGCAGACGGATTTATGGTTTATTCATACGATTATTTGAAGACGGAAGAAACAAGAGAAGAGGTAATTAACCTTACAAATGAATTAAATGTAAATTAAAATTGAAATAATTAGTGATAATCTATTGCAATTTAATTATAATTGAATTACAATATAGTAAAATTTAGTAAAATTTCGTATGATTTTACTAAAAGTGTTAAAAACATTGAGGTGGGAAAATGTCTGACGAACACAGCAATGGGCCGTTACGTGCTAATTTTAATGAGTTCGATACATTAACAGGTTTATATTCTCACAACGAAACATTCAAAAAAATAACAAAATACTTAAAAGAGCAGGGTGAAAACAGCACTCATGCTCTTATTGCGGTTGATATAAAAGATCTCGATTCGATAAATAATATTCTTGGGCATGATAAAGGTGACGAGGCTATTGCCGCGGCAGCAGGGATGTTCAAAAAAATTATGCCCTCTGATGCAATTTTAGGCAGGACAGGCGGAGACAAGTTTTTGGCTTTTATCAAAAATTGCCTGAATAAGGAAGAGGCTGAAAAATACGCTTCGATAATTGCCGAAGAAATAAAATTTGATCTTCATGACGATAACAACTCGGTTGAGATATCTGTAACAGTTGGTGTGAGCTTATACGGTATCGACGATACAGATATAAAAAGCTTGTACAATAAGGCAGATGCGGCTCTTTATTATGCTAAAAAATATACCGATTGTAAATATTATCTGTATGATAACTCAACGATATCAGAGTACATTCGTGCGGAAGAAAAACAAAATCTGAACCAGCTTCGAACACTGCTTGAATATATGGACGGCGGCGTGATTCTTGTCGATGTCGGGGAAGATATAAATATTTACTATGCAAGTCCGAGCTTTTATAAAATGACCCACAGGACGACTGAGGAGATCGGAGAAAACGGCGAACGGCTGCTTTCTGTGGTTGTACCCGAAGACAGAAAAAAGCTTACGGAAATGGCTTCTTGCGTAGCTGAAACCGGAGAAACGCTTGAAAATGTTTACAGGGTTTTCGAAACTGACGGTACAATTGGATGGCGTCAGATTTGTGCGGCAAGTTTGCCGGGTATTAATAAATTCGGACATAAGTCCGTAATCTGTGTGATAACAGATGTTTCTGAGCTCAAGGAAACAAACGCAGCGCTTGAGGCGATTGTTGAAAACTCTCCTGCGGGTATAGGTGTTTTTGAAATATACAACGATACCATTAAGCCGATTTACTATAATCCGTTGCTCAAAAAGTTTGTGGGCTCAACGGATGACAGTAATCTGAGAAATATTATCGATCAAATTTCGGATGAGTATCGATCAAAGGTACAGGAGAAAGCTTTGAGTTGTTCTTACGAAGGAAGAATCTGTGAGACAGAATTTAAAATGTTTGATGTCTGCGGAGAGGAGAAATACCTCAGCGCACGCGGTGTTAACATTTTTGAACGTAATGAAAAAGTATATACACTGGTTATTTTTTCGGATATTACAAAGGAATATGCATTAAAAAAACAGATCAGATTCGAAGAAGAGCGCTACAGAACAGCGGTTGATCTTACAAAGACAGTCCTTTGGGAGGTCGATCTGAAGAAAAAGGTTACATATCATTATACCGATAGACCGACCAGAAACGGTGCGACAGCGAACGTGTACGAAAATTCACCTGAAAGCATAATAGAATCGGGAATTATTCATCAGGATTTTGTTGATGAATACAGAAGAATGTATGAAATGCTTTTCAGCGGAAATGACTCGGGTGAATATTTTTATAAACGTTTGGACGAAAACAACGAGTTTATATGGATCAAGGCAAAGTTCCGTATCTTAAAGGATGAAAACGGAGAAAATTATTACTCGGTCGGAATAGCAGAAAAAGTTCTTAATATCGATGCTCAGATGCGTCGTTTTGAGCAGGAGCAATACTTCTGCGATCAGGTTTCAAACAGTGTTATAGGCTCGATTAAAATCAATCTGAGCAAAAATAACATTGAACGTCATTTTATCTCATCGACTACACGTAAGCTGTTAAGCAACATACATACTTATGATGATTTGCTTATAAGATCGGTAAGTCTGATTTCTATTGCCGAAGATCGGGAAAATCTCACACAGAAAATGTCCAGAGATAACCTTTTCAAGGTGTTCAGAAATGGTCAGGACTGGATGAATGTCGAGTTTAGAAGAAGAGACGGTTCTGAAAAAATTCGATGGACGAGCATAGCAATGAGCTTGTTAAGACATCCCGTTACAGGAGATCTTTACGGCTTTGCTTATGTAAGAGATGTTGATAAAAGAAGAAGATGGGAGTTTTCATTGCCGTCAAAGGTTGAACGTGACGCGATAAGTATGCTTTACAGTCGTTCAACTGCTGTGGATATGATAAACACAATGCTTCCTACAGTAAAGGATAAATCGTCCTATTGTGCCATGTGTATGATAGAAATTGACGGACTCGATGCAATACTGGCTGATAAGGGTGAATACATGGTTCATAATATACTGTTTACAATGGGCCGTGTTTTAAGAATTATAGTTGACGGTGCTGCTATTGTAGGACAGATAGAGTCGAATCGTGTCATGATCTTCAGAGTGGGGATCGGTTCTCCTGAAGAGCAATTCCTCAGAGCCGAATATTCGGCGGACAGACTTGCCACGATGATAAGAATAACGTTCCCTGACGAAAACATCAATATTTACAGCAGTGCAGTTCTTGCAAAAGCATCTAATGCAAATCTTCATGATTTATATGAAAAAGCATACCAGTCCTGCGGCGAAGCTGTCATGCGAAAATCAAAAGTTGTCAGAACTATGATTTGTAATGATGACGAAAGTACGGATAAATCTGAATTCATTCCTTCCGACGGCCATATTCAACGCGATCATCAGACGGGATTGTTAACTCGTCAGGACTATTATGATTCTTTCCGTAAGCTCAGACCGGAAACACTTTCTTCTCTCGGTGTATTTATTGCGGATATCAACGGATTGGGAACAATAAATCATAGATACGGAATGGAATACGGAGACAGGATCATTAAGTGCGTTGCCGATAATCTTCTTACAGAATTTAGCGATGATGAAGTGTTCCGTGTATCGGGTGATGAATTCCATGTTTTATCCAAAAATACAACGCAGGACAGCTTTTTGGAGCGCTGCGATGCGGTTGTTGAGCTTATTTCGGAATCATATAAAAACATAATAAGCGTCGGTGTAACATGGGACAGCCATATATCGGATGTTCAGTCACTTATTGATCATGCGGACGAACTGATGAAATCTGCGAAGCAGGAATATTACCGCCTTAGCAATACGGTTCCAAACGGAACAGATTTTAAAACCTACATGTGGGTTACGGAAGCTATTAAGGAAGGAAAGTTTTTTGTTTTCCTTCAGCCAAAAGCAGAGCTTTCTACAGGCAAAATAACCAGCTGCGAAGCTTTGGTACGTTATTGCGATTCTGAAAACGGCGTTGTCAATCCTGCAAAATTTATAGCGCTTCTTGAACGTGAAAACGTAATAAAACAGCTTGATCTATATGTTTTGACGAAAGCCCTTGATATTATTGAAAGCTGGATAAATACGGGAAATGAACCGATTCCTGTGTCGGTTAATTTTTCGAGGAGAACAATACTTGCCCCCAACGCATTGAAGGATGTTCTTGAGGTTATTAAGGGCCGTGAGCATCTGCAGAAATATATATGTGTTGAAATAACCGAGACTATTGGTTCCATGGAACGCTCCACAATTACCCGTGTGTGTGAAATGTTCCAGAAAGCAGGATTTAAGCTCGCGCTCGATGATTTTGGAAGTGAGTATTCAAATCTTTATATTGTTTCCGCTTTGCGCTTTGATGAAATTAAGATCGACAAAAGCGTTATAGATGATATTGTTACAAATGATCTTGCAAGGCTTACGGTTGAAAACACAAAACGTATATGTGAACGAACAGGGGCAATACTTGTTGCGGAAGGTGTTGAAACCGAAGAGCAGATGAATATACTTAAAAGCATCGGCTGTCACATGGTTCAGGGTTATCACATAAATAAACCGCTGCCGCTTAAAGAATTTTCAGAAAAATATGTTCAAAAGAATCCGACGCATTGATGCGTCGGATTCTTTTTTGATAAAACTCTATATTTTGACACATTGTAAATAAATTATCGAATATGTTGTTGATTTATCGATCTAAAAGAAGTACAATAAGCAGTGGTTGAATGGATATTTATCTGATTACTTTTACGTGTTTATTAGGGAGGTAAAAAATGGCTATTATTGCTCCATCAATTCTTTCAGCAGACTTTACAAAGCTTGGAGAAGAAATGACAGAACTTCAAAATTGTGGTGTCAAGGTAGTTCATATTGATATTATGGATGGCTGCTTTGTACCCAATCTTACATTTGGATATACAATGGTGCAGGCATTAAAAGCATATAAAGGTAATATGAAATTCGATGTTCATCTTATGATGGAGCATCCGTATGATTATATCGATAAGTTTATAGATGCAGGAGCAGATATGCTTACGATCCACCTCGAATGCTCTGATGACATTGGTCTGTGCCTTGATAAAATCAGAGACAGAGGTATTACTGCAGGCATTTCTATAAAGCCCAAAACAGATCCGAATAATATTATTCCTTATGTCGGTAAATTTTCGCAGTGCCTTATAATGACCGTTGAACCCGGATTCGGCGGACAGAAAATTATTATAGAATGCCTTGATAAGATCGGAAAAGTCAAAAAGCTTTGTGAAGGATTAGATGTTTGCATGGCTGTTGACGGAGGTATAAATGCAGAAAACGCTTCCTACGCCGCACAATGCGGTGCAGATCTTATTGTTGCCGGCAATGCCGTTTTTGCGGCAGAGGACAGAAGATTAGCCTTTGCGACCTTGACTGATATTGTTTCATCGGTGAATAAAGGAGAGAGCGAGCAGTGAAACCGATCAGAGCAAACGGTGTCATGCTAAAACAAAATAAAGAGCCTGCGCTTTCGAATAAGATGCTCAGAATACCGGTTCCGGATGAACTGATAGTTCCTCTTTTTAATTTTGACAGAGGTGCAATGCTTCCTATTCCGAGAGCGGGAGAGATTGTCGCGAGATATTCCATGCTGGCTCATTCAAAAAACGGCACATGCTGGACGATCACTCCGTATTCGGGAAAGCTGTCGTATATTGAGCGCTTTTCGCATCCGCTCATGGGAAAGGTGATGTGCGCTCATGTTTTGACGGGCAATATTGCTCATGAGGTTCAGCTTATTCCTCATAACCCGTCGACTATGACACCTGAAGGGATTTTAAGATGTATTTCGCAGGCGAGCATTATTGATGAGGTTGACGGTACGCCTGTTCACAGAAAGCTTGGAAGAGCAATGAAAAACGGCACCATGCTTGTGGTTGCCGATTGTATTGATGATGCTCCGTATGTAAGCAGCTCGCTGAGTGTTATTATGCAGTATGGCGATGAATGTGCAGACGGTGTTTCCATGATTATGAAGCTGCTTGGCGGAGCGAAGGCAAAGTTGGTTGTGTTTAACCCGGGCGGAATAAACTTAGAAAGTTTACTCGATAGAGTGGGTTTTATTGATACTGTTGAATTGACCGGCGGATATCCTGCATGGTTTACATTTGAAAAAGAATTTTGCAATGAGCCTTACGTCAGAATAGGTGTACAGGCTTTACGTGCAATTTCAAAAGCTGTCAGGAACGGCATACCTCAGACAGAGTTTGTGATTACTGTTGCGGGCGATTGCATAGCGGCACCGGTAAATGCAATTGTTACAACGGGAACGACAATTTCTGATGTATTTAAAGAGGTTGGTTTGTCTTCGGATCCTGAAGTGGTTATTATGGGAGATCCGATGACAGGTGTTACAGTTACCGATTTAGGTACTCCGTTGTTTCCGGGTGTCCGATCTATTATTGCGCTTAAAGATCAGCCCGATAAACCCTCAAATACATGTATAGGGTGCGGAAGATGTGTGGCTGTTTGTCCGAGAAGACTGTTTCCGTCAGAGGCTGTTAAGATGGCAGAGCAAAAGAAGCTTCTTCTGGCGGCCGAATACGGAGCCAGAAGCTGTATAGGCTGCGGTGCATGCAGTGCAGTGTGCCCGAGTGGGATTGAAATTTCCGAATTGATGAAAAAACTCAGACAATATGCAGAGAAAGCAGACGGAGAGGTGAACGGTGATGGCTGATAAAACAACTTATGCACCGCACATCAGAAACGCTGTGACTGTTGATAAAATGATGCTCGAATTGCTTGCGGCAGCAAGCGTTCTGCTTATTCCTGCCTTGTTTTTGTATGGATTAAGGCCATTGACATTGGTTTTTATGGCTGTAGCAGGTTCGGTGTTGCCCGAAGCGTTGCTTTGTTTAATTAAAAGAGAAAAACAAACCTTGTCTGATTTCTCTGCGATTTATTATGGTGTTGTTATAACGCTGCTCATGCCTCCGGGGGTACCGATATGGCTGCCTTTCGTGGCGAGTGCATTTGGCTCGGCGATAGCAAAGCTGCCGTTCGGAAGACTGGGAAGAAGTGTCTTTTCGCCTGCTGCTGCAGGTTTTGTGTTTGTATCCCTTGCATGGGGAGAGCATTTTGTCAATTATCCTGCACTGAACGAAAAAATTCCTTTTTTAGCAAATTGGGAATTGTCTGAGAGTGCTGTGTTTTTTGAACATCAGACTCCGATACAGCTTTTGAATGCTGCACAAATTCCGTTCCCAAACAACAGCGAGGCACTTGAAAGTATTTTTGGATTTAATACAATCGGACCGATCGGTGCCGCAGCACCGATCGTGGTGATTGTTGTTATCTCTTTCTTGATTTTCAGAAATCTGTCTGCGTGGCAAGCGACGGTGTCCTTTTGTGTGACTGTATTCTTGATTGCGATTATTTTCAGATACGAAGGAGTATCTGTTTTGATGTCGCCCATTTATGAATTGTTCTGCAATTGGATGTTTATAACTGCTGTATTTTTGGCAGGCGATATAATAACAGCACCGCGTTTCGCTTCTGCAAGGGTTATATACGGTGTTTGCTGCGGAGTGCTGGCTGTTCTTTTACGCAGAATTTCTGTGTGTCAGGGAGGAGAGATAGCTGCTGTTTTAATAATGAATGCCGTTTCTCCGTCCATAGATCGACTTGCATGGAATGCCAGACAAAAAGGAATAAGTATTACTGCTTTCAGATTGAAGATTAAACATGGCTTTGAAAAACGAATGAAGCAATTTGAGGATTGAAAAGGAGGATGAGAGATGAAGTATAATAAGTCATCGCGTGTGATTTCGATTCATACCGAAAATGTCAGAAATTCTCTTTTTTCAAGTCCTACTCTTATTCGTGCATCGGGTGTTGCAGTCATTGCAGGTGCCGCTATAAGCGGTGCAAATGCTTTGATATTAACATTTATTGTATTGAGCTTACTCCTTGCCATAGGTCTTACAACGATTCTTGACGGTGACAGACTTGAATATCCTGTCAAGCCGATTGTGTATACGGCAGTGAGTGTGTTTACATTGTTTTCACTGTTGATTATTATTAAACAGATATTTCCCGAACAGCTGAATAATATAGGTGTATACGCACCTCTTATGGCATTTAACTCATTGGTTTTGTGCAGAAGTGAGGAGGATGCCCCGATGCTTCTAAGCACGGAAACAGTGTCTGATGCACTGGCATTGACGGCAGTCTTTGCCTTAATCGCATTTCCTGTTTCGATTGTAAGAGAAATAATAGGAAGCGGGAGTTTGTTCGGATTAAAGCTGGGATTTGAAGGCAACAAAGCGTTTTTGCTTCCTTTTTCGGGTTTTATCCTTTCCGGATTTCTTGTTGCCCTTATCAGAAAAATTACAGCTCTTAATAACAGAGAGGAGGGTGCTACGTGACACTAGGAATCTTTCTCTCATATTCTCTTGTAGCTGTTTTTGCCTTAAATCCGCTATTTGCGGCAATAACAGGTGTGGACAGTTTTCTTGATGCATTGAAAAAACCGAAGCGACTTCTTGTTCTTTGTGTTGCGGTGTCTGTTTTTTCTCTGTTGGCATCAATGATAATGTATCCGATTGATATAAATCTAAAAAATGAAGAACCTGCAATGAGCGTCCGTGGACTGATTTTTTCCTGTATTATGCTTGCACTGTTTTATTTATCAACTAAAATAGTCAGGGCGGTTTCAACAGGATTTTATGAAAAATATAAGGATCTTCTGGCGCCAGCCGCTCTTAACGGAACTGCTATCGGCACTGCAATGATTATAGCTTATGACAGCTTTCTGGGGCTTGAAAAGGTCAACTTCCTTGTTTTTGATAACTTTTCTTCGTTTTCAATAGTTGTGGCTATCGGGATCGGAACAGGAATTGCATTTTCTGTTGCGGCACTGCTCGTTACGGAAGGATTGAGAATTGCAAATAATCCCGACCTTTCGTCAAACATGAAAGGTGCACCGATATTGCTGATCTACATTGGAATACTTTCGATGGCGTTTTATTTTGTTTTTGGAAATATTACGCTGTTTGGAACAGGTGCATAACTAAAAAATAAAGCCGCTGTATTTTCAGTGGCTTTATTTTTTAATTTATATCTTAAACATGTTGCTTAACTACACAAAATATGCTATGATAAATAAAATAAATAACTAAATGTATACTTTTGACTTGGTTTACATAAAACATCTTGCGTCAATTGGAAGTGAAAATATTGCATTCATACGCAGAAACAGAAAAATTTTGCATGATGACAGCCTCTGTATTAGAGGCAAAATATGAAGGGAAAGAGCCACTTGCTTTTGTTCATACCTACGGCTGTCAGGGCAATGTTGCAGACTCAGAACAGATTAAGGGACTTCTTGTTAAAATGGGATACAGTATCACCGAGTCGGCAGACGAGGCGGACTTTATACTTTACAATACATGTGCTGTTCGAGAGCATGCAGAAGACAGAGTGTTTGGAAATGTAGGTGCGCTTAAGCATCTTAAGCGACGCAGACCCGGAATAATTATTGCCTTATGCGGATGCATGGTTCAGCAGCAGCATATAGCAGATAAATTCAAAGAGCATTATCCGTATGTGAATCTTATTTTTGGAACACATCTTATTCCTCGTTTTCCTGAACTTCTGTACAGAGTATTAACCGGCGAAAAAAGAGTTTTTGAACTTGACCAGACAGATAATTCTGTTGTTGAGGGGTTACCTGTCGTAAGAGACAGCAAAATTAAAGGCTGGCTTCCTATTATGTACGGCTGCGATAATTTCTGTTCTTACTGTATTGTTCCTCATGTAAGAGGAAGGGAAAGAAGCAGAAAATCAGATGCTATTATTGCTCAGGCCAAGGAAATGGTTTCCGCAGGATATAAGGATATCACTCTATTAGGGCAAAATGTAAACAGCTATGGAAAAAAAGATGATTGCGAAATTGATTTTACGAAGCTTATCACAGAGCTTGATAAGATAGACGGTGAATTTTGGCTCAGATTTATGACCAGTCATCCTAAGGATTGTACAAAAGAGCTTATAGATGCAATGGCAAGTTCAAAGCATTTGGCACATCATATTCATCTGCCTTTTCAGAGCGGTTCAAACAGGATCCTTAAGGAAATGAACCGAAAATATACGATAGAGCATTATAAAGAGCTTGTTGCGATGGCAAGAGAGGCAATGCCTGATGTTTCGCTGACGAGTGATGTCATAGTCGGTTTTCCGGGTGAAACAAGGGGGGAATTTGAGGAAACGCTGAAGGCGATAGAAGAAATCGGCTTTACTTCCTTGTTTACCTTTATCTATTCCCCGAGAGAAGGTACTCCTGCCGCAAAATTACACGATCCCGTACCTTATGAAGAAAAATCGAAATGGCTCAGAGAGCTAATTTCATTGCAGGAAAGCATTGCGGCAAAAAAAAGTGCTTCCATGGTGGGCTCAAAACAAAGAGTTCTGGTTGAGGGAGAGGCGAAAAACGGCCTTTTATCCTGCAGGACATCAACAAATATAATTATTGAAGCGGAGGGCAGCACAGAGCTGATCGGAAAATTTGTCTGCGCGGAAGTTACTACCGCGCTCAATTGGATACTCAGAGGAAAAATTATATAAAAAAGGAGAAATAAAAAATGGACGTAATCACAATTGCAAGACAGCTTGGAAAGGCACTTCAGGAGGAAGAGGCATACAAGAGAATGGTCGCGGCAGCAGCTGCAAACGATGCAAATGCCGAGCTTCAGGAAGAGATTGAGAAATTTAATCTTATCAGATTTCAGCTCAACGAGGAGATTTCCAAGGAGGATGCAGACAAGGAAAAGGTTGACGGTCTTCAGAAAGAGCTTTCTGAGATTTTTGAAAAGGTCACAGCCGATCCCAATATGATCTTATTTAATGATGCAAGAACCGAGTTCGAAGTTATTCTTGACAAAATCAATCAGATCATCACAGCAGCAGCAAGCGGCGATGATCCTGAAACTTATGAGATTCATGATCATTCTTCCTGCGGCGGAGATTGTGCTTCCTGTGGAGGCTGCCACTAATTCCTAAGAAACTTATATGAAGGAAGGCTCTGAAAATGCGTTACAGTTATCTTTTTTTCGATGCTGATGAAACTCTCTATGATTTTAAGCATTCTGAGAAAACTGCTTTTTTCAGAGCCTTTGAATCTTTTGGTTTAACATGTGAAGAAAAATGGGAAAAGGTGTATTCGGAGATCAACAGGAAGTACTGGCTTAAATACAATAAGGGCAAGGTAACAAAGGATGAGCTTATGAGGGGAAGGTTTGCAGATCTCCTTAAAAAAATGAAAATAAGGCTTGACCCTGCAGAGCTTAATAACCGTTACAGAGAAAAGCTCGGAGAAGACGCAGCGCTCCTTCCTGATGCTTACGAAGTAATCAATAAACTCTCCCAAAAATATAAACTTGTAATGATCACAAACGGGTTTGAAAAACAGCAGCAGTCGCGATTTATTCTTTCGGGAATATCCGAGTGTTTTGAAGGCTGCTATACATCAGACAAAATAGGAGTCGCAAAACCTTCGAAAGAATATTTTGACAAGGTTATTTCTGCAGTAGGTATCGAAGACAGATCAAAAATACTTATAATCGGCGATTCGCTTTCCTCGGATATTGAGGGAGGGAATAATGCCGGAATCGATGTTTGCTGGTTTAATCCGAATGGCAAAAAGAGACCTAAAAAATATAAAATTGACTTTGAAATTAAACGGCTTACCGAGCTGTATGAAATATTAAGTGTATAGGAGTGAAGGTCGTGGGCGAACTTTCACCAATGATGAGACAATATCTGTCAATTAAAGAAGAAAATCCCGAGGCTCTGCTTTTTTTTCGTCTCGGTGATTTTTATGAGCTGTTTTTTGAGGATGCAAAAATAGTTTCCAAGGAATTGGATCTTGTTCTGACAGGCAGAGACTGCGGACTGGAGGAACGTGCGCCTATGTGCGGCGTGCCGTTTCATTCCTATGAGGGTTATGTTGCAAAGCTTGTTGCAAGAGGCTTTAAAATTGCAATATGCGAGCAGACGGAAGATCCCGCACAGGCAAAAGGTTTAGTTCGCAGAGAGGTAATTCGTGTTATAACACCGGGTACGATAGTTGAAAGCTATATGCTTGACGAGGGAAGAAACAATTATCTTGCTGTTATAAATCTTGATGAAAACGGATGCGGACTTTGCTTTGCCGATGTTTCTACCGGTGAGATAGATATCACTGAGCTTCCTCAAAATTCTGACAGTGAAATAAATGCGGAGCTTTCAAGATTTTTGCCAAGCGAGCTTCTTGTCAGCGGCGATGTTTTCAATAATGCGGCTATCAGTGAGCACATAAAAAACAGACTTCAGATCGAAAGCGTTGATGAGGCGGATTTCAGCCTTGAAATGGTAGAATGTACAAGCATATTAGCATCTCAGTTTTCCTCTGAAGCAATCGAAGAAACAAAGCTTGCAGAAAGACCCCACGCCGCAAAGGCTGTATGTGCGCTTTTAGGCTATCTTAAAAAGACACAGAAAAGCGGACTCGAAAGAATAAATACTCTCAGATATTACGAGGGCGAGCAATACATGAAGCTCGATCCGTCTACAAAACGGAATCTGGAGCTTACCGAAACCATGCGCTCGCGAGAGAAAAAGGGCTCGCTCCTTGGAGTGCTGGACAGAACAAAGACTGCAATGGGTAAACGCCTTATGCGTTCCTGGATGGAAAGACCGCTTTTAAATCCTGCGAGGATACATGCAAGACTTAATGCTGTAGAGATGCTGTCCTCCGATTCGATGCTGAGAACAGATTGCATAGAAGCACTCAATGGTATTTGCGATATAGAAAGGCTTATTACAAAGATAGTATACGGTTCAGCAAATGCACGCGATCTTCGTGCGCTTGCAGGCGCACTCGGTTCTATGCCGGAAATAAAAAATCTGCTTTCGGAAATACGTACGGCAGAACTGAAAAATATATACAATGAGATTGATTTATTGGAAGATATTAGAAATCTTATTGATGTATCGATAAATGAAGAGCCTCCTGCCACGGTTCGTGAGGGGAATCTTATTAAAAACGGTTATAACACCGAAATAGACGAGCTTCGATATACCATGTCAAGTGAAAAGGAAATACTTGCTTCGGTTGAGGCAAAGGAAAGAGAGGCAACAGGTATACCAAAGCTTAAGATAGGCTATAATCGTGTTTTCGGATATTATATTGAGGTTACGAATTCTTATAAAAATCAGGTGCCTGAGACCTACATAAGAAAACAGACACTTGCAAACTGCGAGCGATATATCACAGGTGAGCTTAAGGAAATAGAAGGCAGAGTTCTGGGAGCAAATGACAGGCTTTTAAAGCTTGAATATGCAATATTTGATGAGATACGAAGAAATGTGGCTGCTGCTCATGATAGAGTACAAAGTACAGCTGCTGCAATTGCCAAGCTAGACGTTTATTGTTCCTTTGCAGAGGTTTCTTGCAGAAATAACTATTGCAGACCCAATGTCAATGACAGCGGAAACATAATCTTAAGAGCAAGCAGACATCCGGTAGTAGAAGAATTAAACAGCAGAAGTTTTGTTCCGAACGATGTTACACTTGATAAAAAAGATAACCGCATTGCAATTATTACAGGACCTAATATGGCCGGTAAATCTACTTATATGCGGCAGGTTGCACTTATTGTCTACATGGCGCAGATAGGCTGTTATGTGCCTGCCGAAAGTGCGGAAATCGGTATTGTTGACAGCATTTTTACACGTGTTGGTGCTTCTGATGATCTTGCGTCCGGTCAATCGACATTTATGGTCGAAATGAATGAGGTGTCTTATATACTTAAGAATGCAACCTCGTCAAGCCTGCTTATTCTTGATGAAATTGGCAGAGGTACATCTACTTTTGACGGAATGAGCATTGCAAGGGCTGTTTTGGAATATGTGGCAGATAAGAGAAAGCTTGGCGCAAAGGCTTTGTTTGCGACTCATTATCATGAGCTTACCGCACTCGAGGAAACACTGCAGGGAGTAAAAAATTATAATATAGCCGTAAAAAAACATGGCGATGATATCACTTTCCTGAGAATGATAGTTCGAGGCGGTGCTGATGACAGCTACGGCATTGAGGTCGCCAAGCTTGCGGGTATTCCCGATTGGGTTATTAAAAGAGCGAAAGATGTTCTTGCACAGCTTGAATCGGGAAAGCTTGAGGCTCCTAAAGTAAAGATAAAGCAAAGCAGCGATCAGATGTTTATTCCAATGACTCCGCCCGAAGAAACAGAGGCGATAAGAAGGATAAAGAGTATTGATATAAACACTCTTACACCGATAGAAGCACTTACAACACTTAATGATCTTATTAAGCTTTTGCAGTAAAAAGGTGGTTTTATGCCTAAGGTAAAACTTCTCGATAAACATACGGCCGAACTTATTGCGGCAGGCGAAGTTGTCGAACGCCCTTCGTCCGTAATAAAGGAGCTGGTTGAAAACTCAATAGATGCCGGAGCAACATCAATTACGGTCGAAATCAAGCGCGGCGGTGTTGAAATGCTTCGCATCACAGATAATGGCTGCGGTATTTCCTCACAGGATGTTCCCACGGCGTTTCTTCGTCATGCAACAAGCAAGATAACAACGGGAGCTGATCTGGAGGCGATTTCAACACTGGGCTTCAGGGGAGAGGCACTAGCTTCTATTGCGGCTGTATGCAGGGTTGAGCTTGTTACAAAATCCGCAGATGAATCGGTCGGAGTTCGGTATCTTATCGAGGGCGGAGAAGAAATTTTAAATGAAGAAACCGCATGCGCGGTAGGCACTACAATTATTGTAAAGGATATTTTTTACAATACACCTGCTCGAATGAAGTTTTTGAAAAAGGATGTTGCAGAAGGAAATGCATGTGCGTCCGCAATAGACAGAATAGCTTTGTCGCATCCTGAAATAGCATTTACTTTTATTCGTGACGGCAAGGAGTGTCTTCGCACTCCGGGTGACGGAAAGCAGCTTTCTGCAATACGTGCTGTTTACGGCAAGGAATTTGCCTCAGGACTTATTCCTGTAAATTATTCTCTGAATAATGTATCTGTAGAAGGTTATGTTTCAAAGCCCGTAAATGCACGACCGAACATGAGTATGCAGATATTTTTCATAAACGGAAGGTATGTAAAAAGCAAGACCATGCAGGCCGCACTGGAAGAAGCCTGCAAAGGATCTGTAATGATAGGCAAACATCCTGCGTGTGTTTTATCGGTTAAAATATCCTGCGCCGCTGTGGACGTAAATGTTCATCCTGCAAAGCTTGAGGTGCGTTTTACCAATGAACGGCCGGTTTTCGACTGTGTTTACTGGGGTGTAAAAAATTCTCTTTCGCAAAATGATGAAAGAAAAGAAATGAAATTACCTGAAAAAAGCCCTGTCAGCGTGCGTTCGCCGCTTCCTGCAGAACTGACAAATGCAGTGCAGACGAATGTTTTCGGACCGAGCACGGATGTAAATTCAGATGCAAAAAAAACGCTGCATGAAGCAAAAAGTAAAATAATTGAGACTGTACCGGAAAATATGCTTAACAAGGAATCCTCCGGGGTGTTTCTCGGAGATTCTGCGATTCATATCGTAAAACCAACACAATCGCATGTTTTGCCTAAATTTACGTCAATTGATATTTTCCCCGAACGAAAAACAGAGAAGCCTGAAGCGATAGCTGTACCGATAAAAGAAGAATTTGAGGAAGAAATCATCGATATTATTCCTGAGCGAAAAACCGCAAACGACAATGAAACAACTTTAGAAAACAGCAATTTTTCAATGCCTGATTATAAAATTATCGGTGAAGTTTTTAATACGTATATAATCATCGAGTCAGACAAACAACTGATCTACATAGATAAGCATGCTGCACATGAGCGACTCAAATATAAAAAGCTCATGGAAGGAAGGCATGATCCCGCGTCACAGCTTTTGACGATTCCGCTGACTGTCACGCTTGAAAAAATGCATTATAATGCTGTGCTTGAAAATATAGACCTGCTTGCACAGGCAGGTTTCGAGATCGATGATTTCGGAATAGGCACTGTTGTTGTAAGAGCTGTTCCTGTTTATCTCGTAGGCTCGGATATTGCGAATGCTGTAATGGAGATCGCAGGGAATTTCGGAAATAAAGCTGATGCAACAATGACGGCAAAAACTGACAGAATGTTTCAGACCATTGCGTGCAAATCGGCGATTAAAGCAGGTGACGATACAAATGCAGATGAGCTCGCTCAGCTTGTACTTGAGCTTATAGCAAATCCCGATGTGCGTTATTGCCCGCACGGTAGACCGATATGGATCACCTTAAAAAAGAGTGAAATTGAGAAAAATTTTGGCAGAGTGTGATTATGAGTAATGAGAAGATAAAACTGCTCGCAGTTGTTGGCCCTACCGCATCGGGAAAGACAGCTCTTGCCGTTGAACTTGCAAAGAAATTTAACGGTGAAGTGGTTTCTTGTGATTCAATGCAGATATATAAGGGAATGGAGGTTGCCACTGCAGCTCCTACCGAAGAGGAACAGAGTGATGTTAAGCATTATATGGTCGGCTGTGTCGATCCGACCGAACAATTTTCGGTGTCTCGTTATTGTGAAATGGCACATCATTGCATAGAGGATATATGCATCAAGGGCAAGCTTCCTATTCTATGCGGCGGTACCGGTCTTTACTTTTCTTCGCTTGTAGATGATCTTGAGTTTGTTGATGCACCCTCAGACGAAAAGCTGCGCTCAAAGCTGTATGAGCGTGCGGAAAAAGAAGGAGGAGAAAGACTGCTCTGCGAACTTGGGCAGATAGATCCTGAAACAGCAGAACGTCTTCACCCTAATAATATATCGCGAATTGTACGCGCACTCGAAATTTATATGGTGAGCGGAATTACTTTGTCAGAGCAGAACAAAAGGTCGAGAAATAAAGAAAGCAGATATGATATGCTGGCATTTGGAATAAATTACGCAAACAGAGAGGATCTTTATAGAAGAATTGATAAAAGAGTAGACATAATGCTTCAAAAAGGCTTGATTGCTGAGGCTCGTATGGCTTATAATATCAATGGCAAAACCTCGGTACAGGCAATCGGCCATAAAGAATTATGGAAATACTTTGAGGGTGAACAAAGCTTTGATGAAGCTGTTGATTTATTAAAGCGTCAGACTCGCAGATACGCAAAACGTCAGCTTACCTGGTTTCGCCGCGATGATAGAATAATATGGCTTGATGCATCCGATAACCCTGATTCGTGCGTTTTTGCGGAAAAGGCTGTCGGTTTCATCGAACCGTGGCTGAGAGGGGAGCATAAAAATGAGTGAAAAAAGAAAAATTACAGATATCAAAATCCCGGCAAATGTTATTAAAATAATTAAAGGTAGCTTTATTGCGATAATAGGCATTCTGTTGATTTTTTATTTTGTATATCAGCTTTATCAGCGTACATATACAAAAATCGTCACCGAGCAGGCACTCAGTCTTGTTTATGGCGATGAGATAGAATCGGTCGGAATAACTGTCAGAGATGAAACGCTGATAAAAAACGAGCATAACGGTGTTGTTGTTCCAACTGTTGCTGAAGGCGGAAAGGTATCCATGGGTCAAACGATAGCCTATGTATTCAAAACTGCCGAAGATGCAAATGCATACAGCAGAATAAATGAAATCGATAAACAGATCGCAGAATTTAAGAGTATGGAAACTGCAAAGGAGAAGTATTCATCGGTTGACAAGCTCCTTAATGAACGAATAAATTATCTTTCTGAAGCTGTCAGCAAAGGTGAACTTGAAAAGATTGATGACATTCGCGCTGAGATAACATATCTGCTCAACAAACGGCAGATATACATGAATAAGGTTGAAAATTTTAACAACAGAATAGAACAGCTTGAAGCGGAGAAAAGCTCGCTTGAGGCAAGATTTAATGTTGTACCGCAGATTGTAAAATCAAATCATGCAGGCTATTTTGTAAGCTCGGTTGACGGCTATGAAGATGATCTGAAAACAGAAAATTCAAAGAGCCTGACTGCTGATGATATTGATAATTTACTTGATTCCATAACCGAAAAAAACGTAACGGGATATATCGGCAAGATTGCAGATGATTATAAATGGCACATGATCAGTGCTGTTTCGGCAGAGGACGCAGCGAGACTGTCTGTGGGAAAAACATATACAATAAAGCTTCCTTATGCTGAGGTTGGAAGTGTGAGAGCTTCGCTTGAATCTATAAACATTACCGAAGGTGAAGATAGGGCGGTTGTGCTTTTTACATGCAATTATCTGCTCGATGAGCTTGCGTCGATCAGGACACAGCCTATCGTTATTCAGGTGAGAAGCTATGAAGGTATAGGCATAAAAACCGATGCATTACGTACGCAGACGGTAAAAAAAGAATTGATGGTTTCCGCTTCAGACGCACATATATATAATGTCCCTGTAAGCGGTACAGACGATGTTGTGGTCGAATACAGCGAAGAGCAGGTTGGCGTATATGTTCTCTGGGGCACCGAAGTTGTGTTCAGATGGGTTGATATATTGTATTCGCGCGACGGAATAACTGTCGTAAAAAGCAATACGACAAATAATCGATATTTAAAGCTGTATGATGATGTTATTGTTGAAGGAAGGGATCTGTATGATGGAAAGATCGTTAACAATTGACGAGTGGAAGCTTTCGGTCGAAAATAATTTAAATGATATTCGAAATAATATTAAGGCAGCAGCAATGAGAGCCGGCAGGGATCCTTCTGAGATAAGACTTATGGCGGTTACAAAAACGGTACCTGTCGAGATAATCAACCACGCGATAGATCTCGGGGTTGATTTTATAGGTGAAAATAGGGTACAGGAGCTCAATTCAAAATTCGATGACCTTAAAAAGGATAATCTTACGATTCATCTTATCGGTTCACTGCAGACAAACAAGGTAAAACAGGTCGTCGGCAAAGTTTCTGTGATAGAATCTGTTGATTCCTTAAGGCTTGCCAAAGAAATTTCTAGGCAGTCGAAATTGCTTGGAATAAATACAGAGATTTTAGTTGAGGTAAACGTTGGAAACGAGGAGAGCAAGGGCGGTGTAAGCCCTGATGAAACAGAAGAACTGATAAAAGAAATCAGCTTGCTCGACTCAATTTGCGTTTGCGGGTTAATGACAATTCCCCCGTTTGACGTTGATTCTGAAAAAACAAGACAATTTTTTAAAGAAATATACAATCTGTTCATTGACATTAAGGATAAAAACAAAGATAATAGTAATGTTAAGATGAAATATATTTCTATGGGTATGTCATCCGATTATGAAATAGCGATAGAAGAAGGCGCCAATATAGTGCGCGTAGGGTCTGCACTTTTCGGTGCAAGAAATTAAGGAGGAAATAACATGGGAATCAAGGACGCTTTTAAAAATTTTACAGGCAGATTTTCAAATGCAGCACCCGACTACGATGATTATGACGATTACGAAGATTTCGATGAAGAAGAAAATTATTACGAAGAGGAACCGCTTCCGGAAAGAACAATAAAAGCAACAAGAATAGAATCTAACAATAAAGTTGTAAGCATACATACCACAGCACAATTGAATGTTGTTGTATTTCATCCGGAAAATTCTTCTGATGCATTTGCTATTGCTGAGTGCCTTATGGAGAAAAATACCGTTGTACTAAACCTTGAAAATACCAATAAGGACGTATATCGTCGTGTTGTGGATTTCCTCAGTGGTGTCGCATACGCAAACGGAGGACAGATCAAGAGCATTGCTAAGAGAACATATATAATCACACCTTATAATGTCGGAATTACCGGCGCAGAGGTAATTGACGAGCTTGAAAATAACGGAGTATTCTTTTAATGCCGTTATTTCATGAAACAGAAGAAGGAAAACTTCTTGATGCCAGACTGCAGGATGCTGTATACCTTGCAGACAAACGGAATACGCCGCAGTTTACAAACTTTCTTGATGAACGCGAATCTAATTATGTAAGGGACAGATTAAAAAACAACAGATCTGTCGAAATTTCTTTCTGGGGCGGATTTGACAAATCAGAAAGAGTGTGTGCCGGTATTTTTCCTTATGGGCAAGATTCGTGTGCTGATGAATTTGATATTTCGGCGATAACCGCAAGGTACAGAAAAGATACTTCTCTGACACATAGGGACTTTTTGGGAACCCTTATGTCTCTTGGTCTAAAGCGTGAAGTTATTGGTGATATTCTCGTTGAGGAAGGACGCTGTGTTTTCTTTGTGAAGCGAGATATTGAGCAATATATCACAGAACAGCTTTTTAAGGTCGGAGGCGAAGGAGTTTTACTGAGTGTCGGATTTGAACATCCGCTTCCGGAAGGCGCAAGGTTTGATAATATTTCAGCAACTGTTGCATCGGGAAGACTGGACTGTGTTGTAAAGGCATTGACAAACACAGGCAGAGACTCGGCAGCTGCGTTGATAAAATCGGGAAGAGTGACTCTTAATTTTGTTGAAGAGTATTCCAATTCGGCATCTGTTTCGGACGGAGCAAAGATATCGATTCGCGGATACGGAAAGTATATAATAGATCAGATCGGACCAAAGACGCGCAAGGGACGTCTCAGTCTTAAGGCGCGAAAGTATATTTAAGTTTTGGGAGGTTAAGACATTATGCTGACTCTTAATGAAATCAGAAATGTCAATTTCAGAAAATCCAACTTCGGCGGATACCGTGCTGAAGACGTCGAGGCGTTTATCGACGAAGTACAGCTTTCTTATGATGCGCTTCTGCGCGAGAATGCAGAGCTTGTAAAAAAGCTTGAGGTTCTTGCTGCTCGTCTTTCAGAGTATCAGCAGGAGGAGGATTCTATCCGTAATGCGCTTATGAACGCACAGAAGGTCGGTGATGCCTCCCTGAGAGATGCAAAGCACAAGGCTGAGATCATTCTGAAGGATGCAACGATAAAAGCGGAAAGAATCGTTGCAAATGCACAGACTGAGATACATAGAGAGCGAGATATCATTGACCGTATGCAGAAGGATATTGCTGATTTCAAGGCACGTCTTCTTAAGGCATACAAGGATCACCTTACTCTTATAAATAATCTGCCCACAGGCGAAATATTGACTCCCGAAACAAGAGAGATGTCAGATTCTGTTGTTATGCTTGACAGAAAAGCATCTGCACCCTTTGCGGCACAAGCCGATACTGCACCGGAAGCTCCGGCACCGGTACAAAGAACTCGTCCGCAGATGCCTCCTGTACGTACTCCTCAGGCTGAAATTCCGGTTGAAGAGCCTGTATTTTCAGAGGTTGCGCCTGTTGCACCGGCAGCGGAAAAGCCTGTTCAGAGAAAAGATGGGTTCACAGTTAATATCGGTGATGAAAATGATATGCCAAAGCCGGGAGGCATCACATCGGGACGTCAGCCGCGGTTTACTTCCTTTGAGCCGAATGTTGACAATGCGGTACCTAATATGGAAGAATCAGAGAATTCCCCTGCAAGTTTGTTTAGACGCAGAGGGCAGTAATCTATTTTGCAGAACATAAAATGCGTTTAAATAGGAGAGATTAACATTGGCACAGGATTATAAGTCAACACTTAACATGCTTGAAACGGAATTTCCGATGAGAGCGAATCTTCCGCAGAGAGAGCCCGAAATGCTGGCTCGTTGGGAAGAAATGGATGTCTATAAGAAGCTTATCAAAATGAATGAGGGCAAACCTAAGTTTGTTCTTCATGATGGACCTCCGTATGCAAACGGCGACATTCATCTTGGTCATGCTCTTAACAAGACTCTTAAGGATTTTGTTGTAAGATATAAGAATATGAGCGGCTTTTGCTCACCGTACGTTCCCGGTTGGGATACTCACGGTCTGCCTACAGAGCTTAAGGCAAGAGCTAAAGCCGGCGTAGATAACCATATTTCTGTCGTAGAGCTTCGTAAGCTTTGTGCAGAGTTCGCAAACGGATATATCAATGATCAGCGCGAGCAGTTCAAGCGCCTGGGATATATCGGTGAGTGGGACAACCCTTATATTACTTTACTGCCGCAGTTTGAGCAGAAGCAGATAGAGTTTTTTGCTGAGCTTGCATGTAATGGTCACATCTATCGTGGTCTTAAGCCTGTTTATTGGTGTACAGATTGTCAGACAGCTCTTGCAGAGTCCGAGATAGAATATGGTGAGGATCCTTGCTTTACAATTTATGTAAAATTCAAGGTGACAGACGATAAAGGCAAGCTCAAGAAGCTTGGGGCAGATCTGAACAATACATATTTTGTTATATGGACAACCACAACATGGACTCTTCCCGGCAACGTTGCTATTTGTGTTGGCCCGAGATTTACATACAATCTCGTTAAGGCTGGCAAAGAGCAGTATATTATCGTCAATGAGCTTGTTGAAAGCACTATGAAGGCCGCAAAGATCGACGAGTATGAAATTATTGGTGAGATAAAGGGCGAAGAGCTTGAATATATGACAGCTCAGCATCCTTTCCTTGACAGACAGTCATTGGTTATCGTAGGAGACCATGTTACAATCGAAAGCGGTACAGGCTGCGTTCATACTGCCCCCGGTCACGGTGTGGATGACTATAACGTATGCAGAAAGTACCCCGAGATTCCCATGGTCGTTCCGGTTGATGCTGCGGGAAGAATGACCGCAGAGGCAGGTGAATTTGTAAAGGGTAAGACTACAGATGAGGCTAATAAAATCATCGGTAAGCACCTTGAGGAAACAGGTGCACTTCTTGCCGGAGAGCGAATTGTTCATAAATATCCTCACTGCTGGAGATGCAAGCATCCTATCCTTTTCAGAGCAACTGAGCAGTGGTTCTGCTCAATTGATAATTTCAAGGAAGCCGCTCTTGAGGCTATTAAAAATGTCAAGTGGATACCGGGATGGGGAGAAGACAGAATCACATCGATGGTTCGTGAGCGCAAGGACTGGTGTATAAGCCGTCAGCGCCGCTGGGGTGTTCCTATTCCTATCTTCTACTGCAAAAAGTGCGGTAAAGAACATCTCGATAAGGATACCATCCTTTACGTTGCAAGATTGTTCGGAAAACATGGCTCCGATGTATGGTATGAGAGAACTCCGTCAAGACTTATGCCTAAGGGTACTGCATGTAAGCATTGCGGTAATACCACCTTCACAAAGGAAAACGACATCATGGACGTTTGGTTTGATTCGGGTGTAACCCACGCTGCCGTCTGTGAAGCACGTGACTATCTTACATGGCCTGCAGATCTTTATCTTGAGGGTGCCGATCAATATCGCGGATGGTTCAACTCATCGCTCCTTACTGCCGCTGCATGGAGAGGTGCGGCTCCTTATAAGGCTGTCGTAACACATGGTTGGGTTCTCGACGAAAAAGGCGATGAAATGCATAAGTCCAAGGGCAACGGTATTTCGCCCGAAACTATCGTCAAGAAGTACGGTGCAGATGTACTGAGACTTTGGGTTGCATCTTCTGATTACCACAGCGATGTTAAAATTTCGGATAATGCACTTTCACAGATTTCTGAATCTTACAGAAAGATCAGAAATACATGCCGCTTTATTCTTGCCAACATTGCTGATTTTGATCCCAATACCGACATGGTAAAGGCAGACGAGCTTATGCCTATCGACAGATGGGCTCTCGCAAGACTTAACAACCTTATTGCAGTATGTAAAAAAGCATACGATGGATATGAATTTTATCAGGCATTTCATGCTGTTATTAAGTTCTGCGTTGTTGATATGTCCAACTTCTACCTCGATGTTCTCAAGGACAGGCTTTATTGTGACGGTAAGAACAGTGTAAGCCGCAGAGCAGCACAGAGCGTAATTTTTGAGATTCTTGATTGCATGGTTCGCCTTATATCACCGATGCTGGCATATACTTCTGATGAAGTTTGGCAGTTTATGCCTCACCGCAAGGGTGACAATGCTGAAAATATTGTTTTTAACAGCATGCCGGACTCAATAGATGTAGATGCTGATGAGGCGTTCTTGGCTGACTGGGATAAACTTCATTCTATCAGAGATGAAGTTCAGAAAGCGCTTGAAGGTGCAAGAAAGGAAAAAGTGATCGGCAAATCCCTTGAAGCAGTTGCAACCCTTTACTGTGATTCGGAAATGCTCGAATTCCTTAAGAAGTATGAGAATACACTCAATGCCATCTTTATTGTTTCAGGTGTAACTCTTTCAAAGAGTAATTCCGATATTCCTGCATCTGAGATTCCCGGTCTTGCTGTTAAGGTTGAGAAAGCATGCGGCGAAAAATGTGAACGCTGCTGGACTTATGACAGTTCTGTCGGTAAGGACAGTGAGCATCCGACTCTTTGCGAAAGATGCAAAAATGCTGTTAAATAAATTATCCGAGGAGCATTTTGTTTATGCTTTATGTAATTATTGCTGCTTGTACTTTATTCCTTGTTGCAGCGGATCAGATAATTAAATATGTTGTTGACAAAAACCTTGAGATCGGTGAATCGGTAGTTGCTGTTAAAGGATTGCTTAATTGGCACCATCTTAGGAATGATGGGGCATCTTTCAGTATTCTTGAAGGACAGAAGTGGTTCTTTATAATTGCAACGTTCATTGTTCTTGCCATTATTGTGTATTTCATTGCGAGAAAAATGATATATCACTGGCTGGGTTATACATCTGCAACTCTGATTATTGCAGGAGGAATCGGCAATCTTATTGACAGAATCCGATTTGGAGAGGTAATAGATTATATTGATATTTCTCCGCTCTTTAAATTTGCTGTATTTAATTTTGCAGATTGCTGTATTGTAGTTGGCGGAATTTTGCTTTGTGTATATATTCTCTTTGTACACGACAAATTTGCTCCTCAAAATGAAGAAAAAACAGAAGCTGCATCTGTTGTAAAAGATGAATAAAGAAATAATAATAATTGCAAAGCAGGACAGCGAGAGACTGGACAAGTCAATCGCTGCCCTGCTTACGGATTACTCAAGGTCATACATACAAAGACTTATAGAAGACGGTTCGGTTAAACTGAACGGTAAAACAGCCGAGAAGAAAAGTCCGGTAAAAACTGGCGATGAGATTGTTTTAAATATTTCAGAGCCTGTTATGCTTGAAACACTGCCTGAAGATATTTCTTTGGATATCGCGTATGAAGACTCCGATCTTTTAGTTGTTAATAAGCCTAAGGGAATGGTAGTTCATCCTGCGGCAGGAAATCTGAACGGAACGTTGGTAAATGCTCTGCTTCATTATTGCGGAGATACTCTATCCGGAATAAACGGAGTTGCACGTCCGGGTATTGTTCACCGTCTTGATAAGGATACAAGCGGTCTTCTTATTGTTGCAAAGAATGATTTTGCACATCAGAAGCTCGCTGAGCTTATAAAGGAACATGACTTTACACGTCAATATGAGGCGATAATAGTCGGAAAACCTAAAGAAGATAAAGGTACTATAAAAACTCTTATAGGCAGAAGTCCGTCTGACAGAAAAAAGATGGCTGTTGTAAAGAACGGAAGAGAAGCAATTACTCATTATGAGGTTTTGAACACTTATAAAGGTTATTCTCACCTGAGATTAACCTTGGAAACAGGCAGAACGCATCAAATAAGAGTACACATGGCACACATTGGTCATCCTATTGTGTGTGATAGTGTATATGGTGGAAAACCTCAGTTTTCTGTGTGTAAAGGCCAATGCCTTCACGCGAAAAGAATAGCGTTTGTACATCCCAGAACAGGTGAACAAATAGATATTGAATCAGATTTACCTGATTATTTTACCGATATAATAAAAAATCTTCGTTCATAAATATCTCGGGGTTGATTTATCTGAAAAAAAGAATCATAATTACTTGCGATATCGATGGCACATTGATAACGAATAAATTAAGGCTTCCTCGGAGAAATAAACGGGCGGCAGGTAAATTTGCCGAATTAGGCGGAGAATTGGTGATTGCATCAGGTCGTTCACCGTTGTCTGTTCGTAAATTTACAGAAATGATTGCATGCTCGGATAAATGCATTGTCTATAACGGAGCAGGAGTTTATGATTTTTCAAATAATCGGTTTGTTTGGACTTCTGAGCTGAATAGGGACGAGCTCATGCCTCTTATTATGAATATTCTTGATAAGTTTACCGATGTCGGTGTTGAAATCTGGTGTGATGACGGTGTAATTTATCAGCTGAGAGACGGGTTTGACAATTCTGCGCGTGAAATGCTTGAAGGCTTAAGATTTACGAATGTTGATATAAATACATTTGCTGTCCCCGATAAATTTTTTAAAATTCTTATTTCAGGTCAGGCGGAGGATATTTCACGTGTATTAAATTTTTGCACGGAGAATCAACCCGACAGCGTGGTATCTGTTTGTTCTTGTCCGATTTACTGTGAAATTCTGAATAAGGACGCCAATAAAATGTCTGCGATCAAGGCCCTTATTGCTCTCGATGACAGAGAAGCGATGAGTATAGCAATAGGCGATTATTATAATGACATGGAAATGATTAAGGGTGCTGATTTTTCCGCTGCGCCCAAAAATGCTGCCGATGAAATCAAGCAAGAGGCAGATATGATAGTTTGCGACTGCCGCAGAGGAGCTGTGGCAGAGCTGATAAATTATGTTATTAAACACTTTATGGAGGTTTCATAATGGATGCTGCAAAAAAGAAAAGCCTTCAGATAACAGCTAATAAGGTTCGCCAGCTTGTTATCGAAGGTACCTACAATGCAAAGTGCGGTCACCCCGGTGGTTCTTTGTCAATGACCGATATGCTCACTTATCTTTATTTTGATAAGATGAATGTCAATCCCGATGCCCCGGAAATGGACAGCCGCGATCGTTTTGTTCTCTCGAAGGGACATTGTGCTCCGGCACTTTACGGTGCGCTTGCTCTTAGAGGATTCTTTCCCACAGATGCGATTAAGACACTTCGTAAATACGGAAGTTTTCTTCAGGGTCATCCTGATATGAAAAAAATTCCCGGTGTTGATATGAGCAGCGGTTCTTTAGGTCAGGGTATTTCCTGTGCTGTTGGTATGGCTCTTTCAATGAAGCTGCATGGCAAAACAAACAGAGTATACACAATACTCGGAGACGGAGAGATAGAAGAAGGTCAGGTGTGGGAAGCTGCAATGTTTGCTTCTCACAAGAAGCTTGATAATCTTACTGTTATTGTTGATAACAACAATCTTCAGATCGACGGTTCTGTGGAAGAGGTAAACTCTCCGTACCCGATCGTTGAGAAGTTCGTGGCATTCGGATTTACCACAATCGAGATAGACGGTCATGATTTTGATGCTATCGAAAAGGCAATTGATACCGATAATGAAGGTAAGCCTTTGGCAATTATTATGAAGACAATAAAAGGCAAAGGCGTTTCTTATATGGAGAATGTTGCTGACTGGCACGGTAAGGCACCCAATGAAGAGGAATATATGCGTGCAATGGAAGAGCTTAAGGCTGAATGCGCGAGACTGGAGGCAGAATAATGGCTGACGTGAAAAAGAAGGCAACAAGAGACAGTTATGGCGAAGCTCTTGTAGAATTGGCAAAGGAAATCCCAAATCTTTATGTTCTTGATGCTGACCTTGCGGCGGCAACTAAGACCGGAATATTTAAGAAAGCATATCCGGACCGTCATTTTGACTGCGGTATTGCAGAGGGCAATATGATGAGCATTGCGGCAGGTATGGCTGCTGCCGGAGATATTGTTTTTGCAAGCTCCTTTGCTATGTTTGCGGCAGGCAGAGCTTATGAGCAGGTAAGAAACTCCATAGGCTATCCTCAGCTGAATGTTAAGATCGGTGCAACTCATGCAGGTATTTCGGTCGGCGAAGACGGAGCAACTCATCAGTGCTGCGAGGATATTGCTCTTATGAGAACGATCCCCGGAATGACTATTATTGTTCCTGCCGATGATGTAGAGGCAAAGCAGGCAGTGCGTGCCGCAGCAAAACACAACGGTCCTGTTTATCTCAGATTCGGAAGACTTGCTGTGCCCGAATTTTTTGATGAAACCTATAAGTTTGAAATAGGTAAGGGTGCTGTCCTTAGAGATGGTACTGATGTTACTGTTATTGCAAACGGTCTTATGGTTGCACCTGCAGTTGAAGCAGCAGACATGCTGAAGGAAGAGGGAATAAGTGTTCGTGTGGTTAACATGCCCACGGTAAAGCCTCTTGACGGTGAGCTTGTAAAGAAATGTGCAGAGGAAACCGGTGCTATAGTTACTGCCGAAGAGCATAGTGTAGTTGGCGGCCTTGGCGGTGCGGTCAGCGAATATCTTGCAGAAAACTATCCTGTACCTGTTATTAAGCTTGGCGTAAATGACAGATTCGGCATCAGCGGTCCTGCACTCCAGCTTCTTGATATTTTCGAATTGAATGCCAAGGGTGTTATCAAAAAGGTAAAAACCGCTCTTTCTCTGAAAAAATAACCTTAACATAAAAGCACACCGACAGCACAATGGACAGTACCCTGAAAAACGGACAATGAAATAAAACACCTCTTGATGTAGAATAAGAAATACATCAGGAGGTGTTTTTGCATGGCAAGACAATATACGAAAATGGAAGAGTTAAGTGAAGCAGTATTTGCCCGAAAGGCAGCAGGAGAAACAAACAGAGAAATAGCCAAAAGCTATGGATTGGCCAAAGAGCAGATAAAAGGATTGGTCAGCAGACAAAACAGAAAAGCAAGAAAATTCGCCTTGGGATATATCCCAAGGAAGAAAGGGCGTCCCCGAAAAGCAGCTGCAACAGAAGAAGCAAGGATGAAAAATGAACTTGCCGAATTAAGAATGGCAGTTGAGGTGCTCCGAAATTTTCAGTTAGAAATTGGAGGGAGGTGAAGCTTAAATATCGTGTTATAGAGCGATTAAAAGGCAAATACAGAATAACTACATTATGCCGTATTTTGGAAGTGTCGCGCAGCGGATACTACAGCTGGAGAAAACGACAGAACAAACCCTCAAAAGACCAATGGCTCGTTGACCTGATTGTGGAATGCCAGAAGCACAGCAAACAGACATACGGCTACCGCAGAGTTCAGAAATGGCTTCGCAAAAAGAAAAACAAGCACGTAAATCTGAAGGCAATTATCCGTATCATGCGAAAGCTGAATCTTCTCTCATGCGTTCGTCAACGCAGACCATACACTCGTTACAAGCAAGCTGTATACAAATATCCCAATCTTTTGAAACGCAAATTCGAACAAGGTTCGCCGAATCAATTCTGGGCTACAGATATTACATATATCCATACCCCTAAAGGATTTCTTTACATTTGTGCGGTAATTGACCTTTGCGGAAAAATGGTCATCTCTTACCGAATCGGAAATGATATGACTGCATCTTTGGTTACCGATACAATCAGAGATGCTCTGCAAAAGGAAAAGGTCACTGATGGACTCGCACTCCACAGTGACCAAGGGTCTCAATATACCTCACAAGTTTATTTTGACCTGAGTAAAGAATACCACTTTTCTCCTTCAATGTCCAGTCCCGGTTGTCCTTATGACAATTCTTCCATGGAAAACTTTTTTGGAACCCTGAAGTCTGAGTGCCTTAACCGGGTTGATATCACTTCTCAGTCTGTTCTCGAACAACTTGTTTCTGAGTATGTCTATTTTTACAATTATGAACGCATTTCTTTGAAAAACGGCCTTACTCCCTTTGAAATCAGGAGCAAGACCGCGTAATCTTACGTTATTCTACGTCTGGGTGATTTTTTATTTGTCTTTTCCTCGGGGAACAGTCCACAAGGCTGTCGGTGTGCTTTTATGTTAAAAAACATCACTTGATATTATTGACAAAAATTTGTTCGATTAAGTATTCCATTATTAAATGTTTTGTGATATACTTACACTACAATTATTTTTCCGATCAAGGAGAAGTGTTTATGGCAGATAATAAGCACGAGGGTCATAGAGAACGATTAAAAAACAGATTCGAAAAAGATGGACTTAGCAAGTTTGAACCGCACAATGCCTTGGAGCTTGCGCTTTTCTATGCTGTACCTCGTAAAGATACAAATGAATTGGCTCATGATCTGATAAAACACTTTGGTTCTTTTTCTGAGGTTCTTGATGCGCCGATTCATGAGTTGGAGAAGGTAAAAGGTATAGGGCATAATACAGCGGTATTTATTTCTCTTATGAGAGAACTGCAGCGATATTATCAGATCCAAAAAACGACGGCAAATAAAATTGTTGGTCATGATGAAATAGTAAATTATGTTTTTAATACTCTTTCTCAGCTTACCGAGGAGCATGTCATGCTGCTTTGTGTGGATAATAAAATGAACATGATCAGTGCAGATATTCTTTGCGAAGGTTCTGTAAACAGCGCGGCATTAAGCACTCGTGCAGTTGTAAACTGTGCTTTGAAGCACAATGCGGTTGCTGTTATTCTTGCTCACAATCATCCGCGAGGTTATGCGTTGCCCTCAAGGGAAGACCTTCAGACTACAAAAACGATTAAAGATGCACTTGCAACGATTTCCGTTGCTCTTATTGATCATATAATCTGTTCGCCTTCGGATAAGGTGTCATTGGCCTCAAGCGAACAGCTCGAATATCTTTTCAGATAATTAGTAAAGAGGTGTTTTGTAATGGCTGATTTTAAACTGCATTCAAAATATAAACCTACAGGAGATCAGCCGCAGGCAATAGAACGTTTGGTTGATGGACTGAAAAAGGGATATCACGACCAGGCACTGCTCGGTGTAACGGGTTCGGGAAAAACCTTTACCATGGCGAATGTTATAGAAAAGATAAATAAACCGACACTTGTATTGGCGCACAACAAGGTTCTTGCCGCACAGCTTTGCAATGAATTTCGAGAGTTTTTTCCGGAAAATGCGGTTGAGTTTTTTGTGTCGTATTATGATTATTATCAGCCTGAATCATACGTTCCGACGACCGACACATATATCGAAAAGGACAGCAGTATTAACGATGAAATAGATAAGCTGAGACACTCCGCGACTTCTGCACTTTCCGAACGCAGAGATGTAATTATAGTTGCAAGTGTTTCATGCATATATACCCTCGGAGACCCTATCGATTATCGTAATATGATTTTGTCCTTGCGAGTGGGAATGGAAAAAAGCAGGGACGAAGTGCTTCGGAAGCTTACAGAGATTCAGTATGAGCGAGGCGATATTGACTTTTCCCGTAATAAATTCAGAGTGCGCGGAGATGTGGTTGAAATATATCCGTCTTATTCAACTGATACTGCAATCAGGATTGACTTTTGGGGAGATGAAATAGAACGCATTTGTGAAATAAATGTAGTTACGGGAGAAATAAAGGGCTTGCGGTCTCATATAGCTGTTTATCCTGCATCACACTATATAGTGCCTAGAGAAAAGATGGTTCATGCTATCTCGGAAATAGAACAGGAGATGTATGACAGAGTAGCATGGTTTAAGGAAAATGAAATGCTGGTTGAGGCACAAAGGATCCAGCAGAGAACAACATACGATATGGAAATGCTTAATGAAATAGGCTTCTGTTCGGGAATAGAAAATTATTCACGAGTCTTATCGGGCAGAGAACCCGGCAGTCAGCCGTTTACGCTGCTTGACTATTTTCCCGACGATTTTCTTATGTTTGTCGATGAATCACATGTTACAATCCCGCAGGTGCGTGCAATGCTCAACGGTGACAGAGCGCGAAAGAAAAACCTTATTGATTACGGATTCAGACTTCCGTCTGCCTATGACAACAGACCGCTCGGCTTCGATGAGTTTTACGATCATATAAATCAGGTTATATACGTAAGTGCGACCCCTGCCGAATTTGAAAGAAGCAAGAGTGAGCAGGTCGTTGAGCAGGTCATCAGACCGACAGGTCTGCTTGATCCCGAGGTTACAGTAAAACCTACGCAGGGACAGATCGATGATCTGATCTCGGAGATAAATGTGCGTGCCGATAAAAAGCAACGCACACTTGTAACAACGCTGACGAAGAAAATGGCGGAAGATCTTACCGCTTATATGGAAAGCCTTGGAATAAAGGTGCGTTATTTACACCATGATATCGATACGGTTGAGCGCATGGAAATAATTCGTGATCTGCGGCTCGGTGAATTTGATGTTCTTGTCGGAATCAATCTTTTGAGAGAGGGTCTTGATATTCCCGAGGTATCGCTTGTGGCTATACTTGACGCAGATAAGGAAGGCTTCCTCAGAAGCTCGACCTCACTTGTTCAGACTATCGGAAGAGCAGCAAGAAACAGTGAGGGACATGTAATAATGTATGCCGACAGCGTAACGCCGTCAATGGAATATGCCTTGACTGAAACAGCCAGACGACGTGCTGTTCAAATGGAATACAACAAAAAACACGGCATCGAACCTAAAACAATAGAAAAAAAGGTAGCGGATATAATTGAAATATCTATGCACGGTTATGATGACTCTGCTGATAAAAAAACAAAAAAGCGCATGACAAAATCGGAGCGTGATCAGCTTGTGAAGGAGCTTACAAAGCAAATGAAGCAGGCGGCCAAGCTTCTTGATTTTGAGCTTGCGGCACAGCTGAGAGACCAGATCAAGGTTCTCGAAAAGCAGACCACACCTAAACTTTGATTCGGAGGAAATTCAGTGTCAAGTCAGAAAATCATTATTAAAGGCGCAAGGGCAAATAATTTAAAAAATATAAATGTTGAGATTCCGAGAGACAAGCTTGTTGTTTTTACAGGCTTGTCGGGATCAGGCAAAAGCTCACTTGCATTCGAAACGATTTATGCGGAAGGGCAGAGGAGATACGTCGAATCTCTTTCGTCCTATGCAAGAATGTTTTTGGGACAGATGGAAAAACCTGATGTTGATTCAATCGATGGTCTGTCTCCTGCTATATCTATAGATCAAAAAACAACATCAAAAAATCCACGCTCTACAGTAGGAACGGTAACAGAGATATATGATTATATGAGGCTTCTTTATGCAAGAATAGGAATCCCTCATTGTCCTGTGTGCGGCAGAGAAATAAAGCAGCAGACTGTAGATCAGATAGTTGACAGCATTCTTTCACTGCCGGAGGGCGCAAAGCTTATGATTTTGGCTCCTGTGGTAAGAGGAAAAAAAGGTACTCAGCAAAAAGAGTTTGATGCTGCGAGAAAAAGCGGTTTTTCACGAGTTCGTGTGGACGGTAATATATATGATCTTTCCGAAGAAATCGTGCTTGACAAGAATGTCAAGCATACTGTTGAAATAGTTGTTGACAGACTGGTGATAAAGCCGGATATACGAAGCCGTGCTGCCGATTCCGTAGAAACAGCCTCTTCGTTGACAGGCGGTATGGTTATTGCATCAATCGTCGGAGGGGAAGAGGTAACATACTCCCAGAATTATGCATGTCCCGAGCATGGAGTCAGTGTTGAGGAATTGGCTCCGCGTATGTTTTCGTTTAATAATCCGTTCGGAGCCTGCCCCAAGTGTACCGGTTTAGGTGTATTTATGCGTGTTGACCCTGATCTGATCATTCCAAACAGAAGACTTTCCATCTCGAAAGGCGCAATCAAGGGAACAGGCTGGAAAGCTGAAGAAAACTCGTTGGCAATGATGTATTTTAAGGGTGTTGCAAAGGCATACGGATTTTCTGTTGATACACCAATAGAGAATCTTACCAAAGAACAGGTTGATGTTCTTCTCTATGGAACCGGTAATAAAAAGTTGTCATTCGTTCGAAAAGACAGTTATGGAACAAGAACATTTGAAAGTGTGTTTGAGGGTGTTATTACAAATCTTGAACGAAGATATAAGGAAACCACCAGCTTGTGGAGCAAAGCTGATATTGAGGCTTTGATGAGCCCTGTGCCTTGCAAGGCCTGTAACGGAAAAAGGCTTAAGGATGAATCTCTTGCTGTTACAGTAGGTGGAATAAATATTGCAGAGGCAACTGACAAATCTATAAGAGAGCTGATACAATTTTATAAAAAACTGCAGCTTGATGAAAGAGAGCACATGATAGGTGACCAGATAATCAAAGAAATACTTGAACGTCTGTCCTTCCTTGAAAGTGTAGGGTTGGGATATTTGACACTTTCAAGATCGGCAGGAACACTTTCGGGTGGTGAAAGCCAGAGAATACGTCTGGCAACGCAGATAGGGTCAAGCTTAATGGGTGTGCTGTATATTCTTGACGAACCGAGTATAGGACTTCATCAGCGCGATAATGATAAGCTTCTGGCAACGCTTGAGAGATTGAGAGATCTTGGAAATACACTGATAGTGGTTGAACATGATGAGGATACGATACGTGCTGCGGATTATGTTGTAGATATCGGGCCGGGTGCAGGCATACACGGCGGTGAGGTTGTGTTCTCAGGCACTGTTGACAAGCTTATGAAGTGTAAAGGATCGCTGACCGGTCAGTTCCTTAACGGAAGCAGACGGATAGATATTCCTGAAAAAAGAAGGGAAGGAAACGGAAAATTTCTTAAAATAATAGGTGCTTCCGAAAATAATCTGAGAAATATAAATGTAAAGATTCCGCTCGGAACGATGACGTGTGTGACAGGAGTGTCGGGTTCGGGCAAAAGCTCTTTGGTAAATGAAATTTTGTATAACAGACTCCATTCAGATCTGAACGGAGCAAAACCTCACTGGGGTGCTCATGAGGATATAGAAGGAATTGAACATCTTGATAAGATAATAGCTATCGATCAGGCTCCTATAGGCAGAACTCCGCGCTCAAACCCTGCAACCTATACAGGCGTGTTTACGGATATAAGAGACCTGTATTCGGCTACTCAGGAAGCGAAAATGCGCGGCTTCGGACCGGGAAGATTCTCATTCAACGTCAAGGGAGGCCGCTGTGAGGCCTGCGAGGGTGACGGAATACTGAAAATTGAAATGCATTTTCTTCCTGATATTTATGTACCATGCGAGGTGTGCAAGGGGACTCGATATAACAGGGAAACTCTTGAGGTCAAATACAAAGGAAAAAGCATTGCTGATGTACTTGATATGACAATTGAGGAAGGTCTGAATTTTTTTGCAAATCAACCCAAGATCGCACGTAAGCTTCAGACACTTTATGATGTCGGTCTTGGATATGTTAAAATAGGACAGCCTGCGACAACTCTTTCCGGCGGCGAGGCACAAAGGGTAAAGCTTGCAACAGAGCTGTCAAAGCGTGCAACCGGCAAGACGATTTTCGTTCTTGATGAGCCTACAACAGGTTTGCATACGGCAGATGTTCAAAGACTGCTCAGTGTGCTTAATAAACTTACAGAAAGCGGAAACACGGTTTTGATTATTGAGCACAACCTTGATGTTATTAAATGCTGTGATTATATTATAGACCTGGGTCCTGAAGGGGGAGATGAAGGCGGTCTTGTGGTTGCAGAGGGAACACCTGAGACAGTTGCACAATGCAAGGCTTCTTATACAGGTCAATATCTTGGTAAAATCTTGAATAAAGCTTAAATTTAACATATTATTCACGAATACACGATAATACTAATGTATTATAATATTATCGTGTATTTTGGAGTTGTGTAGTTTGTTCGGTTATATCAGGATATATAAACCGCAAATGCGGTTTTATGAATATGATAGGTATAAATCGGTTTATTGTACTCTTTGCAAGCAGATCGGCAAGTCGTATGGACTTTTTGCAAAGTTTTTGCTTAATTATGACTACACCTTTTTGACAATGCTCAAGCTTGAATTTGAACAGGCAGAGGTTTCATGTGGAAAAGGCCGATGTACGTTTAATCCGCTTTATAAATGTCCGAAGTGTATTGCAGAATCCGATGCTTTTAAATTCACATCAGATCTTACGGCAATAATGTTTTATCATAAATTGCGCGATAATGTGAATGATGCGAGGTTTTTTGGGAAAATAGGATGGAAACTTCTGAAAGCCTTTTCTGCTCCGATGCGAAAAAAAGCCAAAAAGAAAAATCCTGTAATTGATGAACTGGTTACAGCATATATAGATGAGCAGCAAGAGGCTGAAAAATCGGAAAATGCTTCACTTGACAGTGCCGCCGAGCCATCCGCGAAATTGATATCTGAGTTGGCACAAATGCTTTCTGACGATGTGACTGTCAAACCAATACTTAAAAAATTCGGCTATTATTTAGGTCGCTGGATATATTTGATTGACGCTCAGGATGATCTTGAAAAGGATATATTAAAAGGTGGTTTTAATCCTTTTGCAAAAAAATTTTCGCTTTGCAAAAGTGATGTAAAAAACAAAACCGATGCACTGAAAAATGCTCACATTTATGCAAATGAATCAATGAATCTGACTGCATCGGCAATGCTTGACTATTATGATATTCTTGAGTTCAATTATTTTAAGGAAGTTCTAGATAACATAACCATGCTTGGAATGTGTTATTCACAAAAGTGTGCAATGCATCTTGACGAAGATGTGAATAAAGGAGAATGAAATATATGAGAGATCCGTATGATGTTCTTGGGATATCAAGAAATGCAACAGATGACGAGGTTAAATCCGCATATCGTGATTTGGCAAGAAAATATCACCCGGATAATGTTGCAAACAGCGCTAATCCCGCAGCTTCCGAGCTTTTTGAGGAGAAGATGAAGGAAATAAACGAGGCTTATGATACTATTGTTACCAACAGAAGAAACGGTACCGATAGAGCAGAGTCATACAGCAGTACATCCGGAAATACAGCCGGAGGCGCATCCTATGGTTATTCCGCAGGATATTCGAATAATTCATCTTCCGCAGGTGCATCTTCTTCCTCAAATACATCAGGCAGAAGCTATTACAGTTCATCGGCCAATACAACAAGTTTTTCCGATGTTCGCCAGATGATAAATAATAAACGATATAACGAAGCTGAAGAATTGCTTGACGGTGTTCCCATGACAAGAAGAAATGCTGAATGGTATTTCCTTCGCGGTACCGTCCTCTATCACAGAGGCTGGGTAGAACAGGCGTATGAGCATTTTTCTCAAGCCGTTCAGCTTGATCCGTCCAATGCGGAATTTCGTTCGGCGTATAACGTAGTACAGTCCCAGCGTTCAGGTAAACGCGGCGGTTATGTTTATGATACGGATCGAGCCGAAAGAGGCTGTAATCCGCTTTCCATGTGCTGTGGTATGTTCTGTGCCGATTCGTGCTGCGAATGCTGCGGCGGAGATATGATAAGCTGCTGCTGATAAAATGAAATATTCAAAGAGTGCATATATTGCAATATCCGGAATTACAGCTGCATTATCGGCAGTTATTATGATAGGTTCGTTATTTCCGTCACTAAGCTACGCTATTCCGATGGCTGCAGGTGGAGTACTTATAATTCCGATATCTGAATTTGGCGAAAAGAAAACACTGCCTGTATATTTTTCTGTGTTTTTTATTTCAATGATACTTCCGGTTGTTGCAAAAGATGCTGCGCTTTTATACTTGTTTTTGTTTGGTTTATATCCTCTTCTGCAGTTTTCTTTTGAAAGGATCAGGATAAGACCTATAAGAATAATGGTAAAGCTTGTTTATTTTAATCTTTCTGCCTTGGCCGCTGTATGGGTTGCAGGTCTATTGTTCTCAATTCCATTTTTTGAAAGCGATTTTGCTTGGTGGATGATTGCAGGACTGCTTGTTATTGCAAATTTAGTGTTTTTGTTTTATGACCTTGCACTATATAAATTTTCGTATCTGTACGATGTAAAGTACAGCGAAAAATTCCGCAGATTATTTAAAATCAAATAGTCATATATTAAATATAAAAGGTGGTGAAAACCGCCTTTTATTGTTGAGGAAAAAGTTATGCAGAAAATAATTGTTATCGGTGCAGGACCTGCAGGAATGATGGCTGCCTGCACAGCTGCAGGAAACGGTGCTTCTGTTTCAATAATTGAAAAAAATGCTCATCCCGGGAAAAAGTTACTGCTTACCGGTAAAGGCAGATGCAATGTTACAAATAATTGTAATAATGATGAACTGATGCAAAATATATCAAAAAACGGACGTTTTATGTACAGTGCTTTTTCTGCATTCACATCACAGGACACTATGAGCTTTTTTGAAAATGAAAATGTTCCGCTTAAAACAGAAAGGGGAAAACGAGTCTTTCCTGTATCGGACAAATCGTCCGATATTAACAATGCCCTGATATCTGCATGTAAAAAAGCTGGAGTAAAATTTATAAGAGGAAATGTTACAGAAATTATTGCCGAAAACGGAGAAGTTAGAGCGGTTGAGGCAAATGGAGTAAAATACAAATGCAATGCATGTATTCTTGCCTCCGGCGGCTGTTCGTACAGAGCGACAGGCTCGGACGGAAACGGCTATGAACTTGCGCGAAAATTAGGACATACAATAATTTCTCCAAGACCTTCGCTTGTTCCCGTAGTGTGTGTGGGCAGCGAATGCAGCAGAATAAGTGAAGTTACGCTTAAAAATGTTGCACTTAAGGTGGAATCAGAAAATAAAACAATATATTCTGATTTTGGAGAAATGACCATTGCTCCATACGGTCTGGCAGGAGCAATGGTTCTCAGTGCAAGCTGCCATCTGGATTTTGAAAAAAACAGCAGATATACTTTTGCGATAGATTTAAAGCCTGCACTGGACGAAAAAAAGCTTGACGGAAGATTACTTCGTGATTTTGCAAAGGAAGGAAATAAATTATTTGGCGATGAGCTGAGATCACTTGTTCCGAAGGAGCTTATTCCTATATTTATTGAGCGAAGCAAAATCCCGTCTGATACAAAGCTTCATTCAATTACACATGAACAAAGAATGAATTTAATTGCTCTCTTAAAGCGTTTTGTATTTACAGCAGTCGCATTTCGTGATATAAATGAAGCGATAATCACCTCCGGCGGCATATCCGTAAAGGAAATAAACCCCAAAACAATGGAATCAAAGATTGTTAAGGGCTTGTTTTTTGCAGGAGAAATAATTGATGTTGATGCATATACGGGGGGATTCAATCTCCAAATCGCATTTTCAACCGGTGCCGCAGCCGGAAAAAATTCTGCCAAGGAGTTATGAGTATGATAAATATAGCAATCGATGGCCCTGCAGGAGCGGGCAAAAGCACTATTGCAAGAGAGGCCGCCAAAAGACTCGGATATGTATATGTTGACACAGGGGCGCTTTACAGAGCGGTTGCGTTGTTTGTTCTTCAGAGAAATATCGATCCCGATAACAGTGCAAAGGTAGTTTCTGTTCTTCCTATGATCGATGTGGAATTGAGATACGTAGATGGGGAGCAGAGGGTATATCTTTGCGGCGAAAATGTATCAAGAGTGATAAGAACACCTGAAATATCCCGTGCGGCATCTACTGTTTCTGCATACCCTAAAGTTCGTGAGCTCCTTTTCAGATTGCAGCAGGAGACTGCATCGGTAAATAATGTTATTATGGACGGAAGAGATATCGGAACAGTTGTCCTTCCCAGAGCACAGGTTAAAATATTCCTCACAGCTTCTGCGGAAGAACGTGCCACAAGAAGATATAATGAGTTGATCGCTCAAGGGAAAAAGGTTGTATATGAAGAAATACTTGAGGATATCAAGGTGCGCGATCACAATGATTCCAGCAGAGCGATAGCTCCTCTTAAACAAGCTCCGGATGCTGTTTTGATTGATACGACTGAAATGTCTGTAGAAGAAGCTGTAAATTCAGTTGTAAATACAGTTAAGCAGAAGATAGGACTGAGGTAACGTAAATGGTCAAGGTAGCAAAAACAGCAGGGTTCTGTTTTGGTGTAAATCGTGCGGTGGAGTCTGTTGAAGAGCTTGTACGAAAGGGAGATAAAGTATATACTCTCGGACCGATAATACATAATGCACAGGTCGTTGAGAGACTTGAAAAAGCCGGTGTAAAATCCATATCAAGTCCCAATGAGGCATCAGATGACGGAGTGCTGGTGATTCGTTCGCACGGAGTAGCATTATCCGTATATGACGAGATAAGAAAAAACAATATACGATTTATGGATGCAACATGCCCCTTTGTTGCAAAGATACATAAAATAGTTGCCAATGCCTCAGAAAATGGCATGCCTGTGCTGATTGCAGGAGATTCGGAGCATCCTGAGGTGCTTGGGATAAAAGGCCATTGCGCCGGAGAAGTTTTTGTTTTTTCAAACGAAAGCGAGCTTGAGGCACTTCTTTTGCAAAATTCGAATTTGGCAAAAGAAAATGTCTGTGTTGTGGCACAAACAACGTATAATACACAAATTTGGCAAAATTGCATTGAAATTTTAAAAAAGGTATGTACAAACGCTTCTATTTATGATACTATATGCAGTGCAACGTTGAGCCGTCAACAGGAGGCGGTGGAACTGGCTCGCGAGAGTGATCTTATGATTATAATCGGGGGAAAAAACAGTTCAAACACCCAGAAGCTGTTTAAAATATGTAATGACTGCTGCAGCAGTTATGCAATTGAGACAGCGGCGGAGATTCCGATAAATGAGATTTTAAAAGCTGAAAAAATTGGTATCACCGCAGGTGCATCAACTCCGTCGGACGTAATTAAGGAGGTAGTTTTAACCGTGAGCGAGATCATGACAGAAAACTTTGAGGCTATGCTGGAGGAATCCTTTAAGCAGTCGAATACTAATGGAAAGGTAGTCAACGGAACCGTTGTACGTATTGCACCCAACGAAATCTATGTAGATGTTGGTAGAAAGCAGTCCGGTATCGTTATGCTTGAGGATCTTACAGATGATCCCAACCTTACAACGAGTGACGTTGTAAAAGTTGGTGATGAGCTTGAGCTTATGATCATGCGCACCAACGATCAGGAAGGTTATATCTACCTTTCCAAGAAGCTCCTCGATTCCGCTAAAGCATGGGACGAGATCAAAGAAGCAGCACCGAAGATCGTTGAGAGAAAAAGACGTCGTTTTGATGATGAAAGCGATACTCTTGATTCTGATGAAAACGAAGCTGCAGAAGAGCCTGTCGAAGAAGTAAAGGAAGAAGAAAAAGAGCCTGTAACTTTTGAGGGTGTTGTTACCGAAGTTAATAAGGGCGGCGTAGTTGTTTCCTATAAGGGCGTACGTATTTTTGTTCCTGCTTCTCAGGCAACTGTTTCACGCAATGATTCAATGGAAGATCTTCTCAAGAAGAAGGTTCAGTTCCAGCTTCTCGAAGTAACCCCCAGCCGCAGACGTGCTGTAGGTTCTATAACCAAGGCTTCTCGCCGAGAGCGTGCAGCAGCAGAGAAGAAGTTCTGGTCCGAGGTTGAGGTTGGCAAGATTTACACCGGTACAGTTCGTTCTCTTACAAAGTATGGTGCATTCGTAGATATCGGCGGCGTGGACGGACTTGTTCATATCACAGAGCTTTCATGGCAGAGAATCAGCGATCCTTCTGAGGTTGTTACTGTAGGAGATGTAATCGAAGTATACGTCAAGAAGCTTGACGAGGAAAAGAAGAAGGTATCTCTCGGCTACAGAAAGCAGGAGGATAATCCGTGGGAGATCATGAGAGTCAAGTATCCCGTTGGAACTGTTATCGAATCCAAGGTTGTAGGTACTCCTGCATTTGGTGCATTCGTTAATATTCTTCCCGGCATTGACGGTCTTGTACATATTTCTCAGCTTTCAAACCAGAGAGTGAATGTTCCGACCGATGTTGTTAACGTTGGCGATACCGTCAAGGCAGTTATCACTGAGGTTGACTTTGAGCGCAAGAGAGTAAGCCTTTCTATCCGTCAGCTTCTCGAGGCAGAGAATGAAGAGACTGTAGAAGAGGCTCCCGCAGAAGAGTCTGCTGAGTAATTTATCATTACATAACCCGAAGCGTTATGCTTCGGGTTATTAAATTTTTAATATATTAAAAATTTTGAAAAGTATTGAAAAATAATTAAAAGTATATATAATATTTAATAAAGAATATTATATATAATAGAGTGGAGTGTTTTCAGTGGGCAGAAAAGACGGCAAAAAAGTCAAGAACTGCAGCATGATGTACAGGATCGTTCCGTACATTATGGATAAAAGATATGATGCAATGAATTCCATTACGGTGCGTTTTCCTTATGAGCCCATGCAGACATATATTAAACAGAAGCACAGAGACGGTGTCGATATCAGCCACCTTTCACTCGTTATTGCAGCTTTTGTAAGAACTGTTTCGCAGAATTGCGTACTTAACAGGTTTGTTGTTAATAAGAAAATATATGCAAGAGACGGCATATGGGTCGGCATGGTCATACTTCGACCGGGCGACACAGAGTCAACAATGACAAAGGTTCGCTTTGAGCCTACAGACACAATTTTTGATGTCAACGAAAAAATGAATAAAATGATAATGGATAATAAGGACAAGAGTAGTTCGAACTCTACGGATAAACTGATGAAGTTCCTTGTTTCCATACCCGGCTTATGTAATGTAGGCGTAGGTCTGTTTAAGTGGCTTGATAAGCGCGGATGGCTTCCGAAATCAATTATCAATGCAAGCCCGTTCCATGTATCGATGACAATATCAAATCTTGCAAGTATACGTACCAATTATATTCATCACCATATTTATGAGTTCGGTACAACAAGTATGCTTATGACAATGGGTAATTCCGAGTATGTTCCTGTTAAGGATAAGGACGGAAATATTGATCTTGAGCGTCAGATGCCTATTGGACTTGTTATGGATGAAAGAATAGCCTCCGGACATCAATATGCTATTGCATTCAAAACAATGAGGGAGATGCTTAAGCACCCTGAAAAGCTTGAATCTCCGCCTGAAACTGTTGATGTTGAGATTTTTAAAAAGAAAAAAGAGAAAAAATCCAAGAAATAATAATAAAACCGCAGTTAAAACTGCGGTTTTATTATTGAAATTTATTCCATTAAAAGATAAAATATAATAAAGTGGTATAATTTAAGGAGAAATATAATGAATAATGTAACTGTTTTTACTCATCCGCTGATTCAGCATAAATTAACGTTGCTCAGAGATGTAAACACAGGCACTAAAGACTTTAGAAATCTTGTTGAAGAGATAGCTATGCTTATGAGCTATGAAGTCCTTAGAGACCTTCCGATGAAAGAGGTTACGGTAAAAACACCGCTTAAGGAAACGAAAGCAAATATTTTATCGGGAAAGAAAATTACTTTGATACCAATTCTCAGAGCAGGGCTTGGAATGGTTGACGGTGTTCTCAATCTTGTTCCTTCTGCAAGAGTTGGGCATGTTGGAATATATAGAGATGAAGAAACACTGGAGCCTCAGGAATACTATTGTAAAACGCCTGATGATATCGATCAGAGACAGGCTGTTATTCTTGATCCGATGCTTGCAACAGGCGGAAGCGCCTGTGCTGCGGTTAATTTTTTAAAGCAGCGTGGCTGCAGTGATATCAAGCTTGTATGTTTAATAGCTGCACCTGAGGGTATTGAACGTATTAACGAAGAGCATCCCGATGTACATGTATATACAGGCTGCATTGATGAGTGCCTTAATGAGGAAGGCTATATTTTACCGGGTCTTGGCGATGCAGGCGACAGGATATTCGGAACAAAATAAAACAGGGAGTGTTTATGGTGACAACAGTTAAAATTAAAAATATCCCATCAAGTGTTGAGGGGGAAAAACTTCATACGATTATATGGGAATGCAAGGAGCCTAAAGCTGTTTTGCAGATATCACACGGAATGGCTGAGCACATTATGAGATACGATTCTTTTGCAAGATGGCTTAATGAACATGGCATAATAGTAGCCGGAAACAGCCACCTGGGACACGGAACGACTGCGTCTGATGATAAAATGCTTGGCTATTTTGCAAAGAAGAATGGCTGGAACCATGTAGTGGAGGATATGCACAGAGTGAAAATGGAAATCTCGCGCGATTATCCTGATCTTCCGTATTTCATTCTCGGACACTCTATGGGTTCTTTTCTTACAAGAACATATATATGTTCAGAGTATGCTGAAGGCTTATCGGGAGTTATTATTTCAGGAACAGGAAATGTACCGGGCGCGGCGGCAGGAATGCTAAAAGGGATGTCATCGATAATTGGATTTTTCTGCGGCAGAAAACATAGAAGTAAACTTATAAACAGTATTTCTTTCGGAAGCTACAATAAACAGTTTAAGCCTGCAGATACACCTTTTGATTGGTTGACAAAAGAAAAAAACATAGTTAATAAATATATTGCAGACGGCAGATGCGGTTTTATTTTTACATGCAGTGCGTATAAAGATCTTGGAACAGGACTTAAATTTATAAGAAAAAAGAAAAATCTTAAAAAAATGGATAAGTCACTGCCGGTTCTGTTTATTTCCGGTGATAAGGACCCGGTAGGCGGAAACAGAAAGGGAGTAGAACAGGTTTATAAAATGTTTGATAAGGTTGGAATGAAAAATACAGAGATAACTTTTTTTGAAAATGACCGCCATGAGATACTTAACGAAACAGATAATGAAAATGTGTACAAAAAATGCCTCGATTTTATGGAAAGCATAATAAAGTAAATAAGCCAAATTATCAATAAAAACAGCAATAATGACATGGTGCATTATTGCTGTTTTTGAAATATTATACCAAAAATATTAAAATTGGGTGAATAAATACCATTTTCATATACTTGAATAAATTATAACTATGTGATATTATAATGTCGAAATGTAACCTATTAAACATTGAGCGGAGGAATTGCAATTGCAGCTGTTGGAACAAAGAATAATTAAAGACGGAAAAGTCAGATCCTCTGATGTTCTTAAGGTTGACAGCTTCCTCAATCATCAGATAGATATTAATTTACTCAACGAATTAGGCAAGGAGTTTTATCGTTTATTTGGTGATTGCAATGTTACAAAAATCCTCACAATTGAGGCATCGGGAATCGCTATAGCTTCGATTGTTGCTCAATATTTTAATGTTCCCGTTCTTTTTGCAAAAAAGAATAAAACAAAGAATATAAGCGGAGATGTTTATACTGCAAAGGTGGAATCCTTTACACACGGGACCTCCTATGATATCATCGTCTCAAAGGATTTTTTGAATGAAAATGACAGAGTTCTGCTTATAGATGATTTTCTTGCACGCGGCAATGCACTTTTAGGCCTTATCGATCTTGTTGAGGCTGCAGGTGCTTACGTAGTAGGTGCCGGTATTGCTGTTGAGAAGGCATTTCAGGACGGCGGAGATATAGTTCGCAAAAACAAGGGAATACGTGTGGAATCTCTGGCGCGCATTAAAGAAATGAGCGAAGAATCGGGAATTACATTTTGCTGACAGGCGCATGAGTGCGCCTTTTTGTGTTGTATAAGAAGCGAGATGCTTTTTATAAAAAATTTTCAGGAGGAGAAAAAATGTTCAAGAAATTATTATCCATGGCACTTGTACTTGTAATGGTTTTTAGCTTGACTGTTGCATTTGCAGGCTGCTCCAAGAGCGAGGCAGACGGCATTAAGATCGGTGTTATCCTTATCGGTGACGAAAATGAAGGATATACCGAGGCACACATCACCGGTATCAAGACCGCTGCAAAGAAGCTTGGTATCGCTGACAGCCAGATCCTGTGGAAGTACACCATCGGCGAGAATGAGGCTTGCTACGATGCAGCTGCTGACCTTGTAAATAAGGGATGCACTCTTGTTGTTTCCAACAGCTACGGTCATCAGACCTATATGGAGCTTATAGCTGCTGAGTATCCCGAGGTTTCTTTTGTTGCAATGACCGGTGATACTGCAGCAAAGAGCGGCCTTTCCAATTTCTCCAATGCATTTACAAAGGTTTTTGAGTCACGCTATATTTCCGGTGTTGTTGCCGGTATGAAGATTGCTGAACTTATTAAGGACGGCAAGCTTACAAAGGCTAATTATGATGCTGACGGAAATGTAAAGGTTGGTTATGTTGGTGCATATCCGTATCACGAAGTTGTTTCCGGTTATACTGCATTCTACCTTGGCATCAAGTCTGTTGTTAAGAATGTTGCTATGGAAGTTCAGTACACCAACTCTTGGTTTGATCTTACAGGTGAAGCAGAAGCTGCCAATCTTCTTATCGCTGATGGCTGCGTAATCATCGGTCAGCACGCTGACTCCACCGGTGCACCTTCCGCAACCCAGGCTAAGCATGAAGAAGGTACGGTTTGCTACTCTGTTGGATACAATATTGACATGCTCAAGGTTGCTCCCGATGTAGCCCTTACTTCCGCTACCAACAACTGGTCTGTATACTATGAGTATGCATTCAAGGCTCACATGAACGATGAAGCTATCGTTACAGATTGGGCACAGGGTTATGCAAATGATGCTGTTGCTATCACTGCTCTTGGTCCGGCTTGTGCATCGGGTACTCAGGAAGCTGTAGATGCTGCTGTCGCTTCCATCAAGAACGGCGAGCTTCATGTTTTTGATTGCGCGGATTGGACTGTTAACGGTGAGACTCTTACTTCTTATGACAAGGTTTCTTACTTCGAAGGTAACGAAATGATCTGGGACGGTTATTTCCATGAGAGCGAGCTTCGTGCAGCTCCTGCATTTGATATCCGCATCGACGGCATTATCGAGCTTAATAACAACTAATCAAATACTATTCACAGGGGAATATCTATTTCGGTATTCCCCTGTGGTTGAATTTTGCATCCGCAATTTGCGGATTATTTTCTTTGGCGGTCAATTAAATGTCAAATGCAAAGGAGAATGCACATGGAACAGCCGATTGCAATAAGCATGAAAAATATTACAAAGAGCTTTGGTTCCGTAATTGCAAACCATAAGGTCAATCTTGAGGTTCGTCGCGGAGAAATACTATCTCTGCTTGGCGAAAATGGAAGCGGAAAGACTACTTTGATGAATATGCTTTCTGGCATATATTTTCCTGATGAGGGTGAGATTTCTCTTTACGGTAAATCCGTGACTATTCGCTCGCCCAAAGATGCTCTTGATTTAGGTATAGGTATGATTCATCAGCACTTTAAACTGATTGATGTTTTCACTGCGGCAGAAAATATTGTTCTGGGATTAAAAGAGGATGGGTTTAATCTAGATCGCAAAACAATTAATAAAAAAGTAAAAACTATCTGCGAACGTTATGGATTTGATATAGATCCCAATCAAAAGGTCTATGATATGACTGTTTCACAGAAGCAAACTCTTGAAATTGTCAAGGTTCTTTATCGCGGAGCAGATATTCTTATATTGGACGAGCCAACAGCGGTTTTGACACCACAGGAAGTTAAAAAGCTGTTCGCCGTTATCAAAAATATGCGTGATTATGGTAAATCTGTTATCATCATTACTCATAAGCTTCATGAGGTCCTCGAAATATCTGACCGAGTGGCAGTGCTGCGTAAAGGCAAATACATTGGCACTGTTCCCACAAGTGAAGCTACAGAATTTTCGCTTACCGAAATGATGGTTGGTGAAAAAATAGAGCTTGATATTGAACGCCCTGAAACAGAGAATAAGGAAGAAAGACTTAAGATCAGTAATCTTACAGTTAAAAATATTGAGGGCAGAAATGTTCTCAGCAATGTTTCCTTTACGGCGTACAGCGGAGAAATATTGGGCGTAGCCGGTATTTCGGGATGCGGACAAAAAGAACTCCTCGAAGCAATTGCCGGATTGCAGAAGGTTCATGACGGCAGCGTTGAATATTTTGAGCCTGAAACTGCTCTTTGCAGACAGCTTATTGGTAAAACACCAAAGGAGATCAAGGAATACGGTGTACTTATGTCGTTTGTTCCCGAAGACAGACTTGGCATGGGTCTTGTCGGATCAATGGGTATGACCGAAAATATGATGCTGAAAAATTACAACGAAGGCAAGCTTCCGTTTGTTCACACCAAGGATCCGCGTCGACTCGCAATAAAGATAATGGATGAGTTGGGTGTTGTTACACCTGGTATTAACACGCCTGTACGAAGACTTTCCGGCGGTAATGTGCAGAAGGTGCTTGTAGGTCGAGAAATTGCCTCGTCGCCAACTGTTCTGATGACTGCTTATGCCGTTCGCGGATTGGATATCAACACCTCATATACAATTTATCGTCTTCTCAACGAACAGAAGAAAAAAGGTGTTGCAGTTATATATGTCGGAGAAGATCTTGATGTTTTGCTTCAGCTTTGTGACAGAATAGTTGTTCTTTGCGGCGGAAAGATCAACGGAATCGTTGACGCAAAGAATACTACAAAAGAAGAAGTGGGACTTCTTATGACAAATCTTAAAGAGGAGGCAGATGCGGAATGAGCGATTTTGATAAAACAGCAGATACAAAATCTGAAGCAGCGGCTGTGCAGCCGATATATGAACCGCTTATCAGAATGGTTGAACGGGAAGCAGTTCCTTTTAAAAAAGCTTTATTGATCCGTGTGATAGCTATTATTGCTTCACTGATCGTTTCCGGACTCCTTATAATGATATTGACAAAAATGAACCCCTTCCTTGTTTATTCGGCAATGTTCGAGGGTGCATTCGGCACAGATTATCTTACCTGGAATACTATACGTGATGCAATGCTCCTTCTTTGTGTCGGTATTGGACTTGCACCTGCATTTAAAATGCGATTTTGGAATATAGGTGCAGAAGGCCAGATATTGGTTGGTGCTATAGCTTCGGCTGCAATGATGATTTATTTTAAGGATATCAACCAGACCCTTCTCCTTATTATAATGGGTCTTTCAAGTTTGATTATCGGTGCGCTGTGGGGGCTTCTTCCTGCAATATTCAAAGCAAAATGGGGGACAAACGAAACATTGTTCACGTTGATGATGAACTATATTGCAATAAGATTTACCGCATATTTCGTTACCCTTTGGGAGAATCCGAAAAATTCAAACTCTGTCGGCGTAATTAACCTGAGAGGCCGCGAAGGTTGGTTCCCTGAAATATTCGGTCAGAAATATACACTGAATGTTATTCTGGTAATCGGACTTGCGGTGCTTATGTTTTTCTATCTGAAAAAGGCAAAGCAGGGATACGAAATTGCTATTGTAGGCGAATCGGAAAACACCGCAAGATATGCCGGAATCAACGTAAGTAAGGTCATTATCAGGACTATGCTTATTTCCGGCGCGATATGCGGCTTTGCTGGATTTATCGCTGTAGGCGGTGTTGGACATACAATATCGACCACAACAGCAGGCGGAAGAGGATTTACTGCAATAATTGTTGCTTGGATGGCAAAGTTTAATACGTTTGTAATGATCGCAGTTTCATTTTTGATTGTATTTCTTGATATGGGTGCCTGCGAAATCGCATCAAGATTTAATATGAATGAATACATTTCGGATATGATAACCGGTATAATTCTTTTCTTTATTCTCGGATGCGAATTCTTTATCAGATATAGGCTGATTTTCAGACACAAGAACAGGGAGGTGGCATAAGCCGATGGATGCATTCATAACATATATACAGGCTGCTGTATGTTTTGGAACAGTTCTCATGCTTGGCGCTCTCGGCGAGATCCTTACTGAAAAATCAGGAAACCTTAATCTTGGTGTTCCGGGTATTATGTACCTCGGAGGAATATCGAGCCTTGCCGGTGTTTTCGCATACGAAAATGCCGCAGCGGAAACAAGCGGTTTTTTATGTGTGCTGATAGCATTGATTTGCGGTTTCTTAGGCGCGATGTTCGGAGGACTAATATTCAGTTTTCTTACAATTACTCTGAGAGCTAATCAGAATGTCACAGGTCTTGCAATTACTATTTTCGGTACAGGCGTTGCTAATTTCTTTGGCGGACTGCTCAACAAATCCGCAGGCGGTGTAGGTCAGATACGTGTTGATGCAACAAGTGCCGCATTCAGAGCAATTATTCCGTTTCTCTCTACAAACCTTGGTTTTATAGGCAGAATTCTTTTCTATTATGGCTTCATGGTTTATTTTGCGATTATTCTTGCAGTTCTCATGCAGCTCTTTTTGAATAAAAGCCGTATCGGTCTTAATCTTCGAGCTGTTGGAGAGAATCCGGCTACAGCAGATGCAGCCGGCGTAAACGTAGCAAGATACAAATATCTGGCTACTTGTATCGGAGCAGGAATTTCCGGTCTTGGCGGTGTGTTCTTTGTTATGGACTATACAAAAGGAACATGGAGCAACAGCGGAGATATCGAGGCTCTTGGCTGGCTTGCGGTTGCGTTGGTTATTTTTACATCGTGGAAATCGATAAATGCTATATGGGGTGCATATTTCTTTGGCGCATTGTATTGGCTCAGCACGTATATTCCTGTAATTTTAAGATCTGTAGAATATAACAAAGACAATAAATTCCTTGATTTTATTATTTCCGGAATAATAAATATGAGCAGAGGTGGACAGGAACTTTTTGAAATGACACCTTATGTTGCTACCATAGTTGTTCTTATTATTGTAAGTCTAAGGAAAAAAAGAGAAAATCTTGGACCTGCAAGCCTCGGACAATTGTATTTCCGTGAAGAAAGATAAAATAAATCATAATCAAACCAAAACTATTGAACGAGTTTTATATGTATGATATAATTGCTATGATAGAGGTTCTATTATTATTTTAAGGAGGTAACCTAATGTTTTGTTCTAATTGCGGAAGCAGAAATGATGAAAATGCGAGATTCTGTGCGGAGTGCGGCAATAGATTGTATTCAATAGATAATGCTGATGAAATAAATATTGTATACGATGTATCGCAGGATCAGCAAGCACAACCATCAAGAGTCAATCAGCCGACAGACTCTTCCTTTATGAAGTCATTTATGAAGTTTGAACTTCCTGAGGACTCGATTATTAAACTTCCGTTTCCTTCTTATATCCTTAAATTTATAAAAATGGGTATTTGGACATTGCTGTTCTTTGCAATGTTTTTCGGATGGATTTTTATCAGAGTAAAAATGTCTGTTTTCGGATATTCCGTGGATGAATCAACATCAGCTAATTTATTTAAGGTAATATTTAATGGTTCTGATTTTTATAATGGAATTGGCTTTTTGTCCTTTTTAGGAATACTTGTTATGCTTGTAATATTAAGCGTTATTGCAATACAGATTCTTAAGGTGTTTATTCCCGAAAAGTTACCTGCATTTTTCTCTAAAATTCCACAGATTGCTCTTTGTGCTGCACCTGCGGCTATTACATTTATTTTTATGATTTTTGCCTGGATTATTCTTGGCGGTATTGTCAATGAAGAGGGCTTGAATCAGTTTGGAGCTAAAGCTATGGCAGGCCCCGGATTTGGCGCCTGGCTTGTGTTTATTCTTTCCGGCATTGAAACTGCGGCGTTCTTCTTGTTTATGAAAGGAAAGAATGAATCGATTTTGAAGGCATAATAACGCAAATAAATAAAAAAGGAGAGGATTTAACCTCTCCTTTTTTATTTATTTGATTTGAGATACGCGGTTTTATGTTTAGTTTTTATTGTCTGCAGAACGAATTTCACTTCTTCTTATTTTTCCGCATCCTCAACACTAATACCTGCAGCTGCAGCAACTTCTTCGGGTGAGAGGTCGAGAATAATATCGTTGTATCGCCTTGCACCGACCGACGATTCTCTGAAACATACTGATATATTCTGCATCTCCGTCATTGCATTTTTAATGTTGTCGAGATTATATCGTTTTAAAATATAAAAGTCAATAGCGCTTAATATTTTATTTTGCGTAGCTGTCCTTGAGCTCAACAGATCTGTTGAATACAAGCTTTTCAGGAGTTGAATCAACATTATCAACGCAGAAATAACCAAGTCTCAGGAACTGGAAGCCGTCGCCGGGCTTTGCGTTGGCAAGAGAAGGCTCAAGCTTGCAGCCTTTGAGGACATTTAAGGAATTGGGGTTTATGTGCTGCATAAAGTCAACATCTGCAGCATCGGGTGAGGGAATAGTGAACAAGCGATCGAAAAGTCTTACCTCAGCATCAACAGCATCTGCACAGTTGACCCAATGAATAGTGCCCTTTACCTTGACGCCCTCGGGAGGATTGCCTCCACGGGTTGATTCATCATATTCAGCATATACCTCAACTATATTGCCGTTTTCGTCTTTTTTGCAGCCTGTGCATTTTACGATATAAGTGCCCTTTAGACGAACAAGGTTACCGGGGAACATACGGAAATATTTCTTTTCAGGAATTTCCATAAAATCATCTTCTTCAATGAACAGTTCACGGCTGAAGGTGATCTTACGGGTGCCTGCATTTTCGTCCTGAGGATTGTTTTCAACCTCAAATTCCTCAGTTTTGCCTTCCGGGTAGTTGGTAATGATAAGCTTTATCGGACGAAGAACCGCCATAGCTCTTGTTGCATGAGCGTTGAGATCATCACGCAGACAGTACTCAAGGAAGCTCCACTGAACAGTAGAAGCATTCTTTGCAACGCCGATGCGCTCACAGAAATTTTTAATTGAATCGGGAGTGTAGCCCCTTCTGCGAAGTGCGGCAAGAGTAGGCATACGCGGATCGTCCCAGCCGTTTACAACGCCGTCCTCTATCATTTTGCGAAGCTTACGCTTGGAAAGAACTGTATAGTCGATGGCGAGTCGGGCAAACTCAATCTGTCTCGGCTTGCTGGGGACGGAAACATGATCGCAGACCCAATCGTAAAGAGGACGGTGATCTTCATATTCAAGCGAGCAAAGTGAATGTGTAATATGCTCCAAGGCATCACCTATGGGATGGGCAAAATCGTACATGGGATATATACACCATTCGTCACCTGTACGGTGATGAGTCATGTGCTTGATTCTGTAAATAACGGGATCGCGCATATTCCAGTTTCCCGATGCAAGGTCTATCTTTGCTCGGAGAGTCATTTTTCCATCAGGAAATTCACCGTTTTTCATTCTCTCGAACAAATCGAGGCTTTCTTCCATAGGTCTGTCGCGATAGGGGGATGTTGCAGGAGTGTTATAATCACCGCGCATTTCCTTCATTTGTTCAGGAGTAAGTTCGCAGACATACGCAAGTCCCTTTTTTATAAGCTCTACAGCAAATTCGTAGGTCTGCTGGAAATATGCAGATGCAAAGCAATAATTATCCCAGTCATAGCCGAGCCAGTGGATATCATTTTTTATAGCTTCGACAAACTCTTCTTTTTCCTTGGTGGGATTGGTATCATCCATACGAAGATTGCACGTGCCGCCAAATTTTTCAGCCATGCCAAAATCTATGCAAAGAGCCTTAACGTGTCCGATGTGCAGCCAGCCGTTAGGCTCGGGCGGAAAACGGGTGTGAACCTTCATGCCTTCACAGCGCTCGCCTGGCTTTAAATCATCGATAATTGCCTGTTCAATAAAGCTTGATGGATTATTTTCTTCGTTTGTGATATTTGTTATTTCTTCATGCATAGTATTTATCCTCCTCAAGAGAGCTTTTCAAGACCTATTTTCAGTCTTCGCAGAGATTCGTCTTTGCCAAGTATACCCAGAACCTCTACAGCGCCGCCGGGTGTAACGGTTTTACCAGATGCGGCAATTCGAACAGGCCACATGAGAAGTCCGTTTTTAACCTCAAGCTTTGCGGCAAGGTTAATAAGGCAGTCATGAATATTATCGGTATTCCACTCTGTAAGCGATTCGAGCTCAGGGATAGAAACCTCAAGCATTTGCTTACTGCTTTCAAGAGAGCTCTTTGATTTCTTGTTTACAAAGAAATCGATAGGATAATCGTCGAGCACATCTATAAATTCAAGCTGAGAAGGGATTTCCGAAAGAACCTCAGTTCTCTGGTGCAGACATTTTGCAATAAGCATTGTGTCCGCCTGCTCGCTTTTTACAGCCTGTCGAATAAACGGAAGAGCAGTATCGTGGAATTTTTCAAGCTCCATAGCACGGATATACTCAGCATTTACCCAACGCATTTTCTCAGGATCATATATTGCGGGGGATTTAGAAATACCGTCAATATCAAAGGCATCGATGAGCTCAGAGAGAGAGAATATCTCACGTTCGCCCTTGGGTGCCCAGCCGAGAAGTGCAATATAGTTTATGATAGCTTCTGTAAGATAACCCTTGGCGACAAGATCCTGATAAGAGGCATCACCATTGCGCTTTGACAGCTTGTTCTGTGCATCCTTCATGATGGGGGAGCAATGGACATATATGGGCTTTTCCCAGCCAAATGCCTCATAAAGGAGATTGTATTTTGGTGTGGAGGAAAGATATTCGCTTCCTCTTACAACGTGTGTGATGTTCATAAGATGATCATCTATAACATTTGCAAAATTGTAGGTGGGAAGGCCATCGGTTTTAAGCAGGATCTGATCCTCGAGCTCTTCGTTGTCCACTGTAATTGTACCGAAAACAGCATCGTCAAAAGATGTTTTGCCGACCTTTGGCATTTTCTGACGAATAACATACGGCTCGCCTGCAGCAGCTCTTTTGCGAGCTTCATCGAGGGGGATAGAACGGCAATGACCATCGTACTTTGCGATGCCGCCGGCCGCTTCACGCACCTGAGTTAAACGCTCTTCGGAACAAAAGCAATAATATGCATGTCCGCTTTCGCAAAGCTGCTCGGCATATTTTTTGTAAATATCTCTTCGTTCAGACTGAATATAAGGGCCGTAATCGCCTCCTACATCAGGACCCTCATCCCATGTAAGGCCTGTTTCCTTAAGTGTTGCAAAAATAACTTCACAAGCACCCTCAACATACCTGCCCTGGTCGGTGTCTTCTATTCTGAGAATAAAATCACCGCCGAGCTTTTTGGTGAGAAGATATTCATAAAGAGCAGTGCGGAGGTTACCAATATGCATATAGCCTGTGGGAGAAGGAGCGAAACGAGTTCTTGCTTTCATGTGCGTAAGCACCCTTTCTTTTGAATTTCAATTACAGCTTATAATACCGCAATATCTTCCGTCAGTCAACAAAAAGAAATCAAAATGTACACACAAAAACTATTGTTTTTTTATTCTCAATGATGTAAAATTAGTAATAATATAATAGCGGAGGTATTGCTATGTGGTTTATTGGTCTTAGCTTATCGCAGGTCCTCATTGGCGTGGCGGTAAGATGTCTGATTATTTTTGGTATTCTTCCGATTCATGAATATGCACACGCAAGAATGGCGTATGCCCTTGGTGATGATACAGCAAGCTTGAAAGGACGCATGACGCTTAATCCTCTTGCTCATATCGATTGGCTTGGAGCTGCATGTATAATGCTGATTGGCTTTGGATGGGCAAAGCCTGTTCCTGTTAATCCGTATAATTTTACAAACAGGGCTCACAAAAAACGCGGCATGGCACTGACTGCTCTTGCAGGTCCTCTTTCAAATCTTATTGTTGCATTTATCGGTTTGATTATTTTCCGTGTTGTTTGCTCATTTGAAGGTGCCGGTTTTGTCAGTTATGCCGGGCATCTGTTTTATATCAAGGATTCTGCTTTTATAATCTGGTACGCATTTTCGACACTTGTAACTATCAATATTTCTCTTGCGGTTTTCAATATGATACCTGTGCCTCCGCTTGATGGATCAAAGATTCTTGCGGCCTTTATTCCTGACAGGATTCTTTATAAAATATCCGAATTTACAAGTAAATATGGCTTTATTATTACCATTGCATTTATTGCGCTTATTTATTCAAATGTTCTTGACGGACCGCTTGGTTGGCTTAATACAACTGTTTTCGACGGACTTTTCAAAGGTGTTGACTGGTTTTTCAACTTGATTGGTCTTGATGTTGGAAGTATTGGCTGATAATTATGGAAAGACCAAGTTATAAACTCGAAGTGTTCGAAGGTCCTCTTGATCTTCTGCTTCATCTTATTTCAAAAAACCAGCTTGATATTACAGATATCCCGATATCCGAGCTTCTTTCACAGTATCTTGAGCATATCGAGTATATGCGAAGAGAAAATCTGGATATTGCCAGTGAGTTTTTGACAATGGCATCACGTCTTGTGTATATTAAGACCGTAAGTCTTATGCCTAAGTCGGAAGAAGCAGAGGAACTGAAAAAGGAACTTGTCGGAGAACTTATGGAATATCAGCTCTGCAAGCAAATCGCGGAAAAGCTTGCTTTGCGTGCTAATTTTGATTCATTTGTCAAAGATGAATCTCCCATAGAGTTTGACAGGACCTATACACTGTCTCATGAAGCGATTATAATATATAAAGCATATCTTGCTGCAGTGGGAAGAGGTAAGCGTAAGCTGCCGCCGCCTGTTGACAGCTTTAAGCCCCTTGTTGCAACAAGGATAATTTCCGTTTCCGAAAAAGCCATCAGTATTTTAAAACGGCTATATAGAAAAACTACCGTTAGTTTTGATGAGCTTTTTATTTCATCAGAATCAAGAAGTGAAATGGTTGCCACCTTTCTTGCACTTCTTGAACTTATAAAAAAGAACCGTATTGAGATTGATGAAAACGAAAATCTCACAATGGCTAACGGCGGTGGACGTAATTGGAAATCAAAGAATTAAGAAGTGCTGTTGAGGCAATTTTATTTGCCTGCGGCGAGCCTGTTGCTGTTGACAGACTGGCAGAGGTTCTCGAAACAGATGAGCAGACTATACATTATGTTTGCAGAGAGCTTTCTGAATCTCTTACAGATAACTGCAGAGGTATAACGCTTGTAAAAGTCGATGATAAATATCAGCTTTGCACAGTTGATAAATTTGCGCCTCAGATTAGAGCGATGCTCGATATAAGAAGAAATACGCCTTTATCTGCTGCAGCGATGGAAACTCTTGCTGTTGTTGCTTATAATGAGCCTGTTACGAAGAATTTTATTGAACGAGTGCGCGGAGTTGATTGTTCGGGCGTTGTTTCGAGCCTTGTTATTAAAGGTCTTATAGAAGAATGCGGTCGTCTTGAGGTCCCCGGCAGGCCTATGCTATATAAAACAACACTGCAGTTTTTGCGCTGCTTTGGACTCGAATCTCTTGAAAATCTGCCGGCTCTTCCCGGAGAAACAGCATCGGGAGAGATCGAAGGTCAGATGAGCATTGAAGAAGTTATACAGCGTCAGCGAGAAAAAACACAGAATGAAGAAATTTCGGATGAATTAACAGAGGAAGAATAGGAGGGCTGACAGTTGGCGGTATTCTGGCTGGTTTTAAAGATAATCGGCATATCGCTTTTGTCGGTTATAGGGTTAATTATTATCCTTTTATGTATTCCCGCCTTTATTTACCTGAAATTTAACGATGAGCTTTCGGCAGATGTCCGATTTCTGTTTTTTAAATTTAAGGTTTACCCGTCAGAAAAAGAGGAACCGGGTATAATAGAACGATTGGTTTTGAGGTTCTGGAGATATCTTATTGGTGCATCCTCAGGGAAAACATCAAACGCTCAGACTTATGCGGATATTTCTGATGAGGCAGGATTCAAGGCTCTTTTTGACGACAGGGGAGCTTCGGGTGCGATCAGTTTTTTGTGGCAGGTTCTGGTTATTCTTTTTGGACGATTTGTAAGGGTGCTCAGAGGGGCAGTTATTTCAAAGTTTGATTTAAAAATTGATGTAGCCGGTGATGATGCCTCTGATACCGCACTTAGGTATGGTAAGCTCTGTGGGATCGTTTATCCTTTGCTTTCTTTTATTTTTCAGAATGTAAAAACATATAAACATGAAATTGATATGCGACCTGAATTTGATAAGAAACTTGAATTTGATCAGGTCGATTTGAATGCAACACTTAGAATTATTCCAATAATTATTGTTGCTCATATTATTGCGCTGCTGTTTGATCTGATTGTATCCGAAACCAAACGTCAGGTTGCCGAAAACCTTGCAGCAGCTAATGTAAAAAACTAATTAAGGCGGTGCTTTTATGACTGAACATCCTATCAACGGACTTATGGATACCACTCTGGAGAAAATCAAGCAGATGGTAGATGTCTCCACTGTTGTCGGTGAACCTATAGTAACAGAAGGAAATTCCATAATTCCTATTTCAAAGGTTACCTATGGATTTGCTTCGGGCGGCTCGGATTTTCCTACCAAGTCACAGAAGGATCTTTTTGGCGGCGGCAGTGCAGCGGGAGTAACAGTTACTCCGCTCGCATTTATCGTTATAACGGCAAATGGCTCTGTTAAAATGCTTCCGATCAATTCTAAGCCCGACGCAGCAGATAAGGCAGTAGCAATGATTCCCGATATCGTAGATAAGATTTCAGATATTATTGCAACAAAAAAACAGTCTAAACAGGAAAATCTTGTTTCGGGCGAATAATACTTCCTTAAACGGAAAATACTAACAAAGCGGACTGCTGTAAGCAGAAAAAACGTTTTGGAGGATACTATGAAATATTTGTTCAGATTCACCGGTATTGTTCTGGTGATACTGATGTTTACATCCATCTTTGCTGTAACTGCATCAGCTGACACAATTGTATTTTTATCGGAAAATAAATATACACAGCGTTTGAATGCTCCCGAAATTTCATCGGAAGCGGCATGTGTCATTGATGTCAATACAGGTGAGGTAGTTTATGCGAAAAATGAGCATGAACAGAGACCTATTGCAAGTACAACCAAAATAATGACTGCAATGCTTGCTCTTGAACGGGGTAATATAGGCGATGATGTCATTATTACACGTGATATGCTCGGCGCAACAGGTACTTTGCTTGGCCTTCAGGAGGGTTGGTATATAACACTTTACGACCTTGTTGTTGGTGCAATGGTTATTTCGGGAAATGATGCGGCAGATGCTATAGCGGTTACTGTAGGCGGAACAAAAGAAAATTTTGTTTCAATGATGAATGAACGTGCTGCGGAAATCGGTATGATGAATACGCACTTTGATACACCGTCAGGACTTGATGAGTTTTCAGACGGCGCTCACTATTCAACAGCGTATGATATGGCACTGCTTGGTGCTGAAGCATCAAAAAATGATGATCTTCTCACAATAACCTCAGCTGTTGAATCTATCATTTATCTCGGAAATCCTAAAACGATCAGATATCTTTATACACATAACTATCTGGTGTCAACGCAAAAATACGAAGGCTGTGACGGATTGAAAACAGGCTACACTGACAGAGCAGGCTATTGTCTTGTAAGTCACGTGGAGCGTGAAGGTGTAAACCTCGTATGCGTTACACTTAACGGAATAGACAGATTTAATGACCACAGATTATTGTATGATTACGCGCTGTCTCTATATACAACCTACAAGGTTGATCCGTCTGATGCACAGCAGCTTTCCTATGTGATAGGCGGCGAAGAAGATACGGTTTCTTTGCAGTGTGAACTTGTTGATTTTCCGGTAAGAAGCGAATATGCAGATGATATAGAGATTAAAATAAATAAGGATAAATTCTTATATGCTCCGATTGCGGAAGGTGAATACCTGGGTTCCGTACAATATGTATATGGAAATAGTGTTATTGCAGAATTTCCGCTTATGTCAAAAAGCCATGTGGATGCAATTGATGAGCCGTGGCTTACTGCGTATGTTCAAGCAATAAAATATAAAAACGGAGGGTGACATAGCTGTTGCCTTCCGTTTATCTGTGAAAAAGGATGGTTAAAAAATGGAAGTCAGACTTCAAAAGTTTATAGCTGACTGCGGTGTAATGTCACGCCGCAAGGCAGAAGAGATGATAATGCAGGGAAAAGTCAGAGTGAACGGAAAAGTAGCCTCTATCGGTGAAAAGGTTGATCCTTCGAGAGATAAGGTTACTGTCGGAAGTAAGAAAGTAATTGCCGCTCAGGCGCGCAAAAATTATTATTACATGCTTAATAAACCACGCGGATACATAACTACTATGAGTGATGAGCAGGGAAGAAAGTGCGTTGCTGAGCTGGTAAGCGATATTGATGCGCGTGTTTTCCCGGTTGGCAGACTTGATCGTGAGAGCGAAGGCTTGCTGATAATGACAAATGATGGTGAATTTGCAAATTATATCAGTCATCCGCGCAGTCATGTTTCAAAGACATACCGCGTTACCGTCAGAGGAAGGATAGAGGATGAAGTGATAACAAAGCTTCAGACAGGCATTATGCTGGACGGTCAAAAAACTCTGCCGTGTGATATAATGATTATATCAAGAGCTCCCGAGAGAAGCGTTCTGCAAATTACCTTATATGAGGGAAGAAACCGACAGATAAGAAGAATGTGTGAGGATTGCTCGCTTGAGGTCATGAGGCTGAAAAGAATAATGATCGGCAAAGTCAAAATGGGAATGCTTAAGATAGGGGACTGGAGAGAGCTTACAGCCGATGAGGTTCGTTCATTGACTGCAGCAGCAACCGCTACAGCTGCAAAAGGAGAAAAGCAATGATAACCGTTAACACAATAAATGATGAAAAGAGAATATCAGAGCTTGCTGATAAATATGGTCTTGTCGGATACAGCTTTATGGTAACCTGTGACGGTGAAACAGAAAAAGCAATTGCGGCAGTTAAGGCGGAGGGTGATGATCTATATTTAAGATTATTGCGTGCAGACGAGGATGATATGGCTGATATGGCGATTCGTTCTGCGCTTGCTTTCGGTGATAACAGAGGTGCAAAGACTGCAATTTGCGAAGATGATAGCTTTGAAAAGCAGCTTCGAAGAGTAGGTTTTACCGAAAAAAACGGTGTTTATGTTATAGAAATATGCAAAGTAGTACATTATTGCGGATAAAACACAAAAACACTTGTTATTTTTCGGAAAATGTGATATGATATTATCGCGAGAAATTCGGCTGTGCCGATATCAATAGACCGTAAATATAGTAATTTTTATGGTACGAACGGAGGTTCATAATGAGTCCGGAAGAGAGGATTAAAAAAATTGAAAGCTATCGCAGCGAAGTGTCTAAATCCGCTGCATACGGCAGATTGGCTGAGCTCTTTGACGAAGGAACAATGGTTGAGCTTGATCCTTATGCAATTTCAGGTGACGGCCCTGCCGAGGTTATTACTGCCTATGGTTCGATTGCCGGCATCCAGACCTATGCTTTTGCACAGAACAGTGAAGCTGCAGCAGGTGCATTTTCACGTGCTCAGGCAGCAAAGATCAAGAAGCTCTATTCCTTTGCAATAAAGACAGGCGCACCTGTAGTTGGTATTTATGATTCCAACGGCGCTTTGCTTAAGCAGGGCGGAGAAATTCTTGAGGCATACGGAGATATGCTCAAATGGGTAAATAATTTGTCCGGTGTCGTTCCTCAGATTTCTGTAATAACAGGTGCATGCATCGGAACATCTGCTTTGATTGCTTCATGTGCAGATGTTATTGTTGCGGTAAAGGATGCTGATTTCGGTATTGATACTGCAGGAAACAATCCTACTGTTGCACAGTCTGCTGAGTGCGGAAATGTAAGTATTGTTGCTGATAATTCATCAGAAGCTGTACTTGCTGCAAAGAGACTTATTGAAATGCTTCCGCAGAATAATCTTTCCGTAGCAAATCTGTGTGATTTTTCCGATAATATAAACTGCGAGGCTCTTCTTGCAGGCGCTGCGGCAAATCTTGGTAAGTCCGATGTAGCTTATGATATAATAAATGCTGTTGCAGATAGCGATAGTTTTATTGAGATTCTTAAGGATTCCGGTATTTCTGCAGTTACAGGTCTTGCAACCGTTGCTGGATCAACTGTAGGTATCGTTGCCACAAGATCTGAAGTCGGTAACGGTAAGCTTGATGAAGCAAGCACTTCCAAGGCTGCTCGCTTTGTCAGATTCTGTGATGCATTTTCGATTCCCGTTGTAAGCTTTGTAGATACATTTGGCTTTGCTTCTGTTAAGGAGTCCGCTATGCTTGCTCATGCTTATGCAGAAGCAACTACCGTCAAGATTTCAATAATTACCGGTGCCGCATACGGTGCTGCATTTGTTGCTATGGCAGGCCGAGGCGCAAACTCTGACTTGTCAGTTGCATGGAACAATGCTGTGATTGCACCGTTGGCTCCTGAGACAATAACTGCGATCCTTTATAATGATCGTCTTGCTAAATCAGGCGATCCTCTTGCTGATCGACAGAAGCTTGTTGATGAATATAAGGCAACACTTGCTTCTCCTTTTGAGGCTGCTGCTCAGGGCTTTATCGAGGATGTAATCAATCCTGCTGATACACGTAAGGTTGTTCTTTCTGCCCTTGATATGCTTTCCGGCAAGAGAGAGCATACCATCGCAAAGAAGCATTCCAATATCAGACTGTAATTACCCCGAAACGGAGGACAAATATAATGAAGAATTTAAAGATTACTGTTAATGGTGTTACTTATGATGTACAGGTCGAGGAAGTAGGCGGTGCTGTTGCTTCTGCACCTGTCAGTGCAGCGCCGGTCGCAGCTGCTCCTGTTGCTGCAGCTCCTGCTGCAGCTCCTGCTCCGGCTCCCGTTGCTGCTCCTGCTGCAGCTGCTCCCATTGCGGGTGCCGAAAGCATTGATTCTCCGATGCCCGGTACTATTCTTGACATCAGAGTCAAGGCCGGAGACAGTGTTAAGAAAAATGATGTTCTTATGATCCTCGAAGCTATGAAGATGGAAAATGAGATTGTTGCACCCAGAGATGGCGTTATAGCTGCTGTTTGTGTTTCAAAGGGTGAAGCTGTCAACTCCGGTTCCGCGCTCATTTCCTTGAGCTGAGGAGGATATTATGGCTCAGATTAAAATTACTGAAACTGTTTTGCGCGATGCTCATCAGTCCCTTATTGCAACCAGAATGACAACAGAGGAAATGCTCCCGATACTTGAAAAGCTTGATAAGGTCGGTTTCTATTCTCTTGAATGCTGGGGCGGCGCAACATTTGATTCATGTCTCAGATTTCTTAATGAAGATCCTTGGGAAAGATTGAGAACCATCAGAAAAATATGCCCCAACACAAAGCTTCAGATGCTTTTCAGAGGTCAGAACATGCTCGGTTACAGACATTATGCCGATGATGTTGTTGATTACTTCGTAAAGAAATCTATTGAAAACGGTATTGATATTCTTAGAATATTTGATGCTCTTAATGATATCAGAAATCTGAAAACCTCAATCTCTTCTGCAAAAAAGTACGGCGGACATGTACAGGCTGCAATTTCCTATACTACAGGCCCTGTTTTTGATAATGAGTACTATTGCAAATATGCTAAATCGCTTGAGGACGAAGGTGCTGATTCAATTTGTCTGAAGGATATGGCAGGCCTCCTTACTCCGTATGGTACTGCAGAGCTTGTACGTGACCTTAAAAATACAGTTAAGATTCCTATTCAGGTCCATACACACTACACCTCAGGCCTTGCATCTATGACTCTTATGAAGGCAATAGAAGCAGGCGCTGATGTTATTGATACTGCAATGTCTCCTTTGGCACTTGGAACATCTCACCCTGCAACAGAATCTATGGTTGCGGCACTGCAGGGTACTGAATACGATACAGGTCTTGATCTTGTACTTCTTTCTGAGATACGTGACTATGTCGAAGAGCTTCGTATGAAATATCTTGATAAAAATCTTCTTAATCCGAAGGTTCTTGCAGTTGACTCAAAAACACTGCTTTATCAGGTTCCGGGCGGTATGCTTTCAAACCTTGTTTCCCAGCTTAAGGAAGCAGGTAAGCTTGATAAACTCAGCGATGTCCTCAATGAAGTACCGAGGGTACGTGCTGACGCAGGATATCCTCCGCTTGTTACACCTACCAGCCAGATTGTCGGAACTCAGGCGGTATTCAATATAATCAGCGGAGAGCGTTATAAGATGTGTACTCAGGAGTTCAAGGGTCTTGTAAAAGGAAATTACGGTCAGACACCTGTTCCAATCAGTGATGAATTCAGAAAGAAAATCATTGGAAATGACAGTCCCATTACAGGACGTCCTGCTGATCTCATTGAGCCTGAGCTTGATAAGCTCAGAAGAGAGATTTCCGAATATTATGAGCAGGAAGAGGATGTTCTTTCCTATGCACAGTTTGGCAATGTCGCTTTAAAATTCTTTGAAAACAGAAGAAATAAGAAGTATGGCATTGACGGTGCACACGCTGATATTGAGAATAAGGTTCATCCGGTTTAAGAAATTAAAATACTACAATATCAAAAAATCCAGGTTTGTCTATCAAACCTGGATTTTTTAACTTATATTATTTTAATGCGGCAGATATATTTTCTAATAATTCATGTTGTGCACTGTCTTGAGATTATTTTTAGCTATTGACTGACTTTGGAAGAAAAGCGGCACCTATTATACCTGCGTCATTAGCAAGCTTGGCACAGACAAGTTTTGGCTGACGAACATTTCCTCGGCAGAAGCGACGTTCAGAAATCAGTTTGTCAAGAGGAGATAGGAGCGTGTTGCCTTCCTTACTTATACCGCCGCCAAGACATACAATTTCCGGCTGAAGGATATTTATTATATTTGTTATTCCGTCCGCCAAATAGTCAATATATTGCTCAACAACAGCCTTTCCAGCAGTATCGCCCATACGCATTGCATCAAATGCTGTACGCCCGCTGACTCTTTCAGGTGAATCGACCAAAGTCCACATCAGAGAATCCTGATTATCGCGCATTGCCTGTGCAGTCTGGCGTTTCAGAGCGACCGCGGAAGCATAAGCCTCAAAACAGCCGCGTCTGCCGCAGGTGCAGAGTATACCATCTTTTATAAGGAGTGAGTGACCAACTTCACCTGCAACACCGTTGCAGCCTGAATATATTTTATTGTCGATAATGATGCCGCCGCCAATTCCTGTACCGATAGTGATAACAAGAGCACTGCCTGCACCGCGTGCAGCGCCTGCAAGGACTTCTCCGAGTGCCGCTGCATTTGCATCATTGTCGATATATGTTTTAAGCCCTGAAAGCTTTTTGGAAATTATATCTGTAAGCGGAATATCAGAGTATTGCAGATTGTTTGAATACTCAACAATACCCGTGCATGAATTGATGACACCGGGACAGCCGATACCACAGCTTTCTATATCAGAAAGAGAGAGTTTTGCATCGGCGATGGCATCAAAAGCTGCAGCAGCAATATCATCACAAAATTCTTCGATGGGGCGTGGGGCATGAGCGCGCCTTGAACCCCTGCCGATGATATTATAGTTATCGTCAACGATTCCTACCGATAAATTTGTTCCGCCTATGTCAATTCCCAGATAATACATTTTAGGACACTCCCTTTTATGCTTTCTATTATTTTATCATGTAAAGTGTTCAAGAGCAATTGTCGTCAATGACATATTATTATATATATGTTTGTTTATTTTGCGAGAGAAATAAGTAAATATTGCCATTTTTAATAGTGAGATATATAATAAATAAAAAGATATAAAGAGAGGTCATAAAATGAAGATAGCGGTCATAACAGGTGCAAGCTCCGGAATGGGTAAGGAGTTTGTTCTGCAATTTGAAAAATATATAAGTGTAGATGAGGTTTGGGTTATTGCGCGAAGGGCAGACAGACTTGAGGAGCTTGCCGATAAAGTTAAGTGTAAGCTTCGTGCTGTGTCTCTTGATCTGCTCGATTCAAAAAGCTTTGATGAATATAAAGCACTTCTAAAGGAGCATAAACCTGAGATCGAACTGCTTGTAAACTGTGCAGGCTTTGGAAAGTTTGGAAAATATGAAAATATTCCGCTTGAGGATAACATAAATATGATAAACCTCAATTGCACAGCACTGGTAGTTATGACAGAGCTTAGCTTACCGTATATGAAGAAAGGATCAAAAATCATACAGCTCGACAGCCTTTCTGCATTCCAGCCGGTGCCGTATATTACTGTTTACGGTGCAACCAAGGCATTTGTTTTAAGCTACTCAAGAGCTATGAATCGTGAACTCAAACCCAGAGGCATTCGCATGATGGCAGTAAATCCTGCGTGGGTAAGAACTGAATTTTTTGAACACTCTGCAGTGACAAATGACAGTGATGTAAATTATTTCAATAAAATCTATGAAGCAAAGGATGTTGTAAAAACTGCGCTGAGAGATCTTTATAAGAGGAAAAAGGACTATTCTGTGTATGGACTTGCAGTTCGCAATCAGGTACGCCTTGTAAAGCTTTTGCCGCACAGCATGGTTATGAATGTTTGGATCAATCAGCAAAAGAAATCGAAAAACGATAAGAATATGAGCAAGTTTTCAAAATAAATAATAATGCAGGCCGGGAGGAAATTCAGCCTGCATTATTTCTGTCAGTCATAAATTAGGGTGTATTTTATTACAGTATATGTATTTGCTTGTAAGTGTGAGCATTTCATTTTTAATAATTACAAAAATAAAGAACGGAGGTTTATTATGAAAAGTATAAGTGATCTGTGTTTTTGGCTTGACAGTGCAGCCGCAAATAATCGGCTTTCATATATTTATTCCTGCAATAATGACGAATTGATTTTTCATAAGAAGAGAATACGTTCTTTGATAGAAAAGTTTGATTCTATTGCGCCGGAAATAGATAAAGCAGATATTTTTAGTGCACCCGGAAGAACAGAGATAGGTGGAAATCATACCGATCATCAGAAGGGCTGTGCTGTTGCCGCTGCGGTAACTCTTGATGCTTTGGCTGTTGCAGGAGTAAATGGAACAAATAAAGTTAAAATCTATTCGCTGGGATACGAACCTTTTGAGGTCGATTTAAGTGACCTTACACCCGATCCAACAGGAGAGGTTAAATCCAAAGATATCGTTATGGGTATCGCGGATGCAATAAGCAGAATGGGTTATAAACTGAAAGGATTTACAGCCTGCATAGAATCTATGGTGCCGGGCGGATCGGGACTATCGTCATCGGCGTGTTTTGAAGTTCTTATAGCTGTTATATTTAATGAAATTTGCTGTAACGGAGAGCTTCGAGCGATAGATATTGCACTTGCAGGAAAACATGCAGAGAATATTTTTTCGGGCAAACCAAGCGGATTGCTCGATCAAGCGACTATAGCGTTCGGTGGACTTGTTTCAATGGATTTTGCACAGGAACAGCCTGTTTTAGAATCTATTGAATATAACTTTAGTGAAAATGGCTACGACCTTTGTGTTGTCAATACAGGAGGAAGCCATGCGGATCTTTCTGAGGATTATGCAGCTATTCCTATAGATATGAAAAGAGTGGCAGAATATTTTGGCAAAGATGTGCTCAGAGAAGTCGACGAGGATGATTTTTGGTGGCAGATAGATACACTTAAGAATAAGGTTGGAGGGCGTGCTGTACTGCGTGCAATTCATTTCTTTGACGAAAATATTCGCGCTGCCGAACAGGCGAAAGCATTGAGAAACAATGATTTAATCAGATTTTTTGAGCTTGTAAATGAATCGGGGCGTTCCTCTGAAAACTGTTTACAGAATATAAATTCGAAAAATGACAATGAATGCAATCTTGCAGTTGCACTTGAATTTGCAAGACGAAGTCTTGATTCGTTGGGGGCATACAGGGTTCACGGAGGGGGCTTCGCAGGAACTATTCAGGCTTATGTTCCTATTGATATGTATGAATCTTTTGAAACTGGCATGGAAATGGTGTTCGGAGAAGGATGCTGTCAGAAGCTTAAGGTAAGACCTGTCGGAGGAATAAAACTCAATTTTTGATATTAAAAATAAAACACCTCATTTGTTTAACCGTAATTTTCATACAGGGTTTTACAAATGAGGTGTGAATTTATATTGTATATTTTATCCTATTCATCGATTCCTGACACTTCAGAAGGTGAATCGGTAGGAGCAGGAGTTGTAGGAGCAGGGGTAGTTGGCGCCGGAGTCGTAGGAGCAGGAGTTGTGGGTGCAGGAGTAGTCGGTTCCGGAGTCGTGGGTTCTGGGGTAGTCGGTTCCGGAATTGTCTGTGTTGGAGTTGTGGGTTCTGATGACGTGGGGATTGTGGTATTAGAAATATCGTTAGACGATGATGGTGTTATGCTGCTTTCAGTTGTTGAGGAAGTAGTGTTTGTAGAAGATGAAGACTTGGTTGTTGATGATCTGTATGTGGTTCTTCTTGTGGTTCTTCCTGTGGTTGTAGTTGTTCGATTTCGAGTTGTAGATACCCTTGGTGTAGTTCTGATGGTAGTGTCATTTATCGATGTATTGTCCTGAGTAGAGGACATGTCCGAGATATGTTTGCTTGAAGATGTTGATGCATTAGGGTTTAAAAAATCTGTATTAGAAATGTCAGAATCAGAAGGAGGGATATATGTGTATTCGGATAAAAGCAGAATAAGTTTATATGTGCCATAGTGATAGGCGGAAAAATCCTCAAAATTGTGTTTTGCAAGAAAACTTTCAATAGCAGAGAGTGTTTTTTCGTCAAAACAATTTGTTAGATCTGTTTCTGAAATTTCATTAAGCTTAAGCAAAGCATCCTGAAGAGCAACAACATCGCTGTTCTGCATACCGTCAGAGAAGAAATTATTTCTTAAGGCATCAGAATCAGACTTTGATTGTGATGATAAAAATGATTCATTATATAATGATTCGTCAATGGTAATATTATTGGAAAAACAGCTTATTTTAGGGAATATAAAAGCCATCAGAATAATTGCAAACAATAAAATCGAAATAATAAGAGCATAACCTTTTGGGGTTGAAAAAAAAGGCGAGTTGAGGATATTGTTTGACAATGCTAAACGAAGCTTAGAAAACCACGATTTAATATTATTCTTTTTCTTATTTGTGACGGCTTTTGATGATGTTCCTCTATATGCGGCAGGAGCAGAGCTTCCCGAAGCTGATGTTGCGGCAGAGGTAGTAGTTTTTTTTACGGGTTTTGTGTTTTCTCTGGCTGATAATAATTTATCAGCATTATTGTTATCATTGTTCATGGAAACAGAACGTCTTGAGGGCTGTGCAGGAGTGGAGCTTTTTTGCGGAGCACGATTGGCAGCTGCTTTAGCGGAAGGAACACTTGTTGTAGAGTTTGAAGGTGAGACAGCTTTTCTCTGTTGTGGAGCAAATAACTGAGCTCCTGCAGCAGCTGCTTCAGACGCAGACTTTTTGGGGGTAGATTCTATATTATCAGAAGATAAATTTTTCATTATAACTGAATATCCTCCTTTATAAAAGCAACAGGAACATATTAAATGGATTATTTGTTTTGCTCAACAGGTTGACCATAATTATAACTATAGCTGTATTTTCCGTAGTTGTTTGAAACTTGATCAGAGTCGGTAACAATGATGCCCAATATATTTGACTGTGTGCTTTCGATTTTAGCAAGTGCCTTATTCAAATCATTATATTTTGTTTTTCCTTCACGTGCAAGCATAATAATACCGGCGGCGTGCTTGGAAAGAATAAGTGCATCAGCAACGATATTAACAGGGGGTGAATCTATAAAGATATAATCATAATTTTCGGATAACTTGCCGATCAATTCACTCATGTTATCAGAACCGATAAGCTCCGAGGGGTTGGGAGGAATCGGTCCTCCGGTGATAAGGTCAAGATTCGGTCGTATATTACTTATAAGTGCGGACTCTACAGTTGACATACCGGCCAGAATGCGAGAAAGTCCCTTTGAGTTGTTCTGGTGAAAAATTCTGTGAAGAGTAGGGTTACGAAGGTCGCCCTCCATAAGAAGTACCTTAGAACCGGTAGATGCCATTGATATTGCAAGATTAACAGATGTAGTTGATTTGCATTCATTGGGAAGGGAGCTTGAAATAATTATGACCTTATGATTGGTTGTAGCCATGGAAAACATAAGATTAGTACGAACCATGTTATATGATTCGGTCATAATAAACGGAGAATTAGCTGAAATAATGGTGAAATCAGCTAACAATTTCTTGTTTGTCATCTTGTTTTGTGAAAGTGCCTTATTGGCATGTAAAACAGAAGACGGAATATTAAGCTCCTTAAGGGCGAAGATATCAGGAATTGAACCGATAACGGGTACATTGCACTTATTTGAGAGATCATGCTCGTTTTTGACGGTATTTGCAAGCAGGTCAATAAGAAGATAAACAACTGCTGCAATAACAAATCCGATAAAAAAGCCTATCAGAGTTAATAATGTAATATTGGGAGAGGTAGGCTTACCGGTTGCTTTTGCACGGCTGAGGACCTGAACAGAGCCGCCGTTTATGACTTCGCGTATAACATCAGAAGCAATGTCTGCATAACCGTTGCAGATATTTGCAGAAAGATACGGATCGGTTGAGGTTGCAGTGATTTTTAATATTTCAGTATTTTCAACAGTTGAAAAAGAAATCATTTCAAGGATCTCATCTTTTGAGTATTCGAGACCTGTCAATTTAAGCAGCTTATCAACGGCCTTATCGGTCTGAAGAATAACCTTGTAGGTATTTACAAGCTTCTGAGATGCATTGATGTCATTGGCGTTAACGTTTGTATCGTTTGAGCTGTTGTTCGCGGATATATTGGTTACATATAATTCAATACTGGACTGATATCTTGGTTTAATAAAAAATGAGCTTATAAAAAAAATAACAATACCTGTAATCAGGGAGAAAAGGGCAATGTATTTTAATTTTGTTTTTATTATACCGAATATATCTAACAGATTGATTTCGCCTTCCATATGGCAGATCACCTTTCAAATAATTTTATGTTCTAATTTTATAATTATTTTTATGAAGAAATAATTATAAAAATGCATTTGTTGAATTTCGACAAATATCTCAAATGAGAAGATTTAAAATACAATAAATTGTGACATCAAAACTTGAAAACAACAATATATGTATATATTATACTTTAATTGGCCTATTTGTCAATGGTAAGAGAAGACAAATTAGCAAAAGGAAAGGACTTGCAGTGCATACTGAACTGCAAGTCCTTTCCTTTTATAAATTACATATTATATATTTTATCGGGTGAGATGCTTTCGACGCCATCTGAATTGAGAACCTCAACGGCTTTTTCCTCATTGTCAACACGAAGGATAACGTAAGCCTTACCTCTGTCACGGCTTAAGAATGCATACATGTATTCGACAACGATGTTTGCATCGGCAAGAAGTCTTAATGCAACAGAGAATTTACCGGGTTCGTCATCGATTCCAACGGCGATAACGCTTGTAAGTGTAACAGTAAGTCCTGCAGCCTTGAGTGCAGCACAGGCTTCATCGGGTTTATTGACGATCAGACGGAGAATACCGAAATCAGTAGTATCTGCAACAGAAATAGCTCGAATATCGATGCCTGCCTTTGCAATAACTTCGGTGATATCAGCAAGTCTGCCGGGTTTGTTTTCAACAAAAATAGAAAGCTGCTTTATTAACATTTTATAACACTCCTTTATAGGTTAGATATCAATTATCAAAGCTGCGGTTATCGATTACTCTTTTGGCTTTGCCTTCGCTTCTGGGCAGAGACTTAGGCTCTACAAGATTTATTTTTGCAGAAACACCGAGAACAGACTGCATACGGTCGCCAATTCGTTTCTCGTAATCTTCGATGCCCTTAACCGTATCGGTAAACATATCGGGTGTCATTTCGACCTTGACAGTCATGCGGTCGAGGTTATTAACTCTGTCAACGATAATAAGGTAATTTGAGGTGAGACCGAGCGAGGTGAGAACAAATTCGATCTGAGAGGGGAATACGTTAACACCGCGAATAATAAGCATATCGTCGCTTCTGCCCTTGGGCTTGGCCATGCGGACAGTGGTACGGCCGCATTCGCAGGGTGTGCGGTCAAGCTTGCATATATCACGGGTGCGGTATCTGATGAGGGGGAGAGCCTCTTTGCCGATGCAGGTAAATACAAGCTCACCGTATTCGCCGTCGGGAAGTACTTCGCCTGTATCGGGGTCGATAATTTCGGGATAGAAATAGTCTTCCTGGACATGCATGCCGTTCTGGCACCAGCATTCACCGGAAACACCGGGACCTGCGATCTCGGAAAGACCGTAAATATCATAAGCTTTTATAGCAAGCAGCTCTTCGATTTCTTTTCTCATACCCTCGGTCCATGGCTCAGCGCCGAAAACACCACCGCATTCTTTTCCCGTACGGCCATATGTATTTCTGTTTGGGAGAGAGCCGCATCCAAAAGTGTCCCTTCAATAACCGCAGACAGCGGCAGTGCAATGCCCTCGTCATCCACCGCATAATGGATCACATGGGTATTTGTCTCCC
>JAZSNH010000061.1:0-13025 GCA_045536305.1 Acutalibacteraceae bacterium
GCTTATGCATTCGGGAGTTTTCTTATAAAAGCACATAACAAAATCCGCATTTACAGTTTTGTAAATGCGGATTTTCGTTTGATAGATTACTTCTGCGGAATGAAGCCCTCAAATATGGAGCAAGCCTTTTTTTCCACAGCAGCCCTGTGATCCTTAACGTTCTTTACAGTCCAGCGAAATTCCTTTGCGCCGAAGAGAACACGATTGAGCCATGCGCCGGGAGTATTTACATCAAGCACATTGACTGCAATAAAATCAGGTCTGCCGAGGACATTGAAAAGAAGCATGCTTTCGGCAATATCAGCAAAGAACTTTCTTTTGCCATCACGGGAAAAGCGGGTCACAAGCTGACCGCGCACAAAGTGAGGACGGTTCTTTTTAAACCAGCGGACAGCTCTCGGATCGAAGGATTCCACAACAAAATCACCCATATATCGATCGAGTGTCTCAGCAACAGCCTTGCAAAGAATGTCGCAGTTGTCAGCGGTCTTTATCTCAACAATAAGAGCTTCCCTGCCTCTGACCATTGAAAGAACATCGCAGAAGAGAGGGATCCTTTCGTTCGTGCCGTCAAGACGCAGAGCCTGAAGTTCTGCGTAGGTGGATTCTGACACGAGCTTATTTACTCCTGTCATACGGAGCGTGGCGTTATCGTGCATGACGACCAATCGGCCGTCCTTTGTCATACGCACATCAAGCTCGAAGCCGAAGCTGTTCTCAATAGAGCGGCGAAAAGCGGCCATAGAGTTTTCGGGAACGCCTATGCTCCTGTCGTGGAGACCTCTGTGTGCAAAATGTCTTGAGCTTATCCTGTTGAGCAGCTTGCTGCGTCTGATGGCAGGCATGGCAAGGAACAAGTATAAAAATATGAGAAGTATAATTATAATAACGAGAAAAAAGAACAATTTCATTTCATCAATCTCCTACGTCAAGAGCCTCAAGTCCTTTTTTTGCAACAGGCTTGTTGTCGCCGTGGCGAACGAACAGCATTGTTACAAAGGCGATGGCAACAAAGATGGTTGCATAGGGGAAGAGAGTGGTAAGAGAGACATTATCCATAAAGATACCGGAGAGAGTGGGTGTGATAGCCTGAGCGGCCATGCTGAAGGCGTAATAGTAGCCTGTGTATTTTCCGACTGTGCTGCCCTTTGCCAGCTCAACGACCATCGGGAAGGAGTTGACGTTTATCGTAGCCCAGCCTATACCGGCAAGAGCGAACATGCAGTTCATGAGGATAGCAGGACTTCCGATTCTGAGGGTTCCTGCAACGGCAAAGGAAATGCCAAGCATAATAATACCGGCGAGAATGGATTTTTTTCTGCCGACCTTTGAGGAGATCATACCGACAGGCAGGTATGAAACGATAGCCGCAGCGTTGGCAAGGAGCAGGGTGGTGTTGTAATCGAGATTGAGGACCTTGCCTGCATAAACGGAATACTTGCTTGTAACGGCATTGTAGCCCATGAACCACAGGAAGACGGAGAGAAGGATAAAGATAAGCGACGCAAATTCGCCTTTGGTAAGCTTGCGCGATCCCTCGCTGCTGTTCTCATCGCTGTCATCTATGCCGAGAGCTACGCTTTCCTCCTGAGCCTCTTTTGCCCATTTAGGCTCTTTTACAGTCAGCAGGAATATTGCCAGAGCAACGATCATTATAGCGGCTATAACGCCGAAAAATACGGTGTAGCTCATAAGCTGATTCTTGACAGCGCCTGTTGCAAAGACAGTGCCCAGAACAAGAACGATTATACCGCCCGATGTTCCGAGAAGATTGATAACTGCATTTGCCTTGGAGCGCAGCGGCTTGATAACCACGTCAGGCATCAGGGCTACAGCAGGCGAGCGGAAGGTCGCCATAGCTATAAGAGCGATAAGCAGTATGCCGACAAAAAGAATAAGCGGCGTAGGATTAGCGATCACACGACCCCATGCGTATGCCTGTCTTGCAGGAACGACATAGTTTGTGTAATCGGGATTGGTCGCGGTTTTGCCGCTTTCATCCGTTTTCTCGGAGGTGATGGAGAGGAACTGCTCCTCTGTAAACTTCTCCGTGAGAACAAATTCTTCGCCGTCGGGAGTGCGAAGAGTATTGGGATACTCATAATTATAGAGTGCGGTCATCGAATCGCGAGCATCGATCTCGGAAACTGCGGAGATATTTGTAAGCTGCATATTATCGGCAAAAGACATACCGATGAAAGCGATAACGGCAATTATTGTACCGACAAGAATAAAGGGGGTTCGCTTGCCTGCCTTTGCACTGCACTTATCGGAGATCGAACCGAAAAGCGGAAGCATAAACAAGGCAAGGATGTTGTCAAGGGTCATGACAACACCGGAAGCGGTCTGGGACATGCCGAATTTATCGGTGAGGATCTTCGGCACGATAGTGTCGTAGGCCTGCCAGAATGCACATATCAGAAAAAATGCAAATCCGACGAGAATTACTCTTTTGTAGTTAAGCTTCATCTTCATCTTCCTTTAACATAAAAATATGCGGGACAAGGTTATTGTACCACCTTGTCCCGCAGTGTGCAATGTTTTTTAAAAATTATGTCAGTTTTGCTTTTTCACAACACCGTATTCATCGTCAAGACGGAAATACGGGCATGAGGAATGAGTTGAACTCATAAAACGGTACACATCGTCTTCATCAAGATTAACAAGACATTCGTAAGACTCATAATCCTCGTTGTAGACGTAGTATACGCACATTTCGCAGGCACTGCTCATAATCTCAGTCAAGAACAGCCATGAGGTAAATGAGCGGAGAGTTCCAGTAAATGGTGATCTCGTTGCAGGAATAGCTGTCAAAGTTGTCAATGTAGCACTTCATCTGAGCAGTATCCTTGGCGATATAGGTCTGAGCAGCACTGTCCTCTCTGTTCTGGTTAGGTCCGCCGATGAGCATGCCGGGCATGAGCTCATCATAAGCAACACTGGGTCTGTGATGCGGATTCTCAGGCCATCTGGTGCCTTCCAGGGTAACATAGCTTCTGCCCATGGGATTGAGACCATAGATATAATGGAAGTGCATTTTTGCCTTTGCAAGATACTCTTCGTTGCCGGTAAGCGCATAAGCCTGTGCAAGGGTTGCGCCGTTATCTGCAACGATCATGTTACTGCCCCAGGGATATTCGGTAAGGGAGATGCCGAAAACTTCCTTGTTTGCGACCTTCATCAGCTCATCTGCATAAGCGATGAAATCGTTGTACAGCGCAGTGTAAGTAGCAGCATCGCGCTTGGACACTTCAAGATCGAGATATTCAAGGGTACCGAAGGAGCCCATATCAGCCCAGCCCTTGCCGCGATAGATATTGTCGCTCGAAGCAACGGTCTTGACTGCATCGTGATATTTCTCTTCGCCTGTTACTCTGAAAAGAGATGCGGCAGCCCAGAAGCGCTCGTCGTTGTCATTTTCATCGGGATACTCACCGGTATTGGTGTCAGAGGGATTGTGGAATGCGATAGTTCCGTTGTTCTCAAGGAATTTCCATGCAAGCTCTGCGGCAGCAAGGCACTTCGATGCGAAATCTGCATCAACGGTATTGTAAACTCTTGCAGCAAGAGCCATGGAAGCTGCAAAAGCAGCGGTCGAGGTGGTAGAGATATCATAAGCATAAAGCTGATCGGTGTCCTCGTGAGGAGCAACGTTGCCGCAGAACATAAGGGTGTTGACCTTGTGGTAAACAGCGCCGTCTGCACGCTGCATCTTCAGCATCCACTCAAGCTCCCAGCGGGTTTCGTCGAGGATATCGGGGATGCCGTTGCCGCTTTCGGGGATGCCGAGCGAATCGGAGAACTTATCGGGAGCATCTTCGTATGCGTAAAGAAGATCTGCAACAGTCTTTGCGCCTGCAACGATGTAACGACCGTAGTCGCCTGCATCATGCCAGCCGCCTGTAACATCGATAAACTGATCCTTTGTGCCGTAAACAAGCGCCTTGCCGGAGTGACAGACAGGATGAGCAAAGGTGCCGGAATGTTCAGCAGTCAGCTCGCAGCCGCAGCGCTGGAGATAAAGCATCTTGACAACGCTGTCAAAGGATTTGTCATAAACATCCTCAGCTATGGTGAACTCATAGGACTTGCCGAGATTGGTGTTTACATAGTAGGTGCCGGGAGCGGTGATCTCAGAGATATCACCGATTCTGATGCCTTCTTTGGCTGCTTCGGAGTAGAGCTTCTTTGTGGTTTTGCCGGACAATACCACATTGCCCTTTTCGTCGCATACATCGTAGCTTGAGACATCGGTGCCGCCGTGGAAGTATACGAGCTTTTCATCGTTGGGCTTGTAGCCTACCTGATTGAAGAGAGCGTATGTAACAGGCTCCTCAACAAGAATAATTGCGTTCTGCTCATTGATAACATTTATTTTAATATCATCAAAGAAAACGTCGAAGGTTTCGGTGATCTCAGTCTCACCGTAAGTGGGCTGAGTACCCATGTTAAATGCCATACGCTGGGTTCCGTCAACCTCGGCCATGGTGAAGGGGATAGTGAAGGTCTGCTTTTCGGTGGTAATCTCAACGACCTCAGAGCAGTAAGCCTGATAGCTGCCGCCGTTCTGCTGGATTCGTGCTTCACAGTACTTGTTTCTGGTTGCCCATGCTGTAAATACGAATTCATAGTCGCCGCCTTCGTGGATCTGGAATCCGTCATAGAAGAACTGTATAGCATAGTCAAGGGAACCGGTCTTGCTGATGGTGACCTTACCTGCACCATCTACTACAGCGAACTCACCGACGCCTGCGCCGGAAATATAGGTGCCCCAGCCTGCGGCACCGTCAGAGAAGTCGCCGTTGGTAGCTATGTTCTCACCGTCACGAGCGAGGTTATCATTATTGCTGTCCTGTGCCTCGTCCTCGGGTGTGTCGGTAGCTGTTACATCTGTAGCAGTTACATCGGTTGCCGATACGTCAGGATCGACGGCAGGCTTCTCTTCCTTCTTGCCGCAGCCGGCAAAAAGAGAAACGAGCATCAGAACTGACAGGGTCAATGCAAGAAAACGTTTCATTAAAATTCCTCCTATGTTACGTAAGATAGTTATATTATATATGATTTTTTTGCTTTGGCTATAGTGTTTAATTATTTAACAAAGTTAAATTTGAAAGACTTAACTACTTAACTAAAAAACATTGACAAAATTTGTATATAATGCTACAATTACATATTGATTGATAAACAATTCCAATCCAAAGCATAATATGATGTGTTATATAAGTGATGAAAGGAGCTTGGCTATGAAGTATGATGCTGTGTGTGTAGGAGCAGGTATTGCCAATCTGATGTTTGCGTACGAGGCAAAGAAGCTTCGCAGTGATATAAGGATAGCTATACTTGACAAGGGAAGGGAGCTTTCGCAGAGAGTTTGCCCCATACTCGAAGGCAATGCAGAAAAATGCATAAAGTGTCCCTCGTGTGCGATAGTAAACGGCATTTCCGGCTCGGGCGCGAAAAACGACGGAAAGTATATTATTCCCGATGAAAGCTCATTTGACTACGGCGGCTGGCTCAGCTCTTACCTTCCTCACGCACAGGTAAGAGAGATGATCAAATACCTCGATTCCGTGCTTTATGAATTTGCGGACAAGGATTATCCCGTGTATGAGCCCAGTGCGGATTTCAGGCGCGAGTGTCTTAAATATGATCTTCATCTTCAGCAGGCAAACATACGCCATTACGGCTCCGACGGCAATTATAATGTAATGAGCGCGCTGGTTGATTATCTGCGTAATGAAGGGGTTGAGATATATCCGAACAGTGATGTTGCGGATGTTGATATCGATGCAAAGCGCGTCATAACAGCAAAGGGCGAAGAATACGAATACGATCAGCTTGTTCTCGGCATCGGAAGAACAGGCTCGGGCTGGCTCACCGATTTCTGCAGAAAAAACAACATTCCGCTTAAAAACAACAAGGTCGATATCGGGGTCAGAGTAGAGATACCTGCCGATGTATGTGCAGGCATATCGAGCGGTATTTACGAGCCGAAGATATACTACCGTACAAAGCAGTACGGCGATCTGGTGCGTACCTTCTGCTGGAACAACGGCGATGCAAGGGTGTGTGTCGAAAACAACGACGGGATAATGTCTGTAAACGGTTACTCAAACAGCAATTCGGGGCAGTCCACAGGATGCTCGAACTTTGCGCTTCTGTCGAGCATCAACTTTACAACGCCCTTTGATAATCCCACGCAGTATGTGCGCTATGTCGCGGCGCTTTCCAATATGGTCAGCGGCGACAATGTACTTGTACAGCGGTACGGAGATCTTCTCGCGGGACGCCGCACCAATGCTCACAGGCTTTCTCAGTCAACCGTCACACCTACGCTGAAAACAGCGGTCGCAGGTGATATCTCCCTTGCACTGCCCAAGCGTATCCTTGACAATATAATAGAAATGATCAGACAGCTCGACTGTGTGCTTCCGGGCATGGCAAATTACGATACGCTTATGTACAGCCCGGAAATAAAGATGTATTCCGCGCGGCCTCATTTTATTGATGAACGCTTCGCCGTAGCAGAGGATGTATATGCAATAGGAGACGGCGCAGGAGTAACAAGAAGTCTTTCCCAGGCAGGCGCCATGGGGATTTATGTGGCAAGGCAGAGCATTTGCTGAAATTCTGCATATTTTACCTATTATTAACACATTGCATACAAACAGGCATTACAATATGGAAAGACCCTTGACATAAGGAGGCGGTATAAATGAGCCGCGATAACCGAAACAGCAATAACAGACCCAGGCGAAATGACTATATATTCGACGAAGACGATTATAAAGGCTTTGAGCCTGTTTACGATGAGGACAGGCGAGCATACAACAATTATAACGATTATAATAAAACCGGAAGCGGCAGACGCTATGAGGATGCTTATGACGACACATACGCAGGCTATACTCAGGGCGATTCACTGCGGCGCTCTCGCGCGGAATCGGGCAGTAAGGCAGGTATGATGGGCGCTAACACCCGACCGGATTCGGAAGAGGCAAAGAGCAAGAAAAAGTCAAAGATGATAAAGGGTGTTCTCATCACAGTGTTTTCGCTTCTGATCGTTGCGATAAATGTCGTGGCGGTCATGGCATTTAAGATGCTGAACAATGTAAACACCATAACAAGCCAGCAGGTGGAGGAGCATCGTGTTACGGGCGATGAGCTCGCAGAGCTCGACAAGGAGTTTGCGGCAGAAACTACCGTGACCGATACGCAAGTCGAACTGCCGACGGATTATATCATGAGCACCGATGATGTATCCATTTTGTTCCTTGTCGGTTCCGACTCAAGATTCGGAGTCAGCAAGGAAGCGCGAAGCGATACGATGATGATAATAGGCATAGATCGCGTCAATAAAAAGCTTAAGATGGTTTCTATTATGAGAGACCTTTACGCGCTTATTCCGGGCTATAAGGATCATAAGATAAACACGGCGTTTTATTATGACAGCCGATACGGAAACCTCGACCTTAAAATCACGCTTAAAACCATAGAGAATAACCTCGGTGTAAAGCTTGAGGATTATGTGATAGTTGATTTTTCGGGCTTCAGAAATATAATCGATCTGCTCGGCGGAGTTACCCTTGAGGTAACGAAGGACGAGGCAAATTATATGTGCTCTCACGTTAAATACGGATTGTTCCCGCGCTACAGCGCAGGAGCCGGAACCTACACCATGAACGGTGCGGAGGCACTTAACTATTGCCGAATGAGAAAGGTAGGCAACGGCGATTATGCAAGAACCGAAAGACAAAGAAAGGTTATCTCGCGCATAGTTGCACAGATGAAGGGCGCTGATGTTTCAACACTTTACAGTGCGGCAATGGCAGGAATGGACAGTGTTGTAACAAACCTCAGCACGCAGGAGATAACGGGATACGCCATGGAGGCTGTTGATATTCTCGGATATGAGATCGTGCAGATGCGAATCCCGATTGAAGGCTCGTTTGAGGAGTGCAGCGTAGATGACAGTGGTGCGCAGATGTCTGTGCTGTGGCCAAACTACAGCTGGAACGCAAAGCAGCTCAAAAAGTTTTTGTTTGAGGACGATATGACCTATGCAAACGGCGGCGTAGCAAAGCGTGTTACGATCCCAGACCTGCCGTCGAGCGCGAAGCCCCCGACAAGCGCGAGCGAATCGCAGACGACCGAAGCGATCTCGACAGAAGCGTCTGCAGCAGAGGGGGAAACAACTACCACAGCAAGCACAGCGACTTCGGCGACCACCACAACGACAACTGCCGCGGCGACCACTACGACTACAGCGGCAACGACCGCTTCCACCGAGAGCGGTGCAAGCGAAAGCTGAGATAAAAAATCGGCACAGGGTATCCTGTGCCGATTTTTTGAAAGATTCACACGCCGTTCACCTCAAAGTCGCATAAAGCTACTTGACTAAAGACTCACAGTGGAATAAAATGTTATAAGATACAATCGTTTAAACGAAAGGGCGGTCATTATGCAGACCAAATCAAAAAACAATAAGATCATGGTTGATGCGGTAACTATCCTGCTGCTTTTTGCGGCATTTATTTTCGCTTTCATAATGGGGTTTGTCAATAAGAATGCGGAAACAGGCGAATTTATGTTGTCCTCTGCCATAGTTGCTCTTATTTCGATAGGCGGACTCGGCATACTTTATTTTTCGGGCTCTGTAGTTGAGCTTGTTTCGAGAATAAAGAAGGACAGAATGAACATAGGCTTTACGGTGCTTTTCGCACTGTCAACGGTGGCATATATAGCTCTTATTGCGATAATGCTGGCGATTCTCTGCGAAATGACGGCAGTAACAGCATTTTTGCCTCGCTTTGTATATATTATGTCCGTTGTGATAATAATCGGCGCCTATTACAGCTCGGTAGTATACTCATCGAAGCTGGAGGAAGAGAAGGAAGCGGCAAAGGCGGAATAATAAAATTTCAAAAAACACTTGTATTATCCAGTTTTTGGTGATATAATAACATTGTTAGAATAAAGGTACTAAAGGAGTGGGCTTCGCGGTCCGCTCTTTTGTATTGTTACGGAGGAAAATCTATGGCAAAAAGCAAGGGCAAAATGACCATAGCAAAGGCTGCAGCCGTGGTAACGCCCATAGCACGGGAAATGGGCCTTGACATCTGGGATATACAATATCTCAAGGAAGGCACCGAATGGTGTCTGAGGATAATAATCGATAAAGAGGGCGGAGTTGGCATAAATGACTGCGAAAAGCTGTCAAGAGCTATCGATAAGCCGCTTGACGAATTGGATCCGATCGAGGGCAGCTGGTCGCTGGAGGTAAGCTCTCCCGGCATAGAGCGTTCGCTCACAAAGCCTGAGCATTACGAGAAAATGGCAGGCCGCGACATTGCCGTACAGCTTTACAGACCCCTTGAGGAAACGGGAGAAAAGGAGATAATCGCACAGCTTGTCGAGCTTCGCGACAAGGCGATAATCCTTGCCGATATGGACAAAACAGAGTTTGAAATACCGCTGAAGGATGCGGTAAGCGTCAGACTTTATGAAGAAATAGAGGAATAACAACATATTATATAAACGGAGGTTATCTCGATGGCAACGAAAAGAAAGAGCAAGGCTCAGGCAGCCGACACTTCCAACAAAGAGCTGTTTGAGGCACTGTACATGTTCGAAAAGGAACGCGGAATCCCTGTGACATATATGTGCGAAAAGATCCGCAAGGCAATAAGCTCTGCGGTAAAGGGATCCCACAACGGAAATGATAATGTCATAGTAAATATCGAACCCGAGACAGAGACCTTTGAAGTCTTTGTATGTCAGACAGTCGCAGAGGAGATCGATGAACACACCAAGGGACATTGTATTCTGCCCGAGCAGGCTCAGAAGATTGATCCCAATGCGGAAATAGGTCAAGTGGTGCGCGTACGCCTCCAGACAAAGCAGTTCGGAAGAATCGCCGCAATGACGGCAAAGCATGTTATCCGTCAGGGTATCCGCGATATGGAGCGCGAGCAGGTATACTCAGAGCTTCAGAGCAGAAATCAGGAGCTCGTTACAGGTAATGTAGAGCGTGTTGACCCGAAATCGGGCGCAGCTATCATCAAGATCGGCAAGGTGGACGTAGTTCTCACAAAGAACGAGCAGATCCCCGGCGAGACCCTTGTTCCCGGAAAGCCTGTCAAGGTGTATGTTGTTGATGTCCGCGAGCTTCAGCAGGCAGCAGAAAGCGGAGACCGCACACCCAAGGCTACAATTTCAAGAACCCATCCGGGTCTTGTAAAAAGACTTTTCGAAACCGAAGTTCCGGAAATCTTTGACGGCACGGTCGAAATAAAGGCAGTATCGAGAGAGGCAGGCAGCCGTACAAAGCTTGCGGTCGTCAGCAACGATGAAAACGTAGATCCGATCGGCGCATGCATAGGCCCCAGAGGCGCACGAGTAAATGCGATAGTTGCAGAGCTCGGCGGCGAAAAGATCGATGTTATCAACTATAGTGAGGATCCCTCCGCATTCATCGCAAAAGCACTTTCTCCCGCAAATGTGCTCAGCGTTGTAATAGATGAAAGCTCACCTCGCGCATGCCGCGTTACAGTTCCCGATGACCAGCTTTCTCTGGCGATCGGAAACAAAGGCCAGAACGCACGTCTTGCAGCACGTCTTACAGGCTGGAAGATAGATATCAGACCGGAAAGTGACGCAGCAAACGCAGAATAATGCATTGAAGACCTGCACGGGAGGAGGAGAGATTGTGCAGAAACAAAGAAAAATACCGCTTAGAATGTGTCTCGGCTGCAATGAAATGAAGCCTAAAAAGGAGCTTCTCAGAGTTGTAAAGAGTCCTGAGGGTGATATCTCGCTCGATCTTACAGGTCGAAAGAGCGGAAGAGGAGCATATATCTGCCACAGTCTCGACTGCTTAAGGCTTGCGAGAAAGAAGCGCAGTCTTGAAAGGGCGTTCTCCTGCAAGATAGAAAACGAAGTCTACGATGCAATGGAAGGAGAGCTTGCCGGCAATGAATGATAAGGTGCTTTCTTTGCTCGGACTTGCGCGGCGCGCAAGAAAGCTTTCTCTGGGCTTTGACCCTACGGTGGAAAGCGTAAAAAATGGGCAGAGCAGGCTTGTTATGATAACCTCGGACATATCTCAGAAGACCAGGAAAGAGCTTGAATTTTGTCTGAGGGACAGTGAAGTGCAGCTTAGGTGCATACCGTTTGACATAACCTCGACGGGAAATGCACTGGGGAAGGCGGCGAAGATCATTTCGGTAAATGATGAAGGCTTTGCAGCATCTGTAAAAAAGCTGCTCGGCAGCAACAACGGGGAGGAGTAACTTAATGCCAATTGAAGTAAAATGTAAAATACATGAGCTTGCAAAGGATATGAATATTGCAAGCAAGGAGCTTGTGGAGCTTCTCAAGGAAAAAAGCAAATCCGGAAAAAAATACACCACAATGACAGTTATAGATGCCTCCGACATCAGCATCGTTATGGATACCATAACAAAAAAGCATGCAGTGGCAAGCTTTGACGAATATCTTGCTTCGGCACAGCCTATCACAAGCAATGAACAGGCTTTCGTGCCCGAAGAGGAAGCAAAACCCGTCAAAGAAGAGAAGAATGAGGCAGAGACTGAAAAGAAGACAGAGGCAAAGAAGCCCGAAAAAACTCAGGGTGCCGCTGTTATCGGAACAGTGCCCACAAAGCCTGCACAGAAGCAGAACACAAATTCAAACGCAAAAACAAATGCAAATACCGCAAAGCCTAATCAGCAAAAGCAGCAGAAGCAGACACGTCCTGGCCAGAAGAAGCAGGAGAGCGAGGTCGTTGTCGGCGAAAGCGTCGTAAGAGGTGCACAGGAGCGCAAAACAAGGATCGTTGACACCCGTACCGTACAGGTCACGATCGATAAATACAACACCAAATACGATGATATGGCTCACGCAAAGGCAGGCTCAAGAGCTGAGAATACTCAGAACAAGCAGAAGCTGAACCAGAAATCTCAGCAGTACCGCAAGCCGCATAAGAGCAATAAGCGCGAGACTGAGCAGGAAAGACTCAAGAGAATCAAGCAGGAGAGAGAAAAGAGATCTCTTACTGTTCAGTGCCCTCCTGAGATAGTGGTCTCCGACCTTGCAGCCCGTATGAAGGTAACTGCGGCTGAGGTCGTAAAGAGTCTCTTTATGACCGTTGGCGTTATGGCTACGGTAAACGATACCATCGATTTCGATACCGCATTTCTTGTAGCAGCCGAGTTTAATGTAAAGCTCGAGCCCGAGGTAATAATTTCAATCGAAGAGAGAATTATCGATGACAGCGAGGACAGCGACGAAAATCTTATCACAAGAAGCCCCGTTGTATGTGTTATGGGTCACGTTGACCACGGTAAGACCAGCCTTCTCGACGCTATCCGTTCAGCAAATGTAACCGCAGGCGAAGCAGGCGGCATCACCCAGCACATTGGTGCATATCGTGTTGCTGTTGGCGACGGAGAGATCACCTTCCTTGACACCCCCGGCCATGAGGCGTTCACCACCATGCGTGCAAGAGGTGCAATGGCTACAGATATCGCAATTCTTGTGGTTGCAGCCGACGACGGCATCATGCCTCAGACGGTAGAAGCTATCAACCACGCAAAAGCAGCGAATGTTTCCGTTATAGTTGCAATAAACAAGATGGATAAACCCAGCGCAAATCCCGATCAGGTAAAGCAGCAGCTTACAGAATACGGCCTTGTACCCGAGGAGTGGGGCGGCGACGTTATCTGTGTGCCTGTTTCGGCAAAGACTCAGATGGGCATTCCCGACCTGCTTGAAAATGTCATGCTGGTCGCTGAGATGAAGGAGCTTAAGGCAAACCCTGACAGAGCAGCGAAAGGTATCGTCATTGAGGCACGTCTTGACAAGGGAAGAGGCCCCATTGCAACCGTCCTTGTCCAGAACGGTACACTTCACGCAGGAGATATCATTGTTGCCGGTACATCAGTCGGCCGTGTACGTGCAATGGTTGACGAGCACGGCAGAAACGTCAAGGAAGCAGGTCCGTCCTGCCCTGTTGAGATAATGGG
>JAZSNH010000055.1:0-19859 GCA_045536305.1 Acutalibacteraceae bacterium
CCCGGCAAGGTCAACCCCACACAATGCGAGGCTGTTACAATGGTTGCTGTTCAGATAATGGGAAATGACGTTGCTGTCGGTATGGCAGCGTCTCAGGGCAACTTTGAACTCAACGTGTTTATGCCTGTTGCAGCGTATAACTTTCTCCAGTCTGCAAGACTGCTTGCCGAGGCTATTGTTTCCTTTGACCTCAACTGTGCTGTCGGCATAAAAGCAAACAGAGAAAAAATGCATCACAATCTGCATAATTCTCTTATGCTCGTTACAGCACTTAATCCTTATATCGGTTATGAAAATGCCGCTAAAACCGCAAAGAAAGCTTATATCGACAATATCTCCCTCAAGGAAGCCTGCGTTGAGCTTGGCTTTTTGACTGCGGAGAAATTTGACGAAGTTTTTAATCCCGAGCAAATGGTTTAATACTGTTTATTCTGTCATTTTGTAGAGGTGAACTGCAAATGGAAGTTACATATTTCCCCGGTTGTACACTGCGTACCAAAGCCAAGGAGCTCGATCTATATACTCAATTGTCTGCACAGGCTCTCGGAATCAAGCTTTGCGAAATCGACGCCTGGCAGTGCTGCGGAGGTGTATTTTCAACTGCACGTGACGAAATCGCTTCGAAGCTGCCAAGTGTACGTGCTCTGATCGCCGCACGTGATAAAAACGAGCCTTTGGTCACTGTATGCTCCGCATGTCACAATGTAATAAAGCAAACCAATCATGCAATGATTACAGACAGCGATTTTTCCTTGCGTGTAAACAATTATCTTTCCCAGGATAAGGATTTTGTCTCTCCGTATAACGGAGAGACAAGGGTGCTTCATTATCTTGAACTGCTTCGTGATGAGATCGGCTATGAAGTCATTCGAGAAAAGACTGTAAAACCTCTTACAGGCAGAAAGATCGCCGCTTATTACGGCTGTCTTTTGCTTCGTCCGTCCTCTGTTATGCAAACAGACGACCCCGAAAATCCGCAGATAATCGAAGAGCTTATTCGCGCACTTGATGCAGAGCCTGTTTTTTATCCTGCCAGGAATGAATGCTGCGGCGGATATATCGCTCTTGAGGACAAGGAATCTGCAAAGAAAAAAAGCCTTTCTGTTTATGAAAGTGCAATTTCGCACGGTGCGGATATGATTGTGACTGCCTGTCCGTTATGCAGATATAACCTTATTAAAAACGGCTGTAAAATACCTGTTGTGTATTTTACAGAGCTGCTTGCAGAAGCTCTGGGTGTAAAGGAGGATATTCATGCAGAATAAAGCTCAGCTCCGACGCGAACAGATACTTCGCATAAGCGGCGTTAACACAAAAAAATGCATGAAATGCGGCAAATGTACTGCTACGTGTCCCTCTTTTGACGAAATGGAATATCATCCCCATCAGTTTGTTTATATGATTGAATCGGGTGATATCGAGCCACTGCTTGAGTCTCCCTCACTTTACAAATGTCTTAGCTGCCTTGCATGTGTCGAACGGTGTCCTCGCGGCGTTGAACCTGCAAAGCTTATAGAGGCGGTGCGTCTTTCGGTTATACGAGAAAAGGGGAAAAACTATATGACCTCTGACAATATCCCGACTCTGCTCGATGAAGATATGCCTCAGCAGGCGATTATGTCTGCGCTGAGAAAATACAGCAAATAAACCGTCTATAAATTTATTAGGGAGAACTGTTATGCAAAGAATCGGAGTTTTTGTTTGCCACTGCGGAAGCAATATTGCAGGTACCGTCGATGTTTCCGCTGTGGCAAAGGCATTAAAAAATGAGCCCGGTGTTGTATATTCCACCGACTATCAATATATGTGCTCTCAGGCAGGACAGGATCTCATAAAAAATGCTATAAAGGAAAACAACCTTACAGGCATAGTTATCTGCTCCTGTTCCCCTCGAATGCACGAGGCGACATTTCGTAAAACCGCCTCGGCAGCAGGCTTAAATCCTTACATGGTCGAGATAGCGAATATTCGCGAACAATGCTCGTGGATACATAAGGATATTTCTGTCGGCACCGAAAAAGCTGTAATTCTCGGCAAGGCTGCTGTTGCAAAGGTAAATCTCAACACCCCACTTATCCCCGGACAATCACCCGTTACCAAAAGAGCTCTTGTTATCGGGGGCGGTATTGCAGGAATACAAACTGCACTTGATATTGCCGATGCAGGCTTTCCGGTTGACATAGTAGAGACAAAACCTACAATCGGCGGAAAAATGGCGCAGCTTGACAAGACCTTCCCCACACTTGACTGCGCTGCATGTATTCTGACACCTAAAATGGTGGATGCTGCACAGAACGAAAACATAAGAATTTTTTCCTATTCTGAGGTCACCGATATAAAGGGTTTTGTAGGTAATTTTGATGTTACTATAAAGAAAAAGGCTCGCTATGTTAAGGAAGATATCTGCACAGGCTGCGGTCTTTGCACAGAAAAATGTCCTCAGAAAAAGATCCCCAATGAGTTTAATCTTTGCATGGATAATCGAAGCGCCGTCTATATCCCCTTTGCACAGGCTATACCCAAAATCGCAACCATAGACCCCGATCACTGCACCATGTTAAAAAGCGGAAAATGCGGTGTGTGTGCAAAGGTATGCACCGCAGGCGCAATAGATTATAATGCAAAAGATGAATATATCAATGAAAAATACGGAGCAATCGTAGCTGCTACCGGCTTTAATCCTATATCAATGGATAAATTTGATGAGTTTGCATACAGCCTGTCAAAGGACGTTATAACCTCTCTCGAGTTTGAGCGTCTTACAAACGCAGCAGGACCTACGGCAGGAAAGCTTCTGAGGCCTTCCGACGGTGTTCATCCTCATACGATCGTATTTGTTCAGTGTGTAGGCTCCAGATGTGATGCTTGTTCCGAAAAGGGCAAGGAATATTGTTCAAAGATATGCTGTATGTACACAGCAAAGCACGCTATGCTCACACGCGATAAATATCCCGATACAGAGGTTTATGTCTTCTACATAGATGTAAGAACCCCCGGCAAAAACTTTGATGAATTTTATCGGCGAGCGGTCGAAGAATACGGTGTGCACTATATCAAGGGCATGGTAGGCAAGGTTTCTCCTGAAGGAAACAAGCTAAAAGTTCAGGCTTCTGATCTTATTGCAGGAAAACAACTGCATATTGATGCCGATCTTGTTGTTCTTGCCGCAGCTATCGAACCTGATAAGTCCGCACGCGCCCTTGCAACCATGCTGACCGCAAGCATGGATACAAACGATTTCTTTACAGAGGCTCATCCGAAGCTTCGTCCTGTTGAAAGCCCTACGGCAGGTGTTTTCCTTTCCGGCGCATGTCAGGGACCTAAAGATATTCCTGAAACCGTATCTCAGGCAGGTGCTGCTGCATCAAAGGTTATCGGACTTCTCTGCAAGGATAAGCTGACGGGCAATCCCTGTGTCGCCTATTCCGATGAGCTTATGTGCAACGGCTGCTCCTCCTGCGAGAAGGTTTGTCCGTACGGTGCAATTACATATCAAAACAAGGAATTTAAAATGCCCGACAAATCGGTAAAGCTTCGCCGTACAGCATTTGTCAATGAAGCTGTATGTCAGGGCTGCGGTGCATGTACAGTCGCTTGTCCGTCAGGCGCAATGGACCTTAAGGGATTTAAAAACCTACAGATCATGGCGGAGGTGGATGCAATATGCAGATAAATAATTTTAAGCCTACCATTGTGGCATTTTGCTGCAATTGGTGTTCTTATGCCGGTGCTGACCTTGCCGGCGGCAACAGACTATCCTATCCTGCCGAAGTAAAAATCATACGTGTTCCATGCTCGTGCAGAGTTAATCCCATGTTTATACTGCGTGCATTTCAGCGCGGCGCAGACGGTGTTATCATCTGTGGCTGCCATCCCGGTGACTGCCACTATACCTCAGGTAACTTTTATGCTCGAAGACGAATGACCTTGCTGTTTTCAATGCTTGATTATCTTGGCATCGAACGTGATCGAACACGGCTCGAATGGGTATCTGCCGCAGAAGGAGCCAAATTTGCCGCTACAATGAATGATTTTGTCGAAAAAGTAACCGCTCTCGGTAAAAACAAACGACTGGAGGATTTACGATGCAAAAAATAAACTGCGAAACACTCGTAAAAAAGGCCTCCGAGCTTTTTGACAGCGGTATCGTTGACCGTGCCCTTGGATGGACACGCGGAGAATTTGACTATGGGGCAGCACCCGGTATCTTCACAAGTAAAGAACAACTTTCAGAGTTTGTCTGGAATAGTTTCTGTGGTGCAAATCTTTCAAAATATCTTATCGCACAAACTGCAAAAAGTGATAAAAAGGTTCTGATATTTCTTAAACCCTGTGATACTTACAGTTTTAATCAGCTCCTTACCGAGCATCGCTTTGAAAGAAACAAGGTATATGCAATAGCAGTACCATGCAGCGGAATGATATCTTTGTCTGAAATAAAGAAACACGCCGAAGGTATCTCTTCCGTTGCAGTTGACGGCGACACCGTTACTGTCAGAACTTTATACGACGGTGATATTGTAAGTCCCTTTTCAAAGCTTCTTCCCGAACGATGCAGAAATTGCAAATCAAAAATGGCTGTTGCTTATGATGAACTGCTCGGCGAAAACGGCAATGTTGTTGACAGCGCGCGCTTTGACGATGTTGAAAAAATCGAAAACATGACCGCCGACGAACGCTATCAATTCTGGCAGGGAGAGCTTTCACGCTGTATTCGCTGTAATGCCTGCCGTGATGTATGCCCTGCATGCACCTGTGAAAAATGTGTATTTGACAACCCATCCTCAGGCATTGAAAGCAAAGCTCCCTCAGACAGCTTTGAGGAAAAGATGTTTCACATAATCAGAGCATTTCATGTAGCCGGACGCTGTACCGACTGCGGAGAATGCTCACGAGTATGTCCGCAGAACATACCTCTTCACCTTCTCAACAGAAAATTTATAAAGGACATTAACAGCTTTTACGGAGTTTATCAGGCCGGCGCGGAAATCGGAAGCCTTTCTCCCCTTACGGATTACAGGACAGACGATATTGAACCTGCTGAAAGGAGCGATTATAATGCGTAAAATATCGCTCGATAAAATTGAAATATTATTTTCTGCTATTTCGGAAAAAATGGCACTTTATATCCCCACCGACACAGTCAACGGTGCAAAATACGAGGAATGGCACAGCGGAGCAAAGCTCTCTGATTCTGTCAACACCGCACACAGTCCGAAGGAATTCTTTTTTCCTCAGAGTGAGGATTTGATGAAGTTCAAAACCGAGGCAAAAAAGATTGAAATTACAGATATACGCTCTGAACATAAGGATTTTGTCATTTTTGGAGTAAAAGCATGTGATTGCCGTGCATTAAAAGTTCTTGACAATGTTTTTCTGTATGACCCTGTTGATACTTATTACAAAAATCGACGTGAACACGGTATTATTATTTCAATGTCATGCGACAGACCTGCAGAAACATGCTTTTGCGCCTCTTTTGGAATAGACGCCGCAAATCCTGATGGTGATATCGTCTGCCATAAAACAGCCGATACCCTGTATCTTAATGCAAAAACAAAAAAAGGCGCAGCTCTGCTCGAAGGACTTTCCGACTTAACAGCAGAATGCAGCAGCGATGCTGTTTATGAACATCAAAAGCTTATATCCGAGCGACTGAGGAAGCTGCCCTTCTCTTCGCTTTCCACCGCCCCCTTCGGCTCCGGAAAAACCATGGATTATTTTGACCTTCCTCTGTGGAGCGAGCTTTCCGAATCCTGTCTCGGCTGCGGAATCTGCACCTTTGTCTGCCCGACATGTCAGTGCTATGATATCAGAGATTTTAACAACGGCTCCGAAATAACCCGCTATCGCTGCTGGGATTCATGTATGTATTCGGAATTTACAAAAATGTCAGCAGGACAGCCAAGACTTACTCAGACTGAACGTTTCCGTCAGAGATTTATGCACAAGCTCGTTTATTATCCCGAAAGATACGGCGGTATGTTCGGTTGTGTCGGATGCGGAAGATGCCTTGCAAAGTGTCCTGTCAATATGAACATTGTAAAAGTTATGAAAAGACTGGGAGGCAACAACTGTGACTGAAACAAAGGAATCTCTTATTCCCTCGATCGGCGAAGTCACCGATATCAGAATTGATACTTCCGATATAAAAACCTTCCGCGTAGTTTCGCTTAACGGAAACAAACCCTTTGAGCATAAGCCCGGTCAGTGTGCCATGCTTTCCGTTCCCGGTGTCGGCGAAGGAATGTTTTCCATAACATCATCACCAACCAATAAAGAGTTCATGGAATTTTCCATAAAAAAATGCGGCTGTGTTACCGAATGGCTCCATTCAATGGAGGTCGGTCAGCAAATAACCGTCAGGGGGCCCTACGGCAACGGTTTCCCCGTTGATACAGAGTTCGTCGGCAAGGATTTGCTGTTTATTGCCGGCGGAATCGGTCTTGCTCCTCTTCGTTCGGTTATCAATTATTGCCGTCATTACCGTGAAAGATACGGAAAAATAGACATTGTCTACGGCGCACGCTCAAAGAACGATCTGGTCGATTACAGCGAAATTGTAAATGAATGGTCAAACGATATCGGTGTCGATGTTCATCTGACCATCGATAATCCGCAGGACGGCTGGAACGGTCATGTCGGTTTTGTACCAAACTACGTAAAGGAGCTTGGTTTTGATACAGACAAAATTGCCGTACTCTGTGGTCCTCCTGTAATGATTAAATTTACTCTTTCAGGGCTTACCGAGCTTAGTTATGAAAAATCACGGATATATACGACTCTTGAAATGCGGATGAAATGCGGCATCGGAAAATGCGGACGCTGCAATGTCGGCAGTAAATATATATGCAAAGACGGTCCTGTTTTCAGATTTGATGAACTTGATGAACTCCCCGATGAATATTGATACACATTACGCAGGAAAGGAATTTCGCTTATGGAAAAAATGGTCAACGTTTATCTGTTCGGAAAGCAATACACTGTTCCGGATAATCTTACGATAATGTGTGCTATGGAATATGCAGGCTATCAGCTCGTTCGAGGCTGCGGCTGCCGCAACGGCTTCTGCGGTGCCTGTGCTACGGTTTACCGTATCAAGGGCGAGCGTGAGCTTAGATCCTGCCTTGCCTGCCAGACCAAGGTCGAGGAAAATATGTATATTGCAACTCTCCCCTTTTTCCCTCTTGTAAAGCAGGTTTATGATATAAATAAAATTCCTGTTACCGAGCAGGTCATGATGCAGCTTTATCCCGAAATTTATGCCTGTGTAGGGTGTAATGCCTGCACAAAAAGCTGCACTCAAGGCCTTAATGTTATGCAGTATATTGCATACGCTCAGCGCGGAGAATTTGAAAAATGTGCTGAGGAATCCTTTGACTGCGTAATGTGTGGAGTCTGCTCCTCCAGATGCCCCGCAGGCATTTCTCATCCTCAGGTAGCAATGCTTGCACGCCGTATAAACGGAAAATATCTTGCCCCAAAGACTGAGCATCTTATAAACCGTGTGCAGGAAATAAAGGACGGCACTTTCAACGATCTTATTGAAGCTCTGATGGGAAAACCTGTGGAGGAAATGAACGAGCTCTACAACAACCGTGATATTGAAAAATAAAGGAGGGATATTATGTACGCCAAAGAATTTAGAGATTCTCTTAATGCGGTTGAAAATGCACGCGATAATAATATAGATTTCGAGCCTGAGCGCATGACCGCAAAGGAAAAGGACGAGCTGCTTGCTGCCTATCACCCCGATTACAAGAAAAGTGAATTTTCTGTTCTGAAAATCGGCCCCAATAAAGGCGACATGGTCCCTCATGAGCTTTGTGAAATACTTGAGGCTCACAGCAGAATAAAAGCTGACGATGTTGATCTTTCCTCTCCCGATTACGATACCGATGTGCTGATAATCGGTGCAGGCGGCGCAGGCTCTGCCGCCGCCATTGAGGCTCACGAAGCAGGCGCCAGGGTTATGATGGTTACAAAGCTTCGTATAGGCGATGCAAACACAATGATGGCCGAAGGCGGCATACAAGCCGCCGACAAGCCCAACGATTCCCCTGCGATTCATTTTCTTGATGCATTCGGCGGCGGCCACTTTGCAGCAAAACGCGATCTGCTTGCAAAGCTTGTGTGCGATGCACCTGATGCTATCAAATGGCTCAATGATATGGGGGTTGAATTTGACAAAGCTGCCGACGGTACCATGATCACAACTCACGGCGGAGGAACATCGAGAAAACGCATGCATGCCGCAAAGGATTATTCCGGTGCCGAAATCATGAGAACACTTCGTGACGAGGTTTTCAACCGCAATATACCTGTTGTGGATTTTACATCTGCTATAGAGATCATACTTGATGATAAAGGCAATGCCGCAGGTGCGGTCCTCTTGAACATGGAAACTGATAAGCTGCTTGTCGCACGCGCGAAAACTGTTATAATCGCAACAGGCGGAGCAGGCAGAATGCATTATCAGGGATTTCCGACCTCCAATCACTACGGTGCAACTGCAGACGGACTTGTTCTCGGTTACAGGGTCGGCGCGAAGCTTTTATATGCAGATACGCTTCAGTATCATCCAACAGGTGCCGCCTTTCCTTCACAGATATTTGGTGCGCTGGTCACAGAAAAGGTCCGCTCCCTCGGCGCTAAGCTCGTAAACAAAAGCGGAAAAGTATTTATGCACCCTTTGGAAACAAGAGATGTTGCTGCCGCTTCCATTATTCGTGAGTGCAGCGATAAAAACGAAGGTATTGATACAGGCAGCGGCAAGGCTGTTTGGCTTGATACTCCAATGATAGAAAAAATACACGGAGAAGGCACTATCGAAAAAAGAATCCCTGCTATGATGCGAATGTTTGCAAGCTATGGCATAGATATACGCAAGGAGCCTATTCTTGTGTATCCTACACTGCATTATCAAAACGGCGGTCTTGATATCAACGACGACTGTATGACAACCAATGTCAACAATCTATATGCCGCAGGTGAAGCTGTAGGCGGTATCCACGGACGCAACCGACTGATGGGAAACTCATTGCTCGATATTATCGTCTTTGGCCGCAGTGCCGGAAAAAATGCCGCGGAAAAAGCAAAAGAAATTTCTCTCGGAGCTCTTACACTTGACCATATTGCTAAATTCGAAGAGGAACGTCTTAATGCAAAAATCAAATCAGATACCGTATCACCAATACTCCTTCCCGATTACCGCAACAAAAAATAAGATAGGATGAATAATAATGAGCTTGATTATCGATCTTTTTGAAGCACTTACAATATTCTGTTTCGGTCTCTCCTGGCCTATTTCGATACGTAAATCGTATGTATCACGTACTGCAAAAGGCAAAAGTCTTTTTTTCGAGGTCTTTCTTCTTATCGGTTATGCCTTCGGAATTGCACGAAAAATAATACAGGTAATATATATGGGCTCTTCCGGATTTATTTTCTATCTAAGCTTTTTCTTTTATGTACTTAACTTTATAGAAATTTCCATTGATGTTGCATTGTATTTCAGAAATCGTAAGCTTGACATGCAGGCAGAGCTTGCATCTGCAGAAAACAAATAAAATATGACCGCATTGATCGTTACCTAAATCAATGCGGTCATATTTTATTTTGTATTTCGCTTTTTTCGCTCCGATTTTTTTATTTTGTAAAGCTCTTCAACAGCAAGTCTTGCCTTTGCAACAGGCGTATTATTCTTTGGGAAGCAATAATACAAAACATCATTGTTTCCGATACATATAACATCACCAATCTCATACCAGAAATAATCTGAATACAGGCTGTAGCACGCTTCTGCCTTTTGTTGATAGGACAGCTTACCCTCGCACCCCTCAAGCACGAATCCGTCATTATCGTGTTTTAATCTTCCTTCTCCGACCATATATATTGCATTAAAATCGATAAGCAAACCAATGTCTACAGGAATATCAATAAGATAATTTCCCGTACTTATCTCATCCTTTATTTTTAACCTCTCCCAATTATACCAATCCGGAATATGTGAAAATTCTGTTTCTCCGCTCAGCGCTTTCAATTTTCCTAACTCTGTAAGCTCATACTGCTTTTTGCAGGCATGGCATGTAAGCAAGGTTCCCTTTCCCTCCATCTCACCCTCTGCACCGCAGCAGGCACATTTATAAAGGATACGATGAAGTCCGTCGGCTCTGAACGGTTCTCTAATATAAATTTTATTTTCACTCTGCCATGCAAAATTATCAAACGAAAACACCTTATAGAGCATTTCGTCAAGCTCGTCTACACTCTTTTGCTTTATCTCCTCCGGTGTAAGCAAACCCTCCACTTTTGCGCTGACATTAACCTTTCGCTTCTGCAGTCCGTTGTAAAGCGGATCTCGGGAAAATGCACCGTATGTAGTAATTGTAACAACAGGCACGTTTAAACGTTTTAAAAGTAACCCCAGCTTACGCGGAAGCGGTGTTGCACATCCATCGAAGCTATAGCTCGCCTCCGGATAAAGAAGTACGCTTGTTTTTAGTTTATTAAGTGCATATCGCATGTCGGATATCAACGAAGGATCTGTTACGAATTTCTGGGTCGGTATGCACCCCAGCGAACGCATAAGTCCTTCTTTTCCTACAAAGCCGTCTGATGTACACACTATATTAAATGGCTTTGATTTCAATATTTTATGAGCAATCTCAAGGTCAATAAAGCTTGAATGATTCATCAGGATCAGCCACGGACCCTTCCCCATTTCCTTCATTCGAATGCTTTCATATTTAAAATGTGTTGCATGAAGATCAAAAAAGCTTATTAACCGTATTGCCTTACGTAAAAAGAAGTTTGGTTTTTTTGGATTGCGATGTTTTGGCTTTTTTCTTTTTATCGCTCTGTCATATTCTATTCTTTTGGTGCGTATCTTCATCTTTTTCGCTCCTGTGACATATTTTTTTAATTATAACATATTTCATCACAAAAACAACATTATTTTTCCACAAAAAAAGCCTGACACGAATGTGTCAGGCTTTTGGCTGCGGAACTAGGATTTGAACCCAGACAAACAGAGTCAGAGTCTGCCGTGCTACCATTACACAATTCCGCAACGAACAAGACTTATTATATACAGAATTTTTCTTTTGTCAAGGGTTATTATAAATTTTTTTACAGCAAATTCTTTCTAAGCTCTTCGGGAGTCTTTGAAGAAAGATATGCAGGCGGAATATCGAATACTGTCATGCAGCCGCTCTTTCCCTCTTTACTCATTTTGTATATTGCTCTGGCGTATGCAACAAGTGCACATGCGGTAAATTCGGGATTGGAATCTAATCTTAAGCTATATTCAATAACTGCATTGTTTTCATTGTTCCAGCCGGTTTTTCCGCTTCTTATTACAACACCGCCATGTGGTATCCCGTTATGATTTGCCTTCAGCTCGTCCATGCTGATAAAATTAACTGTTGTATCATAGTCAATAAAATAATTCGGCATTGTTTTGATCTCATTTTCTATACGTGCAAGATCTGCGCCCTCTTGCGCAACTACAAAGCATTCTCTTGTATGCTTCTGACGAGTGGTAAGCTCAGGCTGAGTTCCCTTTCTTACAGCCTCTACAGCTTCATTAACAGGTACTGTATACTGTCTTGCGTCAAGCACGCCCTCAACTCTGCGAATAGCATCGGAATGGCCCTGACTGACACCCTTGCCCCAGAAGGTATAATCACTGCCATTGGCAAGAATTGCTCCTGCATAGAGTCGATTGAGAGAAAACAAACCCGGATCCCAGCCGACCGAAATTATAGCGGTATTACCGCCTTTTTTTGCGGCCTTATCAACGTTTTCGAAGTGCTCAGGTATTTTGGCATGAGTATCAAAGCTGTCTACAACATTAAATATCTCTGCCATTGCAGGAGTCTGCACAGGAAGATCTGTTGCACTGCCGCCGCACATTATCATAACATCGATATCATCCTTCATAGATGTCGCGTCTTCTGCCCTGCACACCTTTGCCTCGGAAGTCAATATGCTTACGCTCTGCGGATCACGTCTTGTAAATACCGCTGCAACCTCCATATCCGAATTCTGCTTTACCGCGCATTCAATAGCACGGCCAATATTTCCATAACCGAATATTCCTATTCTGATGCTCATAATTACATACCTCCAGTATTTGCTTTCGAAAAAGATTATACTTCCCGTTTATATATGTTGTCTATACATTTTTTTGAAAAAATCTTCTCCTGTTTGAACCTACATTCAGTATATTATGCATTATTCTGCCAATGCTTTTTATTAAATCAATACTTCGGAGATGATTTTTAATGTTTCAGCCCATAACTCAGCACTGCTCAAAACGGCTGCTTGTACAATGGAGAATATACACCGCTCTGACATTGCTTATAATTACATCTTTTGGAATCTTTGCCGCACTTTTTTCAAACATTGCAATACTTATCCCTCTTTCAATTTCAGTATCATCTATACTCATTTATCAGCTCGTTTATCTGCCTGTTCTCTGGAGCTGCCGTACGTATACAAGAAATCGGGGGCTGCTGAGAATTGAAAAGGGATTTGTTTTCAAAAAAACAATTGTTATTCCGCGTTCTCAGCTTCAATTTATTTCTGTACGCAGATTGCCTCTTGAGCGAATTTTAGGTATTTCAACCTTGATTTTTCATACTACAGGCGGAAAAGTTCATTTATCGGGTCTTGAAAATGACGATGCCGTACAGCTTAAGGAAAACTTCAGCAGGAGGTTTGAGCGATGACAGGAATATGTCATAACAAAATTTGCCTTATGAGCAAAAAAGCTATGAGCAGCACAGCTATAGATAAAAAAAATCACTTTTCGTATATCATAATAAAATCCAAAAATAAATTTATATTGTTTCTTGCCGCGCTGGTTCCGCTGTTTTTTGAGGGAAATGACCGCACTGCTCGGATTCTGGCAGCAGTTCTTCTGCAGCTTCTGATTTTATCCGCGGTTCTAATTCCTGCCGTGATCAGCCACCATAATATTCGCTGGACGTGCAATGAGAAGTATATTTACTATATGAGCGGTGTGTTTTTTAAGAAGGAAATCGCACTTCCCATAACGCATATCAATTCTGCCTCTGTTTCCAAAACACCGATCCTGACAATTTTCGGCGCATCGCGTTTGCAGCTTCGCTCTGCCGACGGAGGAAAAAAGCCTGAAATAACACTTTATCTTAAACACGAAGAAGCTGCATCACTTTTGGTAAAGCTTATGCATCCTGCAAAGCCGCTGAAAACGCTGATACCACGCACATCTTCTTTTCTTTTACTGTCTGCCGCGAAGTCTAATTTTGCTGTAGGACTTTCCTTTATTATTATATTTTTTATCTCTCTGGGCAAGGCTTTTGATGAAAACCTCACTGCAAAGCTATACGTCGGATTATCAGACGCAGCACACGCTTTTATTCCGTATATTCCGCCGATCATCGCAATTGTCGCCGCATTCTTTTTTCTTGGCTGGATGGCTCATTTTCTGAAGATCTGTTTTTCGGAAGCACGTCAGATAACATCTGTCTCTCCCGACTGCATTACGATCGTCAGCGGGCTTGTCTCCACTCACTTAACATGCATAAGAAAACAGTATGTTTCTGCATGCTCTGCAAAAGAAACTATAATTTCCTCTCTGTTTCGGCAAAACTGTGTAAGCATTTCGTATTACGGACAAAAAAGAAAAAGCACCGTAAGCGCATTGACAGCCTGGCACAGCAGTGATTTTTCAAATGCCGCCTATGATCTTATGCATATAGAAAAGAAATCTGACATATCCGTAAAAATCGCAGATAATGCTTCTCTTATTCTGTGGCTTCCGTATGCTGTTTTTGCCGTGATTACAGCCTTTGCATGGTTTATCACATATATGCGTTCGCCTGCAATGCTTTCAGTTTTCTCTTACGCCGCAGCAACAATATTATTCTTGCTTATCTGGAAATGCCTTGCAGGCATAATAGGCGCATGTAAAGCAAGGCTCGATTTTTCCGGTCAGCATATTTCCATATCGACCATACGCGGATTTTCGTTTTACACTCAAAATATTTTTCTCGGAAAAATTGCATCATTTAAAATCAGACAGAGCATTATTCAAAGGCCTCGGAACTTATGCACGGTTTATATCAAAGCCGCAGGCTCATCCCGCGGATTGACCTGTGTAAATCTCCCCCATGATATTATCAGAAGTTTATCAGAAAGAATAAAGTAGATATAATAAACCGATTGACATAAGAAGCATATATATATTATAATTTTGCTATATTTTTAAAAAAGGATTGTATATATGCTTATGTATTCCGATAACAAACGCTTTTTAATTCGAATTATCAGCCTTTGTCTTTTTCTTGCTTTATTTTCGTTTATTTTTGCTCCTCCCGCAAATGCGCTCTCATCTCCTCAGCACTCAGAAATAAAAAGCGGTATTTTGGTGGATCTGGATACCGGACGTGTTCTTTACGAATATAACGCCGATGCCGTTATGAATCCCGCTTCCACCACCAAGGTTATGACTGCACTGCTTGTTTTTGAGGCGGTCAGCCGAGGTGAGATAAGTCTTGACGACAGAGTTTCCACCACAAAATCAATTATCGAGGGTGTAATGTGGGACGCAAGCAAAATCTCACCCAATCTTGCTGAGGATGAGGTCATGACTGTACGCAATTATCTGCGGTGTGTTCTGATGGTTTCAGATTGCGTTGCATGCGATGTGCTCGCGGTTCATGTTTCGGGCTCTGTTGAGGCCTTTGTCGCACAAATGAATCAGCGCGCAGCGGAGCTGTCCTGCACAGATACAAACTTTGTAAATGCCCATGGTTACCCTGCGGAAAACCATTATTCCACTGCTCGTGATTTATATAAAATCACAGCTGAGGCACTCAAATATCCCGAGTTCTGCGAAATTTTCGGCACTATAAAATATTCTCTTGAATCCACAAACAAAAACAACGCCAGAATGCTTTACAACACCGACTGGATGCTTTGGAACCCTGAAAAAATCACCTCAATTTATACTGAATACTATTATCCGTACACTCTCGGCGGTAAAACAGGAACATCAAATGCATCAGGGCACTGTCTGACAAGCTATGCAGAGAAAGATGGTGTCAGACTTGCCTGTGTTGTTCTCGGTGCAGGCGAGGAACTTCAATCCGACGGATCTTATGATAAAATGAGCTTCAGAGTATCTGAACAGCTTTACAAATGGGCCTACAACAACTTCAGTGTACAGACTATTCTTTCGTCAAGTGATATTCTTGCCCTCCAGCCGATCGAAAAAGGCAAGCAGGATTCAGTTGAATTGTATCTGACAGAAAATATTTCAGAGCTTTTGCCAAATGGTACAACACGTGATGACCTTGTAATAGAAACCTTACTCAACGAAGAAACAATTGAGGCTCCGATCGCCGCTTACACACAGCTCGGTATAGCAAATGTATATTTTGATAATGAACTTATCGCCTCTGTCCCCCTCGCTTCGCTCAATGCTGTTGAAAAAAAGGGATTGGGCGGTATCGGTATCGTACTTTTAATAACAGGCATTCTTTTGATATCTGCTGCAGCAGGTTGGTTCTATTACATAAAGAAGGTAGCTCCACAGCGTCAGGTCGCCGCTTACAGTGCAAAACGCAACGGAGCTGATCGCGCAGCCCGTTATAACATTGGCTATTACGGGGATAACATGTCTCCTGAGGATTACACGGCATACAGAAGCAGAGCAGTTTCTGACGATGTCTACAGAAGGAGCCGAGCAAACAATTCACGCTCGGCGGAGCAACGTCAATATTACAGCACATATAACGATTATGACCCATACGGAGACAACGAAATAGAATAAACTTAAAGGCATAGTCAATCTGCTTTGACTATGCCTTTCTTATTTATATATTTTATTCTGTGCATAATTTTCTTGATAATATCCGTTTAATAATATATAATACCACTCATAAACATATTTTATTCAGGGATTGGAGTTGTTGCAATATGCACCCTCAGTATAAGAACAGTTTTCTCAAGCTGCTCGACTTTTCTTCCGAGGAGATAAGGGCATTTTTAGATACAGCAATTAAATTAAAAAAAGAGAAAAAAGCAGGAATCCCTCATAGACATCTCGAGGGAAAAAACATGGTTCTTCTCTTTGAAAAAACCAGTACACGTACACGCTGTGCGTTTGAGGTCGCAGGAATGGATTTAGGTATGGGCGTAACCTTCCTTGACCCCGGTGCCTCGCAGATGGGCAAAAAGGAAAGCCTTGCAGATACCGCGCGAGTACTTGGCAGAATGTACGATGCTATTGAGTACAGAGGCTACGATCAGTCCATCGTAGAAGAGCTTGCCAGATATTCCGGTGTACCTGTATTCAACGGATTAACAGATCAGTTTCACCCCACACAGATCCTTGCCGATCTGCTTACCATTGAAGAGCATTTCGGCCGCCTTAAGGGCATAAATATGACATACTACGGCGATGCACGATTTAACATGGGTAATTCTCTTATGATCGGCTGTGCCAAAATGGGTCTTAACTTTACCGCCTGCGCTCCCAAGGAGCTGTTCCCTGCTCCTGAGCTTGTTGAACAGGCGCGTGCTGTTGCAGAAGAAAACGGCTGTACAATCACTCTTACCGAAGATATTGAATCTGCCACCAAGGGTGCGGATGTTCTTTATACCGATATATGGGTATCTATGGGCGAGCCTGACAGCGTATGGGAAGAAAGGATCAGGCTTCTCACTCCGTACAGAGTTGACAGTGCAAAGATGTCTCTTGCAAATGAAGGCGCCGTATTTATGCATTGTCTGCCCAGCTTCCACGATCAGAACACCTCTGTTGCACGTGATATATTTGCAAAATACGGTGTTGAGGAAATGGAAGTTACCAATGAGGTTTTCGAATCTCCTGCTTCTCTTGTTTTTGATGAGGCTGAAAACCGCATGCACACTATAAAAGCGGTAATACTTAACTGCATGAAAAACAACTGATATTTTATCGCATATAACAGTACTCCACATGTCATACCAAAGTGCATGACATGTGGGGTTTATATTTATATCATCATTTTGCCTCGTGAGAACTTATACTGCCATAACACAGCAGCTAAGATCATTAACATGCACGATGTCATTATCATGTGCATCATCACCTGTGAATCTGCAGTGATTTTAAATTCAATATATACCTGCACCCCAAGCAGGGCGAGCTGTATCACCCACGATATAATAAGTGCGATATAATTTTTGTTTTCCTTTAATGCACGCACACTGAATACAATCACAGCAATCAATATGCAGATCAGTGCGGCAATCTGCAGCACACGTACAAATCCGAGTCCAACGACAGTCAACGAATCTGTACGCATACTTTCAAGCACTCCCTGTGATGTTCCGAACATCGCCAAAAACAACAGCGCTATATCGCCGCTGCGAATATTATTCTGTTTGCTTTTTTCAGATGCATATTTCAGAATAAAAACAACCAAAAGCGCAATAAACATTAACACAGCAAGAATAGACTCATAAGCAAAAACGGCAACGACCCTGTTTCCGCTGATTTTATCAGTGCAGGAAATTATCGGTATAGTAATATCTTCCGCTATTTCCATTCCTCTGTCGTCCAAACCGAAAATCGCAGATATTCTTCCGATGCCGATACCCAATGCAGCAGACGGCGCTATACAGTCAAACAGTTCTGCTATATTGTCAACAAGCCTGAAAAGACGGGCGAGCAAAACTACCGTGACCACACCCAAGCCTGCGCCTAAAAGAGAATTTCCTCCATTGGCACTTAGCATATTATGTTTGATTTCCGAAAAAGAATCCAGCGCAAAAAAACAGTATGTAAACCGAGAGAAAAACAACGCCGCAGGAATCGCTGCCGCAGCAATAAGGCCCAAGCCCTTTGCATTCCCCCTCTGCAAAATTCTGAATGCAAAAACAGCTGTAATAAAAGCAGCCACTGCAATTGCCATAATTATGCCATGCCAATATATATTTTTATCATTATAGAAATAGGCAATATCATTCACTCTGCATTATCTCCTAAGTAACCGATTATAAAATTAGTTCGGATTAGCGGTTGCGATATATACCATATCCGCAATATATCTCTCACCGCCATTTGAAACTGTATTAAAAACCTTATTTTTGAAAACCAGTGTAGCCGATTGTCCGCCGTCAAGATTATATGCGTTCACACAGCCTTTTTCGCTCATAAGCTTCGCCATTGAACTGGTTGATATTCCTTTTGATATCCTTGTACGTCCATCTACCGTACAGAACAGATAATGAAGCGTTCCGATCTGTCCGATTGCCGCACGAGGATTATATGTACCGGGATGTCCCTCACCGTTATAATTAACAGCCTCCTGATAAGTCTGAAGACGTCCGTCAACAATTATTGCAGGACCGAAAGACATGCTGAACATTATATCGTTTTCTTTTAGAAAGGCATCTGTGTCAAAACCTTTTTTGCATGACTTAATTATGAAATCACCGTCAGAATTTACAAACAAGGTATCTGACATCGTATCGGACGGCGCATTGCGATACACTGTTTTGTTATTGATAATTATTCCGTTCCTGCGGTAACTGTAAAAATCGCCTGATATGGCAACAATCGCATTTACCTCTTTAGACATTGCGGTTGTTGTTTTTCTTTTGTTTCCGTAGTCCCATCCCGCCATGTGACGTCTTATCTGCGTCGGATGTGCGACCTTGATCTCCGCAAAATTAGCTACTCCGTAGCTATTGCCGATTGTGTAATATTCCTTCCACACGGTAACACAGACAGTTTCATCCTCATAACGAAGAATGTCTGTATTATTCCATGTTTGGATATCACTGTCGGTCACAACCGAATAGCCTGCAGGATTTGGCACCGGCATTGCTTCATCAACAAGAGGCAGTACATAGGCTTTCGGAATTTCGAAAATACCTGAAAGCACATCGCTTGTTATATTATTTACACCGTCATCAAATTCCGATATTGTAATATCACGTTTTACAACCTCAGCCTCATCGGCAATCTGTGCCGATGAGGACAGCATATACACAGCGCCTGCTATTTCTGCTGTCAGAAAAAGCGCTGTGATTACTGCAAAAATACATCTCCGTAACATTTTATCGCCTCAGTTATTTGTTGTTAAATTTATCCTTTTCCCATAAGCATTTCTTCCAAGGATTCATTATAAATAATTTTCCATTCTTCACCATTGTAAATCAAGGCAATCGAAATTTCTTTATCAACACAAAAATCAGACGCACTTGCCTCAACCTGTTCGAATGCTTTCAGTGCAATTGATTTTGCCGATTCCTCCGAAAAAATATCTTCACCATGATAATTAAGATCTTCTGCAATTTCGTTTGCCGCAATTTTCATGGCATCCCCAAGTAAAGACAGATCCAAATAACTTACTTTTACAGAAATTTTGGCATCTTTACCGGTTATTGTACATTCCTCAGGCAATTCATAGTCATAGCTTTTTACAAGTGCTGTGTGCATCAATTTACCAAGCTCAGATTCCGGCTCTTTTTCCATTTCCTTTATACTGAAATCCCACAGATATTTATCGCATTCGTCATATTCTGCGTTTATAAGGGAATCAAAATACTTATCGGCAATTTGCGACGGATCGCCCATATCAGCAAGACTTACAGGGGTTCGATCACGCGAAGAAAAGCACAGATATATTCCTATTCCCGCAAGCGCGGCAGATATAAGTATCAACGCAATAAACCCAAATATATTATTATGTGATTTTTGATTTTCCATATTACTCCATTTCGCCTCTGTTAACCTATTTACTATATTCCGATATATAAACATTTTGTATTTTTATAGTTTATCATGGCTGATAAATCGTGTCAAGCGACATGGA
>JAZSNH010000009.1:0-16654 GCA_045536305.1 Acutalibacteraceae bacterium
CTATCATCACAAGCGCACTGCTTCTTGTTTTTGCAGTTATAATTATTATTGTTGTTCTTCTTCAGGAGGGTCAGCAGGCAAATCTTTCCGGCGCTATCGCAGGCGGAGCCGATTCCTTCCTCGGTAAGAACAAAGGTCGTACCGTCGATGCATTCCTCGCAAAGTGGACAAAGTTCTTTGCGATCGGTTTCTTTGTACTGACAATTGTTTGCGACATCTTTACCCTTGTCAGATAATGTTTTGATATTTTCGGGAGCTTGCTGTAAGGCAGGCTCCTTTTTCTTTTGTTTAACAGAGTTTTATCCATAAAACGCGGCATACTGATAAAGGGTGATATTTATGCAGTCAGTGTGGTCGGCAGAGTCAAAAATAAAAAAACAAAGCGAAAAAATGCCCGTGAAAACACATGTTCTAATAGTCGGAGGGGGAATAGCGGGGATACTATGTGCCTATCAGCTTCAAAAAGCAGGGGTTTCATGTGTTGTAGCGGAAGCAGAAAATATATGCAGCAAGACGACAAAAAATACAACAGCTAAAATAACCTCACAGCACGGACTTATCTATGCTTCCCTGCTGCGTCGCTTCGGAACGGAAAAAGCAAGGATGTATTATGACATAAATGAATCAGCAATAAACGAATACAGAAATATCTGTGAAGGCTCAAATTGCAGTTTTCAGACGAAAAGTTCGTTTGTATATTCACAAAATGATCGAAGAAAGCTTGAATCAGAGCTTGATGCACTCGGAAAAATCGGTGTGAATGCAAGCTTCAGAGAAAATTTGCCTTTGCCGTTATCCGTTCTGGGAGCTGTAGAATTTAAAAATCAGGCGCAGTTTAATCCTTTAGAATTTATTTCTGAAATATCAAAGGGTCTTACAATTGTTGAAAATACAAGGGTCATTGAGGTAAACGGACATTATGTTACAACAAACAGAGGTCACATATCGGCAGATAAAGTAATAATTGCAGCACATTATCCGTTTATAAACAAACACGGTAATTATTTTCTTAAACTTTTTCAGCATCGTTCCTATGTGATAGCATTGGAAAATGCACCGGATTACGATGGAATGTATGTTGATGAAAACGAAAAAGGTATGTCATTTAGAAATTATAAGAATATGCTTCTTTTAGGCGGCGGTGGGCACAGAACGGGAAAACAGGGCGGCGGATGGAACGAACTGTCCCGATTTGCAGAGAGGTACTATCCGAAGGCGGCAGAGAGGTACCGATGGGCAGCACAGGACTGTATGTCTCTCGATTCGGTTCCGTATATCGGACTTTACTCAAAAAACACACCGAATCTGTATGTGGCATCAGGGTTCAATAAATGGGGAATGGCAGGAGCGATGAGCGCATCTGTGATTTTAAGAGACATGATAACAGGAAAAAAGAACGAATACGCAGAGCTGTTCTCTCCTTCGCGCAGTATTTTGGGAACGCAGCTTGCGGTGAATGTATTTGAATCGGCGGTAAATCTTCTCACACCGACTGCGCCGCGCTGTCCGCATCTTGGATGTGCACTTAAATGGAACAAAGAAGAGCGTTCGTGGGATTGTCCGTGCCACGGCTCACGATTTGAGGAAAACGGAGAGCTTATAGACAACCCTGCAAACGGCGATTTGAAAAAGTGAAAACATGTCCCCGGTATGCACTCATTTGAGATACCTTTCATATTATGTTACTGAGGAGTCACCTCGGTCAAAAAATGAAAGGAGAAAACAAATGGAACAGAATTGTGAAATGGCACGGATGCAGTTAGCTATTGCCAGTGTGCCGATGCAGTGCTTTGAACATTTGTACAATGTGGAAACAGCATTGGACAGAGGCACGATATTCAAAGCGCTGGACTTACCTTTCACTGCATACAGGGGGTATAATTGTGGACGATAGAAAAATGCTCAAAAAGGAGCTTGCACGTATCAGCTTTGCAATGGATGATGTGCGTCTGTTTCTTGATACTCACCCCGATTGCTGTGATGCGCTCAATATGTACAACGAATTGAGAAAAAAGCGCGAAGAGATCAAGAAGCAATATGAAGCCTGCATAGGACCTGTCAATTTCTATAACGCAGGCGGAATGAAAACATGGAACTGGGTAGAACAGCCCTGGCCGTGGGAAAAGGAGGCATAAACCGTGTGGAGTTATGAAAAACGACTGCAGTATCCTATAAAAATCAAAACCCCAAATGCAGCTGCCGCAAAGGTAATTATAACACAATACGGCGGCCCCGATGGTGAGTTGAATGCAAGCATGCGTTATCTCAGTCAGCGTTTCAGTATGCCCTGGCGTTCCGTGGCAGGACTTCTTACCGATATAGGCACAGAAGAACTTGCACACCTTGAGATGGTAAGTACAATGGTGCATCAGCTTACAAAAGGCCTCTCAACAGAGGAGATAAAGAAGCAAGGTTTTGATACCTATTTTGTTGATCATACAGCAGGTGTATGGCCTCAGGCGGCGAGCGGCACACCCAATAATGCAATGGCATACCAGAGCAAGGGAGATGCAATAACCGACCTGCATGAAGATCTTGCTGCCGAACAGAAAGCACGTACGACCTACGATAATATTTTAAGGCTCGTGGACGATCCCGATATAATTGAGCCGATTAAGTTTCTCAGACAGCGAGAGATCGTACACTTCCAGCGTTTTGGCGAAGCACTCGAACGTGCGAAGGAAAGCCTCAACGAAAAGAATTTCTATGCATTCAATCCCAGCTTCGACTGCAATTGGCCTCACAAATAGGAAAAAAGAGCCGATGGATACATCGGCTCTTTGAATATAGACATATTTGTATATGCATTTAGTTTATGATATAATGTAAGATATAAAGGAGGGTGATAAAATGCCTATTCAGATAATACGTGCGGATATAACAAAAGTACAGGCAGATGCTATTGTGAATGCGGCCAATGAGTCGCTGCTCGGAGGCGGTGGAGTGGATGGAGCCATACATAAAGCTGCGGGACCTGAGCTGAAACAGGAATGCAGGACTCTTGGCGGCTGTAAGCCGGGCGAGGCAAAGGTGACCGGCGGATATGCTCTGCCGTGCAAATATATAATACATACAGTAGGGCCGAGATGGCACGAGGGAAAGAAAAACGAAAAATCGGTTCTTGCATCATGTTATCGAAACTCTCTGAGAATAGCGGCTGAAAAGAACTGTGAAAGCATAGCTTTTCCGCTTATTTCATCGGGTATGTTCGGCTATCCGAAGGAACAGGCGCTGCAAGTTGCAATGCAGACGATATCGGAGTTTTTGTTTGAGCATGAAATGCAGGTTTATATAGTGGTGTTTGACAAAAAGTCATTTGAATTGAGCGGAAATCTTTTTTCGGAAATAAAGACATATATCGATGACGAATATGTCGAGGAAGTCTGTGAATACAGAGTGATGATGAAAGTAGCATCATTCAGGAATGAAGAAGAGGAAGCTTTTTTATTGCCCTGCATGGATTCAAGCTGTATAGACGATTATGTTATAATACTTGACGAAAGCTTTTCGCAGATGCTTCTCAGAAAAATTGACGAAAAGAATATGACAGATGTTGAATGCTACAAAAAGGCAAATATCAGCAGAAAGCTTTTTTCGAAAATCAGGGGAGATGTGCATTATAAACCAAGCAAGCCGACAGTTCTGGCATTTGCGGTAGCATTGGAGCTTGATATTGCCGAAACGAATGAGCTGCTCGAAAAAGCAGGCTTTGCTCTTTCGAGATCCAATTACTTTGATCTGATAATAAAGTTTTTTATAGAAAATAAAAACTACAATATATTCGAAATAAACGAAGCGCTCTTTCGTTTTGACCAGAATTTGCTGGGAGGATAATTTGTCGCCTGACGGGAGACCAAAAACAATTTCATATAAGATAGAATATGGCTGTAAGGGAAACCTGACAGTCATATTTTGATTTTGGAGGAAAGAAAAATGAAAAAGAATTTAACAGAGCTGGTTTTTATTCTTGACAAAAGCGGATCTATGGCAGGACTTGAGAAAGATACCATAGGCGGATTCAACGCAATGATCGAAAAGCAGAAAAAGCTGGAGGGAGAGTGCCTGGTATCGACATTGCTGTTTGATAATACCAACGAGGTTATACACGACAGGGTAAAGCTCGGCGAGATAAAGCCGATGACAGATGAGGATTACTGTGTCGGAGGCTGCACAGCACTTCTCGATGCAATGGGAGATGCGATACATCATATCGGTAATGTTCACAAGTATGCACGCGCGGAGGATATACCCGAAAAAACATTGTTTGTTATAACAACAGACGGAATGGAAAATGCAAGCGTTCGATATGATTCGAATAAGATAAAGAAAATGGTGGAGCGACAGAAGGAAGAATACGGCTGGGAGTTTTTGTTCCTCGGAGCAAATATCGATGCGGTATCAACGGCGGCGCCTTTGGGTATCTCTGAAGACAGAGCGGTAACATTTATAAACGACAGCGAAGGCATAGAAGAAAATTACAAGTGCTTAAGTGATGTTGTGTGCTGTGTAAGGTGCAGTGAAGCGATTCCGCGTGAATGGAAAAGGAATATTGAAAACGACCGCAAAAACAGAAAATAACAGCAAAGAGGATGCCGAAAAACGGCATCCTCTTTGCTGTTTAAAGCTTTGATATCATATCTACCGCACATTCCACGGTTTTTTCTATATCCATACCTTCGGCACAGAGAACGATATCCGCATACTTTTCGTACAAGGGACATCGCTCCTCATACAGCGAAGCAACAGTAGCTTCTTTTGCCATAGCTACACCGCGGGTCTTAATGTTTACCAGTCTGCGTTCGATTTCATCACAGGAGAGTGATAAATAGAGAACGACGGCATCCTGCTTAAGATGACGCATGGCCTTTTCGGAATATACTGCGCTTCCGCCTGTAGCTATTACAGTACAGCTTTCGTTTATAGAACAGAGAGCTGCTTCCTCTTCGAGAAGAAACTCCGTAATGCCGCGCTTTTCAATGATATCCTGAAGACTCATGCCGCAGCGTTTCTGGATAATCAGGTCACAATCAATAAAGCCAAACTGCAGGGCTTTTGCAAGAAGTACGCCGACGGTGCTTTTGCCGCAGCCGGGCATTCCGATAAGAATGATGTTCATAGCATTACTCCATTTTCTATTTTGGGGTTTTTAGTGTGCGAATTGCATTCAGAACAGCGATGACCATAACACCCACATCTGCAAAAATAGCAGCCCACATATTTGTAATGCCCAAAGCGCCGAGAAGAAGGCAGAGGAATTTTACTGCAAGAGAAAAAACAATGTTTTGCCGCACGATATTCATGCATTTGCGTGAAATTTGTATGGCTTTTGGTATCTTCATGGGGTCGTCATCCATAAGTACAACGTCGGCGGCCTCAATGGCGGCATCGGAACCCATAGCACCCATTGCAATGCCGATATCCGCACGGGAAAGCACAGGGGCGTGGTTTATACCGTCTCCGACAAAAGCAACCTTTGATTTTTTATCGTGTGAAGCAAGTATGCTTTCAAGAAGCATGACCTTGTCAGAGGGAAGAAGCCCACTGTGTACTTCATCGACGGAAAGAGCCGCAGCGCATTTTTCGGCAGCTTTCTCACTATCGCCCGTTAAAATAATCGTTTTTCTGATGCCTGCTTCTTTAAGTAATGCAATGGCGTTTGCGGAGGTTGGCTTGATATCATCGGAGATAATTATATATCCGCAGTAATTTCTGTCAACAGCAACATGAACAACTGTTCCCGTATTGACCGATTCGCTGTTCTGAATGCTGAGCAGTTCCATAAGCTTTGTGTTTCCGACTGCAACGGAAACACCGTCAACCATGGCGGTTATGCCGAAACCGCTTATCTCTTCGATATCTGAGACACGGCTTCGATCAATTGTTTTGCCGTATGCTTTCTGCAAACTGAGGCTTATAGGGTGTGAAGAAGCACATTCCGCATGAGCGGCATATTCAAGAAGTCTTGCTTTTTCAATGTCTTTGCTGTGAATTTCACTGACCTTAAATACACCATGGGTGAGTGTGCCTGTTTTGTCAAAAACAATGCATTTTGTGTGGGAGAGGGCCTCAAGATAATTAGAGCCCTTAATAAGAATACCTTCCCTGCCTGCACCGCCGATTCCGGCAAAAAAGCTGAGAGGAATACTGATCACCAAAGCGCAGGGACAGCTTATTACGAGGAAAGTAAGTGCACGATATATCCAATTTTCAAAGTCGGCGTTTTGTCCTGCGATCATTGAAATAAGGGGAGGGAGGACAGCAAGAGCAAGAGCGGAAAAGCATACAAAGGGGGTATATATTCCGGAAAATTTTGAAATGAAGTTTTCGGATCTCGACTTGCGCGATCCTGCGTTTTCGACAAGATCGAGTATTTTGGATACTGTTGATTCACCAAAGGCTTTTGTTGTACGGATTTTTAAAACACCGTTTGTGCATATACATCCGCTGAGAACTTCATCGCCCTCACTGACGCTTCGCGGCATGCTTTCTCCTGTCAGTGCGGCAGTATCAAGGCTTGCACTTCCGCTTTCGATAACACCGTCAATGGGTATCCTTTCACCGGGCTGAACGATTATCACAGTGCCTGTATCGATCTCTTCGGGCGGCATTTTTATAAGCATTCCGTCCTTCTCCGTATTGGCGTAATCCGGGCGTATATCCATAAGCCTGCTTATGCTTCTGCGGCTTTTCCCGACAGCGCAGCTTTGAAAAAGTTCACCGACCTGATAAAACAGCATTACCGCAGCAGACTCGTTGTAATCACCGCTTCTGCTGTATACAGCAAGAACGAATGCACCGACGGTTGCAATGACCATGAGAAAATTTTCGGAAAATACCCGACCGTTTAAAATTCCTTTTACAGCTTTTACAATGATATCATAACCGATTATAAGATACAGCGCAATAAACAATAAAAGCCTGACGATGCCGACTGATGGTATCAGATTAAATGTGATCATCATTATAAAAGCAATGATGATGCGAAAAAGCATTTTTTTCTGTTTGCGATTCATAAAGCTTCACCCTGTTTCTGCTGAGAATGATATCAGAATGCTATATCGCAATCGGGTTCTATTTTTCTGCATGCCTTGAGCACCAGCTTCATAACCTTTTCGATTTTGACATCCTCTTCAAATTCAATACTCATTTTCTGCATCATAAAATTTATCGTTACAGATTTTACACCCTCTACCTTACCTGCGGCGTTTTCCATAAGATTTGCACAGTTTGCACAGTCAACCTCGATTGAATAGATCTTCTTCATACGAATCTCTCCTTAAATTTCTATTAAACACTTGTTTAATCGTTGTGACTACAGTATAATAGATTTGCTTGCAAAATCAATATTTATGACGCTTTAATTGCCTGAATGGAGAATCAGATGTCTAAAAAGGAGAATATGATGGAGAAGCTTGATTTACCTCATAAGCACGGAGATTACAGCAACGAAAGGGAAATACGCAGAGAGCTTGAAAAGACAAAAAGCTTTATTGCTGCGTCCGAGCTTTTCAAGCAGATAGGAGATACGACCCGAATCAGAGTGTTTTGGCTGCTCTGCCATCACGAGGAATGCGTTTCAAATATGTCGGTCATGCTTGGAATGTCAAGTCCTGCGCTATCGCACCATCTGAAGACTCTACGCGATTTTCGGCTTGTTACAAGCAGAAGGGAAGGCAAGGAGGTTCGATACAGAGCCGCAGATACGGAAATATGCCGTTTGCTTCATTTAATGGTAGAGCAGATTATGGAAATCGCATGCCCTGAAGGCACAGAAGCATCAAATACAGAGATAATACACAGCGTACACGATTATCTGGTTGATAATTTGAGTGAAAGGATAACTATAGCTGAACTGTCACACAGATTTCTTATAAATCCGACAACGCTCAAGGAGCTTTTTAAAAAGGAATACGGAACATCTGTTGCGGCGCACATTAAGGAGCACAGAATGGAGAAGGCATCAAGGATGCTTGCTGAAACACAGTTAAGCATTGCAAATATAGCAAGGGATGTCGGATTCGAAAGCCAAAGCAGGTTTTCCGATGCATTCAGAGAAAGGTATGGCGTACTTCCAACAGAATACAGAAGGAAATATGAAGAATAAAAAATTATCGATTGACAAACAAGTCTGTAAAGAGAGAGATGCTTTTGTGAGCATCTCTCTCTTTCTTTGACATTTATATAACAAAGTGTTATAATTAACTTTACGTGATTAAGTAAAAAACAGGACTAAAAAGAGGTGTATTTCTTTGATATTCGGAAAGCACATAAATCGGTATTATATCAAGTATCTGCCGATTCTTTTGCTTGGTACGCTGTCACTTGTAATGGTGGATTATTTTCAGCTTATAATCCCCGAGCTTTATAAATTGCTTATAAACGGAATGAATACAGGAACAGTAGTGCACGACGGAGTACAGAGAGTGTTCGATATGGACTTTCTGCTCGATGAGATATGTCTGCCTATGATAATTGTCATTGTAGTGATGGTTATCGGACGCTTTATGTGGAGGATCTGTTTTTTCGGTTCCGCAATAAAAATGGAAACGGACATACGCAGAAGAATGTTTGATCACAGCAAGGATCTGTCCCGTCAGTACTATCAGGTCAACAAAGTGGGCAATATGATGTCTCTTTTCACAAACGATCTCGAAACCGTGCAGGACTGCTTCGGCGCAGGGATACTTATGTTTTTTGATGCATTATTCCTCGGAGTGCTTGCGATTGTGAAGATGTGGAGAATGGATATACTTCTTACCTGCCTTTCTCTTGTACCCATGGCGCTTCTGATGGTGGTAGGCTCAATAGTTGGAAAGTACATGATGAAAAAATGGGAGGTGCGTCAGCAGGCATTCTCCGATCTTTCCGATTTCTCGCAGGAAAGCTTTTCGGGAATAGCGGTCATAAAAGCCTTTGTCAAGGAATTTAAGGAATTGATAGCTTTCCGCTGGCTCAATAAAAAGAATGAAAAGGCAAATGTAGACTATACCCGAATATCCACGCTTCTGAATATAGCGGTCACCCTCTTTGTTGAATCTGTGATATGCGTAATACTCGGCTATGGCGGATATCTCGTTCACAGCAAAAGCTTCAATGCGGGTGAACTTGTGGAGTTTATCGGTTACTTTACCTCTATAGTATGGCCTGTAATGGCAGTTGCACAGCTCATAGATATGACATCAAGAGGCAAGGCATCTCTCAACAGGATCAGTGAGCTGCTCGATACAAAGCAGGATGTTTACGACCGTGAAGGCGTAAAGGAGCTTGAGAACGCGAAGGGAAACATTGAGTTTAAAAATCTGACATTCCGTTATCCGGACGGAGATTACGATGCGCTGAAGAATGTTTCATTCAGCATAAAAGCAGGTGAAAACGTAGGTATAGTAGGAAAAACAGGTTCAGGAAAGACAACTGTTGTTGATCTTATTCTGCGAACCTATAATGTGCCCGACGGGACAGTTTTTATTGACGGACGGGATGTAAACGATCTATCAATACATTCGGTTCGTGCAGCATCTGCCTATGTTCCGCAGGATAATTTCCTTTTCAGCGATACAATAGAAAATAACATAGCATTCGCGTATGACGAAATTGATGAAGCCGCTGTTGAGGAGGCGGCAAGGCTTTCCGATGTTCACGGAAATATTATGGAATTTACGGACAAATACAAGACCGTAATGGGCGAGAGAGGCGTAACTGTATCCGGCGGACAGAAGCAGAGGATATCTATTGCAAGAGCGCTTATGAAGAACGCACCAATACTTATTCTTGATGACTCCGTTTCAGCCGTAGATACAAAGACCGAGAAGGTGATTCTCGAAAATCTGAGCAAAAACAGAGAAAACCGTACTACCATACTTATTGCTCACCGAATATCCACAGTGGAGAAGATGGATAAGATAATATATATTGATGACGGCAGAGTAATAGCGGTGGGAACACATGCAGAGCTTTATGACGGCTGTGATGATTACCGCAGAATGGTCGATCTGCAGAAGCTTGAGGACGAGGGGGCGGAGCATAACAATGCGTGAGTATTATCCGTTGATTGCAGTTGGCGCTGTTGTCGGCGTCTTTGCGCTGTGCTTTACAGTGGCGTTCGTTCTCATGAAAAACAAAAAGGAAGCGCTGGGCTTTGACCGAAACATGAAGGACAGCGAGCTTATCCGAAGACTTTTTTCGTATGCCAAGCCTTATAAATTACAGTTTGCGCTTGTGTTTTTTATAATGCTGTTTTCGATATCCTACGATATTATCTCTCCGCTTATAATCGGACAGATAGAGGAAATGGTAAAAGGCGATTTTGAGCTGAATGCTTTGTTTGTCTCTGTAGGAGTATATGCAGGCATACTTGTCGTTTCTCTTGTATGCACTTATGTGCAGGCGATAATCCTCCAGAAAACAGGACAGAAGATATTGTCTGAGATCAGAGAGGATCTGTTCACTCATATTGAGGGTCTGTCGCATGAACAGCTTAATACGATGCCTGTAGGCAAGCTTGTTACAAGAGTTACAAATGATACCAACGCAATTTCGCTGATGTTTACAAATCTTGTTGTAAACCTCTTGAAGAATTGTTTTATAATAGTCGGCGTTATGGCAGCGATGTTCTGCCTTAACTACGAGCTTACACTCATGGTGCTTTGCTTTGTGCCGTTTATCGTGCTGTTCACCGTAATTTTCAGAAAGTTCTCCCGAAAAGCATACCCCAGGGTAAAGGACGGTACTACCGATATAAACACCTATCTTTCCGAAAATCTTTCAGGCATCAAGATAACTCAGATATTTAACTGCGAAGATAAAAAGATGCGCGATTTCAACGCAAAGAACGATGAACTCGGAGCGGCAAAGCAGAGGCAGATATTTGTGTTCGGTGTTTTCAGACCGGTAGTATATATGCTTTATATATGCTCGGTGCTGTGCCTGTTTTATCTCGGAGGCAAGGGTTATATAGATAACACCAGCTTCCTCGGACAGACATTATCGAGCGGTACCGTTGTTGCGTTTTATCTTTACATTTCAAAATTCTTCAATCCGATACAGAACCTTGCAGAGCAGTTCAACTGGATGCAATCTGCATTTGCCTCTGCTGAAAAGATTTTTACGGTAATGGACATCGAAGCGGCGATAGTGGATGAAGAGGATGCAATAGAGCTTGACGAAATACGCGGCGACGTTGAGTTTAAGGATGTGTGGTTTTCATATATACCGAATGAATGGGTGCTCAAGGGCGTGTCGTTTAAGGTGAATGCAAATGATACCGTTGCGTTTGTCGGCTCGACCGGCTCGGGAAAATCAACCATACTCTCGCTGATATGCCGCAATTATGATATACAGAGAGGGCAGATACTTATTGATGGAACAGATATCAAAAAGATAAAGATATCTTCTCTCAGACGTCATTTCGGTCAGATGTTGCAGGATGTATTCCTTTTCTCAGGTACGATAAGAAGCAATATCGTGCTTCGAGAAGAGAATATCACCGACGAAGAGATATGGGAGACCTGCAGATATGTAAATGCAGATTCCTTTATATCAAAGCTTGATAAGGGTCTTGACGAGGTCGTTCGCGAGAGGGGTAACAACTTCTCGGCAGGTCAGCGCCAGCTGGTTTCCTTTGCAAGAACGATAATACACAAGCCGTCGGTAATGATACTCGATGAGGCGACGGCAAATATCGATACCGAGACAGAAGTGCTTATACAGGATTCTCTTGAAAAGATGATGAACGTAGGCACAATGCTGATGGTAGCGCACAGACTCTCGACCATACAGCATGCAGACAATATAATACTGCTGTCGAACGGAGAGATAATCGAGCAGGGAAATCATCATGATCTGCTTGCACGAAAAGGGAGATACTATCAGCTTTATATGCTGCAATATCATAAAGAGCAATTCAATAAGATCGGATAAAACGAAAAGACCGCCCGTTTGGGGCGGTTGTCCGAAAACAATTATAGCCGACCTGTGTTTATACAGGTCGGCTTTTCGTATGCTGTACCGTACTCAGGCAATGAAGACTTCCTTGTAAAAAAACGAACCGCGCAAACCTCACCCAAAGCCGTATTTTCAATAAAGCGGAATATGTCAGCTTTCCGCAAGGATTTTGTATTTTTTCGGGTGTCTATAGTTGTTTCCCATTACCTCGTTCGCCCGATAATTCCGCAGTAAATCCAGATCTATTTCAGATATAAAGATGCCCTCTTCCTCGGGAGCCTCAAAAATACACATGTCTCTCACATCGGGCTGATCTCGAAGCCACGCTACACCATCGAATACCGTGGAATGACCATTGCAGTCAGGCTGTCCTTTGGGGTAATTGCATGTTGCGACAGCTACCATGTTTTCGTATGCTCTTGTTCGAAGTGCAGAAAGTCGGTTGATTTCCATGGGGCAGGCATTCGGAGCAAGAATCACTTCCGCTCCTTTCAGCATGAGTATTCTGGCACTTTCGGGAAATTCTCTGTCAAAGCATATCATAGAACCCACTTTCACCGTACCGCTGCCTGTATTCAGGTCTGCCACATGAAAAGCGTCTCCTTCCGACAGTATATTTTCCAGATCAAAAGCGCAAGTATGTACCTTTGAGTAGTGAAGGACTTCGTTTCCGCATCTGTCAAAAAGAATAACGGAATTTAAAGGCTTTGGATAATGCTTTTCCAAAAATGTAATTGCTATTGCCATCTGCAGCTCTTTTGCGAGCTTTTGAAAGCCTTCAATAAAATCATTATTCCTTGAAACAGCAAGCTCCTCTATACTGCCGGGTGATTGAGGCAAATAATAACCGTCACTCCACATCTCAGGAAACAGCGCTATGTCGGCACCCATCTCTTTTGCTTGTCTGCAAGCCGATTCTCCCTTTTGATACTGTTCTTTTATTCCTTTTTTCGGCATAAGCTGAAGCAAAGCTATCCTTAATTTCATAAATTATCCCTCGTCAGATTTAAGTTTGTCGGTAAGTTTATTCTCATAGTATCATATAAAGTCGAACGATGCAAGAACAGGTACAGTGAGCACATTTCACTGTGCCTGTTGTCTGTTTTAGTCATTTCCATAGCTTTATTTAATGTTTTCAGATTCCCTGCAGTACTTGAGGTCATACAAGATAGGTTTGTTGTTATTGTGCAAAATACATAAAAATATTTTTCTGTTTTGCAAATTACTGTATTTATCTTGACGGTGCAGATGTTGCAAAATATAATAAGGATATAACACTGCAAAGCAGATTAAAAGACTGTCTGCCTGCAGCAATAGGAGTGATACACAAATGACAAGCAGAAAAAAGTTTTTACTCTCTCTGATTGCCCTGTGCATAATTGCATCCATGCTGACCGGGATTCTGATCGGATGCAAAAAAACAAACGACGATCCGGTCACAGACGAAACAGTAGTATCTCAGTCTGATCCGCAGCCTGCGCCGAAGGACATTTCCTATGACGGCTATACGCTGAAATGGGAAGATAATTTTGATGCTGCCGAGCTCAACAGAAGCGATTGGAATGTAGAGCTTCATGATCCGGGCTGGGTCAATGAAGAATGGCAGTCCTATGTTGACAGTGATGAAAACATATATATTGAGGACGGCAGCCTTATCCTCAAGCCTGTAAAAAAGGTCGTTGACGGAAATGATTATTATACATCGGGACGAGTAAACACTCAGGGAAAGCGCGACTTTACATACGGCCTTTTCGAGGCACGTGTCAAGGTGCCCACAGGCAAGGGTTATCTGCCGGCATTCTGGCTGATGGCAACCGATGAAAATCTCTACGGTCAGTGGCCGCGCTGCGGTGAGATCGATATTATGGAGGTTATGGGTGACAGTACCGATACAGCTCACGGTACGGTCCATTACGGCAATCCTCACTCTCAGAGTCAGGGAACCTATAAGCTCACCAAAGGCACATTTGCAGATGACTACCATGATTTTGCCGTTGAGTGGGAGCCGGGCAGACTTCGCTGGTATATTGACGGATATCTCTATCATGAAGAGAACAACTGGCACACAACCACAGAGGGACAGGGCACAGTTACATATCCTGCACCCTTTGACCAGCCCTTCTATGTAATACTGAACCTTGCTATCGGCGGAAGCTGGGTCGGTTACCCCGATGAGACCACCACCTATGAGGATCAGGCTTATGCTATTGATTACGTAAAGGTATATCAGAAGGACAGCTATGATGAAAACGTCAAAAGTCCTGTTGAGGTTGTAACACAGCGCGAACCCGACAGCACAGGCAACTATGTTGTAAATGCTGACTTTGCTGTTGCAGAACCTCTTGATGACAGTGAAAATTGGTTTTTCCTCACAGCAGGCGGCGGTGTAGGATCCGCGTCTATCGCTAACGGTGAGCTTACCATTCTGACCGAAAAATCCGATCCTCTTGATTACAGCATTCAGCTTGTCCAGCCGGGAATACCGGCTAAAAAGGGCGTAACATATAAGGTAAGCTTCGATGCTTATTCGGATGAGGCGCGTTCCCTGCGTGTCTGCGTATCCGCACCTAAACGCAACTGGATACGTTACCTGAACGACACCCTCTTTGATGTTACCACAGAAAAAAAGCGCTATGAATTTACCTATACTGTCATAGCTGAAACAGATCCCGAGGGACGACTGGAATTTAACCTCGGAAACACAGCTTCTACAGCGCCTTTCTATCTGAGCAACGTACGCATCGAAGAAATTTCAGGCACTGAGATTCTCGACAGCGACGCAAAGAATATTCTCGCCGACGGAAACCACATCTACAACGGTTCGTTCCAGGAAGGCGAAGGCCGCATGGAATATTGGATTATCGATGCACCTGATGCAGCAAAGGTATATGTTACAAACGAGAAGAATGTACGCAGACTCGTGATAGATGCACCTGAGGGAACAAGCGCGGAGACACCTGTGACTATATCTCAGACAGGTCTTGCTATGGCTTCCGATTCCGAATATGCCATCAGCTATGTTGTAGAGGGCCCTGCAGGAAATAGTGTAAAGCTGCAGACAGCAGGTCTTTCCTTTGAGGCAGCACTCGACGGCTCTGAACAGACCGTAAGAGATACATTCGCAACTCCTAAGGGCGAATTCAATAAGGATATCGCAATTATCTTCACACAGCCCGGCGTCTATTATCTTGACGATGTTCGAGTTGAGGAAAACAGTCCTATAAAGAACGGAAGCTTCAATGCAGGATTCGCAAGCTTCAGTCCCTACGTTGACAGCGGTGCAAAGGCATCCTATGTTATCGATTCCGTGACTGAGGATAACGCATTCGATATCACTATCGAGGATACAGGCGATCTTGACTGGAAGGTACAGCTCAAGCAGAACAATGTAAACCTTGTAGTGGGTCAGTGGTATCGACTGACACTCGATGCAAAGTGCGATATAAGCCGACGCTTTATGGTAGCACTTCAGCGTGACGGCTCTATCCACGGCGATGACTGGACACCATACTGTCAGGAATCCTTCCAGCTCAATACCGAATACCAGACCTATACAATCGAATTTCAGATGAATCCTCCTACCGAGCCGTTCAGCGATCCCAATACTGTACTCAGTATATCTATGGGTGCTGTAAACAGCTTGCGTATTACAAATCAGCATCGCATCTGTATAGATAATATCGTGCTCGAGCCCATTGATCCTCCTGCAGCAGAGTAAACACCCGAGAAATGATAGGTTTATAATATAGTATACAGATAATCATTTTCTCAGGGGAGAGAAAACCTCATAATTTGTTCGCCTCCGCCTTTGATACTGCTGTATCTGAGGCGGAGGCGATGTTTTTTTATAAAGGAGTTTGTTTTATAAAGAATACCCTTGACTTCCCACGCACCCCGGTGTATCATTTGGGGGTGTTTTGTATACCTATTATATATAGTATAATATATAGTGCTTTTCAAAAAGAAAAATACAATATATCCTGTCCCGAAAAGCATAAAAATATTATTGTCAAATTGCACAAAAATACGTTTAAAAATTCTTGTATATTCTACGAAGATTTTTTCTTAAAAACGCTCAAAAAGCTTGCAAATACTGAGATATTTGTTATAATAATCAAGCACGACTGCACAAAGACATATTGCGATGATACGTGAGGTTGCAGCCGAAAGGCTGGTTTTTACGTGGAGTATGTCCGATTTTAAACCGGGCGAAAAGTGTTTGATTGACATATCAGGGTTGCTATGCCAAAAACACTATCGGCTTGCCTGTTCCCCCAGAAATCCGGGTGGAGCAAGGGCATAAAGTCCCGGAATCCTTGCGGCCAGACCGCAGATTTCGGTTTTTTGATGTCCATACGCGAAACACTCGGCTGGGTGTGCAAGCGCAGGCGGTCAGTGCCCACCAAATTATGAATTAGGAGGGATTATTGTGGCAGTCAAGGAAAAAATCAGAATTCGTATCAAGGGTTACGACTCATCTCTCGTAGATCAGGCATCCGCCAAGATCGTTGAGACCGCAAAGCGCACAGGCGCTTCTGTATCGGGTCCGATCCCCCTTCCCACAGAGAAGGAAATCGTTACCATTCTGAGAGCGGTTCATAAGTATAAGGACAGCAGAGAGCAGTTCGAATACAGAACCCACAAGCGTCTTATCGACATCCTGAGACCTTCGGCAAAAACAGTCGAGGCTCTTACCGGATTAGAGCTCCCCGCC
>JAZSNH010000028.1:0-24517 GCA_045536305.1 Acutalibacteraceae bacterium
GTGTTGTATGCACGCAGAACCTCATCGGGATCTGCAAATATGCTGCCCTCGCCCTTTGCGCCGGGTTTGATAATGGTGAGGTAGTAAGAACCGATAACCATATCCTGGGTGGGCGAAACAACGGGTTTACCGTCCTGAGGCTTCAGGATGTTGTTTGCAGCCAGCATGAGGAAGCGTGCTTCACTCTGAGCTTCAACAGACAGAGGAACGTGAACTGCCATCTGGTCACCGTCGAAGTCTGCGTTGAACGCCGTACATACCAGAGGATGGAGCTTAATAGCTCTGCCCTCTACAAGGACAGGCTCGAATGCCTGGATACCGAGTCTGTGAAGTGTAGGTGCACGGTTGAGCATGACTGTGTGACCCTTAATTACGGTTTCAAGAGCATCCCATACCTCGGGCTTTGCTCTTTCAACAGCTTTTCTGGCTGCACGGATATTTCCGATGGAAGGCAGATTTGATTCTACAAGCTTTTTCATTACGAACGGCTTGAAAAGCTCAAGTGCCATTTCCTTGGGAAGACCGCACTGATACATCTTAAGCTCAGGACCTACAACGATAACCGAACGGCCGGAGTAATCGACACGCTTACCGAGGAGGTTCTGACGGAAACGTCCCTGCTTGCCCTTGAGCATATCGGAAAGGGAACGCAGCGGTCTGGTGTTGGGACCTGTTACGGGTCTTCCGCGGCGGCCGTTGTCGATAAGTGCATCAACCGCTTCCTGAAGCATACGCTTTTCGTTACGTACGATGATGGAAGGCGCATTGAGCTCAAGAAGCTTCTTGAGACGGTTATTTCTGTTGATAACTCTTCTGTAGTGGTCATTTAAGTCGGAGGTGGCAAATCTGCCGCCGTCAAGCTGTACCATCGGACGGATATCCGGCGGAATTACGGGAATAACGGTGAGAACCATCCACTCAGGCTTATTTCCGCTTGCACGGAATGCCTCTACAACATCAAGTCTTTTCAGAAGCTTGATCTTTTTCTGACCGGAGGTGGTCGCAAGCTCTTCCTTGAGCTCTGCTGCCAATGCATCGAGATCGATATCCTGCAGAAGCTTCTGGATAGCCTCAGCACCCATCATAGCCTCAAAGTCATCTTCGTACATTTCCTTGTATTCTCTGTACTCTTTGTCAGAAAGGATCTGCTTGTACTTAAGTCTGTCGCAGTCACCTGCATCTGTTACGATGTAGGAGGAGAAGTAGAGAACCTTTTCAAGCTGACGGGGAGTGATATCAAGAATGGTACCCATACGGCAGGGTATTCCCTTGAAATACCATATATGAGAAACGGGAGCTGCAAGCTCTATTCTTCCCATACGCTCACGTCTGACCTTTGCGCGAGTTATCTCAACTCCGCAGCGTTCGCAGACCTTACCCTTGTAACGGATCCTCTTGTATTTGCCGCAATGGCACTCCCAGTCCTTCTGCGGTCCGAAGATCTTTTCGCAGAAAAGACCGTCACGCTCAGGCTTGAGGGTTCTGTAATTTATTGTTTCGGGCTTTGTAACCTCTCCGAAGGACCACGATCTGATCTGCTCCGGAGACGCCAGTCCGATTTTGATGGAATCAAAAACGGTGTACTGCATTCGGTAACCCCCTGTTATTTTATGTGCGTTTGTTTGAATTAGTCATCGCCAAAGACATCGTCGAGGTTGAACTCCGATTCTTCCTCATCTTCGATTACGTAATCGACCATTTCTTCCTCTTCTTCGCCTTCCTCGTCAATGCCGATATCGTAGCCTTCCTCTGCTGCTTCGAGAGCCTCTTCGTCCTCGCCGTAGCCTGCATTCTCAAGCTCGTTCTCGTCTGTTACGGTCACGAAGTTGGCTTCATCCGGAGTAAGTCCGATATCCTCATCCTCTTCGAAGGTCTGTCTCATGTCGATCTCCTCTCCCTGTGCATCAAGAACCTTGACATCAAGAGCAAGAGACTGAAGCTCCTTGATAAGAACCTTGAAGGATTCGGGAATGCCGGGACGGGGTACATTCTGACCCTTGATGATAGCTTCGTAGGTCTTTACACGTCCTACAACGTCGTCAGACTTGACTGTGAGGATCTCCTGCAGTGTGTATGCTGCACCGTATGCCTCAAGTGCCCAGACTTCCATTTCACCGAATCTCTGTCCGCCGAACTGAGCTTTACCGCCGAGAGGCTGCTGAGTTACAAGGGAGTAGGGACCTGTGGAACGTGCGTGGATCTTATCATCAACAAGGTGATGGAGTTTTAAGAAGTACATATATCCGACGGTTACACGGTTGTCAAACTGCTCACCGGTTCTGCCGTCATAAAGCACGGTCTTGCCGTCTTCGGGCAGGCCTGCCTGATTGAACATATCCTTGATGTCCTGCTCATGAGCACCGTCGAAAACAGGGGTCATGACCTTATAGCCGAGTGCTGTTGCAGCTCTGCCGAGATGGACCTCGAGAACCTGTCCGATATTCATTCGTGAAGGAACGCCGAGGGGGTTGAGTACGATATCAAGCGGTGTTCCGTCGGGAAGGAAGGGCATATCCTCAACAGGGAGAATGCGCGATACAACACCCTTGTTGCCGTGACGTCCTGCCATTTTGTCGCCGACGCTTATCTTTCTCTTCTGAGCAAGATAAACTCTGACGACCTTATTTACGCCGGGGCTCATATCATCGCCGTTTTCACGTGTGTATACACGCACATCGACAACGATACCGCTCTCACCGTGGGGAACTCTGAGGGAGGTGTCTCTTACCTCTCTTGCCTTTTCGCCGAAGATAGCTCTGAGGAGTCTCTCTTCTGCTGTCAGCTCGGTCTCGCCCTTGGGTGTTACCTTACCGACAAGGATGTCGCCTGCGTGAACCTCTGCACCGACGCGGATAATACCCTCTTCATTCAGATCCTTAAGGGCATCCTCACCCACATTGGGAATATCACGGGTGATATCCTCAGGTCCAAGCTTTGTGTCTCTTGCCTCGGTCATATACTCTTCGATATGGACAGAGGTAAAGACATCGTCACGGACGATCTTTTCGTTAAGAAGGACTGCGTCCTCGTAGTTGTAGCCTTCCCATGTCATAAAGCCGATGAGAACGTTCTTGCCGAGCGATATCTCACCTGCATTGGTAGCGGGACCATCGGCGATAACATCGCCCTTTTCGAGTCTGTCGCCTGTGTTGACGATGGGTATCTGGTTGATGCATGTGCCCTGGTTTGAGCGCATGAACTTGATGATGCTGTATTCATCGAGCTCACCGTTGTCGCATCTGACCTTTACAAGGTCTGCACTGACATACTCAACTGTACCTGCTCTCTTTGCAAGCACGCAGACGCCTGCGTCTGTGCCCGCCTTGTATTCCATACCGGTACCGACAACAGGTGCCTGGGTACGCAGAAGCGGAACTGCCTGACGCTGCATGTTGGAGCCCATGAGAGCACGGTTTGCGTCGTCGTTTTCAAGGAAGGGGATCATAGGTGTTGCAACAGAGACGACCATCTTCGGAGAAACATCCATATAATCAACTCTGGACGGTTCGACTTCGATAAACTCATCTCTGCGGCGGCAGACCACCTTGGAGTTTATGAATCTGCCGTTTTCGTCAAGGGGCTCGTTGGCCTGTGCCACGATAAAATCATCCTCGACATCAGCGGTCATGTAGGTAACCTCATTGGTTACGCAGTTGTTTTCGTGATCGTACTTTCTGAACGGTGCTTCGATAAAGCCATAGTGATTGATCTTTGCAAAGGTTGCAAGATAGGAGATAAGACCGATGTTCGGGCCTTCAGGAGTTTCGATCGGGCACATGCGGCCGTAATGGCTGTAGTGAACGTCACGAACTTCGAAGCCTGCACGGTCTCTGGTCAGACCGCCGGGGCCGAGAGCAGAGAGACGACGCTTGTGTGTCAGCTCTGCAAGGGGGTTTGTCTGATCCATGAACTGGGACAGCGGAGACTGTCCGAGGAATTCCTTTATGGCACTTGCCACGGGCTTTGAGTTGTTTATAAGAACTTCGGGGCTTATCATTTCCTCGTTCTCGTCGTTTGCGGCATTGAGACCCATTCTTTCCTTTATGGTTCTCTCAAGACGGGCAAAGCCGATTCTGAACTGGTTCTGAAGAAGCTCACCGACAGAACGGATACGTCTGTTGCCGAGATGGTCAATATCATCGGTGGTGCCGAGGCCGTTTGCAAGACAGATCATATAGTTGATGGAAGCAAAGATATCATCAATAATGATGTGCTTCGGAATAAGATCGTCACGGCGGGTTCTGAGAGCAGCCTTGAGCTCCTCTTCGCTTTCACAGGAATCGAGGATCTCCTTAAGAACAACTGCACGTACTTTTTCTGTGATATTGCATTCCTCTGCGGCATCGAAGGAAACATAGGGAGCAATGTCCACCATGCCGTTTGAGAGCACCTTTACTTCCTTGCCGCCCTCGAGGGTGAGGACAACGGAAAATACGCCTGCTGCATCGATAGCAGCTGCCATTTCGCGAGTGACCACATCACCTGCATCTGCTATAAACTCACCTGTAAAGGGGTTTATTACGGGCTGAGCGAGTGTGCCGCCTGTGATTCTGCCTGCCAATACAAGCTTCTTGTTGTATTTGTATCTGCCGACTGCAGAAATGTCATAATGCTTAGGATCAAAGAAAAGACCCTTGATATGAGCTCTTGCACTCTCAAGTGCTGCAGGCTCACCCTGCTTAAGCTTTTTGAAAACCTCAATTACAGCTGCCTCTGTATTTTCGGTCGTATCCTTGCCTATGGTTGCCCTGATTCTCTCATCGTCACCGAAGTAATCGAGGATCTCGGTGTTGGAGCCAAGGTCCAGTGCACGAATAAAGGTGGTGATGGGAAGCTTGCGGTTTTTATCTATTCTTACATAGAACACGTCATTTGCATCGGTCTCATACTCGAGCCATGCGCCTCGGTTAGGTATGACCTTTGCCGCAAGAAGGGGTTTACCTGTCTTGTCATAGTTCATTTCAAAGTAAACGCCCGGGGAACGAACGAGCTGAGATACGATGACACGCTCTGCACCGTTGATGACAAAAGTGCCGCTGTCGGTCATGAGCGGGAAGTCGCCCATGAATATCTCCTTCTCGCGCTCATTTCCTGTAACTCTGTCACGCAGAAGTGCGGTGACATGAAGCTTTCCGGAATATGTGGCATCGCGGAGCTTGCACTCCTCGACTGTGTACTTCGACTGATCTTCGATTCTGTAATCGGTAAAATCGAGTACAAGATTGCCGGTGTGATCGGTAATGCCTGAGACATCTGCCAGAACTTCTTTCAGTCCCTTGTCTCTGAACCACTGATACGAGTCCTTCTGGATCTCGATGAGGTTGGGCATCTGAAGCGGTTCCTCAATTTTGGAGAAACTCATTCTCGATGTCCTACCCTGCTTGACCTCCTTGATTTTAGCCATAAACCAAGCATCACTCCATTCTAAAAGGTTGAACGCCTTCTGCTCGGATTTTTTACGCTCAATGCGGCAGACGAGCGTAATTTCACCGTCATCGCGTGTAGAAGTATTCGGGTAATTGTTAAAAACTTTTATCAATCATAACCAAAGAAATCTGCTTTTTAGGATTTTTCGCCCCCCAAATCGCGAAGGGCAAAAACCAAAAAGGGGCATATAAACCCATTATGATTAGCCTATGAATTTTACCTTATAAACATGGATATGTCAATAAAAACTTTTCGATTTGGGATAAGTTTGGATAAACGAGCAATTTTCACATGTTAGTTTTGTGCATAAAGCACATAAATCATTGTGCGTTAAAAGTTTCGCGAGTTGATTTATCAACTCGACATCTTATTCAATGGTGATGGAGAATCCGGGTACAGGAAGCCCTCGGCGAGGGGGTTACTGTTTTTATTCACATCAGACTTTTTCGATAAAAAAAGAGCAGGCTTTTGCCTGCTCTTTTAAGTACGTTAAGTTGGGACTTTGTCCCAAACCCTATTCTAGGGTTTCACCCTTGAAAATCCCACCAAAGGAACACTGTTCCTTTGGAAACCTTCTTTATTTCGCTTCGAATGTGGTTTCGCCAAGCTTCTTTCTTACCAGCTCCGACACTTCGTCGAACACAGGCTGGAATCGGCAGGCACAGCCTCCGCATTCCTCTGCGTGCTGACAGGTATAGCCGTCCGACAGGCATCGCGATAGGTGGTAAGGTCCTTCCACTGCCTCTATTACATTGTACAGTGAAATATCCTTAGCCTCTCTTGCCAGCTTGTAGCCGCCCTGAGCGCCTTTTATGGATTCCACCAGACCGCCGTTGCGAAGCTTTCTGAGAATTTTCAGTGCAAAGGTCTGGGAGACCCTCGACTTTGCCGCTATGTCCTCTGCGGAAAGCTTATCTGTTTTTGAAAGACAATCCACTATTCTTATTGCATAATCTGATTCAAGTGTAATATGCGTAAGAACACGCCCTTTTATTTAAGATCAGGAATATCCGCGAAGCTTGTTGCTGCGGTTGGGGTGACGAAGCTTGCGAATAGCCTTTGCTTCGATCTGTCTGATTCTCTCACGGGTAACCTTAAATTCCTTGCCCACCTCTTCGAGAGTGCGGCATCTGCCGTCCTCAAGTCCGAAGCGCAGCTTGATTACTCTCGTTTCTCTCGGGGTCAGTGTCTGCAGCACCTCTTCCATCTGCTTTTTAAGCATGATGTTGGAAACTGCGTCGTCGGGAGTAGTTGCATCATCATCTGCGATGAAATCGCCAAGATGGCTGTCCTCCTCCTCGCCGATAGGTGTTTCAAGCGAAACAGGCTCCTGAGCCACTCTCAGTATCTCGCGTACCTTTTCAACAGGCATGTTGAGATATTCGGAGATGTCCTCGGGTGTAGGCTCATGTGCGTTTTCATGGAGCAGCTGGCTCTTTGCGCGTTTTACCTTATTGATCGTCTCGACCATGTGGACGGGGATTCTGATGGTTCTTGCCTGATCTGCTATGGAACGTGTTATAGCCTGTCTGATCCACCATGTTGCATAGGTGGAAAATTTAAAGCCCTTGGTATAATCAAACTTTTCAACAGCCTTGATAAGTCCGAGATTTCCCTCCTGAATAAGATCGAGGAACTGCATGCCTCTGCCGAGGTATCTCTTTGCAATCGACACGACCAGTCGAAGGTTCGCCTCCGAAAGCCTGCGTTTTGCGGCGGAGTCGCCGTCCATTATTCTAATCGCAAGCTCGATCTCTTCCTCTGCAGAAAGAAGAGGCACTCTTCCTATCTCCTTGAGATATGCCTTGACAGGGTCATCGATGAACATTCCGTCAGCGCCGTAATCGCCTGTGTTTTCCGCATCCTCACCTGTTGAGATATCAAAATTTACATTTTCGATAGTTATATCTTCTACAACGTCCTCTATGATCTCAATGCCCTGCTGTTCGAGCTTATCATAGAAGCGCTCCATCTGTTCAGGAACTATGTCGATCTCACCGATCGCATCCATAATTTCTTGGTTTGTAAGACTTCCTTTGCTTTTTCCAAGCTCAATAAGTTCTTTTATGGCCGTTTTTGCGTCGTGCTGTGCTGCCATATGTAATTCCTTCCTTTCCCTGCTGCGCTATTGCTTTTGCGTCTTCTGACGCCTCAATGTCTCCAGATAATCCTTCAGCTCCTGCGCCGATGCTGACGACGCCTTTTCAGGTGTCATTTTATCGGCTTCGTTAATCAGATCGTCCCCAAGCTTTGAGAATTCCTCCTTTGTTATTCTCTCTCTTTGTGTTGTATTAACTATCCGCACCATCGAGCTCATTTCAGTGTCCGTCAATACCTCGGTCATGGTCGTGAAGGTCGGCGCAATGCCGTTTTCAAGTTGTTTTACGATCGCCGAATATAGGGTTCTGTTAAAGCTCGTGACAAACTTTTCTTTCGATAGCCTGTCCTTTATGAGCGGATAATAATCGGGGTTTTTAAACAGGCAGGCTATTATCTCTTCTTCGATTTTTGCCGCCTTGACATTATTGCGGCGCTCGGTGTTGACCTCATCGGCACGTCCTGTTGCCTGTGCTGCGAGCGCTCGAAATTCCTCTCTGCTCTCGTTTTCGCTTTTTTTGCGCGTTTCCTTTTTTATCTGAGCGGATATCGCGCTTTTCTCAACACCCAGCTCTGTGGCTATACGCGAGGTGTATATATCACGCTCAATGGAATCGAGCGTTGACAAAAGCTTTGCCGCTTCCTTCAGGAAGTTGACTCTTCCCGAATCTGTTCCCATGTCGTATTTCGCGCGGATATTATCTATAAGATACTCTGTTCCGCTGGCGCTTTCAGATATAAGCTTCTTGAATTTTTCTGCGCCGTACTTCTTTATATATTCATCCGGATCCTTTGCACCGCGGATAACTACAACACGTATCTCAAGTCCCTCTGCCTGCATTTCGGGGATCGAGCGCTTTATTGAATTTTGGCCGGCCTCGTCGCCGTCCTGTGCTATTATTACCTTTTTTGCGTACTTTGCGATCAACTTTGCCTGCTTGCGTGTGACCGCTGTACCCTGAGAGGCTACGGCATTGGTTATTCCTGCCTGATGCATTGCAATGGCATCCATAAAGCCTTCGCAGAGAATGATCTCATCGCCCTTTGAATTTTTGGCGATATTCATTCCGTAAAGGTTTTCTCCCTTGGTATAAACAGGGCTTTCCGCTGTATTTACATACTTTCCGCCTGTTGCTCCCGGCTTGTACACTCTGCCGCCGAAGGCTATAACATTCTTCTGCAGATCTATTACAGGGAACATTATCCTGTCGCGAAAAAAATCGCAGGGCTTTCCGTAGCGATTTGCAAATGCAAGCTTGGCTGTTATTATCTCATCTCCGCGATATCCCTTGCTCATAAGATGCTTGCTGAGCTTGTCCCATGAATCGGGAGCATAGCCGACACCAAAGCGCTTTATGCTCTCATCGGTCATTCCTCGGTCGTGGAGATATTTAAGAGCATCCCTGCCTTCTTTTGTATATAGCTGCTCGTAAAAGAACAATGCTGCTGCACGGTTTTGCTCAAATACTCTGCGGCGGATATTTATTCTTCCCGTGTCCATTCCTTCCTCGGGCACGGTCATGCCTGCCTTGTCGGCAAGGAATTTTACAGCCTCCATAAAATCAAGATTTTCGACCTGTTCTATAAATGAAATTACGTCTCCGCCCTTCTGGCAGCCGAAGCAATAATATGAATTGCTGTCGGTGTAGATATAAAAAGACGGAGTTTTTTCGGAATGGAACGGGCAAAGTCCTTGAAGCATTCTGCCCGAACGTTTTAGATTTATGTATCTTCCCGCTATTTCGCCGAGATCGCTCCGCTCGGAAAGTTCGCGTTTAAAATCGTCAGGTATCGCCAAGACCTCTGCCCCCCCCTTTTTCCTCTGATATGCTCGTGCAGGCTCATCAAAAGCTCTGCAGCTTATTTATCCCATCCCTTTGGTATAAACAGTCGGTTAAATTCGCTTATCGCAAACCCGTCGGTCATCCCTGCTATATAGTCAAGAACCGCACGTTCCACGCCCGACTCCCTTATAATAGACTCAAACTCATCGGGTATGAGCTCGGGCGATGTCATATATGTACTGAAAAGGGTCTTTACAAGCATTTCGGCTCTGCCCTCTTCCTTTTTCGCAACCGGGTTTTTGTATACCGATTCATACATAAAATCGTGCAGGTGAAGGAACGCTTTCATTACATCGTCAGACATAATTATATTTCCTTCGGCACTGTTCTCGATAACGGAATTTATCATGGTGTTGATACGCACAGAATGACGATTGCCGATAACGGCACTTATATCGGAGGGTATATCCTCTTCCTTAAGAATTTTCGCCCTTATACTGTCGTCTATATCATGGTTGAGATATGCTATTCTGTCCGCAAGTCTTACTATTCTGCCCTCGGGCGTGAATGCGTCCTTCCCCTTTGTATGGCACAGGATGCCGTCACGCACCTCTTTTGTAAGATTAAGGCCCTTTCCTTCGCCTGCAAGCCGCTCCACCACACGGACCGACTGTTCGTAATGAGTAAAACCGAGCGAGGATATCTCATTTAAGGCTCGCTCTCCTGCGTGGCCAAAGGGTGTATGACCGAGATCGTGTCCTAAAGCGATAGCTTCCACCAAGTCCTCGTTCAGGCGAAGCGCTCTTGCAATAGTACGTCCTATCTGCGCTACCTCAAGAGTATGGGTAAGGCGTGTTCTGTAATGGTCGCCCGACGGCGACAAATATACCTGGGTCTTATGCTTTAGCCGTCTGAAGGATTTACTGTGGATTATTCTGTCGCGGTCGCGCTGAAACTCTGTGCGTATACTGCACTTTTCCTCCTCCTCCTCGCGGCCGAGGCACTGATCTGCAAATGTTGCAGCTTCGCATAAAATGATATGCTCATTTTGTTCTGTTCTTTCACGAATTGTCATTATCCCACGCCCTTCTACTTACTATATACGCAACAAAAGGCGAAATCCCTTTATTTTTTTGAAAAAAATTTTTAAATTTTAAAAAATTCACATTTGCCGCAGACAACCGACACCTTTCCCAGTGTTGCATCGGCAAGCTTTTTTTCAAATTGAGAAAGCTTTTCGGGTGCAATATGAAATTCCATATATACATCGGCGCCAAATTCCGTATTATCCGTTACACCCTCATTTTCCGGAATAAGCGATGATATCCTGCCGTACTGCTCATAGGAGCAGGTCAGAGAGCAGTTTATGCACTCGCGCATTATCTGAGGCTCGGCACTCTCAAGGGCAAGAGCTGCCGCGTGAGAATATGCTCTGACAAGACCGCCTGTGCCGAGCAGTATTCCGCCGAAATAGCGCGTAACAACTATTACCGCATCTACTATCCCGCCCTTTGTAAGCACCGACAAAACAGGCTGACCCGCAGTGCCCGAAGGCTCGCCGTCATCGGAATAACGGCTTTGATTGTTTGCTCTGAGATTATAGGCATAGACATTGTGTCTGGCATCCCAGTGCTTTGATCTTATGAGGTTTATAAATTCCACCGCTTCCTCTTCGGTGGTCACATGCTTTATATAGCCTATAAAACGACTGCGCTTTTCGACAAATTCCTCTGCCGCATCATGCTTTACAGTTATATATTCCGCCATTTTATCTCACCTCCGAAAACGACAAATAAGGCGGTGCATTGCACACCGCCTTTGCCGGTCTTCAAAATATTAGTCGAGATTGAAGCGCTTCTTGAATCTGTCTACACGACCGCCGGTATCAACCAGCTTCTGCTTACCCGTGAAGTACGGGTGGCACTTGGAGCAGATTTCAACGCGGATGTTCTTCTTTGTAGAGCAGGTGTTAATGACATTACCGCATGCACAGGTAATGGTTGTCTCCTCGTATTTGGGATGCAGTCCTTCCTTCATTCCAGTCACCTCTTTCGTTGATGTATCAAACGCTAATTGAGTATAATACATGTTATCGCAAATTGCAAGTGTTTTTTGAATTTTATATTTTTTCTCTTGAAAATATATGCTTTCAGTACGGAATTTCTATGAAGCGTGACAATGTAAAGGACCATATACAAAGCCTTTCCACTTTCTTTTCAAGCACCTGCTGCATAGCTGCAGCATACAGACGAAGCTGATTGCCGTAGGCTTCGATGAATTTATTTTTATCATACAGCCTGTCGCTTTTATAATCGATTATCGCTATGCTGTCCTCAAACTCCGCAACACAGTCACACGCACCTTCGATCACTATATTTTCATCGGTATCCTTATCTGTAAACAGATAGTGATATTCTTTCGGAAGTATAGCCGAAAAGGTCTGCTCACGGTGTATTTCCTTCGCTCTCAGCATCAGCTCTCCTCCCTCACCGTCAAAGAAATCTCCGAGTTTTCTTTCATCGAGTACCTTGAGTTCTTCTTCCGTAAAGGTTCCGTTTTCGGAAAGGCGTTTTATTTCCGAGGCTATATCCTTTGCCGCCGCTTTGCAGTCTGCTTTCTCCATAAAGCGGTGCAGTACTGTGCCTCTGTGAGCTGCGCTGATGCCCTTTTCTTCAAGGAACGCAGGGCGGCTTGCGGCAATCGACTTATCCGCAGAAAAGCTGTGAAGGCTTGAGGCTGTCACCTTTGCAGGGACTCCCTCAAGTGCGGCGCCTTTGTATTTCCACGCAAGGCGGCTTTCTATTTCGGAAACAAGCTCTTCGTCGGGCAATGCTGTCTTTTCGCCTGCCTCTGCCTTTTCATTCGCTGTTGTCCGCTGTTCGTCCTCGGAATAAACCTTTATGTATAACTGACCCTGACTGTCATTGGCAAACATTTCGTCCGTTCCTATCAGTCTGCGAAGCTCTTCGCCGTCACGGTGTCTGAGCGCGCACGCTGTTATCCACACGCCGAAATCACGGCAGCAAAGCATTGCTGAAGGGTCGAGTGTCTCGTCTTTTCGAGCTAATTGAGCCGAGCGCAGAACCATCTTCTTTACATTTTTATATGTTCCTACGAGTATGAGCTTTTCCTTTGCTCTTGTCAGGGCAACATACAGCTTTCTGACATCCTCCGCCACCTCTTCCATGCTGTTTACGGCATAAGCGGCCGCTCGCGGCAGAGTTTCATTAAGCCCGAGAGAATTATCGCTGACCTTTTTAAGCCCAACGCCGAGCGTCTGATTAAATTCCACGTCATTACGCCTGTGCTTCTGGTCTGCGCCGAGCCCGCAAACTATACACACAGGAAATTCCAGTCCCTTTGATTTGTGTATTGTCATCATACGCACCACATCGGCATTTTTCGCAGATGCCGATGCAGGTGTCATATCTCCCTCCTGCTCGGCTATTCTGTCTATAAAGCGAATAAATGCACCTATTCCTCTGCTGCCCGACACCTCGCAGTTCTCTGCATAGGATATGAGCAGTTCAAGATTCGCTTTTCGCATTTCGCCGTCGGGCAATGCAAGCACCGCGCTCATATAGCCTGTGATGCTGAGCATTTCGCTTATCACCATGTCGGCAGGAGATGTTGCTGCCATATTTCGAAGCTTTGACAGTAATTCAAGAAATTTTGTGGATTTTTCATCTCCCTGCTCGGATGCTTTGCAAAGAGCAGTGTAAAAATTGCTTTTTGGCAGTGCCAGCCTTACCTTTGCAAGATCATCGGCATCAAAGCCTGCCATCGGAGAACAAAGCACATTGAGCAGGGCTATTTCCTGCAGAGGATTGTCTATTATCCGCAGAAAGGAAAGTGCTGTCTGCACCTCGCTGCGCTCGAGAAAGCCCGTTTCATCAGACAAAAGACAACCAATGCCGACCTTTTCAAGCTCGCGAGCGATTATCGCACCGTGATACCCCTTTACCTGTGCTCTCAGAATACAGAAATCACGCGGCGATGCAGGCCGCATGCACTTTTTATTTTTGTCGTAGACCTCAAAGCCTTCGTCTATCATCTGTCTTATTTTCGATGCAATGAATTTCGCTTCGGTGGAATCGGTCTTATACTCATCTTCATCACTGAGCACATTCAGCAGATGCAATTCACTGTGTCTGTCAGACGCCTGCGGATAGCTCGCCTGCGGATCGAGCTGCTGACTGCGATAATCGACTCCGCCGCACTCAGGCGTCATGAGTCTGCGGAAAATAAAGTTTACGGTATCCGTCACCTCTGCACGGCTGCGATAATTCTGAGCAAGCGTTATCCTCGCAGGGTAGATCGGCTTTTTTTCGTCAAAATCGGTATAGCGTTCAAATCTGTCGGTGAAAAGTCCGCTTACCGCACGCCTAAATCTGTATATGCTCTGCTTTACATCTCCGACTATAAAGAGATTGTTTTCTCTTTTGTCTATCTTTTCTCCGTCTTCATGTGCCACAGCGCGGAATATCATATCCTGCACCGCGCTTGTATCCTGATATTCGTCAAGAAGTATTTCATCATAATTCTGACGAACCTCGAGCGCTGTCGGTGTTCTGCAGAGCCCGTCCGCACGCCTTTCGACCAGCAGCTCTACCGCAAGATGCTCGAGATCACCGAAGTGAAGCACATTCCTCTCCTTTTTAAGCTTTGTCATAAGAGCAAGGTAATCCTGCGCCATATTACAGAGAGTCTCCATTACAGGGCGAAGATATTCCATGTCCTTTTCCTGCTCGGAAACCGTGCAGCACATAACATTTTTCGCTTTTGACAGCAGTTTGTCGGTCAGCTCGAGCATGCTTTCGACAGCTTCTGCCGCTTCAGGATTTGATAGCTTGTTTCTGCCCTTTCCCGTCATGCTGTAATCAGACACAGCCTCAAGCACCGAATCGTAATCGCCCTGTGCAGCCCTGATTTTATCAAACAAATCCGACATATTCAAAAATATTACGCCGAATTTCTTTTTGATATCCTCCATCTCTTCCGAAAAAGCCTCGGCACGTTTGATGATATCAAAAGCGCTGTTTATCATTTTATTCGCCTGCTGTCGGGCGGCATCACGCCAGAGTGAGCCGTCGCCGCGGTACATCTCGCGCACCGATTCTATGCACTGAGCAGGAAATGGAGAAGCTTCGGCAAAAAGAGCAAAGGCCTTGAGCGTTTCCGTAAGCTTTGCATCATCACGCTTTTCCGAAAGGATTTTTATAAGCCTTAAAAAGCCTTCGTCTGATTTTTTATAATACTCCTCCGCTATCTGCTGTGCCGCCGCTTCACTGAGCAGCTTTATTTCGTTATCGTCAGCTATGCGAAAATCGGGAGATACTCCCAGAGTATGAAAGTTTTCACGCACGAGTCTTCCGCAAAAAGAGTGCATTGTGCATATCTGTGCGCTCTGCAGAAGCAGTCTCTGCCGCCTGAGATGGAACGAGCTCGGGTTCTGAGACAATCTTTCATCGAGCTTTGCGGCAATTCTTTCTTTCATTTCGTTTGCCGCCGCGTTTGAGAAGGTAACAATAAGAAGTCGGTCTGCATCAATGTATTTCCCGTTTTCATCGGGTTCGAGCATTTCTATTACCCTCTGGCTGAGCACTGCTGTCTTTCCCGAGCCTGCCGCCGCAGATACAAGAACCGTTCCTCCCCTTGCATATATCGCCATCAGCTGTTCTTTGTTCCAGCTTACATCAGCCATCGTCTCTCTCCTCCTCCGAAAGAAGTATTGCTCTGAGCCGTTCTTCCGAATATTTTTCTATTTCCCGTCCAACCGTTCTCGGATCCTCGACTCCGCATGCATTTTTTATATCGCAGTAAGAGCAAGCCTCGATCTCGCCGCAGACGGGCTTCGGCGCCACTTCGCCCTTATGCAGTGCTTCACCCATTTCGGCAAGAAGCTTTCTTGTATATTTGCAAAGGGCATAAAATTCCTCACAGGAGATAACACGGCTGTATCTTTTGTCAAATTTGCCCGAGGAGGTAAGCTTTGCAGGCACAAAATTTCCCTTTACGCCCTCTTCCATTGCTTCGACAACCTCTGTGTCTGCAACGAGCTGACCTCCCATTTTAAGCTGCTCTGTTCTTCGCAAACTTTCATTTGCATCATTGCGGTTTATATCCTTAAGCCTGAAGGAGGCAGGAAAATAAAGCGCACCTGCAGGCTTGCAGTCTCCAAACCGTTTGCTGCTTAGCAGTGCATCAAAGTACATGAACATCTGCATATCGATGCCCTGTACCACCTTATCTGCCGAAAATTTCTTTGCTCCCGTCTTGTAATCGATGATCCTTATATATTTTTGCAGACCTATCTGAGCCATATCGACCCTGTCAATAAGTCCCGTGACCCTCAGTGTTCCATCATTGAGCTTTATTTCCGGATAAGGCAGCTGTGCAGAGCCTACGGGAAGCTCCATTGCATCGGGTATAGGACGGAATGAGCCTGCCTCAAATTCAGCGCCTATGTATATGATTATCTGCTCAAGCGAATCTATAAGATTTTTAAGCAGCTGTATAAATCGCGGAGATTTTTCCGACTTTCCGCCCATGTTCTCTTCGACATAAATATCCGTCAGGCGCTCTATTTCGCCCCTGAGCGCGGCACTTCTTGAAAACTCCGTCATATCCTGTACATGCTCTTTTATGATATGTTCAAGAATGTAATGCACCACATTGCCGTATGACATGGCATCGATCTTTGCCTTTCGTCTCGGCTTTACGCCAAGGCCGTAATCGCAGAAGAATTTGAACGGACACTTAAAATAATCGTCCGCTCGGCTCTGCGACATTTTTATGTTTTTTCCAAACAGTATCTGCGACAGCTTCCTGTCTCGGAAATTAAAATATCTGCCGTCCTTTGCTCTCTGCAATGTGCGCAGCTTATCGGAATACTGTTCTTTTTCGCTTATCGCCTTTTTAAGCGATGATGCAAGAGCGCTTTTTTCTCCTGCTCCTGCACTGAGCGCAAAGGCTGCTCCGAGCCCTTCTATCTGTTCCATTGTAAGCTCGTCGGTATATTCCGTCTGCCTGCACGAGGGCAGCAGACGCTTTGCTTCACTGACAAGCTCGGAGGGTGCCTGCGTTGTGTTTGCCGCTGTTTTTGGCGTTGTTATGTAAAGTCTTTCCGAGGGAGTACACATCGCCATATAGGAAAGCAGTCTTTCTTCCAAGGTCTGCTCCCCGGAAGGCTCGGCTATTTCAATTCCCATTTCCGTAAGCTGTCTGCGTTCGGAATCGGTAAACACACCCGATGCTCTGGCCTCCTTCGGGAATATGCCCTGTGATGCACCCAATATAAAGGTTGCTCTCGCTTCGCCTGTTCTCACTCTGTCTGCCGCACCGAACGTCACCTCATCAAGTCCCTGCGGTATCTGACCTACTGTCACAGAGCTTATCATCAGGTTGAGCATGTCTGTAAACTCATCAAGAGGCAGTCTTTTTTCTCCCTCTATGCCTGCTGCTCTGTCCAGTATGTTCATCAGCATGTCCCATACCTGCTGCTGTATCTGAGAATCCTGAGCATTAAGCCCTTCGCAGAGATTTATCATACAGCTCGCTGTACCTGCACCCTCTAAAAGCTCATATATGTACTGCGCTCTTTCTCTTCCGCTCGCATCCTTCATTTTTTCGCAGAAGGGCAAAAGCAATGTGCATATACGTTTTCTGACACTGTTTATACTTTCGAGCCGCTGTGCGCCCTCCTCGGTGAGCTTTCCCTCAAGTCCGTCGGGGTTTGATGTAAATTCGCTTTTCCATCTCTCGCCGCCAAGCTCCCACATCAGGCAGTATTCCTCACAAAGCGCGGCATCCTCGGCCGATACACCCTCTGTCATGCCCGTTTTAAGAAGGGATAAAATGCTTTCGCTCTGCCATTTTCCTCTGCAAAGGGCAAGCGCATTTGAAACAAAGCGCACGGCAGGAGAATATTCAATGGACACCCTTCTGTCAAAAAACAACGGAATTCCCTGTTCTGCCGCCGCTTCACGCACACACCTCATATAACTGCTCTCATCTCTGACCAGAACAGCTATATCTCTGCAGCGGTAATTTTCCTCACGCAGCAGGCGGCGTATCTCCCTGAAAGCAAAATTTGCCTCGTCACGGGGATTTATTGCCTCATAAATCTGCACCGCATCCGTTTCTTCGTTTAAGGGCTCTTCCGTAAAGCTGTAAAGGCCTTTTTCGATTTTGGAAAGTGCCGCATTTTTAAAGCGTTTTCCGCCTTCGAGAATAATTGGTGTCTTTACGGGAACACCGCTTCGTTTTGCCAGCTCAATCAGTTTTTGAGCAGTTTTTTTGACAGGCGAAAACAGCCCTGTTCCATTCTGCAGATCGGAAAGGGAATCTGCACAAAGCGTTATAATGCACTCGTCTGCCTGTGCCATGACGGCAGAGATGACCTTCAGCTCCTGACCTGTAAAGCCGCGGAAGCAATCTATGATAACGGTTTTCCCCTCGTAGTATCGTGTCTCCTCAAGCTGTTCGGCATATCGTGTCAGCATATCGAGGTCGTCATACCCCGACTGCGCTATGATCCTGTCATATTCGGCGCAGACCAGCGCAAGCTCTGACAGCTTCATCGAAAGCACTTTTGCAGGAACAATGCGCGCTGTCTTTTCAAGCTGTGCAGGCTCTATCGCAAAAAGCTTAAGCTCCTTTACCGCATCGAGAAGATGTGCTACAAAATCTATATTCTTTTTTCTTCTGGAATAAAGCTCCAGATAATCCTCTATATTGCTCAGCGCCGCATACATAGCCGCCGCTTTGCCGCAGTCGTCTATTCGAGAACTGCCTTTTTTCGATTGCTTTTCTGCAAGGCGCGTAAAGCTGCTGACTTCTACATATCTCGCCCTTGACGCTCCGAGAGCAAGCAGTATTGCACGCTCCGAGCGAAAGGAATACTGCTCAGGCACTATAAACACCGCTTTTTTTCCCGATTTTGCCGTTTCTATTGCTTTTTTATAGGCTTCGTAGGTTTTTCCCGAGCCTGCTCGTCCCAATATAAGCTGCAACATTTGTCCACCCCGAATGATATTTTACAGAACTATTTTAGCAGATGGGATGGGTAAAAACAATCTCATCGCATAAGCTTTTGAAAAAGCTCCACAAGATAGAATTTTATTTCGTATTCTCCCTGTGTGATGTTCGACTGCTCCTCGCTGAGTACCATTTCAAGCCCACTGCCGCTGGCTGCAGGCAGACACAGCTGCGGAAACATCACGCACCACCAGTTTTTGCCCTTTCCTTCACCGATATATACATTTACAGCTTCATAATTTCCCGCAGGCAATGTTATTTCTCCGTAGTGACGAGTATCGAACCATGCTTTTCCGATTTCTATTTTCACGTCATATCGGAAGCCCTGTTTTTCTATTTCATCTCTTGCCGCCGCTTCGAGGTAAGATATTCTTTGCGTCACTTCCTCCTGCGCCTCTTCCTTTGTCCGAGCATTTGAAAACAGCTCCTCCGATTCCGCTATAAGGCGGTCACGCACCTTAAGCTTTAAGCTTTGATCTTCTTCGGAGTCGGAGTTTGCAAGCACATGCATTCGAAGTACGTTTTCCCGTATCCCCCTGCACTGACCCTCAAAGGCCGCAAACGACAGTACCGCTGTAAAAATGAGTGCTAAAAGCATTGATATTTCTATTCTTTTCATATGTAAAAATCGCCGTCCTTTCTTTCTGACGAAAGTATGGACAGCGATTTGCAGTTTTATTCAGATTATTTCGCACCCTGCGTTCACAGGCACTGCCACGAAGGTCTCGCAATCGGCAAATTCGGCATCAGTCAATGACTTTTCCGCGAGCTGTGAGCTTAAAAAAACACCGAACACAGCCGAACCGCTGCCTGTCATTACTGCTCCCAATGCGCCGTTTTTAATAAGCGCGTTTTTTATCCTCATGGTTTTTTCATTGCCTGTTGCCATTTCAAAAACATTGCACAATTGCTTTGAAAGGGCAGCTATATCGCCTTTTGAAAGCGCCTCAACAGCCGCTTTATTATCGGGACGAATCAAATTTTCGCAGGAATCCACAAGCGCGTATGCATTTGCGGTAGATATGTTTTCGTCAGGCTTGACCACAGCCAAAAAGCATTCGGGCATTTCGGGCATTATCGTGAGCTTTTCGCCGATTCCGCCGGCAAGCCTTGTTCCGCCTGTCAGGCAGAAGGGCACATCCGCTCCGACCTTCTGAGCTATATCGAGAAGCTCATTTTCGTTAAGCGGATAATCAAAAAGCCTGTTCATGCCAAAAAGCACGCCGGCCGCATCCGCACTGCCGCCGGCCATTCCTGCCTGCATGGGAATTTTCTTTTCTATTGTGATCTCTATGCCCGAATTTATCCTTGCTGCCTCAAGAAAAAGACGAGCGGCTTTGTATGCAGTGTTCTTTTCATCGAGCGGTACGCCCACCTTGCTGCAGTGAAGTGTTATGCCGCTGTCGGTTTTATTCAGCGAAACAGTGTCAGCGAGCGAAACCGACTGCATGAGCATTTCGACCTCATGATATCCGTCAGAACGACGGCAGACTACATCAAGGGTCAGATTTATTTTTGCATGGGCTTTGACTTTGAGCATAGAATCACCTGTTTTTTTATACATCCATTCCGAGATCTTCCCGAAGGAATTTTCTCGTGCGTTCAAGAGCTTCTGTTATGTTTTTTACAGAGGACGCATAGGATACGCGCACAAAGCCTTCTCCGCATTCTCCGAAGGCATTGCCCGGAACAACCGCCACATGTCGGCTTTTGAGAAGCCTTGTACAAAATTCTTCGCTGGTAAGACCTGTTGATTTGATGCAGGGGAACACATAAAATGCACCCTCGGGATTTGAACAGGTCAGTCCCATTGAATTGTACCCATCGACGATAAGCTTTCTTCGCTGATCGTACTGAGCACACATTTTCGCCACGTCTTCATCGCCGTTTTTAATAGCCTCTATCGCTGCATACTGTGCAGTAGTAGGCGCACACATTATGGCAAATTGATGTATCTTGGTCATGACCTTTATAAGCGGTGCGGGGCCGAGCGCATAGCCGAGACGCCAGCCTGTCATGGAATATGCCTTTGAAAAACCGTTTACGATGATGGTGCGCTCCTTCATGCCGTCAATCGAAGCAATGGAGACATGTTCCTTTTCACCGTATGTCAGCTCGCTGTATATTTCATCGGAAAGAACCACCACATTTGTGCCTCTGAGGACCTCTGCGATCTCCTCAAGATGCTCGCGGCGCATTACCGCGCCTGTTGGGTTGTTCGGATATGGCAGGATAAGAAGCTTTGTTTTCGGTGTTATAGCTTTTTTAAGCTGTTCACCTGTCAGGCGAAATTCATTTTCCGCTGTTGTAACAACAGGCACACACACTCCGTTTGCCATCTGAGTTATGGGAGTGTATGCAACAAAGCTCGGTTCGGGTATTATCACCTCATCGCCCTCACCAACGAGGGAGCGTATCGCAAGATCTATTGCCTCTGAGCCGCCCACGGTGACCAGACATTCGCCGTTTGAGTCATCATAGGATATATTGTAGCGGCGTTCGTAGAATTTACATATTTCTTCACGCAGAACTGTAAGACCTTTGTTTGGAGAATATGCGGTTTTTCCTTTTTCGAGCGATTTTATGCCCTCTGCGCGGACATGCCACGGAGTCATAAAATCAGGCTCGCCGATGGACAGGCTTATTACCTCCTCCATTTCGGCTGCAATGTCGAAAAACTTGCGAATCCCCGAGGGCTTGACCTCACGTGCTCTCGGCGAGAGCAGAGATTCGTAATCAATCAAAGCAAAAACTCCTCTCATCTGTCTGCTTGTTCATGCAGGCACCTCTGTCCTTGTACTTTTTCAGCACAAAATTGGTAGAGGTGGAAACGACCGATTTCATCGGAGAAAGTCTTTTTGCAACAAACATTGCAACTTCCTGGAAGGTCTTGCCTGTTACATACACGGTCAGATCAAAGCTTCCGCTCATAAGATATACTGCCTCAACCTCGTCCATTGCCATTATCTCGCTCGCGATTTCCTCAAAACCCGAATCGGCTCTGGGGGTGACCTTTAGCTCGATAAACGCAATGACCTTCTCTGTGCTGCTGACCTTATCCCAGTCGATAACAGCGGGATAGCCGCATATTACACCCTCGCGCTCGAGCTTTGCGATGTTCTTTGCCACCTCTTCCTCGGTGGTGTCGAGCATTGCGGCAAGCTGTGCGTTTGTTACTCTCGAATTTTCGCTGAGAATGTTAAGCAGTTTATCCATAGTTAAGTTCCTTTCTTTGTGGAATTATTTTTTTGAGGTCAGCTTATAAAATTCTGTTTCTTTAATATCGCTCTAAAACTGACAGGGGTATTTCAAAAGCTCAAATTTCTGCTCATAATAAGCCCTATTCAGAATTTTTATTTATTCTTTTGAAACTCATAAATTTCATCGCCCTGTGGGCGATACAAGAGACCCCCGGCGAGGGGTCGTGCAATCTGTGATTGCCTTACGAAAAACAGTCCACCGGACTGTTTTGGCTATCCTCCTGCAGTTTTTGTGAGTATGGAAATTTCGCTCTCTGCGGAGAAGGACCAGAAGGCGGTGCAAATCTTCGATTTGCTGCCTTTGGAAACTGCAAGCCTTTGAAAAGGCTTGACCTAAACTTTATTTCTTTATTTTATCCCAATATGCCTTGGCGGCCTGCTCGCTCTTGTTTTCGCCAAAGGCATAGTATTTTCTGTTTTTTATAATATCCGGCATATATTGCTGTGCTACCCACGAATTTTCAAAGGCATGAGGGTATTTATATCCTATGCCATGTCCCAGCTTTGCCGAGCCTGCATAATGAGAATCCTGCAGATTTGAGGGTATCTCTCCCATATTGCCCTCTCTTATATCCGCTATGGCATCATCTATTGCACATATAGCGGAATTTGACTTAGGACTTGTGGCAACCAGTATCACAGCATTGGCAAGGGGTATCCGAGCCTCGGGCATACCTACCATAAGCGCCGCATCTATGCAGGCTTTTACGATGGGTATTATCTGCGGATAAGCAAGGCCAACGTCCTCGCAGGCCGTTACCATAAGCCTTCGGCATGCCGACTGCATATCGTCAGCCTCAAGAAGCCTTGCAAGATAGTGAATGGCCGCATCGGGGTCTGAGCCTCTCAGGGATTTCTGAAAGGCGGAAAGTATATCGTAATGGGCATCACCTTCGCGGTCGTAACGCATCGCGCTTTTCTGAGAAAGCTGCTTTGCCCTCTGAAGTGTTACTCTGCGTATTCCGTCGGTGCCGAGAGCACTGCTCATTACGCAAAGCTCTACTGCATTTATGGATTTTCTGACATCTCCGCCGCAGGAAGAGGCTATCTGCTCAATTACTCCGTCCTCTATTTCTATTGTTTCCTTTCGTTCATCGCGAAGGAAATCAAAAGCACGTTTCACCGCAGGGATAAGATCCGCTGCGGTGACGCTCTTAAATTCAAACACTGTGCTTCGGCTTAGTATCGCGCCGTACACATAAAAATACGGGTTCTCCGTTGTGGACGCGATAAGGGTGATCTTGCCGTTTTCTATATATTCCAGCAGTGTCTGCTGCTGTTTTTTATTAAAGTACTGTATCTCATCAAGGTACAGCAGAATGCCGTTCGGGGTCATAAGTGTGTCAAGCTCGTCGAACACAGCCTTTATGTCCTTTGTTGAGGCTGTTGTTCCGTTGAGCTTGTGGAGCCTGCGGTTTGTTTTTTCGGCAATTATCGAGGCAAGGGTTGTCTTTCCGATGCCGGGAGGGCCGTAAAAAACCATGTTGGGAATTTCTCCGCTTTCGATTATTGCACGCAGAACTCCGTCCTTACCCAGAAGGTGACTCTGACCTACAACATCGTCAACGGACTTCGGCCGCAGGCGATCAGCTAACGGTGCCGCCATTATGAGTTCCTCCCCATAACACGGTCAATGCCTCTCTGAATGGCGATATCCCAGAATCCCCAGTCGTGACCTGCTCCTGCCTGCTCGAAGGTGTAATCGACTCTGTTCTGATCGAGAACGTCCTTAAGACGGAGATTCTGATCGAAGTAACGGTCATTCTTGCCGCATGCTATATAAAACTTCGGACAGATATTTACAAAATTGCGGTTATCCGCAACAAGGCGGTAAATATCGAGAGACTTCGGTACAGAAAGCTTTTCGCCGAGGATACCTCTCCACAGCGGCTCATCGCCGCTCTGACAATCGGCAAGTATCTGCTGCTCGATATCGCACATTGCGCCTATCGCAATGCATCCCGCAAAGCGCTCGCTTCGCAGCAGGGCGCAGCGCAGCGCACCGTAACCGCCCATTGATACACCGCCCACATACGTATCCTCACGTCTGAAGGAAAGACGGAATATTTCGTTCATAAGCTTCGGCAGCTCATCCGATACAAAATCGAAATAATTCTTTCCGTTTGCCATATTGATGTAATTGCTCAATCCCGCGTCCGGCATGACAACGGCCAGACCGCGGGCAAGAGCATAGCGTTCTATATTGCTTCTGTATAGCCATGTGTGTGCATCGTCGGTTCTGCCGTGGAGCAGATAGAGGGTAGGGAAACCGTATTCCGGCGCCTTTTTCTGATCGTGAGGCAGTATTGCGGTGAAGGACACGTGTCTGCCGAGCGATGCCGACAGTACGCTGCCGCTGATTACTGACATAAAATCACACTCCGTAGATTGGAAAATTACTGATAAAGGGGATATTTTTCAAGCAGAGCGGTAACCTTTGCGCGTATCTCGTCTGCCTTGTTTTCAAAGTCACGGATAGCCATGGTGATGCAGTCTGCGATGACTTCCATATCTTCTTCCTTAAGTCCTCTGGTTGTGACTGCGGGAGTACCGATGCGGATTCCGCTGGTGATAAACGGGCTGAGCGGCTCGTTGGGGATAGCATTTTTATTGACGGTAATATATACCTCGTCAAGGTTGTGCTCAAGCTGCTTGCCGGTGATGCCTTCGTCTCTCAGATCGAGAAGGATGAGGTGGTTATCGGTGCCGCCGGAAACCATCTTAACACCGTTCTTCTCAAATGCCTTTGCCATTGCAGCGGCATTCTTGACGATCTGCTCGCCGTATGCCTTGAACTCGGGCTTGAGAGCCTCTCCGAAGCATACTGCCTTTGCTGCGATGATGTGCATGAGGGGACCGCCCTGGGTGCCGGGGAACATTGCCTTGTCGATTGCCTTGGCATACTGCTCA
>JAZSNH010000065.1:0-14776 GCA_045536305.1 Acutalibacteraceae bacterium
ATCGATACATGTAGAACACTTATATCCTATAATTGAGGACGAGGAAAGTGAGCGTGAGATCGATTTGAGAGAGGTTGAAGCAGGAGTTCGTTCTCCCGAAAGCTACGCGGAAAAGTGGAACATTATCCCGTCAGATAAAAAATAGCGCGGTGTGTGTTTCACGTGGAACATCTATTGATTGTAAAACTATAGATACTTAAACAAGAAACCTTGTCGACGGACACTAAACGGAGAGAAATATTCAAAAAGAGTATTTCGAAAAGCCGACAGGCTATAAATGGCAAAGGAGTAAATTTATGTACATAATCAAAAAACTCATTAAAAAAATGCTTGTTCTTCCTGTTATAGGTATCCACAGCGATGTGGATATGGACGAGCTGAGCAGGATCGTAAAGGAGCGAACCGCAAGAGCGGAAAGATCGGTTCTAAAGGATTATTTTGCACAGCTCGGGCTTGACGAGGAGCAGGCAAAAGAGGCGGAAAATGCATATAAGGCCGCAAAGAACAGTATGGTGCCCACAAAAGAACAGCTTGCCGCCGCCGAGGAGCGTGCTGTGAGTGCTGAAAAAAGCGCAAGAAAAGCACAGACAGGGGCAGAGGCAAGAGTTCAGATGGCTTTGCTGGGAGTGCGCGAGGAGTGTTTTTCCGATGTGCTCAAGCTTGCTGCAGAGGGTCTTGACAAGGCAGGAGAAACCGAGACGGTAAATCCCGAGGAAGTACGACGCGCCATTGAAGCTGTTATTGAGAGAATTCCTTCATTTGCAGGTGAAGCGCCTGCCGTATCCACAGGTGCGGCAGGCAGATTCCCTAGGGGAAACAGCGCGGCCGAAAGCTATCGCCAACAGCTCAACCGAGCAAGAGAAAAGCATGACAATGCTGCCGCAGCCTCGATCATAAGTCAGGCGGCGGAAAAAGGAATCACATTGAGATGAATGCCGATAATTCATAACATTTCTTAAAATTTCATATATGTGATTCCTAAATATTCATAAAAAGATATAAAATTGCATAACTCTTTTTCCTCCTAATAAAAAACAGAAAGGCTGATAATATTGGCAAACAATACAGGAACAGGTACCGTGTGGAATCTTCCGAATTATATCGGGCAGCTTTATACCTCCACACCTGCCGAGACTCCTTTTCTTAACCTTATTGCCGACAAGGCAGTAAAGACAGACAATTTCCAGTTTCCCACAGGCGCACAGTACAGCATTTCCGGAGCGGCACAGCCTGCAATAACCGAAACAGGCTCTCTTTCCGCGCCTGCTGCCGTGTCCTATGCAAGAACTCAGGAATCAAACGTTACTCAGATATTTCAGGAGACTGTTTCCGTTTCCTATTCCAAGCTTTCCTCCGGAGGCAGACTTTCCGGTGTGACCTCCGTTAACGGCGATGTCACCGATGAGCTCGATTTCCAGACCGCACGCGCTCTTGAAAAGATCGCACGTGATGTTGAATACACCTTTATCAACGGAGAATATCAGCTTTCCACAGGCTCCACCGTTGCAAACAAAACAAGGGGTATTATCAATGCCTGCGGTACCTCCGAAAGCTTAAACGGCGAACCTCTTACAAAGGCCGCCCTCAATGCGGCTTTCAAGAAGGCTTATGATGCAGGCGCGACCTTCAGCGACATGGTGCTTTTCTGCGGAAGCGCTGTAAAGCAGCAGATCACCGATGCATACGCCTCTCAGTGGGGTGCCTATGCGCCTCCCTCCAGAAATGTCGGCGGCATGAACATCATGCAGATAGAGACCGATTTCGGCCTTGTATCTGTTGTGCTTTCCCGTTTCGTGCCTGCAGGTACTCTTATCTGCGCAGATGTTTCCTGCATCAGACCTGTTGAGCAGGATGTACCCGGCAAGGGAAACTTCTTCCGCGAGGCACTTTCCAAAACAGGCGCTGCAGAGGAATTTCAGATATTCGGCCAGATCGGTCTTGACCACGGCCCCATGTGGAAGCACCTTAAGCTTACCGATATCGGTGAGGGCGACAGCCGCACTCCTGTTCTTGTCGAAAACGCATAATCAAAGGGGCGGTTTAAATGACATGTTCCGAAAAGCTCGAACTGCTCATAAGCAGACTTAAACCGATGCAGTGCGAGTGTGAATGCTTTGTGCCGAACCAGCAGGAGCTGAAAACACTTCTTGACGAATGCGGCGGCGATGTGGACAAGGCAAGCTATTATGCCTGTCTGCGTCTTGCGGAATGCAGTGCCGTTGTCACTGCGGAGATAAAGACAGAAAGCGCAAGAGATTACTGGCTTACAATGGCGCGGCTGTATCGACCCAACAAAACAAGGTCGCTTATTCGTTCCGATGGGGAGGGTTCATAAATGATGGGAATATGTGAAAACGCTATAGCGGACTGCACAGGTCTTGCAGGCTGCGGCGGCAGACTTTGCCGCAATATGAGGCACTCTCTTTCAAGAATGAAGTTTATGAGATATCTTTCTGATGAGTCAGAGGAAGCAAAAATCGACTCAGAGCCTATGAAAGGGGAGCTTTGCGGCTTTATCACAAAGCTTCCCTCGCCCTCCGACCCTTCTTACGCTGTGCCGGGAATATTGGGCGAAGCCTCGAATGTACGGCTTACGGTGGTTTCCTCAAGCAGTGCGCTTAAGGTAGGGGACATTGTTTGTGCAGGAGAGAAAAATTACTTTGTGCAGTCACAGCTGAGTGAACTGCCTGTAAGATTCTCGCTGTTTGAAACGGAGGAGCCTGCATGAGGGTCAAGTTCAATAAGCTTGATTTTACAGACCGAATGACAGCGATTATGAACAGCACCGACAGAGCTATAGACGCAGCTTTTGAAAAAGCGGCCGCGCAGGCAGAAGCATCGGCAAAGCTTAATGCTCCGTGGAGAGACCGAACGGGAAACGCACGCAGAACGCTGCTCGGTACCGTTTTATGTGTGCCCTTTGAAAAAAAGCGTCTTTCGGTCGTTGGCAGAATGAGCTATTCTCCTGCGCTCGAGCTGTTTTTCAATGGAAGGTACAGCATTCTTTTTCCGACAATACTCAATAATGCATCAGGTATTCTCAAAAGCGTTGTCAATGCGGTGGAGGGAGTGAAAATATGAGACAGCTGAAACAGTGTATCGATGCATTGAGAAAGGGTGGTCTGACGGTATACACTCCTGCGTCACACGATGGTGTGTGCGCGTCGCCTTATTGTGTGGTGCAGTATCTCGGTTCTGTTTTGCACAGCAGTGCGGGAACAGGCATAGACATGCTGAGAATACACATTTATGCTCCAATCGGGCGCTTTTTCCTGATAGAGGAAATGAGGGAAAAAACAGAAAAGGCCATGAGGCCGCTTATTGAAAGCGGCGCTGTCAGACCCTGTGAGAGTGTCGGTGCCTGTGTTGTGGACGACACATTCAAGGCTCACTCCTGTTATTTGGACTACCGTGTTCAGTTTGGCATGAACACTTGATAATAAAGAAGCCGCACTTTGCACGCAACGTAACGTCGGACGATCATTGGGCAGGTTAAGGCGATGCAGAGTGCGGCATAAAACATACATAGAAAGGAATTTGATATGGGAACCATCAATTCAAGCCCCATTGCAAATATAAGCGGTGCAGAGATCATCACAATGGAAGATACACCGCGATTTTTCAGGTTTTCCAGCGCAAAAAGCGTAGAGCCCGAGCCGGTTCTCTCCGAAGGCAAGGAGGAAGAGCTTCGCACGGGAAACACTATTCTGGCGCAGAATATTCTTGAGGATATCCTGAAGGGCTATAACATCAAGCTCAAGGATGTTGTGTTCAGCCCCGAGCTGCTGGCGTTTGCACAGGGCGGCAGCGTAAGCTACGATACCGAAGGCAATTTTGAAAGCTACAACGCTCCTATTGCGGGCGAGACCTGTGAGCACACCAGATTTATTCTCAGAATCTACTCTGAGGAAAAGGATTATGACGGTGAGACAAAGTGCTACTATCGTTTTGCTTTTCCCGGCTGCTTCGGCTCTGCGGCATCCTTCAGCTTTGAGGACGGCGAGTTTGTAAGCCCCGAGTATACCGTTAAATCAAGAGCAGGCAGCGGAAAGACACAGCTTGTTATCGATTGTCTCGATTCAATGCCTGTATATATTTCCAAAGCCTCCGAAATGCCGTCGAGCGCACCTCTTGATGTTGAATACATTGCGGCAGTACCCATGACGGTTCAGGGCATTTCCCTCAAAGCAGGCGAATGTGTTTACAGAACAGCAGAGGGCTTTTTAAAGGGTGAAGCGATATGATGCAGCATGAGACAGTTTTTGATGTTTCGCTACCCTCCTTTTCGGGAGAGGGGAGCATTGAGGTAAAGCTTCGCCGCCCGTCCTTCCTTGCACTGGCGGCACAGGGAATGATACCCAACGAGCTGCTTGCCTGCGCCAGAGATCTCTTCAATGAAGGCGGCAACGCGCAGGTGCGTCTTGACGAGCTGGGAAGACTGCTTGTTATATTTGCCCAGAACTCGCTTGTTTCTCCCTCTTACGAAGAGCTTGAGGAGAAGGGCATAAGTCTTACCGATGAACAGCTTTCTGCGATCTATGCGTTTGCACAGGGAGGTGTGCGCGCACTCATACCCTTTCGTAAAAAGCTCACGGATGATGACGCTCCTGCTGGCGGCAAGGAAGTTTTTTAAAAGACCCAGTGAGATAATGTGCATTGCCGACAGCTATATCGGGTGGTGCTTTGATGAAGCGGCGCTGTATCTTCTTTCAAAAATAGAGGAAACAGGGGAAATACCCGATATATGGCAGGCACATGACAATAAAACCGCTGTGGAATCCATGCTGCAGCGGAGAGGAGTGATTTTTAATGATAGACGCAGGAACGATAAGTGCCAGTCTGATTCTTGATACAGCGCCCTTTTCATTTGCGTTGAGCAAGGCACTTCTCGTCCTTTCCGAGCTGGGGATCACAGGAGATGAGCAGGGAGGCAGATTAAGTGCCTTGGGTGATGTTCTGGGCAGAGTCGGCGGCAGAGTACAGACAGAGTTCCAATCGCCCTTTCAAAGAGCGGCTGAGGCGGTAAGGCAGACCTGCGGCAGTATAACAGGCTCGGTGTCAGGCACCGCACTTAATGTAGTCAAACCTGCCATAGCCGTAAAAAGCAATATACTCTCACCGATAAAGGAGACGGTCTCCGACGGAAAAGCTATAATGACAAATTTCGGACAGGGTCTGATAAACGGTTTGTCCTCGAAGCAATCGGGGATCATGGCCAAGGCAAGAAGTATAGCAAACAGCGTTGCAGCAACTATGCGAAAGGCATTGGGCATTGCATCTCCGTCAAGGGTAATGCGAGAGGTCGGACGTTTTACAGGCGAAGGTATGGTGCTGGGTCTTCAGGATATGAGCGGTGAGGTGACACGCGCATCAAAAGCTCTTGCACAAAGCGCGGTTACGACCGTTTCGATAAACGGAACAATGCGAAATGACGGGTCGAAGAAAAGGGAAGATACGGCAGAAGTATACCGCACAGAGACAACCGACGAGAGCACGCAGGATATCCTGTGCCGAAGGCTTGATACGCTTATCGAGCTGCTTGCAAACAGCAGACAAAGCATACAGCTTGACAGACGCTCCTTTGGCGTACTGGTGCGAGAATATACATAATGGAGGTTTGCTTTGGAAATAAGATACGTTAATTCAAAGGGTAATTCGCTCAGGCTTGACAGACCGCCGTATTTTGTTGAAAAAAGCGACCTTTACGACTTTTCGTGGTCGCTCGGCTTTGCGGCGCGCCCTCTTTATGAGGGCGGCAGGGTGGTTTCACGCCGAAGGCAGAACACCGTTCGCGTTCTTACGATGTATGTTTATGCAGAGAATGAAAGGGATTTCAACGAAGCTATGAATCGTCTGGCAGATTTCATGACGATCGATGTCGAAGAACTTTCCGCAGGCAGGCTTTACATAGGAGCGCAGTATTTGAACTGTTTTATTAGTGCGGGAGAAAAGGCAGTTGTAAAGGATTGGCCGCACTGCGTGAAAATGACGCTTTCCGTATTTCCGCAGAACCCCTGCTGGTGTACCGACAGAACCTTCTCGTTTTCCTTTGGAACAGAGACGGATGAGGGAGGACTTAAATATCCGAAGCAATACCCTTACCGATACTCATCTCTTTCAAAAGAAGCGAATATCATAAATGATAATTATGCGCCCTCACCTATGATAATCAAGATATTCGGCCCGGCGGAAAACCCGAGGCTGTCTGTGGGCGGAGCGCTAATAGGCATCGATGTGACTCTCGGCAACAGGGAATATGCGGTCATCGACCAGACAGAGCGAACGATATATAAAGCGTCCGAAACGGGCGAGCGTACAAATCTGTTCAACTGCAGGCTCAAAAACGGAAAAATATTCAACTATGCCCCTGCGGGAGTTTCTTACGTCGAATGCACGGGTGAATTGAATGTGGATATTACCCTTGTAAGACAAAGGAGTGAGCCGCAGTGGAGCTGATATATGCAGATTCCTCTTTCAATGAGATGTGCGAGGTGACCTGCTTTGTAAAATTTGATGCTCAGATAGGCCTGAAAACCGAAAATGCCGACAACGACTTTGAGCTTGTGATGGACGAAAATGTCTGGGTGAACAGTCCTGTGCGGTGCGGAGGATATCTTTATCTGTCCGATACCGTATGGGGAGGAAGGATAGAGAAGATAGTACACAGTGTTTCCGAGGAAAAGGTCAGGATATACGGTACCTGCTTCAGAGGCCTGCTCGAGCATTACGCGGTTGTGCCGAACAACGGAGACACACATGTTGTTGTCGAGGAAAAGGAAGCCAATCGTATGCTGGCGGATTTTTTGAGCGACGGACCGTCGTATATAAAGGTGGATACCGCTGACAGCGGTATCCTGTGCTCAGGCGCCATACGATACAAGTCACTGCTTTCCGCGGCGGAAACACTTCTTTCAAAGCAGGGAGCAAGACTTCATGTAAGCTTTGAAAACGGCAGCATCATGCTCAGAGCGGAGCGTATCACCGACCATACGAATGAGATCGAATTTTCTCAGGAATATGACTCATCTCTCGTTTCAACGGAGCAGGATGAGATATACAATCACATAATCGCACTCGGGCAGGGAAAGCTCGAGGAGCGTGATATTGTGGAGCTGTGGAGACTTCCTGACGGAACTGTAACAAATAACAGCTCGGCTCAGGATATATTGCAGAAGGACGCCATAAGCACATACATTTACGATTACTCGGGTGTTGAATCGCGTGATGCACTTGAGGAGGCGGCAAGACGAAAGCTGTCTTCTATGGGTAAGGTGCGAAAGCTTGAGATATCCATCGATAACAGCGAGGTGTGTCTTGAGCTTTCGGATATCGCAGGAGTACGCGATCTGCTGACAGGAATGACGGCAACACTTACGGTGACGGCGATACGCCTTGTTATAGAAGAGAACAGCGTTAAAACAATACACACGCTTTCTTAAAAGGAAAGGAATGATTATTTGAGCCAGAAGGCTATAACCATAAATACGCCCTCATCATCGACTCCCCACATCACGGCCGATGATGATGCATTTATTCTCAATGCTGTGTTGGGCGAAAAAAGCGGTATACTGGGCTCGCTTGTCTGCGAAAAGGCAGGAAACAATGCGGTAAGACTGTCGGGCGGTGGTGCCTCCAATATGGGCTATGTTCTCTATGTGCCTAAGGGAGAAAGCGAGACGCTTACCGTAAAAAGCGGTACACAGGGAGTTTCGCGCCACGACCTTGTGGTAGCTCAGTTTACAAGAGGCAGCTCCACTGCTGCAGACAAGCTCATTTTTACCGTTGTTTCGGGTACATCGAGCGCATCTCCTGCCGACCCTTCGCTGAGAAAAAGCGACCTGCTTTCTGCAGGAGACGTAAACCAGACTGCACTTTTCAGAATCAGGATAAACGGAACCACACTTTCTTCCATTGAGCAGGTTGCACCGACTTTGCCCGGTGCAGGAGGCAGAATGCTGTACGTTGGCTCCTCAAGACCTGCTTCTGCATCAGAAGGGGATATCTGGTTTGTGGTAAATTAAGGAGAGGCTATGGCGATAAAAACTTACAGAAACACTGATTTTGCCGAGGTTACGGCGGTAAAAGTACATAACGGGACAGATTTTTCCGATGTTTCCGCCGTAAATGTTTACACAGGCGGAGCGTGGAAAAAGGTATTTCCGACATCGCAGACTCTGACAAAAACCTATTCTCTCAGCAGCGCAGAAATATATTGGGGAACCGGAGGAAAGGAAAAGAGCTATCCTGCTCAGCTTATCGTCGGTTCATACAATTCATCGAGAGCGACTGCACGACGCACGCTTATGTTTTTTCCGCTTACGACCATAATGAAGGATCTGAACGGGACAAGCATAGTTTCGGCAGAGCTTTATCTTAAGCGGCTCAACACCGCGCACGGCGAAGCGAAATGCAGCACTCTCATAAAAACACACAGTTTCACATCTGCTCCCGCAAGGTGGGAGGACGGAGCGGATACGGGCAATGCAGACAGCGGCACGCCCGTGTTTGCAAGAGGAGAAGGCAAATGGGTGCCGCTGCTCGTCAGCGTGGGAGAAGGACTGCGGGACGGCACTGTAAAAGGAATTTGCCTCGATGCAGATTCAAACTATTCTCTTTCGAGGTACGCGCGCTTTGAGCGTGCCTCTGCGAAGCTGAGAATCAAATACATTAAGGAGGGATAGTGTGCAGGACTGCATACCTATTTCCATTGATATAAACGAAGCTCCGGCGACCTTTTGCGTGATGCAGCACGACGACAATTCACGCAGAATAATGCTCACACTCAATGATTGTGACAATCCGGACGAAAAGAAGATAAATCTTTCAGACCATAGCGCACGTCTTTTCTGTCTGCTTCCCGACGGTGCGACCGCTGTGGCTTTAGACGGCACGATCACCGATGCCGAAAACGGCATAATAGAATTTGTGCTTACAGATGAAGTGACCGCGCAGGAAGGCTCTGTTCAGGCACAGGCCGTGATAGTCAGCGGTGAGCAGGTGTTTACCCTGCACCGCTTTACCTTCGGGGTGCTGCCGTCTCTTGTTGAAAAAACAGAGCTCGATGCGTGGCTTTCTGCGCTGAAATGAGGTGAATGAATTTGGCTGTTAAAACATATAAAAAGGGAGCTTCGCTGAGGCTTTCTGAAAATTTCAGGCTGGCAGAGTTTCACTGCAAGGGCAAAAATTGCTGCTCTGCTACGCTTGTTGACGAAAAACTGACGGAGCTTTTGCAGAAGCTTCGGGAAAAGCTGGGAACTGCAATAAATATCAACTCAGGCTACAGATGCAGACGTCACAATGCGTCTGTCGGCGGTGCTGCGGACAGCAACCATATAAAGGGCAAGGCGGCTGATATAGTCGTGCCCGGCGTTGCTCCCGAGGAGGTCGCCAAGGCGGCCGAATCGGTCGGCTTCAAGGGTATAATTCTTTATACGAAAAAGAAGTTTGTACATCTTGCCGTGCGTGATACCAAGTCATTTAAGAAAAACACAGGAAACAAAATCACAACTGTGACTACCTTCGGCGGCAGTGAGCCCTGCCCTTATTCGGAGCCTGCAAAAGCAATGAGATACGGAGATAAGGGCGAGGATGTGCGCTGGCTCCAGTGGATGCTCGTAAAATGCGGCTACTCGCTCGAAATAGACGGATCCTTCGGGCCGAAAACAAGAGCAGGAGTGCGCGCATTTCAGGCAAACAACAGCCTCGAGACCGACGGCATAGCAGGCCCTGCAACAAAGGCAAGGCTCAAGGCGGTGGCATGATGGACGCTCTCGAAAACAGAGTGGAAAAATGCGAGAGAGATATAGGCGTGCTGTACAGCAAAGCCAACGAATCGGCTATAGCTCAGACGAGGATAAGCACACAGCTCGACAATGTGCTGCTTGCCATAGGAAAACTTGAAAAGGCTCTTGAGCAGTTGCAGAGCAAGCCAGCGCAGAAATGGGAAAGCCTTGTTTCTCAGGTCATATCGGTCGCGGTGGCTGCGGTAATAGGCGGCATAATAGGAGGACTTATATGAAGGGGATTTCCGAACGACTCAAGTCGCCTGTTCTGTGGGGCTCGGTGCTGACGGTGATATATGCACAGCTCGAGCTGCTGCAGGAAAACGGTGCAGATGTAAAGAATATCATACTTTCCGTGATGATAATCCTTTGCGCCGCTTTTTCGGCAATAAATGATCCCACAAACAGGGACAGGATATAAAAATAAAAATGACCGCATCAGAGATGCGGTCATTTTTGTCTGTAATATTACGCTTTCGGAAGCTTCCAATGAAAATGAGCGGCGCACATTCTCAATGCGAAGATGACTGCCGCGCCGATGATCATTGCGTTCATTATGCCCACTGCAATCCAGAGAGCAACAGCTGCCGCCGAGCCGATAAGAGAAGCTGTGGCGTAAAAATGCTTTATGAAGATATATGGAGTGTTTCCTGCGAGGGTATCACGCATAACACCTCCGCCGACACCTGTGACAACGCCGACGAAAAGAAGAAGATAAATATTGTATCCCGTAACATTGACTGCGGTTTCTATGCCGACAACGGTAAAAACAGCAAGCCCGAGAGAATCCATAACAAGAAGTATAATGTCAAAAGCCCGCTGATTTTTAAGAAGAGCTTTTCTGAAAAAGGGAATAAATACAATAATGGAAACAACAATGGCAACGATTCCGTAAATAGGATTTTTAAAGGTTTCGGGAGGTGTATTGCCAAGGACAAGGTCGCGTATTACACCTCCTCCGACAGCGGTAATGAGCCCGAGGATGATGACACCGAAGATGTCCATCTTCTTTGATATTCCGATAAGTGCACCGGATAATGCGAAAGCAACAGTTCCGATAAGTTCGAAAATAAGCAGGATGATCGCCATTTCCACACCTCATAAATCAGCCTATGACAAAACCATAGCATATTTTATCTTTTTTATCAAGTTGCAGAATGCAAGAAAAAAGGGACTGCCCGGCAGTCCCTTTTGGGTTTACATAGCTATCTGACGGCAAAGCACATCGAGTGCCTTATCTATCTGCTCATAGGTGATGTTCAGCGGAGGAAGAAGTCTTACCTTTGTTTTTGCGGAAAGAACAAGAACGCCGTTATCCAAACAGCCGCCGATAATATCCTTTGCTGCTCTTTCGGTCTCAATGCCGATCATAAGACCCTTGCCCGAAATGCTCTTTACACCTTTTATGTTTTCGAGCTTGCCTCTGATGTAAGCGCCTTTTGCCTCAACCTCATTTAAAAACTCTTCGCTCAGACGCTCAAATATGCTCAGCGCGCCTGCACATACAGCAGGATTGCCGCCGAAGGTGGAGCCGTGGGTGCCGGGGGTCAGAACCTCTGCGGTGCGCTCGCCCATAACGCATGCGCCGATGGGAAGTCCGCCGCCAAGACCCTTTGCGGTGGTAAAAATGTCGGGAGTTACGCCAAAATGCATATATCCGAAAAGCTTGCCTGTTCTGCCGTTGCCTGTCTGGACTTCGTCAAAGATAAGAAGCAGACCGTATTTTTCGCAGATACTGACAACCTTATCGACATAGCTCTGCTCAAGAGGGTAAACACCGCCCTCGCCCTGTACAGCCTCAAGCATAACAGCACAGCATCCGTTTTCCTGTGCCAGCTTTTCGACCTCGGAGGCATCCTGAGCGCTTGCATAAACAAAACCTTCGGTAAAAGGCATAAAGCTTGTGTGGAATGAATCCTGACCGGTTGCGGCAAGAGTGGTAACAGTTCTTCCGTGGAAGCTGTTTTTAAGAGTGATTATAGTGCTTCTGCCCTCGCCATACTTATCGTAAGCCCATTTTCTTGCGACCTTGATGGCACATTCGTTGGCCTCTGCGCCCGAATTGCCGAAAAACACCTTTTTCATACCTGTCTTTTCACAAAGCTGCTCTGCGAGGAGCGCACAGGGAGAGGTGTAATACAGATTGGAAATATGCTGTATGGAAGAAAGCTGAGCGGTGACAGCAGCAATCCATTCATCATCCGCTGCACCGAAGGCATTGACTCCTATTCCGCTGGTCATATCAATATATTCCATGCCGTCACTGCCCTTGAGAAGAGCGCCCTTGCCGCTGACTATCTCAACAGGAAAACGTCCGTAGGAGGAGGCGACATATTTTTTATCTGTTTCAATTATATTCATTTTATTCACCCTTTATAAACATTGTTCCGAGTCCCTCACTGGTGAGAAGCTCGATGATAATGGAATGGGGGATAGTGCCGTCGAAAATAAAGACCTTCTGAACGCCGCAGTTGAGTGCCTCAATGCAGCATTCGACCTTGGGGATCATGCCGCCGTTTATGGTGCCGTCCTCAATAAGAGCCTTCGCTTGAGGCACGGTGATGCCTGTAATAAGAGTAGAGGGATCGTCCTTATCGCGGAGAATGCCGGAAATATCGGTCATTGCGATCATCGCCTCAGCTCCCAGCATGCCTGCTATACGAGCAGCAGCGGTATCCGCATTTATGTTGTATACATTCTCGCTGCTGTCGCAGCCGACAGTGGAGATAACGGGAATATAGCCTTTTTCGAGAACATCCAGAACGGGCTGGATGTTAATGTCGGTAACAACGCCCACGTTTCCGAGTCTCGGATCCTTCTGCTTTGCCTGGATCATCTGACCGTCGATACCGGAAAGACCTATAGCCTTGCCGCCTATGCTTCCTATCAGATTTACAAGGCTCTTGTTTACCTTGCCTGCAAGAACCATCTGAACGATATCGATGGTTTCGTCATCGGTGACACGCAGACCGTCGACAAACTCCGATTTCTTTCCGACTTTTTTAAGCATATCGGTTATCTCGGGACCCCCGCCGTGAACAAGCACTACCTTGACGCCTACCAGAGTCAGAAGCACCATATCGGTCATTACAGAGCGTTTCAGATCTTCGTTCAGCATGGCGTTTCCACCGTATTTTATAACGACTATCTTGTTGTTGTATTTCTGTATGTAGGGCAATGCATGAGTAAGCACTCTTGCGCGCTGAGCATTTGTAAGTTCCATATCAACCATCCTTAAGACAAAGTTTAATTCAATCTCCCTAGAAAAAGGGAAGGCATTATGAAAGCTCTTAGGTTCTGTAGTCTCCGTTTATCTTAACATAATCATAAGTAAGATCGCAGCCAAAGGCGGTGGCTTCTGCTGCACCGTCTCTTAATATGACATCGATGAGCACTTCGTCCTGAGAAAGAACCTCTGTTGCCTTCTCTTCGGAAAACTCCACGCCTCGGCCCATTTTGCATACAAGGACCTCTCCTGCCTTCGATTTAAAATAAACATCTATCTTATCAACATCGGTATTCTCGCCTGCATAGCCGATAGCACAGAGAACACGACCCCAGTTTGCGTCGTTGCCGAACATTGCCGCCTTGATAAGCGGAGAGCAAATAACAGATTTTGCAATGCCTTTTGCGGCCTTTTCACTCTCTGCACCCGTTACTCTGCATTCAACGAGCTTTGTAGCGCCTTCTCCGTCCTTTGCCATTATCCTTGCAAGGTAGGTGCAGACATACATAAGAGCATCTGCAAAAATTTTAAAATCGTCATTTTCCTCTGTTATCTCAGCGTTGCCTGCAAGACCCGAGGCAAGAACGCAGAGGGTATCATTTGTGCTTGTATCACCGTCGACCGAGAGCATGTTGAAGGTGTCGTCGGCAGTCGCCTTGAGAGCTTTGCCGAGCATCTCGGAGGATATAGCCGCGTCGGTTGTAACAAAGGCAAGCATAGTCGCCATGTTGGGATGTATCATGCCGCTGCCCTTGCTTATAGCGCCCATAGTGACGGTTTTGCCGCCAAGCTCAAACTTGACAGCGATCTCCTTTACGACCGTATCGGTAGTCATAATAGCTCTTGCTGCCTGCATGCCGTCCTTGGAAAGAGCCTTGTGAAGATAGGGTATACCCTCTGCAATGGGTTCGATGGGAAGAGTCTGTCCGATAACGCCTGTAGAAGCGACAAGAACCTCCTGTGCGGTCAATCCGAGCTCGTTGGCAGTGAGCTCGGCCATTTTGCGTGCCTTTTCCTCGCCGTCAGAATTGCAGGTATTGGCGTTGCCGCTGTTTACGATAACAGCGCGGGGCTTTGCTTTGGAGAGGTGATCCTTGCAGACAAGGATCGGAGCGCCCTTTACAAGGTTTGTTGTAAAGACAGCACCTGCAGAGCAGGGAACGTCACACAGAATAAGTGCCAGATCGGGCTTGTGCTCGTTCTGAATATTTTCGTTTGCCAGAATGGATTTTGCAGTGACGGTGTTTGTAGGATACATGGAACGCTTTACGCCGCAGTAAACACCGGCCGCGGAAAATCCGAGGGGAGCTGCTACCGAGCCCGAAACCTTTTCGTAATTCATTTTATTTTACATCTCCTGAGAAAGTCATATTACAGCTTACAGCACAAGCCCTGTGGTCTTATCAAGGCCGAGCATGATATTCATACATTCAACGGCGGCGCCTGAAGCACCCTTGCCGAGGTTGTCAAAGCGGGACATAAGAAGTATTCTTTCCTCGTTGCCGAAAACGGAAACTTCCATGCTGTCAAATCCCGAGAGCGCGCCTGCGGAGGCAAAGCCGCCCTCGTCTATGGTGTCGGTGTATTTTACGACCTCACCGACGTAGAGAGTCTTGTATACGTTCTTTATATCGTCCATACTGCCGTTTGCGTCACGACCGAAAAGAGGTACGGTCACATGCATGCCCGAATAGAAGGGTGCAACGATGGGGCAGAAGATGGGAGGATTTGAAAGACCTGTGCGAACGGTCATTTCGGGAATGTGCTT
>JAZSNH010000002.1:0-8901 GCA_045536305.1 Acutalibacteraceae bacterium
CATGCGTTGCGCCTGCTGCCGCTGCGCCTGCAGCTGCTGTACCTGCGCGTACGCCGCCGACTGCTGCACCTGCTTTCAGACTGAGCTGTGAACGCAGCTCCTCCATTGTCTGTATTCTGTTTTCGGGCATTACCTGCAAACCTGCTGCAAGAGCAGCAAAAACATGCGACGGTATTTCGTCGGCAAGCTCTGCAGGCATATTAAGACGCGGCTCATACGCTCTTGTAACCGCTTCGGGCGGACGCTTGCCTGTAAGGGTATAAAACAGAAGCGCACACACGCCGTAAACATCTGTTGCCTTGCCTCTTTTTCCCTGTGTGGAATACTGCTCGATAGCACTGTATCCCTCGAAAAGCTCGCTTTTAAGCGAAGTGTCGGACATTCTCGAATCGGGTATTGCAAAGCCTGTTACATGAAGCTTTTTGTCCCTTCCGAAATATACTGTTTCAGGGCTGATGCCGAAATGCACAAGGCCTACCGCATGAGCCGAGTTCATGGCGCTGATAAGAGGCAGGAACAAAGGACGCGCCTCTTCCCAGGTTAACCTCTGCGCCTTCTTTACAATATCGCCAAGCGGTCTTCCGTCGGGTCTGTCATACACTGCGTAAACAGTGTTATTGCACTCGAAAATCGAACGCACCGATGCAAAAATATCGATATCGGAAAGACGGGTCACCGCCTTTGCAATATCCAAAAAGTCTTGCTTGTAATCATCGTAGGTAAGCTCACAGCCTTCATTTATCACAACATCGTCCTGTGATGCAGGGCGGCTGCAAAGAGTGAGCGGCAGGTATTCGCGGATAACCACCTTCTCATTTTTCTTTGCGTCATAGCCGAGGTATGTTACACCCTCTCCCGTGGTCTTTTCGCGCTTGCCAACAACAAAACGCTCGGCAAGCACTGTGCCCGGGGCAATGTACGGCGCTACTTTCGGAGTGCCGTCAACATATCCGCATCTCGGACATTGCGGTGCTCTGCCTTTTTTCGCAAAGCAATTTATGCACAGATCATTAACTTCCATCATTATTATGACCCTTCCTTTCTGTCAGGGAAAAGCCTTCCCTCCCCTTGTATGTAAACGGTCATTTGTACTGTTTTTATTCTTCACCGTCTGCAGGTGCAATAATCGGCAGATGGGTATCATGATTTATTTTAGCATAATAATTTGGCGTATACAAGTCTTTTCGGTAATATGACAAGCTTGTAACGCACATCATATATCGGCATATTAAAAAATGCCTTCCCGAAGGAAGGCATTTTTTAAAGTCATTATTTGTTGGGATTTGCGTTGCCGCAGAATGTACAGAATGCAAGCTCTGCCTTCTGGGTCGTTCCGCACACGGGACAGGTGTATGTTGCACTGATGGGTGCAGGAGAGGGAGCAGGAGTCGGTGCGGGTGCGGGTGCCGGAGCAGGTGCAGGTGCGGGAGCAGGTGCCGGTGCAGGCACGGGAGCAGGCACAGGAGCGGTGTACATTGCCTGACGCATGGGTGATGCCGCAGTCTGCGGATATACTGCTCTCTGCATTCCCACGGCATTGTTCTTTGCGCCGATGGCGGCTTCGGGATTGCTGATAACTATTACGGAAACCGCAAGAGCTATTACAGACAGCAAAATAAATGTGGGGTTTACTATCTGACGCAGAGAATAGAACATTGCCGCCTCTTTGCCTGCCGCACCGGGAAGGCTGAAAATAATGTATACCGCAAAAAGTGCCGCGCACGACAGAAGCATAAGAATGCCTGCGGCTTTTTTGTTCTTGCTCATTGCAATAAACAATGCTATGATACCGAGTATCAGCGCTGCAATTGCAATAAAAACCGTTATTTGTATAATATTTTCCTTCAGACCCGTTGCATTTTCAAGCACCTGCTTAAAATCGACGCCGCCCGTAAGCGAACGCCATATCATTCCAAAAACAGAAAATGAAACATCATTTGAATACGCTGTTGCGGATAAAAACGGGTAGAACAGCAAAATGAACAAATATATCAATGCTGCAAATAAAGCGACTGACATTTATATCGCCTCCGATATTATTAGTATTATAATTGTACACTGGTCGCCAGATATTGTCAATACTTCCTTTTATCACACAATCTTAATTATTCGGGAAAGCCTGCTTTATTGACAAAAAGACGCCGCAGAGGTAATATATGGTCATACACCTGAAAGGGGATTTGAATTTATGAAAGCTGCTGTACTTGGAACAGGAAGCTGGGGCACCGCCCTTGCACAGGTTCTCGATGACAACGGTCACAATGTCACAATGTACGGAATCGACCTCGATGAGATTTGCGAAATAAACGAACGGCATACAAACAGCCGCTATTTTCACGGTATAAAGCTGAGCCAAAGCATAAAAGCCACAAACGACCCTGCTCTTGCCATGGCTGACAGCGAGCTGGTGCTTATAACAGTTCCCACCAAATTTGTTTCCGATGCCCTCAACACCATAAAGCCCTATGTAAAGGAAGGAACTCTTGTGATAAATGCAAGCAAGGGCTTTGATATAAACACCGACAAGCGCATGACTGAGACTGTCAGAGACATTCTCGGCAGCCGCGGCATAAAGCCTGTGGTCTCCGTTATCGGTCCCAGCCACGCAGAGGAGGTCATTCTCAGGCGAGTGACCTGCATCTGCTCGGTTTCCTCCGACACCGAGGCGGCACAGCTTGCCCAGCAGATATTCTCAAACAATTATATGCGTCTGTATGTCAACAATGATGAGATCGGTGCAGAGTACGCCGTTGCCATAAAAAATGTCATAGCTCTCGCCTCAGGTATGCTTTGCGGCCTCGGCTACGGCGACAACAGCCGCGCTGCGCTCGTTACGAGAGGCCTTGCGGAAATGATGCGCTACTGCACCGCAAAGGGAGGAAAGGCCGATACCTGCTGCGGTCTTGCAGGCATCGGAGACCTGATGGTCACCTGCTTCTCACCCCATTCGAGAAACTATCAGGCAGGCTGTATCATCGGCCAGGACGACAGCGCCATGGGTTTCCTGCGCGACAACAAGAAAACCGTAGAGGGCGTTTACAGCTGCAAGGTCATTTATGAAGATGCAAAAGCAAATTTCAGCTTTGATCTTCCCATAATCACAGGAATCTACGATATTCTCTTTAACGGAAAGCATCCGTCCGATGCTCTGCACGACCTTATGAGCAGACCTCTGACAGAGGAATAAACCCTCAACAGAGCCTCCTCTTTACAGCTTTAAAGCTTTCACTTGTTAAATTACCCTAAATCGAGGCGCAAATATTTTTTCGATTTGGCGATTTTTGCACTTTACAATCGCCGCAGGAAAGTGGTATTCTGAAAACAACAGAAATCGAAAGGAACGTACCGTTATGGCAAAGACATTGCGTACAGCCGAATACGGATATTTTTACTTTAGCTTTACCTACTTTTTTGGTAAGGCCTTTTCCGGTTTGGCTTAATGCAGTCTGCGTTTCTTTGTGAAGCATGATTACCTGCAGCCGAACCGGCTGCAGGTTTTATTTTTTGGAGGCATAAATTATGATTGTTATTCTTAAGAAAAACCCCGATCAGACTCAGCTTGACAGCCTTGTTTGCTGGCTTGAGGAAAAAGGCATACAGGTACACCCCAGTGTCGGACATTCGCAGATGGTTCTCGGTCTTGTCGGCGATACCGCAAGACTCGATCAGGATCTTATCTATGCGCTCGACATCGTTGAGGATGTAAAGCGCGTTCAGGAGCCCTATAAAAGCGCAAACCGCAAGTTCCATCCCGAGGATACCGTTATCAATGTCCGCGGAGCACAGATCGGCGGCGGAACACTCACATATATGGCAGGCCCCTGCTCTGTTGAGAGCGAGGATCAGATCATTGCCGTTGCAAAGGCTGTAAAGGCAAGCGGAGCAACTGTTCTGCGCGGCGGTGCATTCAAGCCGCGCACATCGCCCTATGCGTTTCAGGGCATGGGAGCAGACGGCATTGAGCTTCTGAAGCTGGCAAGAGAAGAGACCGGTCTTCCCATTGTCACCGAGATAATGGATGCCGAACAGCTTCCTCTTTTCAAGGATGTTGACATTATTCAGGTCGGCGCGAGAAACATGCAGAATTTCAATATGCTCAAGGTTCTCGGCAAACAGGATAAGCCGATACTTCTCAAGAGAGGCCTTTCCGCCACCTATGAAGAGTGGCTCATGAGCGCCGAGTATATTATGGCAGGCGGCAACGAACAGGTCATCATGTGCGAGCGCGGCATAAGAACCTATGAAACATATACAAGAAACACCCTTGATATCGGCGCTGTGCCTGTTCTCAAGAAGCTCACTCATCTGCCCGTTGTCGTTGACCCCAGCCACGCAACAGGCAAGAGCTTCCTTATCCCCTCTCTGGCAACTGCCTCTATAGCCGCAGGCGCGGACGGACTTCTTATCGAGGTCCACAACGACCCTGCCCACGCTTTGTGCGACGGTCCTCAGTCTCTTACCCCCGAGGCCTTCGATTCCCTTGCAAAAACCTGCAGTGCAATCCACGGTTTTATGCACAAATAAGGAGTGTATGTAATGAAGATCGCTGTTGTTGGCCTTGGTCTGATAGGCGGTTCCATGGCCAAATCCATAAAATCCCGCACCTCTCATAAGGTCTGCGGCATAGACCTTGATACGGAAACGATGATGTTTGCCCGTCTTTGCGGCGCCATAGACGGTACCCTCGACGAAAAAACTGTCGGCGATTGTGATATTATTCTTCTCGCTGTTCGTCCGAATGCCGCCGTAAACTGGGTAAAGGCAAATGCAGACAGTATTTCCGCAAGCTCTATCCTGGTCGATCTCTGCGGTGTAAAGCGCACCGTCTGCGAGCAGATAGCTCCAATCGCGCGCGAAAAGGGTTTCTCCTTTGTCGGCGGTCACCCCATGGCAGGCAAGGAAAGAGGCGGTTTTGTCAACTCTGCGGACGACCTTTTCGAGGGAGCCTCCATGATACTTACTCCTGACGAAAACAGCGATGCAAGGACTCTTGAAAACCTCAAGCACTTTTTTACCGACTTGGGCTTTGGGTCTGTCACCTTTTCAACGCCCGAGGAGCATGACAAAATAATCGCCTACACCTCTCAGCTTGCACATATCGCTTCGAGTGCATATATAAAATCGCCCGAAGCTCAGCGCCGCCGCGGTTTTTCCGCGGGAAGCTTCCGCGATATGACAAGAGTTGCAAGGCTCGACGAGAACATGTGGACAGAGCTTTTTATGGATAACCGCGATTATCTTACCGAAGAGCTTGAAATATTGATAGATAATCTCAGCGACTATCTCGATGCACTGAAATCGGGAGATGCCGAAAAATTATGCGCCCTTTTACGCGACGGCTGCGAAAAGAAGGCATCCGCAGGCGGAAATTAAAAAGGGCTGTATCTACAATTCTGATTGGAACGTGATATATATGAGCACAGTGAGGATAAACGTCGGCGAAGGCTATGACGTTATGATAGAAAACGGTCTGCTGGGCAGATGCGGCGAGATACTCAGCGGTCTGCTGGGCAGATGCAAAATCGCCGTTATCACTGATTCAAACGTAGCTCCGCTCTACCTTGACCGAGTAACCGCCTCTCTTGAAAATGCTGATTTCAGCGTAAGTTCTTATATTTTCCGGGCAGGCGAAAGCTCTAAAAACCTTAAGACTCTCGGCGATATTCTCGAATTTCTCGCAGAGAGCGAGCTTACGCGCACCGACTGTATCGTTGCCCTCGGCGGCGGTGTAACGGGCGATATGGCAGGCTTTGCCGCAGGCGTTTATCTGCGCGGCATACGCTATGTACAGATGCCCACAACTCTTCTTGCCGCGGTCGATTCCTCAGTGGGCGGCAAAACCGCTGTTGACCTCGGTGCAGGCAAGAATCTGGCAGGTGTTTTTATCCAGCCTCAGGCGGTGCTGTGCGATGTTGACTGCCTCGCTACGCTCACCCCCGAAATATTTGCCGACGGTATGGCGGAAGCTATAAAGACCGCTGTTCTCGACGGCGGTGATTTCTGGGCTCGTTTTTCCGAGCTTGATATTTCAGAGCTCATCACCCGTTGTGTTCGCTTCAAGGGCAGGATCGTTGAAGCGGACGAAAAGGAAACGGGCGAGCGAAAGCTTTTAAACCTCGGTCACACTGCGGCTCACGCCGTTGAACTGCTCAGCAATTACACTGTTACTCACGGCCATGCCGTAGCGATAGGGCTTGCAATGATCGCTCGCGCCTGCGCCGCTTACGGCAAATGTGACGGAAAAACTGCCTGTGAGATCGTTGAAACGCTGAAAAAAGCGAACCTCCCCACTCAGTCGCCCTATAGTGCAACACAGCTTGCCGCCGCTTCCATAAACGACAAAAAACGCTCAGGTGATAAGATCTCTCTCGTCACCGTAAGCTCGATCGGGCACTGCGCCTTTGAAAAGACAGACATTTCATCCCTTGAGGATATTTACAGCAAAGGAATGTAAATTTAAACCGGCAGGCACTTTGCCTGCCGGTTTATTTTCTTTTTCAGTTAAGGGGTTTCACCCCTTAACACCCCATCGGGAACTCTGTGCCCCGACCCTCTGCAATTTTTTTGAAAAAATTGAGTAAAACTTTTTCTTGACAAATTGGTTTAAAGCCTATAAACTAAAAGCAGGTTTATAGGCTATAAACCAAAGGAGGTAAAATAATGGATATTAAATTGGGCGTTGTCGAGAGCCGCTTTGCGGATATCATCTGGGATAACGAGCCTCTTTCCTCGGGCGAACTCGTAAAGCTGTGCGAGAAGAAGCTTTGCTGGAAAAAGCCCACTACCTATACCGTTCTTCGCAAGCTGTGCGAAAGGGGTATCTTTAAAAACGAAAACGGCACGGTGTCATCTGTTATAAGACGGCAGGAATTTTACGCATTGCAGAGCGAGCAGTTTGTCGAAGAGACCTTTGACGGATCACTGCCTGCATTTCTCGCCGCATTCACCGCTCGCAAGCAGCTGTCAAAGGAGGAGATCGCTCAGCTTCGCGCCATGATAGATTCTTATGAGGAGGAATAAATGATGGACGCTTTGTTTTTAAAACTTCTGAATATGAGCATCACAGCAGGATGGATCGTTCTCGCTGTCGTGCTGCTTCGTCTGCTTCTTAAAAAGGCCCCGAAATGGATAAGCTGTCTTTTGTGGGCTCTTGTCGGTGTGCGCCTCGTTCTGCCGTTTTCCTTCGAGAGTCGTGTCAGCGTTGTACCAAGCGTCGAAACTGTACCGCAGGAGATAATCTATGCTCAAAAACCGACCATAAACAGCGGCATCACCTATTTTAACAACACAGTAAATCCTTTCATCTCAGAATCGCTTGCTCCGACTCCCGGTGCAAGCGTCAACCCAATACAAATAGTAATATTTATCGCTTCTATTGCTTGGTGTATAGGAATTGCAGGTATGCTTATCTATGCTCTCATAAGCTATCTGCGGATAAAAGAAAAGGTGCGTATAAGCGCACCGCTGAGGGAAAACATTTACCTCTGCGACACAATTTCGGCACCCTTTATTCTCGGCATTATAAAGCCGAATATCTATCTCCCGTCCACTCTCGGTGAAAAAGAGGCTGAATATGTGATCGCTCACGAAACAGCTCACCTTAAACGATGCGACCATCTATGGAAGCCTCTCGGCTTTGCCCTGCTGACCATCTACTGGTTCAATCCCCTTATGTGGCTTGCTTATGTGCTTCTCTGCCGCGATATCGAGCTTGCCTGTGACGAACAGGTTATAAAGGGAATGGATGCAGAGGATAAAAAGCTCTATTCGAGCGCTCTGCTTGACTGCTCAACACCGCGCAAAATGATCTCCGCCTGTCCTCTGGCTTTCGGTGAGACAAGCGTCAGAAGCAGGATAAAAAATGTTTTAAGCTACAAAAAACCCGCTTTCTGGATTATTATTGTCGCAGTCATTGCCTGTGCCGCTGCTTCGGTGTGTCTGCTGACCGACCCAAAAAAGGACTCTCCCTCAAAGGATATCGACTTTTCCGATATCGCAGGTCTGAATATCGGCACCGACATACCTTTTATAATCTACGCCGATGATGATGTGATGTATTTTTCGGGCACATTCGGACTTCTTATTTACGACTATCACAGCATGAAAAGTCTCGACCGCGTCTCGTGGGAGCTGCCCGACGGTTACGGCTTTACACTGACATGGGCATCTTCCGACGGCAGTACGGTGTATTTTTCGCGTTTCAATGAACCGCCGACTATAAAATACGATGTAAAAAGCAAGAAGCTCCTCCCCTGCAACGGTGCTGACAAATCACAGCATTTTGACCGCGAGCATCTTACAAAAGAGCAAAAGGAGCTGCTTAATCACTTCTATATAAACGGCGAAGGTGCAGTAAACACCGACGAGGGCTTTTACTATCTGCGCGCCGATGACTGGAATATGAAAAGCCTGCAGCTTGTGTTCCATGATTATGAATCGGGTGCCGACAGTGCCTTTTACATTTTTCCCGAATTTATGGAGTTTTCCTATAAAAACTCCCTTGTCTTCACCTATCACGATTCTGTTGATTTTATAAAGCCCACACTCACCATAACCCCCGAAAAACAGCACTTTCAATTTGTCTGGTCAGGCTTCTCAAGCTATATTGCAATGGGCAAATACGGCTTTGAGGATAATTCTCTTGTTCTCAGAACCGACGACGGGAAATACACCTATGTTTTTGATGTAACAGAGGGCGGTTATTGCTTCGACGCCGAGCGTTCCTCCAAAATCCCCGAATACCGCTATTCGGGGGATTCCGATGATACTGCATGCCCAGTTCCGGACGGTGCGGTTTTTAAGCTGCGTTCTTTCACTTCCGCTTCAAATTCGGACCTGTAAAGCTCTATGCATATAAGCAAAAACGCTAAAAGCCCACCGCACCTTAATCGGTGCGGTGGG
>JAZSNH010000060.1:0-20167 GCA_045536305.1 Acutalibacteraceae bacterium
TATGTCTATTTTTACAATTATGAACGCATTTCTTTGAAAAACGGCCTTACTCCCTTTGAAATCAGGAGCAAGACCGCGTAATCTTACGTTATTCTACGTCTGGGTACTTTTTTATTTGTCTTTTACTCGGGGAACTGTCCATTTACCGGGGGATATTTATTATCAGAATATACCCTTGTTGTACTTAAACATTGCATAAAGCATAATCGGTAAACCGATCACAATACCTACGATTACCAGAACCGCTCCGACCGCAGTAAAAGAATAGCTGCCCGTTTGTCGGGTCACAAAGGAAAGAGCTCCGAACAGAATTATCCCTGCTCCGATAACGACCGTACCTGTGCCTACAAGTCTGCCGAAAGGCTTGATATTCTCCGGCATCACCCTATGTCTGTGATACAGGTGAATGGTGGAGATATTGCCCATTATATTGGTCACACCCAGCGCGACGATGACTGCGCCCAATATGATAGGAACTATAATTGAACTCATAATATGCCTCCGTCAGGATTATTCGGACAGTGAAATAATTACTGTAAACATCTGATTTTAAACAGCTTGGAAATATCGTACGTACCGGACATAGAATCATATTTGGTATCGGTCACAAAATAAACATAGAGATATATGCCGTCAAACGAAAGATAATTTCTGCTTTCGGAAACTTTGCGTCGACCGATGCGCTTTTTCCCCGTGCCGTCAATTCTTATTCTGTATAGGTGGCGATTGGATAGGGTATCCTTGCCGGCTATAAAATAGATGTAGTTTCCGCTTACGATAAAGTCATCAGTAGACATCTTGGTAAGCCGTGTAAGCTCACTGCCGTCCTTTTTTGCTCTGTATAGATATTTGTTGTCGAGATGATCGCCGGGAAGGTCAGCGATATAGTATATGTACCGCTCGTCAAAAATTACATCGAAGATTCCCAGACCGGAGTATTCTGCACCGTCAATAATCTCTATCGGTTCGGTGCCGTCCGTGTTCACACGAATAATATCGTCTCCGGCAATTTTGATATAAATATATCCCGAATCAAAATAATAGGAATTGATGTTATTCGGATAGATAATAAACTCGTCGCTGCCGTCGGGAGCCATGCGCCGCAGTCCTGTGCCGTAGGCGTAGCCTTCCTTGCCGTAATAGGGCGTAAAATAAATATACCCGTCATAATACGACACATGAGAAGCCGGTACAGAGGATATGCGCTCATCAATTAAGCCGTCCTCTGTGCGGCGATGTATGATCGGTGCACTAAGGTAGTAATCCGGATACTCGGGATAGTTCTCTCGGTCGGTGTAATATACCCACTCGTCAGCAACAAAAAGAAAAGAGGAGAAAAAATCGGTAAAGGCCTGATCGTCGGAACCGTCCGCCTTTACTCTGCGAACAGAATTGCCGTCGCTGTAATATATCCAGCCTTGGGGACTCGGCTTGGCACTGAGTCGCTGTTCAAGCACACTGGATCCGATCGGTCTGTCAACAGCTTTGCCGCCGCAGCCGGACAGACCAATAATGGCCACAGCAAGAAAAATCGCCGCAATTCGGGTGAAAAATTTTTTAAACATAGCAATATACCTCTTCGGTGAAGTATATCAGAAAATCCCGGGTATCAGATGTGCTATCCACAGACCGAGAGCAAAGGAAGCGATATTTGCGGCAAAAGCATAACCCACCGCCTTGCCCTTTTTCTGCGGGCTATCGCTGAACCTTTGCATAAGGCTTGTAAATAACACAGCCTCAATGACTATGACCGCCAGCTCAAGGAGCACATAGTAGAATGTAAAGCCCCACTGTCCAATGTTATAGTTTATGACATTCAGCAGCACATTGAGAGCTATCTGCGTGATGATGTTCACTGCAGCAATGAGGCCAAGCTGTTTTTTCTGACGGTATCCGAACAGCAGAGCAATGGCAAGCTCAAGTATTATCGTCAGCACAATACGTGCGGCAAGGGAGATAAGCTCCCATGTGTGGTCGTAGCTTTTCTCTGCGCTTATGGAGCCGCTCTCCTCGAAGTCGGACAGGTCAACGGAAAAGTAACTGTCAAAGGCGTAGCGCTCATATATCGGGCTTACATAGAAGGTCTCGCTCTCCGGGAAATACAGAAGAATTTTGAACGGGGTCGGGGGATAGTATGTCCAGTTGAGTTGATTGCTTTCCGAGCAATCCCAGCTTCTCTGCAGAAAGAAGAAGCCGTCGCTGTCTTCATACTCGACGAAAGCCTTCCATATCTCATAGCCTCCATCGGCTTCCTGAAAATATTCGTGACCGGGCTCGCCGTCCCATGCGGATGCAGGACCGGTGGATTTTTCTTTTGAAAGCAGCGTGCCATAGTAGGTCTCGCCATCAATGCCGGTGAACTCAATGCGTACCGAGGGCTTGGGGCCGATGTCGGCAAAAGCGGTCATCGGCATGGCGACGATCATTATCAAGCAGATAAGTAATGCGGTTATTTTTCTTTTCATCTCGAACACCTCTTATGTTTATTCAGCTTCCAAGCGATTTGATATATTCCATATCCTCCTGCGAAATCTCGAAAAAGTAGTGGTCAAAGTATATCACATTGTATTCGTATGTGAAGAAATATCGATGCTCCTTGCCGACAAGCTCAAATTCCCCGTCGAAATAAAAGGAAACACGGTCAGTCAGATAATCATCGGACCAACGTCTTACCTTGTCCAAAATCCCATTCAGCACAGCGACCTGCTTTTCGTTAAGCTCACGGCTGACACGTACCTCGTGAGTCTCGTCCGAATTCTGTGCTTCTCTTATCGGTTCGGAATAGAATCTGATACAGCCTGCGGATTCTTCAGGACACTTTTCGGCACTTTCGTTCATCGGGGTACAGAGGTACCATTCATTCTCGCAAAGAATCGCAATGCCGCCCTCGACCCTTGCGTATGGCAAGCCCGTCTCTCGGCTGAAATTAGTCTCTCCGTTCTTTTTCGGGAAAGAATCGGTATATGACAAGGTGCAGCCGATAATGGCACTCTCGTTGATCTCTGCAGGCATAGGTGCGCCGGATTTAAGAAACACAGTATCATCGACCATAATTGCGGCGGGATAATCGGTTTGCTTCTGAACGCAGCCCACAAGAAGCAACGCAAGAATTACAAGCAAAACAAAAAGTCTTTTCATAATAATACACCTCCTGCATATATAACCCTGCAAAGGAAGAAAAGGTTGCAAAAAACGGCAAATCATGTGTCAAATTCGCAGTAATAAAGAATGTCAGTCTCAGCATCGTACAGAGCTATTGTGAAATTAAACGACGCACGGGCGAGCACATTGCTGTCATCATACGGATCTGTGCTGTCGTGATATCTGTCGTAATTGAAAGAGATCATGATATACTCCTCGCCATCGCCGAAAAAGCCGCAGTGGGAATCAACCGCGGTAACAGCCGAGGCAGCAGACACATACACTCCGAGAACAGCGCAATGATCTTTTCATCATCCATCGGGGCATCAACTCTTCTATATTATATTACTATGAAATTTATGACAAAAACAATAAATAAAAATAGATAAATCCTTAAATTTTTACGGATAGCAGTGAACTGAGCCACTGCTATCCGTATTTGTTTACTGCCTTTTGTATGATATGGCTTTTTTCATTTACATAATACTGCTATGCTTATGCGATTTCACTATCTCGGTAAAGTCTGTTCTGGTAGAAATAGTGAACAGAAATCTCCTGTTCGCCGATAAAAGAACTATTTTCGGTTTCCTATGTTCTCTGAAAAACAGAAAGAACCTTTTTCAATACCTTATAAAAATAATGAGTGTATTAAATTTTACTGCGCTTTGAACCTGCAAAAGCAAAATAACCGATCAAAGATGCTGTGAGCGAATACACAAAAACTATTGAGTAAGAAATAATCAGGATATGCCATTGCTTAAATAAGCCTGCTGATAGGAGATGATTTACAGAGCAGAAGCCCAAAATCGGAATGATTTTTAATAACCACAATGGCAAAATTTCTGTCAGCAAGTAAGTAATATATATTATGCAGACAGAAGCAAAGCTCAGAGTGATTGCGTTTTTTACAATGGTTGAAATTGCGAATACCAGCAGTCCGATACATAGGGAGGAAAATATCTTCATAGCAGAAATACATAACATAAATTCCTTTACGCTCAGTGCCAACTCACAGAGCTCCATACCTTTTATGCTTTGAACAGGTACATTCATATCGCCAAAGTCATATCTGATTTCGGCAATAATTGTCTGCGCGACTATGGTTATTGCCGAAATTATTACAGAATACAGGATAACAATTGCGGTTTTGCTTCTGTAAGTCTTTTTTCTGCCGTTTAAGGTCGTGAGCAGCAATTGATGTGCACTTGTCCTATATTCTTCTGTCAGAATAATTAGCGGTACAATGCACACAGACAGAAGCAATGTCCAGTCAATATTCAGATTATTGAGATAATACTCTATTTCGAGATCGTAGAATATATGCGGTGAAAAGGAAGATACCGAATCATAGTAAAATGTTTTATTGTATATGTAATCTATAACATACTCTCGGTCATGGGCTTTCCACAGCTCATTTGTATAATGACGGTACTCTTCATCAGTAATGTCTCCGTTGAGGTACTTCTCTTTCATTTCGTTTTCAGATGAAATGAGCTTCGTTATCCTTGTACGCTCTGCTTCTATTTCCGACTGCTTTTCGCTGTCAAACTCACCTGCCCATATCGTCACATATTCTCGATATATCTCTTTATCTGTTTCGTATTTTATACTTTTCTGTGTGCAAATTAAGCAATTAACAAAAAGCAGAAAAAGGACAATAACAAGCGCATGATTATTGATAAAGACTTTTTTACATTCATATCGCAGCATTATCTGACACTTCCTATCTTACCGAAATAATGAAGATAGATGTCCTCAAGCGTGGTCTGCAATGGGACTGCCGATTCGCAAGGCTTTTCATCAGACAGCAGTCTGACAGCAATATCATTTCCGCTGTTCTGAATAGACGCAATTTTATACTGCTTCATGAATTCTTTTAATTCGTGTTCATTGCAGCAAACGTTCCAGACCCTGAGGCTTTGCTTGCTGATCAGTTCGTTTGCGCTTGAATTTTCAATTAAATTACCGTTGCCGATCAGCATAACATTTTTTGCAATCTGCGATACATCAGAAACAATATGGGTTGCCAAAATCACAATACAGTCAAGTGACATTTCCGATATGATGTTTTTGAAGCGAATACGCTCTGTTGGGTCGAGGCCTGCGGTAGGTTCATCGAAAATCAGCAGCTTTGGATCACCGATCAAAGCCTGTGCAATACCTATTCTTTGCCTCATACCTCCCGAATAAGAGCCTATCTTGCGGTTAGCGGCATCGGTCATATTGACTTTTTCAAGCAGTCTGCAAACCTCGGATTTGATTTCTTTTTTGTCTGTCATGCCTTTCAGGCATGCAATATATGACAAAAACTCATATCCCGTAAAGCTCTTGTAAAAGCCCGGCGACTGAGGCAAAAAGCCCAGTAAACGGCGAAATTCGTCTCCGACATTGTAGATGCTCCGACCGTTCCATAAAACATCGCCCGATGTAGGCTTGATTATATCGGTGATAATATTCATCAGCGTGGATTTACCTGCACCGTTGGGGCCAAGCAGAGCATAAACCCCGTTTGTGAGAGAGGCGGAAAAAGAATAAAGTGCCTTTTTTCTGCCGTATTTCTTCGTGACGTTGACTATTTCAAGCTGCATTTATACTCCCTCTTTTCTTAGTAGGTTTAATGTATCTAAATCCCGCAGTTGTTAAGATAACGACTATCTGCAAAATTGATGCTGTAATAACCGCAGTTATACCCCATACAGGAAATTCAAAAACAGAGATTGTGTCAAATTCCGTAAAGTAACTGTGTGGGCGAAGCAGGCAAAATACATTCCAATGCTCCACTGCACTATACAGCTTGTAATTTAGCCTGTCAAAGCCCCAATAGCTGTATGGTGTAATTATCGTATCCAGATTGCCTGCATAAGTGTATATCCGAACTGTAAGAACAAAAACGGCAGAAGCGATATTTACAATACCCGATAAAAACATCGCCGCAACACTTCTTTTAAAAAATGTCGAGACAAGGATACACACACTTCCTGCAAACATAAACACAAGAATACGCAGTGCGATTATTACAATGACAAATTCGCCGACTGTAATATCAAAGGGACAAAATTGATAGGCAGGTAAGCTTTGCAGCGATAAATTCCAATCGCCCATACCACTCTGCCACGCCAAAAAGCCAAGAGCTAAAAGCTCGCTCAGTAGGGCAATAACAGCAGACACCGACATCACCGCGGCACATTTGCTCCAAAACAGATTTGCCCTGCCTTTGGGCGAAGAATATATAATGCCGTAGGTCTTGTTTTCGTGCTCCGATGAAAATACGGCTGCACAGGAAATGGCAATAAACAGCAGGTAGATATAGATAAACTCATTTCCGTCGCAGGCAATAGTGTTTAGGCGCAAAAAGTGCATAGTGCTTCGGTTGTCTGCAATCTGCAGGTTTCTTGTGCGGTTGTATTGCTCAATCACACTTTCATTAGCCCTTATAATGTACTTGTCGGGGCTTTCCTTGAGCTGTTCGTCTTCAATTGCACTTTCTGCCTGAGAGATAAGCACTCTGATGTTGTCGTAATAATTGTTTATGTATTCTGCCTGGTTGTAAAGCATGGAGTATATAGGCTGGTCATATACAAGCCATGAACCGAATTCGCCAAAGGTTTCGTAGCCGTGTGACATGTAGTAATCAAAGTTTTCGTTTGTCTTTTCGTATCCGCGCACTATTTTTTCATAATTTTCCTGTGTAAGCTTGCCGCTGTACTGCTTGTACGCATTTACACATGCAATTTCCTTTTCGTGTCGGATCTGATTGCTTTCGTCAAAGCAGCCTTGAATGGTAGTAAGACCCCACCAATAGTTTGATACGATGAAAAAGGGAAGAAACAGTGCCGTCAGGAAGGAAACAATGAATACAGGCCGACGGCACAGCTTTTTTATTTCATAAAAATACAGCTTCATTCGTCATCAGCCTCCAGCAGTATTTCATATTTACCGTCCAAAAGGTCAAATCTGATAAAGCGATCGTATGTCTCGCCTGCATCAGCATAAATATAGCTATCGGATAGGATATATATATCCTTCAATACATCATTGAACAGAAAGTCTGAGTCGGAAGGATTGTTTAAATCCAAAGCGTATGTAGCGCCGTTCTGCTCATAAAGAAGCTTTTCCTCTATGACGAAAAACTTTAGCCCTGTGTTTGAAAGAAGCGGTTTTGGATTTTTGACCGTGTAGTTTTTAAAATCCGCACTCTTTATATCGTGAACATGGTTTCGGAAATAAAGAGTATCGCCGTCGATTTGGAAGGTAAGAATTTTTTCGTCCGCAAAAAGCACTCGAGAGGATTCGGATTCGAAATCATAGAACATCAGCGTGTAATCTGACGAGAGATAAATTATTCCCTCTTCGGTTATGAGAAGATTTCTGTGGTCGGTGTTTCCGATGTTTATGCATTTTCCGTCCTGTACATACTGCGTATATCCGCTGCAGGAGAATACGAAAATATCGTCTTTTGAAAACATTTTATAAATGTATTCGGGAAGCTCCTCGTGCGGAGTGGTGTTTTTATAAACAAGGCGCTTTTCTCCGTCAGCGCACAGCTCATATACCTCATCGCCCTTGCTGCCTGTATTTCCCGATTCGCCCGTAACGATATATAGGCGGCCCTCGCTCACCATATAAGTTTTATTTTCACATTTTGATGTGCATTCAGGTGAAAAATGCATGCAGCCGGGCTCAGTACAGGCATAGGTTACCTTGCCGCTTGACTTTGACAATCGATATAGATTGGTTCTGAACATAAAATATATGTATATATCATCCTCAAAAACAGGATTTACCCCTTGTGATGATATTTTACTGCCGTGAATTTCACCTTCGCCGCCGAAAATTTCGGCGGTACCGCCATGGGACGGTTGGCGGCAAGAACATAGCATCACCAAACATAACATCGCCAACATCAAGGCTGTTATTCTTTTGATAGTCATATTTTTCACCCTACTCTACTGATACTGCAAAGCGATCAAAGCTATCGCCCCATTCATTAAGGCTGTAAGAAATAATATCTATTGTGTGTGTTCCGATTCCAAGATCCTTGGCAGGAATCTGTACACAGGCTACAGTGTCTATTTCTGTAATCCATCTGAAATATCCTGCTTTGCAAAAATTTTCATAGTATTCACCGTCAATAAAAATCATTGTTTGATGTTCAAAGCCGTCGTCTTGGTATAGATAAAGATTTATTATATCGCTTTCAGATACTCTTTTCATAAACTCCTTATCATCGGAGGGGTCATCGGAAAGAGATAGGTTTACATAATTGCTTGTCTTGGCAGAAAGCTCGGGGTATTCGAGAAGCACTGCATCGGTAGGGGAAGGCATGACTTCATTGGACAGAAGGGGTTTGTCGGTTATTGCAAGTTCTTTGTTTATTGACATGAAGCTTACATCAAAATCAAGTGTGTAGCGCGGTAAATCAAGTATGTTTGGATCGTATAGACGGTCGGCGTTGTAAAGGAAAACACAAAATGTAATGTCGTAGTTGTCTTTAATCTCTGTGAATGCAGGAGTGAAGGATATCGGAACAGTAAATATTTCTTCATCGTTGTTATTTGCAGAAAAACTGAACTGATGAAAATATCCGGTCGTACCGTCTTTAAGGGTCGTCTTCTGCAAAATACCGTCAACAAGAACAAACAGCTTTGCCTGCAGCGGATTATGGGAATCGCCGCTGAAAGTAACAATGGTTTCTATTGCGGATCCGTTATATTTAAAAGGGTCTGCACCGAAAGGAACATACAGAGGTTCTCCTTGGGCGTTAACTTCCTCCTTGAGAATATTTATAGCTCCGTCAATGTATGCGGAAGCTTCATCTGTTGATGTGTCACTTTGAGAGATCGTAAGCTTTTCGTCGGGGATTCCTTCTTTTTCAGTGTCTTTACAACCGCACAAGGTAATAAGTAAAGCCAATAAACATAAACAGCAAATAAATCTTTTCATTTTTGCACCATCCTTTTTCTGTAAGTTGGACGATAATATGTTTTACTTTTTTTCTATGTTTTAACTGCTGTAAATATCCTGTGCATCGATATCACCACCTTTACGAAAGTCTCTATGTTTAAATACGTTTTCAGAGCCTTGAATGTTGCAGGAAAAACAAAAATATATTTTATGTTTTTCTGTAACATTTTGGCGTTTTAATGCGTATATAATATGTAGGGGGAAAATAGGGGTGATAGTTTGTCCAACCAAGATTTATACCGTGAGTTTTATAAACGCAATGCAAAAAACATATATCGGATATGCTTTCTGTACCTTAAAAACCACCATGATACGGAGGACGCGGTGCAGACATGCTTTGTTAAAGCCTTTGAAAATCACATAAAATTTGATAATCCTGCCCATGAAAGAGCGTGGCTTGCCGTAACAGCAGCAAATATATGTAAAAGTATTTTGCGAAAAAGACATAAGAAGGATATTTACATAGAAGATCTGCCGCAGGAACCTGTTTGGCAGGAATCAGGGAATAAAGATGTTCTTATTGCTGTTATGAATCTGCCCGACAAATATAAAGACATAGTATACTTACATTATTACGAAGGATATTCGACCGCTGAGGTGGCAAATATTCTAAGCATGAAGGATTCTACGGTAAGATGCTATCTTCGCAGAAGCCGTGAGCTTTTAAAAATAGATTTAGGAGGCGAATCAAGCTGAAAAGGGAAAATATAATTGATGCAATAAACACCATAGAGCCCTCTGATGCCGATTTGGAAAAAATATTTGACAAGGTGCTCGTTAGACTGGAAGAAAAGGATGAGAAAAAAAGATTTCCGAAGAAATTTACCGCTGTTCTTATTGCGGCGCTTATTGCAGTTATAGCCGCAGGCTCCGTTGTTGCAACAAAAGTAGTACCCAAGCTTATAACAGTAAGACAAGAAATCATAAAGGTATCCATGGACGGACGGATATTCACCGATATCGTGGAGTACGAAACGTACGATATCCCGCCCGAGGGTGGTTTTCCGGTTGACTACGACGAAGAGTGGCTTGTGAAAAATTCATCCTATACAACTCTTACAGTTTACTTTGAAGAAAGCGGCGGCGGTGCCTATGGACTGACTGATAGAATTGAAGGAGATTATGATGAGTTGTTGACTTTGATATCCGATAGCTCAGTAATGGCAATTCCGCATTATGTAACGGAGAACTTTGAATTTACGGGTGCATATTTCGGTTTGTATATCACGGAAGAAACCCTCAACGAAGCGGTAAAGCTTACAGAGTTCTTTGGTGATGACGGAAAGTTGTATCAGTCTTTTCTGTTGCCCGATAGCGCAAAGGATGATATAGATTTTCTTTATTTAACATACAAAAATAGCAACGGCGAAGAAATTTATTATGATTTTAATTTGGGCTCGTACTATGCCTCAGCGAGTATTAACGCCAAGATAACAACACCTGAAATCGAAGGCTTTGACAATGCGGTATGTATAATCGATACTGATATTACCCGTTGTTACGGAAAGAAGTTTATTGATAAGGTGTACTATTACGACTGCTTTGAAATCGGTGGTGCAGAACGGTACAATAAGTACGGATTTAGATTTCATAGCGGTAAGCCGTTGGATTATATAAGCTATACTTGCAGTGTGTCTTCCGAAACACTGCCGACCGAAGAGCTCATTAAAATGCTTGAAAGTGTGTCTTGACTCAAATGAATTTTATCAATACCAATACAAAGGTTGATTTTGCTGTTCTTGCATATCATGCATGCTGATGATATAATCAGCATGAGGAGTTGGTTGCAATGGGAAATACGGATTATAACCGAATGTATGAAAAAATATTCAGAATTTTAGGTGATCTGACACCGATTCGCGCAGATTGCGGACAGCTTTGTGCAAAAGCCTGCTGTAAAGGCGATGAAAACACAGGCATGCGGCTGTTTCCTTACGAAGAAAGCAAACTGAAGCTAAACGGCGGCAGACTGGCTGTCTGCGACGGCACCTGCAGCAGAAACGACCGTCCTTTAGCCTGCAGGATATTTCCGCTTTTTCCTGTTATAGATGAAAAAGGCAGAATATTTGCAGAAGAGGATTACAGGGCCGTTTCCCTCTGTCCGCTGATAGAGCACAGCGATGAGGTGGCTTTTGATCCGAAATTTATAAGGGCGGTAAAAAAGGTCGGAAAGATATTGTCAAAAGACAAGGAGTGCAGAGATTTCCTTTATCAGGTGACCGAAGAGATAGATACATACCGTGCATTTCTTTCAAAGGACGATAATTAAAATCGGAAACTGAAAATTCAATATAAACATACTGACCGCAGACAAAAGCCTGCGGTCAGTATGTTTATTAAGGCGTAATATTACACATTATAATAAAAAACGAAAGGATTAAGGCTATGTGTACAGCAGTAAGCTATAACAGCGGCAGTCACTATTTCGGACGCAATCTTGACCTTGAATATTCCTACAGTGAATCTGTGACCGTGACACCGAGAAAATATCCGTTTGCTTTTCGAAAAATGCCAACGATAGAAAGTCACTACGCAATGATCGGAATGTCATATATTCAAAACGGATATCCGCTGTATTATGACGCGACAAACGAAAAGGGACTGAGCATGGCAGGGCTGAGCTTTCCTTATTATGCAGAATACAAGGCAGAGCGCAGCGATGCGGACAATATTGCACCCTTCGAGCTTATTCCATGGATACTCTCACAGTGCAAAAGCACAGAGGAAGCGAAGAGCCTGCTTTCAGGCATAAATATCGTAGATATAAGCTTTAGGGAAGAATTGCCCCAGACACCGCTTCATTGGATGATATCCGACAAAGAAAAATCAATAGCTGTAGAATCGACCGCAGAGGGCTTGAAGGTGTACGATAATCCTGTGTGCGTAATGACGAACAGTCCGACATTTGATTATCATATCACCAATCTGAATAATTATATGGGACTGACAAACAGAAAATCTGATAACAGCTTTGCAGCGGATTTGCCTCTTTGCGAGTACAGTAAAGGAATGGGGGCAATAGGTCTGCCGGGAGACTACAGCTCTTCGTCCCGTTTTGTGAAAGCCGCATTCGTACTGCAGAATGCAGTCAGCAAAGAGAGCGAAAATGAAAGTGTGACTCAATTTTTTCATGTTCTCGGCTCGGTAGCACATCCAAGAGGGTGTGTTGAGCTTGAGGATAAAAAATATCAGATAACCGTTTACTCCTCCTGCTGCAATACGGAAAAGGGAATATATTATTACACGACCTATAACAACAGCAGAATAACAGCGGTTGATATGCACAAGGAAATGCTCGATTCGGAAAAAATCATATCATATCCGATTATCACAGAGCAGCAGATGTTTTATCAGAATTAAATATGAAAAGCGGCTGCAGACGCGGCTGTTTTTTATAATAAATATTATGTTTGATTTAGAGGGACAATATGTTATAATGCATTCATAGTGTCAGCTGTTCTGCTCGGTCGGATGGACACAGGGCAGAAAACGCAAATACAAATAGAAAAAAGGGAGACCTGTGATTTGCCTGATATAAAAACCACAGTATGTGCAGAAGGGATAAATCTGCTTTCTGTTCGCGGTGACAGATATAAAACCGGTGTTGCGGCAATAAATATGTATCTTCCGATAGAGGAAAGCTTTTCTGCTGCTCGGGCGCTCGTGCCGTATTTGCTGGTACGTGCCTGCAAAAAATATCCCGACTATAAAACGTTGAGAAGACATCTGTCAAATCTGTATGGTGCATCAATGAGAGCGGCAACAGGCATGCACGGTGATCTTCACAAGTTCAATATCGGAATAGCCTTTCTTGACGACCGATATGCATTGCATGGGGAAAAGGTGTCGTCCGAATGCATCGAACTGCTGCTTTCCATGCTTTTTGATCCGCCGCTTGAAAACGGAATGTTCAGAGAAGAGGACATCGAGCTGGAACGCCGATTGATGCTTGAACGTATCGATGCACAGATGAATGATAAGATACGCTATGCGAGACTGAGATGTATAAAACACATGTGCGCTTCGGAGCCGTATGGCCTTGAACCGTTGGGGGAGCGTTCTGCGGTGGAGAAGGTAACGGCAAAAGAGATCACACAGGCGTGGCGCGATATCATAGAAACGGCGCGTCTTGATGTTGTTGTCTCAGGTACCTTTGATACTTCCGAAATAGAAGAACAGCTCAAAAGGATAGGGAATAGGATAAACCGCAAATGCAGAAAATTGCCGGAGCAAAAGATAATCGGAAAAGCAAACGGCATAAAAGAGATAACCGAACGAACCGACATAAAGCAGGCAAAGCTCGTTATGGGATACAGAACGCCGATAAATACAAATGAGGGAGACACATCGGCAGTACGTCTTGTGAATATGATATTCGGCGGAATGGCAAGCAGTCTGCTGTTTAAAAATGTACGAGAAAAAATGAGCCTGTGCTATTATTGCTCATCGGTATATGTTCGAAGCAAGGGGCTTTTGTTTGTGCAGAGCGGACTTGATGAAGAGCAGTCAAGGGCCGCACGAAGGGCAATAAATGAACAGCTTGAGGTGTTGAAGAAGGGTGATTTCCCCGATTCTCTTATAGAGCAGGCAAAGCTTTACAACGCCGGACTTTGCAGGGAAATAAACGATTCTCCGTTTGATCTGGCAGATTGGTATGCATCTCAGATGCTTGACAGAGAGATGATATCGCCGGAGGAATACATTGATGAGATAAATGAAGTGTCGCGCGGACGCATTATTGAGGCTGCAAACACCTTCACAGAGGATACCGTGTATCTTCTCTCGGGAAACGGAGGCGATGAGGAATGAGCTTTACCGAATATTACAACGAAAGAACGGGCGACAGATATTATAAAACCGTTCATTCGTCGGGGGTAACGATCTATGTTTACCCTCAGGAGGGAAGATCCTCCTGCTGTGCTGTTTTCGGCACAAAATTCGGGTCAATAGATGAGCGCTTTTCTGCAGACGACAGGGAGATCACCGTTCCGGCAGGTGCTGCACATTTTCTTGAACACAAGCTGTTTGAAAATGAAGATACTGAGGTTTTTGATCTGTTTGCGGAAAACGGCGCAGATGCGAATGCATATACATCGTATGAAAAAACATGTTATCTGTTTTCCTGCACGGATAAATTTGATGAAAACCTGAGGATACTTCTTGATTTTGTCAGAAAGCCGTATTTTACAAAAGAATCGGTCGAAAAGGAACAGGGAATTATCGCTCAGGAGATCGGAATGTATGAGGACAATCCTGATTGGTGCGTGTTTAATAACATGCTTCGCGCGATGTATAAGAATCATCCGGTTAGAACGAGCATTGCGGGTACCGTCGAATCGATAGCGGATATAACCTGCGAAATGCTGTATACGTGCTATAATGCATTCTATACTCCGTCGAATATGGTCTTAACCGCGGCGGGAAATGTTACTCCCGAACAGGTTCTGGCAATCGCCGATGAGATGCTTTCCGAAGGGGAAAGTGCACCATGCAGGCTGATTCCCTGCGAGCCTGATGAGGTTAATGAAGCTTACGTTGAACAGGATTTCGATGTTTCTTCTCCCATGTTCAATCTCGGCTACAAGGAAAAGCTTTGTGAGCTTACGTCCGAGCGGCTTATGCTTACGGAAATCATACTGGAGATATTAAGCGGAAAGCCCGGAGAGCTGTTTAATCGTCTTATGGACGAAGGTCTTATAAACCATTCCTTCGGAGCGGATTTTATGTATTGGGATGGAGTTCAGGCAACGGTTTTTTCGGGTGAGTCCTCAAATCCCGAGCGTGTGCGTGACGAGATAAACTCAGAGATTGAAAGACTTAAGCGCGAAGGTATACAGCAAAGTGATTTCGAATGGGCACAGAGATCGGTGTACGGTGCTGCAGTGGCACAGCTTGATAATGCATCGTCCATAGCAAATACCCTTGCCGATTCACACTTTGCAAAAGAAAACGTTTTTGATCAGGTGGAAGCAGCCGCAGCGGTAACCTGTGAAATGGCACAGGAACGACTGCTTGAAATGTTTGATAAGAACAGCTCCACATTATCGGTAGTGAAAAAGACTGGAGGTAAGCAGCAATGACAGGTATGAAGGTTGAATTTCCGGGATTGGGACTTGAGTTTGATATAAACCGAGTGTTTCTCAATATCGGCGGCTTTGAGATCATGTGGTACGCGGTACTGATAGTAACAGGTGTGCTGATCGCAATTTTCTATGCAATGAAAAACATCAAAAAATTTGACCTCAATATGGATAAATTTCTTGATGTTATAATCCTTGGCCTTGTGCTCGGTGTTGTGGGCGCAAGAACATATTACGTGCTGTTCAATCTCAGTGCATACGACAGCTTTGCGGAAATGTTAAATTTCCGTCAAGGCGGTATGGCAATTTATGGCGGTGTGATAGGTGCCGTGCTTGCGGGAATAATCGGAAAATACTGGCGCAAGCTTTCGCTTTTGTCCATGCTAGATGTGACATCGGTGGGCTTTCTGGTCGCGCAGGCTATAGGCCGTTGGGGAAACTTTGCAAATCAGGAAGCGTTTGGTGATGCTACAGATCTTCCGTGGGGAATGCTCAGTGAGAATACCCTTGAGCTTGTTCCCGACAGTCCGGTACATCCCTGTTTTCTCTATGAGTCCTTATGGTGCATAACAGGCTTTGTGCTGCTTTGCATCATGGTAAATAAATTCTATAAATTCCGTGGACAGATATTCTTTTCATATATCTTCTGGTATGGACTTGGCAGAGCATGGATAGAGGGATTGCGTACAGATTCTCTTTATATAATCCCCGATGTTCTCAGAGTATCTCAGCTTCTTGCGATCATTTGCGTGCTCGCTGCACCGGTGCTTCTTTACCTTGGCTTCTCCGAGCGTATGTTTGACAGAGTATCACCGGAATACAAGACAGTAAGCCTTGCCGATTACAAGAGCGCAAAAGCTGAATATTACGCAGAAGTCAGCAAGGAAGAAAAAGGCGAAGAAAACGAAATAAATACACAGGAGGATAACAATGGCAGTGATAATTGACGGCAAAAAGGTCTCGGCGAATGTAAGAGCAAGGGTATCAGATGAGGTTGCAGCGCTTAAGGAAAAAGGAATCAATACCACCTTAGCGGTAATTATAGTCGGTGACGATCCCGCATCGAGAACTTATGTAAACAATAAAAAGAAGGCGTGTGCCGAGTGCGGTATTATATCGGAGGAGTATGCACTCCCTGCTGAAACAACACAGGAAGAGCTTCTTTCGCTTGTTGATGAGCTAAACAGAAGAGAAGACGTGAACGGAATATTATGTCAACTCCCTCTCCCGAAGCACCTTGATTCTGAAATCGTCATCGAAGCAATATCCCCCAAAAAGGATGTCGATGCATTCCATGCAGTAAACGTAGGCAAAATCATGATAGGCAGCTATGACTTCCTTCCGTGTACACCGGCAGGAGTAATGGAAATGCTGGCATCAGAGAACATTGAGATCGAAGGCAAAAACTGCGTTGTTATCGGACGAAGCAATATAGTAGGCAAGCCTATGTCCATGCTGCTGTTACATAAGAATGCGACAGTGACCGTATGCCACAGCAAAACAAAGAACCTTGCAGAGGTGACCTCCAAGGCAGATATACTTGTGGCAGCTGTCGGCAGAGCAAAGTTTGTAAAGGCAGATATGGTCAAAGAAGGTGCAGTGGTTATTGATGTCGGAATGAACCGAGACGAAAACGGAAAGCTGTGCGGTGATGTGGACTTTGCAGAGGTCGAGCCAAAATCGTCAGCGATCACGCCTGTTCCCGGCGGCGTAGGACCGATGACTATTGCAATGCTGATGCAGAACACATTGAAGGCAGTAAAGCTTCAAAACAATATCGACTAAGCAAAAAGCTCCGAGGGAAAAGAACTCCCCTCGGAGCTTTTAATATAATGCAGCACATCCTCGGCGGTAAAAATATATACCTGCGATTTTATTTTATAGTATATATATAATTGACATTGATGTGCTCATAATATAAAATTATAAAATATGAAATGACCGTTTGTCTCACTATCCGACCAAAGGTGGAATACAGGAAAATGCAAAAGCTTCAGGAATTGATTGGTTATCGGTTTAAGGACGAAAACTGTCTTGTCACTGCATTGACTCATTCGTCCTATGCAAATGAACACAGAAATACATATAACAATGAGCGCCTTGAGTTTCTCGGCGATGCTGTCCTCAGTATAATTGTAAGTCAGCATCTCTTTTCAAACTTCAAAGGAAAAAAAGAGGGAGATCTTACAAAGCTGCGCGCATCACTTGTCTGCGAAGAGACATTGGCGATATTTGCCAGACAAATAGATCTCGGTTCTTATATGCGCTTCGGCAGAGGAGAGCGAAACAGCGGAGGAGGAGAAAGACCCTCTATCCTTGCCGATGCATTTGAGGCTCTTATTGCGGCGATATTTCTTGACGGAGGCATGGAGGAAGCAAGAAGATTTGTCCTAAGCTTTGTTACAGAGGAATTAAACAGCACCAATATAAAAAACAAAGCGGATTATAAGACTGTTCTGCAGGAGATCGTCCAGCAGAGCGGAGAAGAAAAGCTTGAATATATTCTTGTAGGAGAAAGCGGACCGGATCATAATAAGCGCTTTACAACCGAGGTTTATATAAACAGCAACAAGGTCGGAAAAGGCAGCGGAAAAAGCAAAAAGGAAGCCGAGCAGCAGGCTGCACGCGAAGCGTTGAAGCTGCTGGGATATTGAGACACGCAAATATAGCTCTTTTCGTACCGCATCAGGGCTGTCCTCACAGGTGCATTTTTTGTGACCAATGTGCAATTTCGGGACAGACAAAGAGGGTAACGGAAAAGGATGTGGATGAGGCGGTAAATATAGCCGAAAGAACCCTGGGCGATGAAATAAAACACGCTCGGATTGCTTTTTTCGGCGGAAGCTTTACCGCAATAGACAGGTCATACATGACGGAGCTTTTGCAGGCCGCATCAAAATATGTAAAAAAAGGCATTGTATCGGGGATCCGCTGCTCGACACGTCCTGATGCAATAGACGATGAAATACTCGAAATATACAAAAGCTTTGGAGGCGAAGCGATCGAACTGGGCTGTCAGAGCATGGACAACAGAGTTCTCGAGCTCAACCGCCGCGGACACAGCGCCGAAAACACAATAAACGCCGCAAGGTTAATAAAAAAACACAATATTGAGCTTGGCGTTCAGATGATGACGGGCATGTACGGTGACACGGAAGAAGGAACGACAGAAACCGCAAAACAGCTTATTGCCCTTAAGCCTGCCACAGTACGGATATATCCGACCGTTGTAATGGCAAACACACACCTTGCAGAGCTTTACAGAAAAGGCATCTACAGGGCACAGACACTTGAAAAAGCCGTTTCGCTGTGTGCCGAGCTTCTTCTGATGTTCAATGAGGCAAATGTTGATGTGATAAAGCTGGGACTTCATTCATCGCAGAGCGTGGAGGCAGCGTATGAGGCAGGGCCTTATCATCCTGCATTCAAGGAGCTTTGCGAGGGCGAAATTTACCTGAAAAAAGCAAAAAAACTGCTCGATAAGGGAACCTATACCGTTGAGGTGCCAAAGGGTGAAACCTCAAAGATGGTGGGTCAGAAAAAGGGCAATATAATCGAGCTTCGAAAGCTCGGGATAGAAATAAAAGTGCGCGAAAATGCAAATCTTTCAAAATATGAGCTTATAGCAATAAAAGAACAGGAGGTGGACTGATGCAGTTAAAATCATTACAGATGCAGGGATTTAAATCCTTTCCCGACAAAATAATGATAAACTTCTCAAAGGGCGTTACGGCAATAGTAGGCCCTAACGGAAGCGGAAAAAGCAACATCAGCGACGCTGTTCGATGGGTTCTTGGCGAACAGTCACCGAGAGTTCTCAGAGTAAAATCCACCGAGGATGTAATTTTCAAGGGTACAACACTTCGCAAAGCACAGGGCTTTGCGGAGGTAATATTGAATTTTGACAACTCAGACAGAGAACTGAGAGTTGACAGCGACGATGTGTCCATTCTTCGCCGTTATTACCGTTCAGGCAAGAGTGAATATAAAATAAACGGCGAATCGGTACGCCTGCAGGATATAACAAAGCTGTTTCTTGATACAGGTCTTGGCAAAAGCGGCTATTCCATGATAGAGCAGTATAAGATTGCAGCCCTTGTCGATTCGAGAAGTGATGAGCGAAGGACGATAATAGAAGAGGCATCGGGAATATCAAAATACCGCTACAGCAGAGCGGAGGCTCTGCGTGAGCTTGCGAGAGCAGAGGACAACCTGGTTCACCTCAGAGTTCGCCTGACAGACCTTGAAGAGCGAGATGGTCCGCTCGAAAAGGAATCGGAAAAAGCAAAGAAATATCTTGAATTGAGGACTGAACGTGAAGCGGTCGAGGTGGGACTTTGGCTTGCTACACTTTCCGTTTCCACAAGTGAGCTTCAGGATATTGATTACAATATCACTCTTTATTCTAATCAGCAGAAGGAAATAGAAGAAAAAATACGCGGTGCGGAGGAAGCGGTAGTTTCTCTTATGGAGCAGGGCAATGCCCTGAACGCAAAAAAAGACGAGGTGATCCGCAGTGCGTCAGAAATAGAAGCAGATGCCATGCGAGCTGAAAATGAAGCTGACCTTATAAGGAGAGATATCGAGCATACACTTGCGGATATTTCGAGACTTGAGGGACAGCTCAGTGCTTTTTCTGAGGATGAGGAGCAGCAGAACGAAGAACTGTCAAAAAAGAGAAAATCCCTTGACGAAAAGCGTTTGGAGATAATAACCCTTGGCGAAAAGCAGGAAAAGAAAAGAGAAGAGCTTGAGGGCCTTAGCAGTCTTGTAAGCGGTTTTTCCGACCAGCTTGAGGAACTGAACGCAAAACAGAATACTATTGCAATAGCCCTGTCGGAGGCAAAGGTGCGTCTGGCGGGTGCAGAAGAGCAGCTTGCCGATATAATTGAGCGTCAGAAGGCTTTTTCGCAGACAGAGGACGAAAATATAAAGCTTTTCGAGCGGCTGAATGAAGAAAAAAGGCAGACAGAGGAATCTAT
>JAZSNH010000033.1:0-25833 GCA_045536305.1 Acutalibacteraceae bacterium
TATATCCTAATCGGTGTTCTCGCATATCCATTATAACAGATATTTTGAACTCTGCACTATATCGTCTGTTTTCTCTTCCTGTTTTGCCCATAAAAATATGCACCTCCAAAAGTGTCTAGCTTTTGGGGTGCATATCAAAGCAGGGTGCTTATAATTATTTCTTCACTGTTTTATTTTTTGCGTTTACTCGTTCCATTGCTTTCCTTGCTTCTTCCGGGCAAGCGTCGGTTGGAACATACCCAACACCACGGACTATATTATACCACTCGGAATGAAAGCAGAACATTTTGTAATCGTTGTCTATATTCATAATTCCATACCCGCCCTTCTCAACACGTCCAAAGCAAAAGTGTTGTCATCTGTAAACACCATTGAATACAATTCCGCTATTACTTCGGAATACTCAAAGCCGTTATACTTGCCCGCATAGCCGGAAATATTATTGATTAAATAGTCTGATAACTTTTCGCTATTATTATAAGCCATTTCCTCTAAAATATCAACAACTTTTTTGCTCAAGTGGTTATTTTGGTTTTCTATAATATGCCCGTACTCATGAATACTTACATTTTTGTATGTACTTCCTCTCACGAAATACCGCTCGGAAACTTCTTTAGCATATATTTCATCTACATTCAAACAGTCAAATATGTGCTTATTTAGCGTGATTTTTCTTCCTACGGTCATTGCAAAGGCATTCACATCGACCCTGCCCGCACTGTCCTTAACATAATCATATTTTAATATAACATCTTTGTTGCTTTTTGTTGGGCTTAATAGCTTTGCTTCAGCCAAGCTGTCCAACACTTCCAACAGTTTTTTGTAGTCGCCGCAGAAGTTTTCAAATCCGCCGAAATCCTGTGATGTTTTGTTACCGTCACCGATTTGCACACCGTTTTTGTTTGCTTTTTCTATAAACTCTGCAAGCTGTTGCTCTGTTATTTTCTCGCCGATATTTCGGCTGTCTTTATACCCCGAAGTACCGCTCAAGCACGACCGAAGCCAAGAAGATGATTCTCTCAAAGCTTATTGAACGTGTCGAAGCAGGAAAAGGCGAAGAAGTAAGCAAATACAACATTAGCATTCATTTCAGAATCAGCTATGCTCAGTTCTGCGGATTAACCGATGATGCATCAAGTATGAACTTTGCAAGTGAATAATCCAGCATTAAACAAGCGCCGCGTGATTTAACCAATCACACGGCGCTTGTTGGTGGACCCAAAGGGATTCGAACCCTCGACCTCCGCGTTGCGAACGCGGCATTCTCCCAGCTGAACTATGGGCCCCAATATTAAATTTATTCTTAATTAAATGACAAAACTCAGGAAAGTAAACAAATTGGGCGTAAACTGCACTATTCGGGCTCCCAAACTGAGCTACAAGCCCGAATATTATTCGCAAATTTCAGGAAAGGAAGCGGAACGAGTGGGAAAAAACACCATTTGCGTTTTCGAAATGAACTGCAAACCTATACTGATTTTGCAATTCTCTCATTTCGGAAACGGGGTGTTTATATAAACTGACCGTTCACAAAAGCCTCAGATCAATTTGCGAAAATAATTATATATTTTAAAAAAATGATTGTCAATACCTCTTATTATTCATTCCATAACACATTTTATATTATCCCTGCTCATCAAGTGTGAGGTAATAGTCAGGCAGAAATTCATTTATAAATATTTTCACTTCATCCATATCCATCGACTCAATGGACGCAAGTGTACTTTCCTCTGCAACACGAAACTCGCTGTTCCCTGCCGTTCTTTCCTCTATACATTTTATGAGAGCGCTTAGTTTATCTGCAGCTTTAACAATGCGCGTCTCCTCTGCTGTACCTTTTTCATAAAGCAGCGGTTCATAAACACTCTTAAGATCATCGGGGAGTTTTTCAGACAAAGCTTTTGCCGCCATTACCTCAACCTGTTTATATGCCTGTCTCATCTCTTCACTATGGTACTTTACCGGTGTAGGCATATCTCCCGTTATAATTTCTCCTGCATCATGATACAACGCCAGCAGAACGATCTTGCCCGTATCAACATTGCCGCCTAATCTCTTATTTCTTATTTCACAAAGCAGATGTGCTATCATTGCTGTTTCAAGGGTATGCTCGCTCAGGCTTTCCTGTCTTGTGTTTCTCATAAGTGACCAACGTGAAATATATTTCATCCTGGACATCATTGCCATAAAGCTGCTGCTCATTGTGTCATTTCTCCTATATGCGTAATAATATATAATAATATCGTTCCAAAATCACAGTACAGCAATATTATATCACGACATTTTTCAAAGTAAAGCACATATTCTTGACAATAAAACATCGCGGAACTAAACTATATTATATATGCATGTATTTTTGAGGAGAGTTGGATTATGGAGGATTATGCTCTTGTTCTGGCAGGCGGCGGCGGAAAGGGCGCATACCAGATAGGCGCATGGCGTGCATTGCATGAGCTTGGCATCGATAAGCTTATCGGTGCGGTTGCCGGCACTTCTGTCGGCGCACTCAACGGAGCATTGTTTGTTTCGGGAGAATATCGAAAATCCGTAAAACTTTGGAATAATATCGAACACGAGGATATTCTCACCCCCTTTCAGCCCGATAATAAAAATGAGCGCGGCGGATTTCTTTATTCCCTGATAAACGACATAAACAGAATTGCATGTATCGATAAAACCGGTATTTTCTCACGATCGGGTTTATCAAAAATCATCACTGAGAACCTTAATTTTAAGGCAATTAAAAATTCTTCGATTCCGCTTTACATAACCTTATTCAATCGCAAAACATTAAATGCCGAATATATTGCTGTCAATCGAAATGACAGCGACGAAAGAATAGAAAAGCTTCTTCTCGCCTCCTCTGCAATACCTGTTATTTTCGGTTCTGTGGAAATAAACGGCAATGAATATTATGACGGAGGTTTGTCGGATAACTGTCCTATCCGTCCTGTTTATAATCTCGGATTCCGTAAGATAATTGTGATATGGCTTACTCATGACGCCGATTCATCTGTAATTGAAAATTCGATCAAATTTCCTCAGGCAGAGATAATCAACATTATACCCTCTGAGGATCAGGGAAATTTTATTTCAGGCACACTGGACTTTTCCTCTGCCGGGATAGCAAAAAGAATGCAGCTCGGTTATCATGACGCTCTCGGTACACTGTGCAGTACTTTCGGAAGCGATCTTTGCTCATTAGCCTCTTCTTCCGATCAGCTGCTTCAAAAATCAATACCAACTATAAAGCGCAATATTAAAAAGCTTGTAAAAAACAAGTAATTAAGAGGTTTATATGAGACACATTGAAATTCTTGATTCAACACTGCGAGACGGCGCTCAAAGCGAAAGCATATCCTTTTCTGTTGCGGATAAAAAGGCCATCGCTCAGCTGTTGTATTCCTTGGGTATAGAATTTATTGAGGCAGGTAATCCCGCTTCAAATCCTAAGGATGCAGAATTTTTTATAAATTCCGTATCCATGCCTTTTGCTGACGCTTTGACTTCCTTTGGAGCTACAAGACACAGCGGCTGTTCATGTGCAGAAGATGCTTCGCTCTCTTCCCTATCTTCTTCGGGTGCTTTATATACCTCTGTTTTCGGAAAAGCCGCAAAGTCTCACGTTACCGATATTCTCTCGGTTACTCCCGACGAAAATCTTTCTATGATAACAGAAAGCTGTGCTTTTTTAAGTAATACCGGCAAGCAGGTGTTTTTTGACGCAGAACACTTTTTTGACGGTTATAAGGAAGATAAAAATTATGCGCTCGCCTGTCTAGATTCTGCGGTTCAGGGCGGTGCATCAAGACTGATTTTATGCGACACTGCAGGCGGCTCCTTCCCCAATCAATCTATGACGCAACCAAAGAGGTATGCGAAAAATTCCCCGATGTGATCATCGGTATTCACGCTCATAACGATTGTGCTTTGGCTGTTGCCAACTCTCTCAGTGCTGTTCGCGCCGGTGCCTCCCATGTACAGGGAACCATGCTCGGAATCGGCGAACGCTGCGGAAATGCAAATCTCGCTTCTGTCATTGCTAATTTGCAGCTTAAATCAGGCTACGATGTTCTACCCGACGGAAAAACAGAAAATCTTACCTCTGTTTGTCGTTCTGTTGCCGAAATTTGCAATATTAGCATAAAAAGAAGTCAGCCGTATATCGGCCCCTCTGCCTTTGCACACAAGGCCGGCATGCATGTTGATTCTGTCATCAAGCGCAGCGATACATACGAACACATCTCCCCTGAATCGGTCGGCAACGAACGAAGATTTTTAGTCAGTGAATTTGCAGGCCGCAGCGCACTCATTAAAAAAATTCAGAATATTGCCCCCACTCTTTCGAGAGACAGCAAGGATACTGCCGCAATAATGGACAGGCTTAAAAGACGCGAACACAAGGGGTACCAGTTCGAGGGTGCCGAAGCATTATTCGAACTGCTTGTTCGCCGTGCCTTGCCCGATTGGAAACCCTTCTTTGAATTGGTCAAATATCGTGTGCATTCCGAGCGTCCTCATGAAGACGGGGCAAGTGCAACCGCAGTAGTAAAGGTTCGCGTTGACGGCGAAGAGATTCTAAGATGTGCCGAAGGAGACGGTCCTGTTAATGCTCTTGACAAAGCGCTGAGGCATTCTCTTGAGGTCTTCTACCCCACACTGCGCTCTGTACATCTGACCGACTATAAGGTTCGTGTTATGGACGCAAACAAAGCAACCGCTTCTATGGTCCGCGTTCTTATTACATCTACCGACGGAGAAAATGTGTGGACAACCGTCGGTGTATTTGCCGATATAATGGAAGCAAGCTTTAAGGCGCTCTGTGATTCGGTCGAATATAAACTGATAAAGGAATAATGCTGTTTCATAAAAAACAAAACCGCCTATCAGGCGGTTTTGTTTTTTATCCTAAAGCTACATCAAGCATCATCATTATACAAAAACCAACGGTGAATGCCAATGTTCCTGTATTTGAGCTCTTGCCCTGTGCCATTTCAGGTATCAGCTCTTCTACCACAACATAGAACATCGCACCGGCAGCGAAGCTGAGCAGATAAGGCAGCACCGGCACTATTATGCTCGCAGCAATTATTGTTATGAATGCTCCTATTGGTTCAACAACACCTGACAAAACACCTATCAAAAAAGACTTTGCCTTGCTTGCTCCCTGTGCCTTGAGCGGCATTGAGATTATTGAACCTTCGGGAAAATTTTGTATTGCTATTCCGACAGACAGCACCAAAGCTGCCGCAAGGGTAAATTCAGATCTCCCTGACAAATAGCCTGCGTATGCTACTCCCACAGCCATTCCCTCCGGAATATTGTGAAGTGTCACCGAAAATATAAGCATAGTCGTTTTATACAGCCGACCGTCCGAAGGAACCGATTGCTTTTGAACCATGGGAATAATCCGATCCAGCACCTGCAAAAACACTATTCCGAATAAAAAACCCACCGCAGCAGGAATAAACGCCCATTTACCCATATCGGATGCATATTCTATAGACGGCAGAAGCAGGCTCCATACTGAAGCAGCCACCATTACACCTGCGGCAAACCCCGAAAGAAGTCTCTGTACCTTGCTCGACAACTGCTTTTTCATGAACAGCACACAGCCTGAACCCAGCGATGTGCCGATAAACGGAATCATTATACCTAAAAACACTTTTCACGTCATTTTCGATACCTCCTCCTATTGTTTCTTTTACATTATATGACGATATACTATTTCGTTGACACTGTTTAAGCGTATAGAATTCATTAAAAAAACAGCAATGACACTGCATGCTGAAGGTAACAGAAAAGGAATGAAAGTGCCGCATTTCTGCGGCATTTTCATTCCTTTTCTGATTATTCGGTCAAATTGATTTTTTTGTTAAGAACAATAAATAATAATGCAGTTATACACCCTGATGCAGCGATTATCAGCAAATCTACGGGGGCAAAAACGATTTCCCCGATGCCGCTGAAAACGAATCCTGTGCCAAATTTATATAAATGTCCGTTAAGCAAGATCATTTCGCCGATATACATAAGAAGCGTCGCTGCGGAAGCTGTGAGCGACGGAATACAGATCGAAAACAGCTTTCTTTTTCCCAAGAGAAACGAGCCGACAAACGCACCTGCAGTCACACCAAAAATCACAAAGAAGGAAGCCATCAATACCGCCGATAATGGAGATACCTGAATGCTTCCATCTCGCCAAAAAGCGGTAAAACATGCGAGTATGCAGAGTCCTAGAAACGAAAGAGTACAAACCGATTGTAAAATCAAGGATTTAAGACGTTTCTTTTCGCCGTTTTTTATTATTTGCCCGAAGCCATACAGACAATTTTGAACTGTAATAATCAATAAAACGGAAATGATATAGAAATGCAGCTTAAATGCAGGATTATAGTCGCCCATCAGAATATCAACCGCTGTTTGCGTTTTGTATTCAGTTACGGTTTCGCCCCATCCCTCCGGAGGAATATAGCACATATACATCTGCCAATCCTCAAGCTTTGTAACTGTTTCGGCCGTTGAAACTACAATTTTCTGCTCAAACAGCAGTTCGAGCACAAAGAACACCGCTGCTGCCGCACAAGCACCGCCGAGAAAAGCATATTTCTTAAGCAGTTTGATGCACAAGGGCATTAAAAGAAAGCCAACGATAATTGCAGCGCATATAGGAGTATACGGAATGATATACTTTGGATAATTCTCCTTTAAAACCGTCCCATCTGCAATCATATCGGCAACGACACTCACTCCCATGGAAAGAGGGTAATACGAAGCAATCAAAACGCCAAAACAAGAAAGCAGATAATAGCTTTTAAACTGTTTATTTTTCATATTAATTCTCCTTTTATCCTGCATTTGTCAGCAGTACACAGAAAACGGCAGCGATAAACACTGCAAGCGACACAAGTGAAAACCATGTCAGTTTTTTGAAACAGAGTATATTTTTAATTCGCGTGCGAATTTTTGCACCACCGAATGCAGAAGCAAACACATTGGTCTCTCGCCCGTTTTCCAATAGTGACAGCGCATATTCTTTTGCACGATCATCACCTAACCTTGCAAGCACACATTCATCACAAGCAAGTTCGAGATCCTCAAGAAGTAATTTCAGAAATATCCAGCAAAGCGGATTGAACCAATGGGCCGCTGTAATCATGAATGCAAGAATACGCCACAGATTATCCGCACGACGAATATGCATTTCTTCATGCAGAATAATAAGCTCAATGTCTTTTTCTTTACAGGAATACGGCAGAATAATTTTAGGCTTTATAATTCCATATACCGCAGGAGTTTTGACTTTTTCTGAAAGGTAAATGTTATTGCGAAGATGCGATGCATTTTTAATTTCGCAAAGGGTTGTAAAATAAATAATCAGTATCATGATAACAACGCACAAGAAAACAATCAGCCATATAATGAAAGCGACATTAAGGACTTTCTCTAAAACATTTACTTTATAGGTAATCGGGAAATAGCTTTCTGCTGCCATAACACTGTTCAGCATTGAAAAAGTCATATCATCTGTCAGTTGATATACTGTGACTGTTTTTGTAGTGATTTTTGACAGCAACGACATCAGACTGCAGGGACTGTTTAACCCAAAAGGAACGGTCATACGAAAAAAAGGAATTATCCAAAGAAACACCGTAAGCCTTCTCGGAAGCTTTTTCACTGCTCTGATAAGCATAATCAGCACACCTGTTATTGCTGCTGTTATGCTCATATTGAAAACCCAATAAAATATTTCCCCCGGCATATCATTCACCTTTTATCGATCAGCTTTCGCAGCTCATTGATCTCTTCTTCAGATAAAGGCTCATCCTCGAGCAAAGCAGAAAAAAGAGCCTTGCGAGAGCCGCCGAATATTTTCTTTACAAGAGATGTGGCTTCTGTCTTTTGCATCTGACTTTGCGATACAAGAGGCGTGCAAATAAAGCCCGGATCTTCACGCTTTATAAAGCCTTTTGCTTCGAGCTTTTTAATAACTGTGTAGGTAGTATTTTTATTCCACCCTATCGTCTCGGCGGCTATCAGGCTAACATCTTTTGCCGAGACGGGGCTTTTTGCCCATATTATTTCCATTACCTTGGCTTCACTGTCAAAAAGCTTTTCTCTCACATTTAATCCTCCTTAGACTATTGCTATAGTCCATACTATCATAATAGTCTGGGTTTGTCAATAGGATAAATAGAAGGACAGTACAGCCTTTCGGCCGTACTGTCCTTCTATTTATCCTATTCGGGATTTTAAACTGTAATTAGTTAACGATGGTCTGCTCGGTTTCCTTGTTGAACAGGTGGATCTTGGAGTTGACGAATGCAACCTTAATGGTCTCGCCTGCCTTAGTCTTGGAAGTAGGAGCAACACGTGCGGTAATGGAGTTACCTGCAGCGTTGATGTAAAGGAAGGTCTCGTTACCCATAAGCTCGGTAACTTCGACGTCTGCGCTTACGCAGCTGTCCTTATATCTCTCAATGTACTCAGGCTCGTCGTGAACATGCTCAGGACGGATACCGAGAACAACTTCCTTGCCAATATACTCATCGAGCTTGCCGCTGTTGTTCTTGGAAGCGGGAAGCTTAATTGCAAACTCATTGAAGCATGCGTAGATGCTGTCATCACGCTTCTCAAGAGTAACATCGATGAAGTTCATCTGAGGAGAACCGATGAAGCCAGCAACGAACATGTTGCAGGGCTTATCATAAAGGAACTGAGGAGTATGAACCTGCTGAATGAAGCCATCCTTCATAACAACGATTCTGTCACCCATGGTCATAGCCTCGGTCTGGTCGTGGGTAACGTAAATAAATGTGGTACCCAGTCTCATGTGGAGCTTAGCAAGCTCGGTACGCATCTGTGCGCGGAGCTTAGCATCGAGGTTGGAGAGGGGCTCGTCAAGAAGGAATACCTTCGGCTCACGGACGATAGCACGGCCGAGAGCAACACGCTGACGCTGACCACCGGAGAGAGCCTTCGGCTTTCTGTCGAGAAGGTGAGCTATATCAAGAATCTGAGCAGCCTCGGTAACACGGCGCTTGATTTCATCCTTCGGATACTTTCTGAGCTTAAGACCGAATGCCATGTTATCAAAAACAGACATGTGAGGATACAGAGCATAGTTCTGGAAAACCATTGCGATATCTCTGTCCTTCGGTGCAACATCGTTAACGAGGTTGTCGCCGATGTAAAGCTCGCCGTCGGAGATCTCTTCAAGACCTGCGATTATACGAAGTGTGGAGGACTTACCGCAGCCGGAAGTTTCAACGAGGATGATGAACTCCTTATCCTGAATTTCAAGATTGAAGTCGCTGACAGCAACAACGCCGCCCGGGTAACGCTTGTAGATGTTTTTCAAGGTTACGCTTGCCATAATTTTTGCCTCCTAATCATTTCTCGAATCGGCAAATCTTTGCTCGATTCATGGCTTCTGCCGTATAATATAATAACAGAACATATTTACATACGCAAGTGTTCAAAAGTATAATTTTTAGCTCATTTATTGGTGAAGATAACCAAAGTATTGCTGCTTTCCCTGAATGCACCGCTATATATGTCGTGTTTTTTCAAATCTATATTATTTCAAAAACAGCTCTGTTTCCTCTTTTGTAAGCTCTCTGCATTCACCTTCTGCAAGATTTTCGTCCAATTCAAGCCTGTCGATTGCAGTACGTCTCAGAGCCAGCACCTTTCTGCCTATTGCCGCAGCCATACGTTTTACCTGATGATATTTGCCTTCACATATTTCTATCTCTGCAATGTGATTTTCGCTGTCTGTAAGTCTTGCCTCGCACGGCAGACATATTTCTCCCCCGTCGATCTCAACACCGTTTTTTAAAACATCAAGCTCTTCCTGCGTCGGATTTGCGTCAAGCATTGCAATGTATTTTTTGAATATCTTTTTTCTCGGTGATGTTACTCGATGAGAAAAATCACCGTCGTCTGTAATAATAAGCAATCCCGTAGTATCTTTATCAAGCCTGCCGACAGGTGCAAGTCCCGCTCGCTGCAAATGCTCGGGAATAAGGTCTATCACCGTTTTCTGCGAGCTGTCCGAGCTTGCAGAAACACATCCTTTGGGCTTATTGAGCATAATATAGACATGCTTTTTATATACAAGCTCTTTTCCGTCAATCGTGATAAGGATTTTTTCAGGCGAAACCTTCTGATCAATCTTTTTAACCTGCTTACCGTCGGCAAAAACCTTGCCTGTCCATATAAGCCGATGAACTTCCTTTCTGCTCAGTCTGCTTTGCGAAGCAATCACCTTATCTATACGCTCCATATTACCACTTCCTTTATTATGCATATTATATCCGCCATCATTCAAATTGCAACTTAATTTCTATGTGTGTCTCAGCTCTGCTACCACTATCTCGGGCCGATTGTTTATACGAAGCGGAATTATACTGTTGCCTATACCTCTTGAAACGAGCATCGTTGTATTACCAGATGTAAACTTACCCGAATCGTATTTTGGAAAAAAGCCTTGTCCCGGTGCGGCAATTCCGCCAACAAACGGTATTCTCACCTGACCTCCGTGGGCATGTCCCGAAAAAACAAGATCTGCGCCCGATTCTGCATACAAATCAAAGTATTCCGGCCTGTGTGAAAGGAGCACGGTATATATTTCCTTATCCTCTGTCAGGTGCATTATATTTTCTTTGAAATCTCCCGGAAAGAAAAAATCATTTACCCCTGCCAATTTAATATATTCGCCGCACCTTTCTATCAGCACACTTTCATTTTCAAGAACCGTTACGCCTGCATTTTCAAGCCCTTCGATCAGCTTTATATAATCAGACCGCAAAATATTCGCTTCATGATTTCCTGTGACATAATAGACCGGCGCTATCTCTGCAGTTCTCCTTGCAAAATCAACGCCAATATCTATATTTGTTTTATTGGAATCTACCAGATCACCCGTGATAACAATTATGTCTGGCTTTGTGCTCTTAAGTTTTCTTATCAGCTTATCATTATTTTCTCCGAATTGTGCATTATGCAAATCTGAAATCTGTGCTATTCGAAAGCCTGAAAAGCTTTTAGGTATTTTTTTATTTATTATTTCTTCTTCACTTACCATAAGGGCAGTATTTCCCCATGCCATCCATACAGCCAACATGATAATAACTACCGAAAGTAATGTCAGTACAACTGCCCGTTTATGCTTCACACTTATCACTCCACCCAATTTTCTTTATTATATTTTAACACATAAAATACAATGATTGATGAACCTTATGTAACAAAAACGGCAGGTTTCACCTGCCGTTTTATCATAATCAATTTATAAATCTTATTTATTTTTTGTTCTTTATTCATCATTCTCAGGCTTGACATCGGAATTTTCCGGTATTTTCCCAGATAAAATCCTATCCTGCTCTACTGCTGTGTTTGATGCCGCTCTCATCGCTTCTGCTATAATATCTGCATTTGATACCGCAGAGAACCCATGCATAAATCCATCAAGCGATGTAGAACATACATCGCCGCCTATGACCTTCCCTTTTCTCACAAGCATATTTATGTAAATTACATCCGATGTATTAGGGTAATTTGCCACCTTGTAGGTCCAGCGTTTAGCTCTTTCGCCTTTATATTTTGTAAGATCAAACCCTTGCGCTATCTGTATTTGGTTATAATTTTCATACACATCGCTAAACTCCGAGGGAATAACCACTTCTCTTACCTCAACAGGCTCGCTCTCTATTTCCCACCCGAATTGCTTTGCAAAGTCAATTCGCTGTTGTGTAGTCTCAGCCTCCAGACTGTAGCCTTTCTGCACAAGAAGCGCTGTCTCCTTTTCCCCTTTCGGCCACAGCACATACGCTATTGCCGCCGCAAAAAGCAGAACTCCCGCAATAAGCAGTATCAGTTCCTTTTTTGATGTTTTGAAAGACCATATAAACATGCACATCTGCCCCCTGTCTTAATTTATGCTAATATCTATGCCGAAGCAGTAAAAAAAATGCACATGTTTTTAATGCACGGCAGGTGTTTTACTCCATAATTTATTAAATGGCGGCTTATTGAAATTCTTCGAAATTTATATTATAATTACTCCAATAATCAACTGGAGGATTGACCGTGTCTGATAATAATAACAAGACAGGCCGCGGTTTCTTAAACCGCGCACTTAACCTTTTTGCAGATTTTATCATATCCATACGTAAACTGTTTAATGATATCTTTTCAAAAAAACGCACCTTTACCCCTTCGGAGGATGGACGCAGCAGAAAGCCGCTCGGAAAGGTTCAGCGCTCAAGCTCTGTTATTGCCGATTCCACACGCAATCCGGTTATATCTGATGCTCACCGCACCCACCGTTCCGCTTCCGCCTCGAGGTCTGTAACTACTTCCCACCATGCAGGCGGCCGAATTTTCTCGGTAGGAGGCGAGCAGAAATTCAAAAAAATTTTTACTGTTGCCGCCTTTTCCGTTATTGGCATTATAGGCATTGCACTTATTTTTGCAACTTTCACTCCTTCCGGAGGTCCTACTGAGATAGTTTCCGCACCTGTCGTTTCTGAGCTTTCCGACGTAAATCCCAGTGAGACCGATTGCTCCGTAACGATCACCTTCGGCGGTTCTGTAAAGCTCAGCAACGAAATACTCAGCGCCGCGCAAAACAGCGACGGTTACGATTTTAACAACTATCTTTCAGAGCTTGCTCCGATTTTCAATTCTGATATAAATATAGTCTCACTTTTCGGAAGCGCCGCGCAAAACGACAATGATCTTACAGCAGACGGATTCGACAACAGCAACTATCCTGTTTCTCTGCTCGACACGCTGTCCGATATCGGAGTAACTCATATTATGAATGCTTCCGCCGATTCTCTGTCACTGGGCTTTGAGGGACTGAAAAACTCCATGGCAGAAATGGAGAACAGAGGAATAAAGCCGCTCGGTACATTTACCGATTCAGATTCGTTCGGAAGCGTTTATGTAATTGAAAAGAACCAAATTAAAATAGGTATAGGCGCTTATTACTGCCCTTCAAAAAGTGATTTCGAAGCCGCTTTAGCTGCCCAGAAAAGCGTGAGCATGACGGATGCTCAGCTTGCCTTCTGCATCAATCAATACTCAAGCTCCAATATAGCCTCCTATATCATTGAGGATGTTTCCGACATGAAAAAGGCAGGCGCAGAGATAGTTATCGTTCTGCTCAATTGGGGCGGTGCCGATTCCAAAAGCCACACCGACGACAACCGCAACTCTTTAGCTCAGGATCTGATAGATTCAGGTGTCAATATCGTGGTCGGCACAGAACCCGATTACGCCCAGAAAATAACAAAGAAAAAGCCGAAGGGCAGCGACGAATTTTCTTATGTTTTCTATTCTATGGGAAATCTTTTTGCCGATACCGATTCCGGCGCCACAGCAAAAAAATATTACGGCATGTCCGCTACTTTTAAAATAGAGCGAAAAGCAGAGGAATCCTCCGCAAAAATCACCGATGCTGTATGCAACCCCATCTTTATTCACCGCGACAATACCTACTCAGACCAAAGCACTTACCTGAAATATCGAGTATTCCCCGCTGTAAAATATTACTCTGAATCGGAATGTCCGAATTTCTTTTCCGAAAACAGTCAATGGAAGGCATCAAAGACTGCCTTTGACGCAATTTATAATTATGCGAAAAATGCAACCGACGGAATGAAGGTCGGCACCTACAACGATCTCTTCCCCGCAGAGGAATCGGAGGAACGGGTCGCAGAAGGCTTTTCCGGCACTGTCTGATATCCTTAAAACATATTAAAAAAGGATTATGCGGTAATTTATACCTCATAATCCTTTTTGTTTTATTCGTTTATCTTTCTGATAATTGCAACCGGTGTCTGCTGTGCAGCCTGTCCAAGCGGGTTATCTCCGAAAATTTCACCAAGCTGCTCGTCTGTAAGCTCATCATCAGGCTTTCCCAGTATATTAACGCCAATATCATTTGCGTCAACGATATAAACCTTATGTCCAAGCTTTGCGGTAAGCTCCTTTGCGACTTCGTTGGGACGTGCAGGAGCCATTTTTGCGTAATTGTTGTACGGCGGGATAGTGTAATCACACGGGCCATCGATAGCTCGTACCTGTTCGCCGAGCATATTATAGAAAACTCCGCGTTTTCCGAATATTTTACAGATACCTGCAATTATGGCGCAGAATACGATCTTGACCTTTCCTACCTCGCGTATTGCAAGCTCCATTGTCCACGGGCTGCCGAGTCCTATTCCGTAAGGGGACTTGTAAACAAACTTTACAAGGAACTTTGCAAGCTTTGAAGGCTTGATGTCCTCAAGCTTGAATGCTCTGCCCTGACTGATAGCAACGATTTTTTCGCTCATAAAAATAAAATCATTTTCCTTGATGTGGGGCATTGCATATTTTGTAAGTATCTCCACAAGGTCATCACCGGACATTACAATATTGGTTTTTACCGGATGACGCTCATATTTGCCTGTGGAAGTTTCTATTACAAGATTCTTTCCGGGGTTTGGAACAAGCACCTCTGCAACGGGAGGATCGTTCTCTGCCGCTGCTGCTTCGTTAATTTCAACATTTTCCATTTCAAGCTCTTTGTTGTTCTCGCTCAAGGTTTATCCCTCTTTCGCTTTATTTTAACTTGTTTATTCTATCACACATCAACCGTATAATACAAGAACTTTATCATGTTTATTGCAATTTTATTTGTTAAGAAAAAATTAACTCGGATATTGTGTTTTGTTCTGCCGACAATAAAACCGCAAATAAATTTTGCGGAGGTTTATCATGAAAAAATTTTTAGGCATTATTCTCTCGATTCTCATTATCGTTCTGTCTCTTACCGCATGCTCCTGCGGTACAACAGAGGACATGGGAAATAATAACAACAATAACAATAATTCAGGAACGGAAAACGAGGACGCTGCTCCTAAAAAAATAGAACTGACTGTTTGGGAATCTACCGGCGGCCCTGATGAGTTTATCCGCCAGGCAGGCGAGCGTTACACGGATCAGAATCCTAATGTTACAATCAAATACGTCAACGTTGAGCTTAACGACACATCTTCGCAGATAGCTCTTGACGGTCCTGCAGGGATCGGCCCCGATCTTTTCGTCGCACCTCACGACAGAATAGGAGAATTGGCCGAGGGCGGTCATATTCAAAAGACTCGCAATCCCGAGCGTGTCCGCGAGTCGGCACTTGATGTATGTGTTGATGCGGTAACCTATAAGGGTGAAATGTACGGCTACCCTGTTGCCGCCGAAACCTACGCTCTGTTTTACAATAAGGATATTGTAAAAACACCGCCCAAAACCTTTGATGAGCTTATTGAATTTTGCAAAGGCTATAACAAGGGAAACAAGTATGGTCTCATGTTCGACGTTGCAAATGCTTACTACACGATCATTTTTGCAACCAAAAATGGCAACCGACCTCTCTCCGATACCGATGCTGAGTCTGTAGGTCTTAATAACAGCGATGCTGTCGACGGAATGACTTATTTTCAGGGACTGAGAAAAAGCATACTCGATGTCCCCTCCTCCGATCTGACGACTGCGGTAGCTGACGAAGCTTTCAGAAGCGGTTCATCTGCCATGCATATCACAGGTCCGTGGAATCTCGCAACCTACAGAGATGCCGGCATCAACTTCGGTGTTGCGCCCATCCCCTCATTACCCGGCGAGGAAAATCCCCCTGCATCCTTCTCAGGTACAAGAACCATGTTTGTTTCATCCTATTCGAAGAACCCCGATGAAGCTGCGGCTTTTGCTGAATTTCTTATGTCCGAAGATATGCAGAAGCTTCGTTACGAACTGACAGAAGCAATCCCCTCCATCGATATCAAGCTTGATGATGAGCATATCAACGGATTTATGCAGCAGCTCGAGCATTCTTATGCCATGCCGTCTATCCCTGCAATGGGAAAATTCTGGGATGCAATGAATTCTGCAAGCGCCAATATCTGGGACGGTGCAGATGTTAAAAAAGAGCTTGACGCGTGCCATAAATCAATAATCAGCGAATAAACTCAGAAAGGATAAAGCCCTATGAATTTATCTGTCGGAAATATGAGTGAAAAAAAAGTCCGCTTTACAGCATGTCTGTTCATGGGGCTTTCACATATCATCTTTTTGGGAGAATGGATCAAGGGTGCATTGTTTGCACTGATCGAGATAATTTTTCTTATCAATCTGCCCGGTCTTATCTCTAAGCTGACAGGTATGATAACATTGGGTTCTCCTGCTCCCGATCTGCCGATAACACAGCGTGACAATTCTATTTTCATGCTTATTGACGGCATTCTCGCACTGGCTGCTGTACTTGTTTTTTTCATTATGTATATGCTTTCTGTACGCAGTGCCGCCGCATCCTACAAAAACTATGCCGCCACATCTAAAAGAGCGGAAAACAAAAAAATAATATCTCAGCTGGCCGACAAAGGCTTTGCTGCTATTGCACTTGCGCCTTCTGTGCTGCTTGTTTTGATATTTGTCGTTGTACCGCTTGTGTTTTCGGCATGTGTAGCCTTTACAAACTATTCTTCCCCTTCCCATATTCCACCGTCAAATACAGTTGACTGGGTAGGCTTTGAGAATTTCAGAGATATGTTCGGCGGCGATGCAGTATGGACCGGTGCACTCGGTCGTGTTGCATTGTGGACTCTGCTGTGGGGAGCGCTTGCAACCGCAACGTGCTATATCGGCGGTCTGATAATGGCCGCTCTGCTCAACGACAAAAAAATACGTTTTGCACCTATATTCAGGGCAATATATATTCTCCCCTACGCTGTCCCTTCTATCGTAAGCATGCTTGTCTGGCAAAACCTTTTAAACGGCACCTTCGGTACGGTAAACCGCACTCTTATGGCTCTCGGAATTATCGATTCCGCTATTCCCTGGCTCGGCAATGCTGCACTTGCACGTTTTGTTTTGGTGCTTGTTAATCTTTGGGCAGGATTCCCTTATTTTATGCTTCTCATAACAGGCACCATGACCTCAATACCCGCCGATGTATATGAAGCGGCATCAATCGACGGCGCAACTAAGTTGACCGCCTTCAGAAAGATAACTCTGCCTCTTGTGCTTTATCAGACAGCACCGCTTATAATCATGTCCTTTACCCATAACATCAACAATTTCGGCGCTATTTACTTTCTCACCAACGGAAGACCTGTCACAAGCGACACCACACTCACCAGTGCAGGCGGCACCGATATCGTTGTAACATGGATTTATAAGCTTACGGTAACACTGCTGAAATACAATTACGCTTCCGCACTTGCCGTTTTGGTATTTCTTGTTCTTGCACCTGTTGCAATATTTAACTTTGTCAGAACAAAAGCATTTAAGGAGGGTGAGGTATGAAAAATTCAAAAATCGGAGCTTCATTTTTCAGAATTATCATTTATATTTTTCTTACAGTATGTGCTTTGCTGATTTTATATCCTCTTGTCTATGTTGTCAGCGCAGCATTTTCCCCCGGCACATCAATAGCCACTCTTGATATTCTGCCGTTTTCTGACGGCATAACCTTTACACATTTTTCTCACCTGTTCAAAAACACCCTTTACCTCACTTGGTTTAAAAACACATTTATTATTGCTTTGTTTACCTCTGTACTGACTATTCTCGTTGCATCATTGGGTGCCTACGTCTTTTCAAGATATCGTTTCACCTTTAAAAAGGGTTTGCTGCTGAGCTTTCTTGTGCTTCAGATATTCCCCTCCTTTGTCGGTATGATCGCAATTTATGTCATACTTCTCAGATTCAACGCTCTCGATACCCTTTGGGGACTGGTGCTTGTATATGTTGCCGGAAATGTTCCATACAATGTCTGGCTTGTCAAAAATTATATGGATACTCTTCCAAAAAGCATAGATGAAGCAGCAAGAATAGACGGTGCCAGCGGCGCAATGACATTTTTCAGAATAATTCTTCCGCTTGCAAGGCCGATTCTTACCTTTTTGGCCATTACGAGCTTCACCGCTCCGTGGATGGATTTTATTTTCCCGAAAATGACACTGCGCTCGGCCGATAAACAAACTCTCGCACTCGGTCTTTTTTCCTTTGTTACCGATAAAAAGAATGAGTTTACCACCTTCGCGGCAGGCTCCCTGCTTATAGCTGTACCTTTTATCATTTTCTTTGTTTTGAGTCAGAAGCTTATGGTCACTTCGCTCAGCTCTGCCGCCGTAAAGGAATAAAGAAAGCCCTGAAACAGGGCTTTTCTTTATTCCTTGCAGTAAAAGCTTATGGCTTTCGATACATATTCCGCTGTGCCTTCTCCTCCTGCTTTATCTATATTTTTCTTCATTCTTTCATCGCTTACATACATTTGTCCAAGGGACGCAAACACTTTGTCTGTGCAGGTATAGTAATTTTCCGTGATAAATGCCTGTATCGACGCGATTTTTTCCTGTACTTCCCTGCTCTGCGGCGGCAGCTCTTTTATTTTTCCGATTTCTGCAAAGATATTCATCAGCTCTTTTCCCGACCTGTCGATCTCCGCTTCTGATTTTTCTTTGATCTTTTCGCTGTATTCATCGTACTCTTTTGTTCCGCCGAACCGTTCCTTTACCTCTTCTTTATATTTTTCGTATTCGCTGTTGTCAAAGATTTCAAAGCTCATTTTATTTACTCCTTTATTTTTCATCTCATAAGCCATTGAAATTATTTGTTCGAGCTGTCTTTTTCGAAGCTCGAGCATTATGATCTGATCTTTCAAGGCTTTTTCTTCATCATAAAAGGGGTCGTCAAGTATATGCTTTATCTCCTTTTATCTCCTTGAGTGAAAACTGCAATTGCCTGAATGTCAATATACTGTGCAGGCGCATCAGCGATGCTTCATCGTACATTCTGTACCCCGACTGTGTATATTCGGATGGTTTAAGCAGTCCTATCGAGTCGTAGTGATGCAGTGTACGTACACTGACACCTGATTTTTTCTCATTTCGCTCACCGTAAACATTGCTGCCGCCCCTTTCGAATCTCATAATAAACTATTACCTAACGTCAGTGTCAACACTAATTTTATTTTTCCTGCAAAGAAATTGTTGCCATACCTGTTTTTTTGTTGTATCATTAGAATGTATAATTTTACAATAAAATCCGGTGGTGATTATATGCCGTTAAGATTTAAAAATGAACTCGATTTTAAAAGCTTTAAGGATTTTGCCAGGGCAAATGCAAAATACGCTTATATGCAGGCATTGACCGCAACTCATGACGACAGAAAATCGGAAAAGCTTGCAGCAAAGGCTCTTTTTTCCGTGCTGAAAAACAAGAAGCATTTTGAGGCAGAACCCAATAATGTGGATGAAAACACCGCTATTGATCTTTCTCTTCGCTCGCTGCTAAGCGGCAAAGAAAAGAAGATGCTCGATAATGCTCCTACTGCCAACGAGGTCCTTGACCAATTTCTTGCCGATGATGACAACACTGCTGAGCATTTCAAGATTTACCCTCCCAGTGAGGAATCCGAGCGTCGTATAATCAGCAAGGCATGTGCCAAGGCAGAATCAATTACACCAAGATATGCCCCCTTATACACCGGCACAAAGTCCGGAATAATCCTTATTATCGTGCTTGCATTTATTTGTGCCGCAATATTCTTTATCTGGAAGGATCCTGCCGATATTATTTCCGATAAATCAACTCAGTACGATAATCACGGAAGTATAATCTCCGTTCCCACCTCCGGCAGTCTTATAGATATTGAATTTGTCCCGGAACAGTCCGCTCAGGGAATCGTTCCTGTGCGTATATACATCTCGGGACCTGATCGCGGCCTCGTTTCATCGGTTACATATTCACCTGATAATTCATCTTCTGTTGCATCCGCATATCAATGCGGCGATGAATACTGGGTAATGATGGCAAGCTCGAACAACTATTACAAGGTAAATATCAAAGGCTCCAATGCTCTTGATGTTGTAAAGCATTTCCGCGTAAGCACAGCCATCCCCTCCGCTCCGGTGGTATCTGTTATCGACGTTCTTGGCAGTGACAATGCCAATACATATACAGTATCGGTAAAAACCTCCGACGGCTCCTCGCATATAAGCTCAAGCGATATTGCCGAAGTCAAGACCGATGAGAACGGCAATTACAGAATTGCTGTTCCGACAGGGCTTGAATACACCTTCTTTTTTGCCGATGACAGCGGCAACTGCACCAGTCTGCTTATAACCTCCGGCGGCAGACCTATTGTTTCTCCTTCTCTTGCTTCCAAGGAATTTGCGCTCGGACATGATTCGAGCAAAACCATAAATCTCAGCGAAATGCTCCCCGATGACAGAACATACAGCATTTCTGCATCAACAGAGTCCGAAAACATTTCAGCTTATGTTGACAGTGATAATATACTTACACTGACCGCCTCAAACGGTTTTGTCGGCATCGACAGCATCGACATCACAATTGCCGACAGCTACGGTCTGTCAACAAGCACCTCGATCCCCGTTATCGTTTCAAACAGTGCCCCATATTATGAAGACCCCTCTCAGCTGTATTCAACTCTTGTTCACACACCAAACAATGCAGGACATCTCTTTGGAACGCTCAGCGCTACAGACGCGCAGAACGACTATCTCACCTATACACTTGTAAATCAGACCGACTGCAATGTCGTTCTTGCTCCCGGCGGAAGCTTTATGCTGTTTATCGATCCCGAATATAAAGGTCATTCCGCTTCCTTTGACTTTACTGTCTCTGACGGAATACTGACATGTGACCCCTATCGATATACGATTTCGCTGCAGAACAACATAATCGAGCCCGATAATTTCAAGCAGGAATTTGTATGCTATTCAGGTGAGAACGGCTGGTATTTAATAGACCTTCCCATTGTTGACCCTGACGGGGATATTCTCAGCTGGAATGTCACCACCGAGCTTACTGAAGACAGCCGTACTCCCGAAGGAAACTATATCTCTTTTGCCGATGGTCTTTCCAGGGTTATTATACGTGCAAATCCCGAGCGTAATGAGGAGTTCTCCGAAACACTCACTCTAACATGTTCCGACGGTTGGCTCAGCAGTGATATTATTACTGTTGAATGCTTCTTTATCAAAAACGAGCCTCCTGTGCCGGGTGAAGAAAACAGAGCTAAGATTTCTGTTTTCGAGAGAAGCGGTACTTTTACTCTCGATATAATCGATGACTGTGAATTTGACACTTGTGCGATCAAGGAGGTTATCAGCTGCACCGGCGGAGAGGTTGTTGAAAATATAGGATGGAACACCTTGAATTTCACCGTTAACTTCACTCCGGTAATAGATGAGCCCGAACCGGTTCATGTTGTTCTTCTTGTAGAGGATACTGTTACAAAAGAGACCGTTGAAATAGATTACACAATTAAAAGATTCGCACAGTAATTTAATTTTTGCTTACAAAAACGGTACAATCCGCATGGATTGTACCGTTTTATTGTTATAATACTTTTGAAAGAAAGCTTTTCAGGCGTTGATTCTGGGGGTTTTCAAATATATCCTTCGGTGTTCCTTCCTCAACTATTTTTCCTTCATCCATGAAAAGGATCCGTGATCCCACTTCTTTAGCAAAACCCATTTCATGAGTTACAACCACCATAGTCATGCCTTCTGCCGCAAGATCCTTCATGACCTCGAGAACCTCGCCTACCATTTCCGGGTCAAGTGCCGATGTCGGTTCGTCAAAAAGCATTATTTCCGGATGCATGCAAAGCGCACGTACTATCGCTATTCGCTGCTTCTGTCCGCCCGAAAGTTGACTGGGATATGAATTTGCCCTATCGGCAAGTCCTACACGCTCAAGCAGCTTCATCGCACTGTCTTCTGCCTCTTCCTTTGTTAAGCCGAGCAGCGTTCTCGGAGCTATCGTCATGTTTTCGATAATCGTCATGTTGGGAAACAGATTAAAATGCTGGAAAACCATTCCCATCTTCTGTCTGTGACGGTTTATATTTACCTTTTTGTCAAGAATATTTATTCCCTCAAATATAACTTGGCCGCCTGTTGGATTTTCAAGACGGTTAAGACAGCGCAAAAATGTGGACTTTCCGCTGCCTGACGGTCCTATTACAACGACGACCTCACCCTTTTTTATGTCAGCATCTATTCCGTCAAGTGCCTTGATAGTTCCTTTTTTGAAATGCATCTTCAAATCACGAACCTCAATGAGCGTATCGCCGTTTTTATATTCTTTTTTCATTTCAATATTATCGTTCACCTGCACGCAGCCTCCTTTCAAGAAGTGATACAAGCTTTGTCAGAATCAGTACTACCACAAGATAAATTACCGCAACTGCAATAAGCGGCATGAAATCGGAATATGTACGTCCGCGAATAATATTGCCTGCCTTTGTAAGATCCTCAAGCGCAATGTAGCCTACGATGGAAGTCTCCTTGAGCATTACTATGAATTCGTTTGCAAGAGACGGAAGTGCGTTTTTAAGTGCCTGCGGAAGAATAATATACCACATTGTTCTGAGATATCCGAAGCCCAAAGAACGTCCTGCCTCAAACTGACCCTGATCTACTGCCATTATGCCGCCTCTGAATATTTCCGCGACATAAGCGCCTGAGTTAAAACCAAACGCAAGAACACCTATAAGCACCTTAGCGTTTGATGCTCTGAAAATTACAAAGAATGCAATGAGCACCTGAATAAGAACAGGTGTACCTCTGACTACCGTCAGATAAATTTTACACACTGCATTTGTAATTCTAAAAATAAATCTCAAAAAGCCATTGCGTATCTCGCCTGCCATACGATCATACGAGGAACGAACGGCAGCAACGACTATGCCGATCACAATACCTACAAGTACAGAGAAAAAAGCTACCTCAAGAGTTACGCCAAGGCCGCTCAAAAGCAGCTTCCATCGATCCTCCTCAATAAAATTCAATACAAAATCATCTTTAAGCTTCGAAAACCATTCGGCTATGCCTGTACATATTACAGGAGATAAGTTTGCCATGTATATTACTCCTTTACTTGAACATGTCGATTTATTATACATGTATATGAATCAATATGCAACCATGCAAAGTAAAAAAATACCTGCCGCAGATATATCATTGCGGCAGGCAAACATAATCAACTGTAAATATTATTCAGCAGAAATATATTTATCAACGATCTTTTTAACAGTACCGTCTGCAATAAGCTCTTCAAGAGCCTTGTTGACCTTTTCAAGAAGAGCATTGTTGTCCTTTGAAATGCAGATAGCATAATCCTCAACCGCATACTCGGTATCAAGAATCACAAGACCCTCATTTGCTGCTACGAATGCCTTCGCAGGCTCATTATCGATTATAACACAGTCAATTTTGCCGGTCTTGAGTGCCTGAACAGCATCTGCACCCTTGCTGTAACGCTCAACGGTGAGAGCAAGATCAAGTTTATCAATATCATCTGAAATATAGATATCACCAGTGGTTGACTCCTGTACGCCGATTTTATAGGATGCACCCTCTGCATAGAGATCGTCAACTGTTGTAATAGCAGAACCCTCTGCAACGATTACAACCTGCACGCCTGTTGCATAGCTGCTTGTAAAGTTTATGTTCTTAAGGCGATCCTCGGTGACGGTCATACCTGCCATACCCATGTCAGCCTTGCCGGAGTTGACATAGCTGATAATGGAATCGAACTCCATGTTCTCAACCTTGAAATCCATGCCGAGCTTGTCAGCAATTGCTTTTGCGATCTCAACGTCAATACCTACGAACTCGTTGTTCTCAACAAACTCATAGGGAGGAAATTCTGCGTTTGTAGCCATTACGAGGACATTGTCCTCCTTCGCGCCGCAGCCTGCAAAGCAGAAAACGGAAACGATGAGCAGTGCGAGGACTGCTGCGATAAGCTTGATGTACTTTTTCATTTGTTTTCTTCTCCTTTGTTAATTAAATATTTCAGCCGCTTGTTCTTTTCGGCTGAGTATGTGGATATTATAATCCATTCAATTATATAAATCAATGAATAAAATTGACGAACATACAAAATATTTGCGCCCTTAATTTATAATTATTCACAAATTATGTATTTTTATGCATTTAGGCGTGTCTGATAACGTGTCTAGTATGAGCATATATAATGCAATGAAAAAAAAGCAAAAAAACTCTTGCACAAAAGGACTTCTTGTGATATACTATCAAGGATTTCGCACGTTGTGTGGGATCGGCTTGGGTTGCATGCAGTAAGTATGTTTTTGCCGGTCCTTTCGTCAAAGACGATCAACACATGACGGAGGAAAAAACCAAGGAGGAAAAAACAATGGCAGTAGTATCAATGATACAGCTTCTCGAAGCCGGTGTTCACTTCGGACACCAGACCAGACGCTGGAACCGCAAGATGGCAGAGTACATCTTTACCGAAAGAAACGGCATCTACATCATCGACCTACAGAAGACCGTTAAAAAGCTCGAGGAGGCTTATATGTTCATCCGCGAGACTGCAGCTAACGGCGGTTCTGTTCTGTTTGTAGGTACCAAAAAGCAGGCTCAGGATTCCATCAAGGAAGAGGCTGAGCGCTCCGGCAGCTACTTTGTAAACGCTCGCTGGCTCGGCGGTATGCACACCAACTTTGTCACCATCCGCAGAAGAATCGAGAGACTCAATCAGCTTCTCAAAATGTCCACCGACGGCACCTTTGATCTCCTTCCCAAGAAGGAAGTTATCAAGCTTAACCTTGAGATCGAGAGACTCCAGAAGTTCCTCGGCGGTATTCAGGAAATGAAGAAGCTCCCCGGCGCTCTCTTTATTGTTGACCCCCGCAAGGAAAAGATCGCTGTTGCCGAAGCTAAGAAGCTCGGTATTCCCGTTGTCGCAATCGTCGACACCAACTGTGATCCCGATGACATTGATTACGTAATCCCCGGCAACGATGACGCTATCCGCGCAGTTAAGCTCATCGCTTCCGCTATGGCAAGTGCTGTTCTCGAAGGCAGACAGGGCGCTGAGACCGCACCTGAGGCTGCTGAGGAAGAAGCACCTGCTGCTGAATAATCAAATATTAGGAGGAAAATAAAATGGCTTTTACCGCTAAAGACGTTGCTGCTCTGAGAGAAAAGACCGGCTGCGGCATGATGGACTGCAAAAAGGCTCTTACCGAGACTGACGGCGATATGGAGAAGGCAATAGATTTCCTTCGCGAGAAGGGCCTCGCAGCTGCAGCCAAGAAGGCAAGCAGAATCGCTGCTGAGGGTACTGTTTATACCGCTTCCGATAACGGCGTTGCTGTTGTTATCGAAGTAAACGCTGAGACTGACTTCGTTGCTAAGAACGTTGATTTCATGGAGTTCGTTGACCTCTGTGCTAAGACTGTTATCGCTGAGAATCCTGCTGATGTCGAGGCTCTCCTCGCTGTCAAGGCTTTCGGCACCGACAACACTGTTCAGGAAGTTCTTACCGAGAAGATCCAGACTATCGGCGAAAACATCAAGATCCGTCGTTTCGAGAGATACGAAGGCATTACCGATACTTATGTACACGCAGGCGGCAAGATCGGTGTTCTCACCAAGTTTGCTACCAGCGCCGAGATCGCTGCAAAGCCTGAGTTCGCTGAGTTCGCTCACAACATCAGCATGCAGATCGCTGCTCTCAACCCCCTCTACCTCAATGACGCTGCAGTTCCTGCTGAGGTCATCGAGAAGGAGAAGGAGATTGCTACCGAGCAGCTCAAGAACGATCCCAAGAATGCTAACAAGCCCGCTAACATCATCGAGAAGATCGTTACCGGTAAGATTGGCAAGTACTTTGAGGAAGTCTGCCTCGTAAACCAGGTTTACGTTATCGACTCCGACCTTAAGGTCAGCCAGTATGTCGCTAACACTGCTAAGGCACTCGGCGGCGACATCGCTATCG
>JAZSNH010000039.1:0-6918 GCA_045536305.1 Acutalibacteraceae bacterium
TACTATGCGCTTTTTATGCCCCTAAATCCGGACATTGCACAGCTCTTTTTCTCCGTTTTCGCTCGGCGTCTTTTCTGCGTTCCTGAACACCCGAACAGTTCGGACAGTACTTCTGCCTGTTCGATGCAGGTACATACGCCGCTCCGCAGCACACGCACGACTTACAGTTCTGCGGTTGCATAATTTCTGCTTCGAGTTGTGCGTCATTGGGCAGAACGCATCTCGCAAAGTAATTGCACATGATACTGCTGAACGAATTGATCTGCACGCAGGCGTGAATGTCACCATCGTCCAGAAGCAGGCAGCTATCGTCGCAGTAGTTGCAGCAGTGGCTTTTCACCAGCCGATTGACTTTGCGTGATTGTGCCGATGTTAGTTTGATTGCCATTGGTTTTCCTCCTTCCTTGTTTGATTTGTGGGGGCAGTATTCATTAACCGGTAATAGAAAGAAGTCCATCGAATACAGCTTGCGATTTTCGGTAGCCGCTACCGAAATTGTTTTCATCTTGAGATGGCTTACATCAACATCGTCTTTTTTGTTACCAACCGGAGAACAAAAAACAGCCGCCCGTTCAGCAGCTGTCCACTCACATTCGATTTATGCTTGTCTTTGCTATTCATTCTTTCGGCTGGTAAACAAATATATTTTCTCAGTCTTACTACAATCAGTCTTATTACATTCTGATTAGCAGAAGTCAAGAGTTCTGTTTTTCAGAAGTCTGGGCAGGTAGATTCAATTATGTTATATCCCTACAATTAATTATGTAAATGGGTAAAATCTCGAATAAAGGCACTTATTACGCAACAGTATTTTCAAATTATCCGCAACATCGAATTCTCGCATAATGGTGCGTAATTTGAGTAGTGATATGTTATGCTTTTGGATTTGTGCAATAAAAAACACCATCCTTGCAGTGGACACCTAAAATTATTAAAAAAACGGTCACTATTTCTTTACGACAGGAATACCTGCATAATGTTCCTTCTAAATGATCTTTTTTATAATTAGTAGGCCGTATTTACAATGAAATATCACTCGTTTCCACATACAAACTACACATAGGAGATATAAACTGCCCGTGTAATAAGTCACGGAAACGGAGAGACGGTATGAAAAAAATCAGGATATACCTGCTGTATCTTATGCAGTTGTTTATTATCGGCGTATTCGTCCTTGTACTTCTTGGAGATCAGATTCAGGTCGGCAGGAAAAATTATTTTGAAAATGAAATGTTCTCGGAGAATGTAAAAGGAGTTCAGATGTCGAGCTATCAGCTCAGCGAAACGGTCGATTTCAAGCTCCCTGCCTTGCCCGATTCTCGCTATATGATATACAGGTATCTTTCAAACAGTGAGAGGGCATATATTCGCGGTGTGTATGGCACGGACGATGTGTTCGGGCTTTCAGCAATGCTTGAGAGCGGACGTTTTTTCTGTAATAAAGACTACGCAGATAAAACAATGACCGCAGTGATCGGCGCTGATATAATCCCCGAAACCTCAGAACGTGACGGCAGAAGATATTATCTTTACGATAATGCCGAATATGAAGTCATAGGAGTCTTCTCGACCCAGGATACAATTACAGACAAAGCGGTTTTATTAAATCTCACCGCCCTTGACGAACAGATATCTCAGACAGGCGGAATTTATTATGTAGATGCAGACAGCCGGAATACCGTTGACTATGTTGTAAAGCAGATAAAAAAGGATATCGGAAACAGCTTTACGGTGACCGATATTGAATTTGAGCCTAAAATATCCCACGAGATAGGCAGACAGTTCACAACCTTATTCGTTTTCTGCAATATTTCTGCCATTCTGTGCCTTGCTGTTACCACAATTTTTCTGATAACAGGTCAGCGCTACAGCATAGCGGTAAAAAAGCTCTGCGGTATGACAAAAAGAGATCTGTTTTGTCTTTACGGCAAAATTATGCTGGCAATTACCGCAGCGGCTTTTCTGCTTATCCTTCTTTCTATGAAGCTCCTAACATCGTTAGTGCCTGTTTCGGTGTTCCAAAACAGTAGTATAAGCGGTTGGCACTATCTGCTCACGGGACTTGCTCTCTTGAGCATAGGCTTCTGCACTGCCTATTTTATCGCACATCTTGGCGATAAGGTGGATATCAGCAGTGTTCTCAAGGGTATGTAAAAGGGGGATAAAAATGCTTGGATTCATATGGCAGGAAATATGCGATGTTTTCCGCAGGCACAGACTGATATTTTTCCTTTCCGTTCTTGCCTTCACCTGTGCCTGCGTGGGTATAAACGCAAGTCTGACCTGTATGCTGCAGGAAGCGTCAGAGCGTGATGCGGCAGAAAATACATACGGTGGCAAGGCGGCATTCAAGATAACGATGGACGGTGACAGCGACAGCTTCAACCGTGTTTTCGGCAATGAAAATGCAGGCAATATCAAGGCTCTTTTTGATGCGCTGAAATCGGACGAAAGCTTTATATTCCGTTATACAAAGGAGAATATGGTTGACTTTTTCGACCCGAACAATCCTGATTACGGTGCTGAGGATTTTCCTGCGTACAAAGAGGAGTTTCTTGTTGGCTACGAAACGGGAACATCAATTTGTTATGAGGACTATATTGCGCTGAAGGCCTTTTACGCTGACCGCCTTTTCTGCGGCGAATACGGCATTAAAATCGAAAGCGGGCGTGAATTTGCCGACAGTGATTTTATTATTCATTCTCCAGAGAAAATTACACTGCCCGTACTGTTGGGCAGTGGGTATCGCGATCTGTATAAGGTGGGTGACAGAATAGAAAATGCGCATTTTGGAACAGAGCAGACCATTACGCTTGAGGTCATCGGATTTTTCGACAGGGGCAGTTACTTTTATGACTGCAACACAACAAAGCAGATATTGGACCGCTATATGGTAATCCCTGCGGTGGAAACAGCCTATGATGGCAGGCAGAGCGACGGCAGATATGATGATTTTACCCACGCGGCATATGATACCTTCAAGCTGTATAACACAAGGATACTTTGCGATGAAGACGAAAGTGTGCTTGTAATGAACCGCGTAATGGAGCTTATGCATGAATACGGCTTTTCGGAGCTGTATCTCCTACCTGAAAGCGAAGGATATGCTGCGTATTTGAATCATGCAAGGGAAGATACCATAGCAAGTACGGTTATCACAGTATTTATTATTGCTATGATCGTTATTATGATCTGCATACAGACATATTACAGGATAATACAAAGTCAGAAAAAATACTGCATATTGACGCTGGGCGGCATTTCATCACATCAGCTCTTCTGGCTTACTGCGGCAGAAACACTTCTTGTGTTTGTTATGTCGGCAATACTGTTCTTTATTATGAAATTTACATTGGGGAACAGTGGTTATTTTGATTTTGGATTAAGTCGTTATTCTCTTTCTGTAATAATGACGATAGAAGGCATACTGCTGATAATTATTGGTTGTTATGGTGTACGAAAAATTAGGCAGCTTGATATAAGCACGGTTCTGCGTGAACACGAATGAGGAGGCTGACATATGGACTTGATAGAGCTTAAAAATATATCAAAAACCTACGGAACAAAGAAAAAGGTTACTGCCATAAGAAAGTTTAATTTGGCGATAAAAGAAGGAGAGATGCTCGCCGTTATGGGGCGGTCGGGCTCGGGCAAATCGACCGTCCTGAATATCATTGCAGGCATAGACAGACCGAGCGGCGGGGAATATCGGTTCGAGGGAAATGATATGTCAGAACTGACCGACAGGCAGATGACGATTTTTCGCAGGGATAATATCGGCGTGGTGTTTCAGCATTTTGCACTTGTGGATGACTATACCGTATATAACAATATTGCAATACCGCTTCGCCTTTGCAAAACACCCAAAGCAGATATTGATCGCAGGGTTTGTGAGATTGCAGAAGAGTTCGGAATAAGAAAACTGCTTTCAAAATGTCCGAGGGAGCTCTCGGGAGGTGAGGCACAGCGCACTGCAATCGCCCGTGCGGTTATTGCAAGGCCAAAGCTGATACTTGCAGATGAGCCGACAGGTGCGCTCGATGAAGAAAACGGCAGAAGGATTATGCAGGTGTTCAAAAAACTGCATAATCAGGGAAATACATTAGTCATAGTCACACATGATCCCCAGATTGCTGCGATGTGTGAAAGAACCGTTCACATAAAGGACGGAAAAAATGAATCAAAGTGAGGTAATTATTATGAAAAAAGTATTTGCAATTATTGTTATGCTCGGCTGTATTCTCGGACTTTGCAGTCTTGCAGGCTGTAAAAAACAGAATGATGATATCGAGCTTGAAACAGAAGAAGTCGTAACACAAATAGTTGAGGACGAAAGTGCGGACGGAGAACAAAACGGTTATTCGCAGGAGATAATCATTCCGTAAGCGGCGCATTCCTTGCGTTATGACCAAAATTGTGATAAATTATATATAATCCGAGCAAAGGGGGTAAGCCGTGCGTAAATCCGTACATTGCGATATGAATCATATCAAAATTCTTATAGTAGAGGACGACCGCACACAAAATGATGTGCTTTCAAATTTCCTTCGCAAAGAGGGGTATGAAACAATTTCTGCATATTGTCTTGCAGAAGCGAAGCAGCTATTTGACCCGTCTGTTCAGTTTGTGATTCTTGATATAATGCTGCCCGACGGAAGCGGACTGGATTTTCTGCAGGATATACGGCTTATAAGTAATGTTCCTGTAATCGTGCTGACTGCGCTTGATGATGATTACACAAAGCTTAACACCTTTGACCTCAAGGCTGATGAATACGTTGACAAGCCCGTATCTCCTCTTGTAATGACAAAACGAATCAATGCATTTGCGGAGCGTATCTACGGAGCAAAAAGCATCTTCAAGATCGGCAGATTTACATTTAATTTCAGCAAGCATACCGTCACAGATGATGGGGGCACAGAAATCAGCCTTACTCATAAGGAAATGGCTATTATACGCTTCTTGTTTGACAACAAAGGAAACGCCGTAACAAGAGATGCAATCATAACAAACCTATGGGGCTGTGATTATGAATCGGCCGACCGTGCCGTTGATACTCATATCAAGAATATCCGAAAAAAGCTTGACCCATCGCTTGTTGTCACTGTGAAAGGCGTCGGATACCGTCTGAATATGTAAGGAGTAAATTTTGAAACGAATAAGAAACAGTTTGTTTTTCAAGACGTTTTGTGTATCGCTGCTTATGCTTGTGCTTATTACAGCGACAGCATATCTTCTGCTTTATCTATTTCTGCCTGTATTTTATGAAAATCATAAAATGAGCGAATATGATGAGAAAGCACAGGTGCTCATGGACAGTCTTGAAAATGCGTCAGATGAAAAAGAGGAGCTTGACTTGCTCGGTGATTTTGCCAAAAGTGATACTGCCAATGTGACAGTGTATAAATCAGACGGCGATATTTTCTTTCAGATTACTGAAAGCATCGAGATGTCAGTTGTGCAGGATGCAGAAGATGTTGTCGGAGGAAACTCTTTTGAGATGACAACTGATGCCGCAGCTGACAGCAGACAGGATTATATTGAATCTGAATACAGCTATAATGCCAATGGTCGGCAGCGTAGTATGATAATAAGCATTCCGTTGCAGCCACTAGACGAAGCGAAGGTTGTCATTATAAGTATATATCCACTGGCAGGATTGCTCTGTGTGGTGTTTTCTCTGATTCTTGCTGTTCTCTTTTCACGCACTGTTGTAAGGCCTGTACGCAATATCCGCAATACACTCAGAGATATGGCTTCGCTTAAACCTGGTGCGTATATTCATATCAATTCGCACGATGAGATTGCTGAAATGAGTCACGACATAAACTGCTTGTATCAGGAATTGCACAGCACAATATCTGATCTTGAGCAGAAAATACAGGACTGCTCTGCACAGGAAAATCAGAAAATAGATTTTCTGCGTAATGTGTCGCACGAGCTGAAAACTCCACTTGCTTCTGCAAATGCCTTGATAGAGGGAATAATTTACGATGTGCCGCCATATTGTGATGATAGAGAAAGGTATCTGGCCGAATGCAGGGATTTTCTGCAAAAGGCAATAACACTTACAAAGGAATCACTCAGCCTGTCTCCTGTCTACAAAGATGATCCTAAACCGGTTGATCTGAAACAGTTGGTTGAATCTGAGTTCCATCCATACAAGGTTATCCTAAAATCCCGTCAGATTCGCTATAGCGTTGATATCCCTGAAAATATTATGTTCACAACATCGCATAATCTGTTTGCAAAGGCTATTTCAAACGTACTTTCAAATGCCGCAAACTATACAGCTTCAGACGGATATGTCAGAATACGGTACGAGGATAATTGCCTGCATATTGAAAATACCTGCACTCCGCTGTCGGCAGATGAAATGCAGGCGGTTATGAAGCCACTGTATTCCGGAAATCATGGAAACAAAAATTCAAACGGTCTTGGTTTGTATATTGTGAAACAGTCGCTTTCATTGCTTAAGATACCATTTGACTTTAAGCCAATAGAAGACGACACAGGAATGCGATTTACATTCTGCTTTCAGGACGGAATGATTGTCGACAAAGAATCCATCAGCGAATAGAATTGTAATTGGCTAAATTCATATCGTTATGACAATGCAGAAGGCGGTACAGCACTCACAATGCTATACCGCCTTCACTAATTTTACGAGCAAACCAACTCGTTGTAAACAAATGCCAAGGCCTTTTGTTTGATATTATTCATTCGTGCAATCCATTCTATCTGATTCTCTGCCTTGAGCTGCTCGGTGACACCTTCCCATATGAGCCATATCTTCCATTAGCCGAATAAACATCTCCTCTGCCTGACGGTCTATGTCGGCGAGATAACCATTGAGCTTGCCAGTCATCAAGAGTTCGAGATATAGCGAGCGATTATGCTCTTTGATGAACCGCAAGT
>JAZSNH010000050.1:0-39805 GCA_045536305.1 Acutalibacteraceae bacterium
CACTCCTCACATTATCTTGACGATAAATTTCATCTATGATATCATAATATGTACGATTTCCTTATATCGGAGGTTTTAATATCATGAAAAACAACACATACGCCGCGCCAAAGTCTCCCACTCCTTCCAAAGCCGATAAAATAAAAATAACAGTTGTTGTTTCTGTATTGTTTATAATTTTTACCGCATGCATGTTTTTCGGTCTCAATCTAAAAAAAGACTTTAACGACACGCATGCTCAAGTCGGTGAAATACACTACAGTCTTGACGAAAGTGTATTGGTTTTCAGCTCTGCCGACATCGATACCATCAATGAAATAAAAAGATTTAAAAATCCCGAAAGTATTGACCTTCGAGGAAGCAATGTGTCACTTGAGGATACCCTTGAATTGATGGAGTTTTTCCCCGAGTGTGATATCAGATGGAATATCCCCATTGCATCCTCTACCGATAGCTATGCCGAAGAAATAAGACTGAGCAGCATAAACAAGGAGGACATCAGACTGCTCTCTTATCTTCCTAACCTCAATTATATCGACGCCCGCGGACTTGATCTTGATATTATTAAAGAAATTAAAAATCTTCGCCCTGAATGTTCCCTTGACTGGGATTTGAAAATCGGCGAAGCTCGTTATCCTCATGATACCGAGGTAATCTCTTTAACCGATGCTACTGTCGAAGAAATCCAAAGCCTCATTCATCTTGAAAACCTTAAAAAGGTAAATGCCGCAGAATGTCCCCAAATCGAAGCTCTTTTGGAGCTGAGCGGCAAAATGCCCGAGTGCGAATTTTTATGGACCGCAGAGCTTTTTGGAATAAAAGCAGACAGCGCTGTCACTGAACTTAATTTCAACAGAAAAAAAGTTGAGGACATAGCCGCTCTTGACAAGGAATTTGAGGAAAAGCTTAAATATTTCCCCAATCTTAAAACCATCGATATGTGCGGCTGCGGCGTTCCTTCGGAGCAAATGGCCAAGTGGCGCGATAAATATCCTCACATCAAATTTATATGGGAAATCACCTTCGGCAAGAAATACATAAACTGGACAGTGCGAACTGACATCAAGGTCTTCTCCACTCTTCTCGGTTCTGTACGCAAGGTTGGCGATCAGGAAATGTTTAAGGAGCTTCTCCTTTACTGCACCGATCTGGTTGTTCTTGACCTCGGTCATAATGAAATTACTGATATTTCTCTCTTTACAAATCTAAAAAATCTTCAGGGACTGATTCTTACAGATAATCCGATCTCTGATTTTTCTCCCATTGCCGAGCTTCCCAATATTCAGTTCCTCGAGCTGAATATGACCCATGTTTCGGATCTTACTCCTTTTAAGGAATGCAAAAACTTAAAGCATCTGGACGTTTATTACACAAGAATACGTGATCTTTCACCTTTGTATGAGTGCGATAATCTCGAATATCTTATTCTTGCAACAAATGATTTATCCACCGAACAGAAAAAGGAAATCAGAAAGAAGCTTCCTAACTGCAAAATAGCACACACTCTGAAAAACAATGATACCTACACCAGAAATAATCCCATGAGATGTTCCTTCCGCCTTGCGCTGAAAAATTATGATCTTTTGGAAGATTTTGTCGATTGGGAGCATGTAACTTATAAAGAAGGTGCCAAGCTGGTATACCCGAGAGGTTATATCAAATATTGATCGATTTCTCCTCTTCTCATTGCCCTCCGTTTTGTTTATAAAAAGTGTATATAACGCATATACATTTACAAAAATCGTAAACGGAGGTTTATTATGGAGCTTTTTAAAACTGTCAACAAGAAACAGATCGCTGTTATTGCCGCCTGCTGTGTCATTATTTTCGCCATTGCAGCTACTGCGTTCAGCGGTGCAGGCTTTGCATCTGTCTCATCAACGCGAAAAAAAGTGCCTATTTATTCTGTCGGCAGAGACGAAAATGATAAGGTGATAAGCATCTCCTTTGATGCTGCCTGGGGCAATGAGGACACACAACAGTTGATAGATATTCTCGAAAAATACAATATAAAAGCTACGTTTTTTCTTGTAGGCGAATGGGTCGACAAATACCCCGAATCAGTGAAGGCTCTGCACGATGCAGGACATGAGATCATGAATCATTCCTCCTCTCACCCGCACATGTCAAAGCTTTCAAAAGATCAGATACTTAAGGAATTAAATGAATGCAACGATAAAATAGAAGCCATTACGGGCATTCGCCCTATTCTTTTCCGCGCTCCCTATGGTGAATACAATGATACCGTGCTTGACACCGTTCAATCTATCGGTATGTATACCATTCAGTGGGATGTGGATTCGCTCGACTGGAAAAATCCCACATCCTCGGAAATCGCCTCAAGAGTTATCGACAGAGTCGTACCCGGCTCAATCGTTCTTTTTCACAACGCCGCGGTCAACACTCCCGGCGCACTTCCGACAATTATTGAAAATCTTCTTTCAAAAGGCTTTACCTTTGTTCCTATCTCAGAAAATATTTATAAAAATAATTATGAGATCGATGTAGCAGGCAGACAATGGCCTATAGAAGATATTTCAGCAAGTGACAGATAAAAAAAGAGCCGCAAGTGCGGCTGTTTTTTATTATAGCTTTATATTTTTTTAAGACCTGCAAAGTTTGCCATCAATTTCTTTGTGCCGACCTTTTCAAAGCTTACCTCAAGTAATGTGTCCGAACCGAGCGGTGATGCATTTACTATCTCCCCTTCGCCAAACACCTTGTGAAGAACTCTGTCTCTCTTTGTAAAGGTTTCTGATGTTTTTTTCTGTGTAACTGCGCCTGACATCTGGGTTGCACTTTCGTAGGAAGGTTTTTCGTAGCGCGAAGTGCTTGTAAAGTTATCTCGCTTTATAGGTGTTGCGCGTTTTTTATCCAATAATTCCGAAGGTATTTCTCCCACAAAACGTGACAATGGATTTCTTGTTGTCTGTCCGTAAAGCATTCTTGACTCGGCATGGATGAGATGAAGCCTATCCTGCGCTCTTGTTATTCCTACATAAGCAAGGCGTCGTTCCTCCTCTGTTTCTGAAGGGTCAAGTGCCGACTGCCTGCCGGGGAAAATATTTTCCTCAAGGCCCGGAATGAACACAACCGGAAATTCAAGGCCCTTTGCAGAGTGGAGTGTCATAAGGACAACTGCGTCTGCACTTTCGTCGTAGTTATCGATGTCGGAAACGAGCGCCACCTCTTCGAGAAATTCACCGAGATCTGCTTCTTCTCCGCGTTCCTCCTGAAATTTCACAAGGTTCGACTTGAGCTCTCTTATGTTTTCCATTCGCTCGTCTTTCTTTTCATCTCCTGCCAAAGCTTCTTCATAACCTGTTTTTTCAAGTATCAAATCAAGCAGCTCGCCAAGACCTACGGTTATATCTCCCTCTGCATCCGCAAGTTCATTTATCATCTGAGCAAACTGCATCATTTTCCCTGCACATCTGTTCAAAGCTTGATATTGATTAGCAGTTGCCATTACTTCGAAAAGAGAGATCGAAAGCTGCGATGCTATTTCCGATGCATTATCGACCGATCTGTCGCCTATTCCTCTCTTCGGTTCGTTTATTATTCTGCGAAGCCTTACTTCATCGGCAGGATTGTTTATGACGCAGAGATATGCAAGCATATCCTTTATTTCCTTACGCTCATAAAAACGGTGTCCGCCGATCATTCGATAAGGTATACCTGCCCTTGAAAGGAATCCTTCCAATGTATTTGACTGAGCATTCACGCGATAAAGAACTGCATGGTCGGAATATTTTCTTCCTTCTGCCACTGAGTTGTTTATCTCGTCCGCAATATATTTGGACTCTTCCCTGTCTGTTCCTGCTGTGTAAAGAGCAATCAGCTCACCTGCGCCCTTATCACACCACAGACGCTTTGATTTACGCTCTGTGTTATTTGAAATAACCGCATTTGCTGCATCCAAGATATTTCCTACCGAACGATAATTCTGCTCAAGACGTATTACCGTTGCATCCTCATACTGTTTTTCAAAGGAGAGGATATTTTCGATCGTTGCACCGCGGAATTTATATATACTCTGGTCATCATCGCCAACAACACAGAGATTTCTGTGACCGTCGGCAAGAAGGCGAACGAACATATACTGCGCGTGGTTTGTATCCTGATACTCGTCGATCATTATGTATCGGAAGCGGCGTCGATAGTATTCGAGTATATCCTCATTTTCCTCGAGCAATGTTACTGTATTGAGCAGAAGATCGTCAAAATCCATTGCATCCGCCTCGATAAGGCGTTTCTGGTATTGCTTGTATACATCTGCGATCTTGCCAAGACGTATATCCGAGCCGACTCTGTTTGAATACTGTTCCGGCGTAAGAAGCTTTTCCTTTGCTCTGCTTATCTCATTTCCTATAAGCTTATGGGGAAGAAATTTCTCATCTATTGACAATACATTCATTATATCCTTTATCAGGCGGCGCTGATCATCTGTATCATAAATCGTGAAGCGATTTGTATATCCGAGACGCTCCGCATCGCGGCGAAGCATTCTTGCACAGGAAGAGTGAAACGTGGATGCCCATACCTCATTTCCCTCTTCGCCAAGCTTTGCCGCAAGCCTGTTTTTAAGTTCTCCCGCAGCTTTGTTTGTAAAGGTAATCGCCATTACCTGCCACGGCTTTGCCGGATACACCGAAAGAAGCCTTTTCACACGCTCTTCATCTGTCACTCGTTCTGTCTGGCTTTCCAGAAACTCAATATCCTCTTCGGTAATACCATAAGGAAGGCTGTCACTGTTGTATGCATTACCGTATTTTATAAGATTTGCAGCTCTGCTGACAAGCACTGTCGTCTTTCCGCTTCCTGCTCCGGCAAGTATGAGTACGGGTCCTTCGGTCTGAAAAACAGCCTGCTGCTGCATTGGATTAAGACGCGAAAATTCCTTTTCAAGAATTTGTTTTTTTGCTTTTAAAAATCGCTCTTTAATTTCTGCCATTTAGGTTACCATCCTATCTATTCTTTTGAAAAATTATGCGCTCTCGCGTTTTGTGAGAGCGCATAATTGTTATTTATCAACCGAAAATTGAAATCAGAACACCTGCAGCAACCGCAGAACCTATAACACCTGCAACGTTTGGACCCATTGCATGCATGAGCAGGAAGTTGCTGGGGTTTTCTTTCTGTCCGACCTTTTGTGCAACACGTGCCGCCATGGGAACTGCGGAAACGCCTGCCGCACCAATAAGGGGATTTACCTTTCCTCCGGTTACAACATACATTACCTTTCCGAAAAGAACACCACTTGCGGTACCGATAGCAAACGCAAACACGCCGAGACCGATTATCAGAAGTGTCTCGAGGCTGAGGAATACCTCTCCGTTTGCGGTAGCACCTACGGTAAGACCGAGGAAGATAACAACTATGTTCATAAGCTCATTCTGAGCAGTGCTTGAAAGTCTTGATACAACGCCGCTTTCACGGAAGAGGTTGCCAAGCATGAGCATACCTACCAACGGAGCTGCGGAAGGAAGCAGAAGTGATACAACAATCGTAACAATGATCGGGAAAAGAATCTTTTCTGTCTTGGACACGGGTCGAAGCTGAGTCATTACAACACTGCGTTCCTTCTTTGTGGTCAGTGCCATCATGATGGGAGGCTGAATAATAGGAACGAGCGCCATATAAAGATACGCCGCAACAGCAATGGGGCCGAGATAATCGGGCGCGAGCTTGCTAGTAACGTAAATAGCCGTAGGACCGTCGGCACCGCCGATAATTGCAATGGACGCGGCAATCACACCTTCAAAGCCCAAAAGCATAGCGCCGATAAATGTAACGAAAATACCGATCTGTGCTGCCGCACCGAGAATGAAGCTCTTTGGGTTTGCGATAAGAGGACCGAAATCGGTCATTGCGCCGACTCCAAGGAAAATGAGCGGAGGATAAATACCGAGCTTTACGCCCTGATAGAGATAGTAGAGTAATCCGCCGGAATGAGTTACATTTACAAACTGCTCTCCTCCAACCTCCATTACAGCGTATTTTGCAAGCTCTGTATCTGTAGCAGAAGCAATAGGAATAAGCTCGGAAGATGCGGGAGTCATAAGTCCTGCAAGGGGAAGGTTTGCAAGAATAACACCGAACGCAATCGGCAAAAGCAGAAGCGGTTCATACTGTTTCTTGATCGCAAGGTAAATAAGGACGCATCCGATTGCTATCATTACTATGTTTTTCCAGCCGCCCTCGGCAAAAAATCCGACAAAACCGGATTCCATCGCAAGGTCAACCAGTGTATTCCATACCTGATTTAAAAAATTCATTTTATGTCAAAATCCTTTCTGCCGGAAATTAGAATGAACGGACATTCTGAGCGATACCTGCTGCAGCCCATGCGCTTCTGGTACCATTATTATTTGCGCTTCTTCTGACCGAACGCACAGCGTATGTCTTTCCTTCGCTCTCACCGTACATTGCAACAGCAGCTGCGATGACCGCAATAATATCATCATTTGACTGTGCCGGTGCCGCAGGAAGAACCACAGGCACCGCTGCAGGTGCTGTTTTTACAGTCTCTGCCTTCTTTTCTGACTTTTTAGCGGATTTATTGGATATTGAAAAGAATTTTCCGAAAAGCCAAATTATAAAGATAAGCAGTACAAGTGCGGCAAAAACGATCAGGATTCCTGTAAAAGTAGTAACGAAGATAGTGTTTCCGTTACCTCCTTCACTCTGCTGCGCGGCTAGAATTAAATTTTGCATTTTTTCTACCTCTCTTTTTATAATGTAAAAGTGCTTTCGCACCACTTAATCCCATTATAAGTATACACTCTTTTTTCCTGCTTTTCAATTGGATTATCAGAAATTTTCGTTCTTTGTTGTTTTTAAACAGCTTTATTGAAAATATATGGATATATTTACAAATTTCGGACATGCTATGCTCAAGGGAGATGAAAAAATGATTTATAACAATTCAGATGACAGCAATGTACTGACACTTATCCTTGACAGCTGCAAAATGGGCTTGCTCTCAATTGATTCACTATTGAAAAAGGCTGACGAAACCAATTTCGAGAAGCTTCTTCAGGATTTTCGAAGCGAATACAACGAAATCGCAAAGGATATCGGTTCTGCTTTGGCAGACAGCGGTATTGTTGCCGGCGACACCAAAACAATGGCAAAAATGGGACTGAGAAGCTCGGTCAGCATGAAAACCATGCTTGATTCCTCTCCTTCTCACATGGCCGAAATGCTCATACAGGGTTCAGATATGGCTATCATAGAAATGTATAAAGCCGTCAACGGTGCATCGCTTAATGATTATTCTAAAGCTGCGGCGCAAAAATATATAGACTGCGAACAGTCTCACATTGAAAAACTCAAAATATGGTTATGACCCTTGATTCAACACACATATTAAGGTATAATATTATTTAGGCTGTTTAATGACAGCCTCTATACTTAACTCCGATGGGAGCGAAATTTCTATGACAGTTCTCAGCGCCAATAACCTTGGTCTCTATTACGGCGCAAATATGATATTTGAAAATGTAACATTTTCTGTAGACGAAAAGGATCGTATCGCCTTAGTCGGCATCAACGGCTGCGGCAAAACCAGTCTTTTAAAGCTTATTACAGGCGAAAATCTTCCCGATTCGGGCGATATATCCGTTAACAAGCTTGCCTCTCTCGGCTACATGGAACAGTTTACTCTCCTTGGCGGACGAAGTGTATATGACGAAGCACTTACGGTATTTAAACCCCTGATGGAGCTTGATGCCGAGCTTTCTTCCGTAACAGCCAGACTCGCTTCAGGCGACACTTCTCCGGAGCTTATCGACAAGCAGCATTTTCTCACTGAGGAATATGAGAAAAAAGGCGGCCTTACCTTTGAAAATCGCACACGCGCGGCACTTATCGGACTGGGCTTTACCGAAAGCGATCTGAGCCGCGACATCGGAGAGCTGAGCGGCGGTCAGCGATCTAAAATACAATTATGCAAAATGCTTCTTTCCGGTGCAAGCCTTCTTCTCCTCGACGAGCCCACAAACCATCTTGACATAAACGCGGTAGAATGGCTTGAAAGCTTTTTGCTTTCCTACAACGGTGCATATATTATTATCTCTCATGACAGATATTTCCTCGAAAAAGTAACAAACCGTACATTTGAGCTTGAAAACCACCATCTCACTTCATATAAAGGCGCATATTCAAGCTTTCTTAAACAGAAAGAAGAAAACCGCGAGATCGCATTGCGGCATTATGAAAACACCCAGCGTGAAATTCACCGTATAGAAGGAATTATCGAACAGCAGAAACGCTGGAATCAAGCGCATAATTACATTACCATCGCAAGCAAACAAAAACAGATCGACCGAATAGCGGAAACTCTTGTTGGGGTTGACAATCTGCCGAGCAAGCTGAAATTCAATTTCAACACCAAGCCGACTATCACAAACAATATTCTTATTTGCGACCGTCTTACGGCAGGCTACGGCGAAAAAAAGATCTTTTCCGAGCTTAATCTTTCAATACACAAGGGCGAGCGAGTTTTTCTTTTAGGTCCGAACGGATGCGGAAAATCCACCCTTTTCAAGGTCCTTGTAGGCCAGCTTGCCGGCAAATACGGCAGTGTTACATACGGCCCAAATGTTGAATACGGTTATTACGAGCAGACTCAGGCTTCTCTCCACGACAACAAAACCGTTTTAAATGAGGTATGGGATGTATATCCAAGAATGACCGAAACCGAGATTCGTACCGCATTAGGCTCTTTTCTGTTTCGCGGTGAGGACGTATTTAAGCTTATCTCCAATCTGAGCGGCGGCGAAAAGGCTCGCATTTCCATTTTGAAGCTGATGCTTTCTCAGGCTAATTTTCTGCTTTTGGACGAGCCTACAAATCATCTTGACATAACCTCCCGTGAGGCTCTTGAAAACGCTATAGCAGATTATGAGGGTACTGTTTTTATCATTTCCCACGACAGATATTTTATAAATAAGCTTGCCGACAGGCTTTACTATATGGACGAAGGAAGGCTTACGGAATACAGCGGGAACTATGACTATTTCGAGCAGCGAAGACCCGACCGCCCCTCTGCTGCAGCTGCTGCGAAAACAGAAAGCACCAACGCCGCTGATTACCGCAGACGAAAGGAAGAAGCCTCCGCCGCACGTAAAAGGAAAACAAGTATCTCCCGAACAGAAGCAGCACTTGAGGAAATCGCCGAAAAAATTGCCGAACTCGAAAACCGTATTTCACAACCCGATGTAGCGGCAGATTATCAGCTTGTGCTCGAGATAACAAACGACCTCAATTCACTTAAGGAACACGAGGACGAGCTTTTCATCAAGCTTGACGAACTGTATTCGCAGGAGGCACAGAGCTGATATGAAATTTAAAATACTCACTCTTGGCTGCAAGGTCAATCAATACGATTCCCAGTCAATGAGCGAACTGCTGTGTCTTTATGGACACAGGCTCTGCGAAAGGGACGAAAAAGCTGACCTTTTTATTGTAAACACCTGTACAGTTACCGCTGAAAGCGATAAAAAAAATCGTCAGCTTATACATAAGCTGAGACGCGAAAATCCGGATGCTATTCTTGTTGTAACCGGCTGCATGACTCAGGCCGCACCCGAAACAGCCGAAAAGCTCACGGATGCCGATATCATAATCGGCAATTCCAATCGCGATGCTATCCCATCACTTATCTCCGATTTTTTACAGCGGCATCAGCAAATTGTGTGCATAGAACCCCATACCGCCGAATACCGCGAAGCCTGCAAAATTGCCGCATTCGGAGAACGTACGAGAGCTATGATAAAAATCGAGGACGGCTGCGACAACTATTGCTCTTACTGCATGATTCCCTATGCGAGAGGCCCTGTTCGAAGCAGACCTCTTGACAGTATAAAGGCGGAGATCGCTGCTTTGTCACCCGATTACTGTGAGGTCGTGCTTGTCGGTATAAATCTTTCCGCCTACGGAAGAGACATCGGCCTGACTCTTTTTGATGCTGTTAATGCCGCCGCATCGGATCCGAAAATCAAAAGAGTCCGTTTAGGCTCTATTGAACCCGATCTCCTTTCGGACGAAACCCTTGAGCTTCTTGCATCGACAAAGGAATTCTGCCCTCATTTTCACCTTTCTCTGCAAAGTGGCTGCGACGAAACACTTTCTCGCATGAACAGAAAATATGACACCTCATTTTACAGAGATATTGTCCGCAGAATCAGAAATAAATTTGACAATCCTTCCATTACAACCGATATCATGGTAGGTTTTCCGGGCGAAACCGATGAAGAATTTGGAAAATCGCTCCGTTTTGTCTCAGAGATCGGATTTGCCAAAGCCCATGTATTTGCTTATTCACGCAGACCCGGCACCAAAGCCGATAAATTTGACGGTCAGCTTACAAGCGCCGTGAAATCCGCGCGCAGTGCTAAAATGATATCCGCAGCGAATGAAACCGCCAACGCATTCAGATACTCTCAGATTGGCAGAACCTGCAGCTTTGTTCCCGAAACTGAGGTCGATCCCGGTGTTTATGACGGTTATACCGAAAACTATACACAGGTTCGCGTTGCAATGAAAAAAACAACCGCTGACCCTGTCAAAATTAAAATCACTGATGTTTCAAGCGATTACTGTATCGGTGTATTGATCTGATACTTCTAAATTTTCGGAGGTAAATATTATGATTTTTTGGAAAAAAGAGCTTCTGGAGCTTACAAATTCCGATAAAACACTAAAAGATGCCTACAGAATAATGTGTTCTTATTTTTCAGATGAGATCTTTTCGGAGAAAACCGTCAACGGCAGAACCGAGCGCATGACCTATTCTCAGTTCTTTGACAAGGTTGAGGGCACTGCCGCCGCCATTGACAAGCTTTTTTCCAATAAGCGCGGCGGTTTTATTGCCATCAGAATGGATAATTCGCCTGAATGGGTAGCTGCATTTTACGGATCCTTAAAGTCAGGCTTTAAGCCTTTGCTTCTCAACATCAGACTCGATAGCTCAAGCCTTGATTACGCCATAAAGTCCGTTGATGCTGTTGCTGTTATAAGCGACGAGGCGAACTACTGTGAAGGAGATGTGCTTTACTCAACTCTCGAAATTGGCGGAAAAACAGACAACGATCACTGGGAAAACGAGATCGCGCTTATGTCTTCGGGCACTACAGGTCAGCCTAAGATCATCGTTTACGACGGTAAAGCAATATGTTCTCAGATTCTTCTGTCCGGTGATATAGTTGAGCAGAATCGTGATATTACATATAACCGTAAGCTCGAAATAAGGCTTATTGCTTTTCTTCCCTTCTACCACATATTCGGACTTATGGCTATTCTGCTTTGGTTTGTATTCTTTGGAAGAACACTTATTTTCCTTCAGAGATATGATTCCGAATCTATACGCTTCGCATGTAAATACAATAAAGCCACTCACTTTTTTGCGGTTCCTCTTGTTTGGAACACTGTCGCAGCTTCTGTTTTTGCCGAGGCAAAAAAGACCGATCAACTTAAAAAGCTCAACGGAGCCGTTAAGCTTTCAAATAAGCTTCAGAACCTTTTCCCAAGCTTTGGCGGCTTTGTCGCAAGGAGCATTCTATTTAAATCTGTCCGTGAAAAAGCACTTGGCACATCTCTTAAATTTTGTATAAGCGGCGGCGGTTTTTTAAGGGATGATGCCCTTGAGCTTCTTACCGGTCTCGGATACACAATGCACGTAGGCTACGGTATGACAGAGGCCGGAATTTGCTCGGTCGATATGTCGCGCCGTGCAGGAAAGCTTCTCGACAACACAGTCGGAAAGCCCTTCCCCACCGTACAGCAGGCTGTTTCCTCTGACGGTATGCTCTATATTACAGGCGACACTCTCTATACCGCCGAAATAAAGGACGGCGTCCGCATTGAGCGTGACAGCAGCAGCCCCTTCTGCACAAATGATATGTTCGAGGTACTGCCGGACGGACGCTGGAAGATCATCGGACGCAAGGATGATATTATAATCGGCTCCTCAGGCGAAAACATCTCTCCAGATGCCGTGGAACAGCTTATCTCCCTGCCTGTTCCCTACTGTGTCATCGGACGTGAACAGCCCGACGGCACGCAAAAACCAATTCTTATTATATGCTTAAACGAAAAGCAGAGCGAATATGAAAAGCTGAGCATTCTTGTTTCTGCTTACAACGCACTCGATCGTATACCCTCTGCAATACGCCCCGCAGCAATATTTACCACAGATTCGGAAATTCCGACTATCCTTGGAAAGCCGAAAAGAAATGTGCTCAAGCTTCAGATAGCGGACGGCACGGTCGAACTTGCACCTGCGCCGAGGCCGCAGGCTGAGGTCGTTGAAAAAAGCCTCGATTCAGCAACAAAAGAAACATGCTCTCAGATACGCATGCTTTTTGCGGAGGAGCTGCATATAGATGCCGATACTGTCAGTGATACCACTCATTTTATTTATGACTGCGGCGGAGACAGCATGACCTATTACAATCTTATATCTAAAATATCCGATAAATTTGATGTCACTCTTACTTTTGATGCCGATTCTCCTCTGATGACCCCAATGGACATCACTGCTCGTATTATTTCACTCAAGAGTAATGACAAATAAGGTGGAACAAAAATGAAAGCGATTTTCCGCGCATTTTGTAAAATTACGGGTTTTCTTTCCGTATGGCTGTATTTTATGCCTAAAATTTACCACGAAAACCAAAAAAAGAAGCGCTCAACCTTTACATTCAGCGGCCCTGCGGTCATTATTACAAATCATAAGAATTACCTCGATTTCATGCTAATGATCTATCTTTTTCTCTTTAAGCATTTTCGCTGTGTGGTAGGAAAGACAATGTATGAATGCAATCCGTTTCTGACCTTTTTTCTCAAGGCTTTTGATGCCATAAAGGTAGACAGATTCTCTTTCGACATGGAATTTTTCTATGAAGCCTTAAAAGAGCTTGAAAACGACGGACTTGTACTTATCTTCCCCGAAGGAGAATTTTCTCTTGAGGGTAAGATCAAGCCATTTAAGGAAACTGCGGCAATGCTCGCTCTGCAGGCAGATGTTCCTGTACTGCCTATTTATCATTCCTACAATTACGGACTGTTCAGCAGAACAAAGGTATGTGTCGGTGAAACGATCGACCTCAAGCAGTACTGCAGCACTCCTAATCCGTCAGCGGATGAATTGAAATCTCTGAGCAAAATTCTCGAAAACAAGGTGATAGAGCTTCGTTCCATCTGCGAGAAGAAGGAGAAAACAAAATGAAAAAGAAAAGAACCCATTCATTCTTTTTTTATCGTGTTCAGGACATTGCAATTGCATTAAACTGGATCGGCGTACGATTTGCATGGAGGCCTAAGATCAGATATTCAAAAGATGCAAAAAAGAGCAGGATCATCAGAAAAAAAGCTATAATAGTTTGTAATCATACAAGCTTTGCCGACCCGCCCTGTATATGCGGTACGTTTCCTTTCAGACGTATTTTTGTTGTTACCGCAAAGGAAATGTTTAAAAAGCCGTTCGAAAAACCGCTTGAAATGCTTGGCTGTGTTAAAATCGACCGTGATATTGTTGATACGGCCTGTATACGACACTGTCTCGATCTGCTGCAGGACGAGAAGATCGTCGCTATTTTTCCTGAGGGAAAAATAAACCTTGACGACAAGCTTGCCGATTTCAAATCAGGCGCAGTTCTTCTTGCCGCCCTGTCAGGCGCACAGATCATACCTGTTTATAACCTTGGAAATTACAAGCGCCGTCAGCGCGTCCAGATAATGATCGGCAAAACAACAAGCTTTGAAGAGCTTGGAGGCGGCCCTGTAACAAAAGAACGTATCGATGAGCTTACTGACAAGCTCAAGGAAAAAATCGATGCGCTGCGTACAGAACTTTGCTCTGTAATTTCACCTGAAAATATTGCTGCAGCCGAAGAATGCAGATTAAACAAAATTGCAAAGCTGTCTGCCGATCATGCTGCAGTTGAGGAGGCAAATACAGATGGACAAGCTTAAAATCTTACGTTCTATAAATGAAAAATGGGACTACACCGAGCCATTTCCCGGAGCTCAGATACGTGCTGCACGCCCCTCCTATTATCATCATGGAATATATATAGGCGATGATAAGGTCATTCATTTCGGAGAAGGCAACAGCGATACCGACATTCAGAATGCCGAAGCGAACACTGTTCATATCTCTGACCTTTCCGAGTTTTTATGCGGTGCATTTCCTGAGGTTCGAAGCTATTCTATTAAGGAAAAGCTTATTTTAAGAAAAAGCACCGCTATTGTTGCAGAAGCAAAAAAAATGCTCGGCAGCAAGGGTTACAATCTTATAACCAACAACTGCGAGCATTTTTCAAATCTTTGCGCTTTCGGTGTAAAGTATTCAAAATCAGATAAATTTACCGATTGAAAAAACGCCCCATTAAAAATGGGGCGTTTTTTTGTACTTATTCTATTTCCCTTTTATTCGCATTCGATAATGACATTGCCGTCCTTTGCATCTACGGTAATAACAGGCGGCAGCTTTTCCATGCGGTCGATTATCATCTTTGCAATCTCATCCTCAACCTCGCGGCGTATAAGATTTCTGAGATCTCGTGCAGCGCTCTTTCCGTCAAGAGATTTTTCCGCAAGACATTCGACCGCCGCATCAGTTATTACGAGCTTAACTCCGCGTTCGGCAAGCGATGGGACATATTCGTCCAGCATAAGTCTTGAAATTTCAATAAAATGCTCCTTTTCAAGGGGATTGAAAACAACCACCTCATCGACTCGGGCAAGAAATTCAGGGCGTAGGAATTCAGACAATGCCTTCAACGCTTTTTCCTTTGATGCTTCTTTTTCTGTTTTTCCGAAGCCTATGGCAGATTCCTTATTTTCACTGCCTGCATTGGAGGTCATGATTATTACAGTATTTTCAAAGTTTACCGTTCTTCCCTGCGCGTCGTTTATCTTGCCTTCGTCAAGGATCTGCAGCAAAATATTGAGTACATCGGGATGTGCCTTTTCAATCTCATCAAAAAGCAGAACCGCATACGGCTTTCTGCGTACTTTTTCCGTGAGCTGACCGGCTTCGTCATAGCCGACATAGCCCGGAGGCGAGCCGATTATTTTGCTGACCGAATGCTTTTCCATAAACTCACTCATATCGAGTCTTATCATTGTCTCGGGTGAATCAAAAAGCTCTGCGGAAAGTACCTTGACAAGCTCTGTCTTTCCCACACCCGTAGGACCGACAAAAATAAATGATGAGGGTCTTCGGCGAGGACTTATCTGAACACGGTTTCTTCTGATCGCTGCCGATACTGCAGAAATCGCATCATCTTGACCCTTTATTTTTGCTTTTAGTGCATTTTCAAGGCTTGAAAGCTTTGAAAATTCCGATTCCTGAACTCTCATGGCATTTATGCCGGTCCAAAGCTCAATGACATGTGCAAAGTCATATTCTGTCACAGGGAAGTTCATCACAATAGGCTCAAGCCTCTTAAGCTCTTCCTCTATCTGATTTACTTCCATCTGAACCTTGTAGTATTGCTCAAAATCCGGCTGATCAACACCGTCTGTCATTTCATTTTTCTGTTCGTTAAGCTTTTTAAGCCTCAAGCACAGGGAATCATAATGTGCAAGCTCTTTGTTTCTGAGCGCGGCACAGCTGCACGCTTCGTCGAGCAGATCTATGGCCTTGTCCGGCAAAAATCTGTCGGTTATATATCTTTCAGACAGTCTGACCGCCTTAACGATCAGATCGTCAGGTACGATAACTCTGTGATGCTTTTCGTAATATTCCTTGATTCCGCGAAGCACTGCGACGGCATCATCGACCGACGGCTCTGCAACGGTTATCGGCTGGAATCGCCTCTCAAGAGCGGTATCCTTTTCGATGTGCTTTCTGTACTCTGTAAATGTGGTCGCACCTATCACCTGCAGTTCACCTCTTGAAAGAGCAGGCTTTAAGATGTTTGCGGCATTCATTGAACCTTCCGCATCTCCTGTTCCCACAAGATTATGCACCTCGTCGATAAAAAGGATTATGTTCCCCACAGACTTCACTTCATCGATAAGTCCCTTTATTCTGCTTTCAAACTGACCTCTGAATTGTGTTCCTGCCACAAGTGCGGTCAGATCCATCATGTGAACCTCTTTGTTTGCCAGAACAAACGGCACCTCTCCTGCCGCTATTTTAAGTGCCAGGCCCTCAACTATTGCGGTCTTGCCAACGCCCGGTTCACCGATCAGGCAGGGATTGTTTTTTGTTCTTCGACTGAGTATCTGGATCATACGCTCGATCTCACGATCTCTGCCGATTACTCTGTCAAGCTTTCCTTCCGCTGCCTTTTTAGTCAGATTTGTGCAGTAACCGTCAAGGAATGTTCGCTTTTTTGCTTTAGGTGCTTTTTTTCCTCGCTTTTTGTTTTTCTTTTCGTCCGAGTATGCGGCACCGCCCATCTCAAAGCTGCCGCCGAATATGCTCAAAGGATGAGCCGACTCGGATTCATCATCTTCCCTGGCATCGGGTATTTCACCGTTATTTGTATCCGATACGGCAAGCGCATCCTCTTCATCATCAAAATCGTCCTCTTCGTTGTCTTCCATATTGCCGAAAAGTCCGGGGAACGGCAATTCTCCGCTTTCTGCCATTTCCGCAACGTGATTTTCCATTTCTTCTATCTGCTCCTCGGACATTCCGAGCTGTCTGATAAGTGCATCTACCTGAGGAATCTTAAGCTCCCTTGCACAGGTCATGCATAAGCCTTCGCTTTTAGCTTCATCACCGGCAAAGCCTGAGGATAAAAAAACAACAGCCTGTCGTTTTTTGCATCTTGAACAAAGCATACTGTTCTCCTTTTCAAAAAATAAAATAAGTATGTGGGCATAGCCACTATACAGCTACGCCCACCTTTAATCAGTGAATCCCCTCTCTGATCTTATCGACGTGTACTACCTGATCTTCTCCCTCGGGACCCTTTCCCTTAAGTATCTTTATGCCAAGCACCACATAGAAAATGAGTGCTATTATCATTATTACCGCAGACGCAGTAATAAGTGCTGCAACAATAGTTTCCTTGTGCGAAATATTATCAGTTCCGATAACAAGCACCGCTGCAGTCATAAACACATAAAACGCGGCAGTTGCAACCTTTCCCCACCACTGTGCCTTTACCATCTTTTTGCCAAGCTTCATAAGAACTATGCCGCCGATGATCATTATAAGCTCTTTTGCAAGCATTGCGGCAAAAAGCGGCGAAATAAACCAGTAGTTTTCCTTGAACTTTACCCACACACAAACGAGCACAGCCGCCAATGTCATTTTATCCGCCACGGGATCGAGCAGCTTGCCAAGATCTGTGACCTGATTGAGCTTTCTTGCCACATATCCGTCAAACAAATCTGTAGCGCCTGATATGATCAGGATTATCCCGGACCAGATATACTGCATGCCCGTATTCCCCATATCCATCAGAAATACGATACAGAACACAGGGATCAATAATATACGAAAAAAACTCATTGCATTAGGAATCGTCATTTTTCTCACCATAACTCCCGTTACTCTATTCTTTTACATACCCATTGGATATATTCCCTTACCAAGGAACAATGTCACAACATTGTTGTGATAAAACAGCTTGAATAAAAAGGATGTGCTGAAAAGGTTTGTCATTTCAAGCGGCTTGCTCCAGAGTGCAGGGAGCATGAACTGGATCACCGTTATCGCGAAAATCAGAACCACCATTGCCTTAAATGCACCAAAAACTCCGCAAAGCGCGGTATTTATAACCACTCTGTCAGGTGTATAAAGGAGATTCTCCACAGTTGCCGCAACAGCCTTGAGCAAAAACATAAAGGCTATGAAAAGGATCAGAAAAAAAACAGATCTGAAAACACCCTCTATTACAGGTCTTGCGACTATATCCGTTATTTCCTTTGCCGCCGTGTTGCTGGTGGAATTCACCAGCGAATCGACCTCTGCTCTTGTCTGAGCAGTTGAAACCCCGTAGCTCTCTGCGGCGTTCTTCACCATCGTGGGCATTTCCTGCATAACCGCATTATAACCTGCCGTAATACGGCTTCCAACAACCTGCTTGTCTAGTTTGTCAGCAATTGCCGGTCTGAAGAAATTTTTATAGGAAAACTCCGACAAGAAGATCGATATCGGTATTGCCAGCACGATCGAAAACACATAACACAATGTTTCCATCAGACATCGAAGCTGAGTAGTTTTTCTGTTTTTATAAATATATAATACAAAAAGACCTACTATCGCCAGGTCAATAAGAATACCCATTCATATCCTCCCAGAAGCAAATTACATTATAATTATCAAACTACAGTATAGCATGCGTAGCTTTCATTGACAATAATAATTCTCAAATATATTCGTAATTTTTTACTTTTTCTGAGTTTTTCTCGATGTCATGAACTCTATGCTGCGTTCTATTACCGTTTTTGATGCTTCGGGCATAGGCACATCCGCATTGCGGTAATCGAAGGAATCTGTAAATCCTTTGAAATCCTTATCAAGCTCTCTTACCTTTTTCATTACCAGCTCATTTGCCGCAGCGATAAAACGCGAATATTGCTTTCCGAGCGGTTTTACTGCTCTTTGTGCAAGCAGTCTGTAATGAGTTAAGCAAAGATATTCCTGAGATTCAAACAATGTTCGAAATTCTTCTTCATTTTTATAGTTTTTAATGAGCGTATCAATGTGTCTATCAAAGTGCTTGTTCAGATAATCACAGACAAAACAGCTCTCTTCCATTTCTGCAAGCTTTTCTATTGTGCCTTTGTCTGTTTTGCAGAGGAGATTTTCCTCTATATATCCAAGATGTGTATGAAGCATGAGCGCAATAGGAAGCCTCTGACGGTTTGAAAGAAGCATCATATTAAAATGTCTTTCGCAGAAGCCTGTTTTATTTGTTATCTGACGGATATCCGGCTCCATCATTGCAGCACCCGTAATATAATCTATGTATTTTTCTTCTATCCTGTTTCTCATGGAGCAAAGAGGACAACCGCTGCACTCCTCAAATATCTCATTGACAGGAATAGTACATATATTTTCTTTCATACCGCATACTCCTTTTTTATTATTCCAAAATTTAGTATACCACATTATTTTTTTTTATTGTATAATAATATATATTTTTCATAATTTCAACATACGGAGGACGTAATGTCACATATAATTCTCAAGTCTAACAACAATTTTTCATTGGGTTCGACCGTTATGAGCGGTCAGTGTTTCAGGTGGCGCGAATGCGAAGAAGGATATCGTGGTATAGTTAACGGCAAAGCAGTTACAGCCTGCCAACTCGGTGATCTGATAGAGGTTTACGGTGCCGCACCTGAGGAGGAAGGATTCTTTAGAGATTATTTCGATCTCGACAGAGACTACGGCGCCATAAACAATGAAATAATCGCTCTGGAGCCGCGCCTATCTCCCTGCGAGAGCTTTGCGCGCGGTGTGCATATCCTTAAACAGGATCCCTTTGAGGCGCTTTGCTCTTTTATTATTTCACAAAATAACAATATTCCCCGTATCAGAGGTATAATTTCAAGGTTATGCGAAAAATTCGGAACCGCTATCGGCAGTGAATTTGCATTCCCCTCTCCTGCTCAGCTTTCTGATGCAACACAGGCAGACTACGCTGCATTGGGTCTGGGATACCGTGCGCCTTATCTTGTCGATGCCGTTGCACGTGTAAATGATGGCAGATTCAATATCGCCGCCGCTTCAAAAGCATCTACGGACGAGCTTCGTTCCATGCTTCTTCAGATACACGGTGTAGGACCCAAGGTCGCTGAGTGTGTTTTGCTGTACGGTTTTTCACGTCTTGAGTGCTTCCCTGTGGATACATGGATAAAAAAAGCTCTTAAAGAGCTTCTCGGAAATGATACTCCCGTTATTTCTTCGCCCTATGCAGGTATAGCACAGCAGTATATCTTTGAATTTATTCGTACCAATTATAACAGAAACACATGAAAGGGTAATTAAAATGAAGGTTCTTGTGGGTATGAGCGGAGGTGTTGATTCTTCCGCTGCTGCACTGATATTAAAACAGCAGGGCTTTGATGTGACAGGCTGTACTATGCTGCTTCGCAGCAGTGAAGACGGCTGCGGATCATCCAAGGACGCAGAGGATGCCGCTGCCGTATGCAGAGTGCTCGGTATAGATCATATTCTTCTTGATTTCAGAAGTAATTTTCAACATAATGTTATGTCACCTTTTTGCTCCGAATATATGCACGCTCGCACTCCCAATCCCTGTATCGAATGCAACAGGACGATCAAATTCGGCGATATGCTCAAATATGCATTAGACAATGGATTTGATATGATCGCTACCGGTCATTACGCAAAGCGTGTTTTTAATGAGAAAAGCGGTCTGTTTGAGCTTCACAGAGCCGCATATAAAGATCAGAGCTATTTTTTATGTCAACTAACTCAACATCAGCTTGAGCATACCCTTTTCCCCCTTGCGGATATGACAAAGGAAGAGATACGAAATTTAACAAAGCAGAACTCCCTGCCTGTTCATGCAAAACGCGACAGTCAGGATATTTGCTTTATTCCGGACGGCAATGTTGCCGGCTTTCTCTCGGAACGCGGCTATACTCTTACCCCGGGTGATATTATAGACGAAAACGGTAAAAAAACGGGGACTCACAACGGCGCTCAGGCATATACCGTCGGGCAGAGGAAGGGTCTTGGCGGCGGATTTTCTCAGCCTATGTTTGTGCTTTCTGTCGATGCTGACAACAACCGTCTTATAATCGGCAGCTCCGAAAGTCTTTTTTCATCGCACATCACCGTTGATAATGTTAATTTCATTTCGGGCTCTGCACCGTCTGAATCCTTTAACGCAAGGGTCAGGCTGAGATTCGGCTCTCAGGGTGACGATGCCTTGGTAACGCTGACCGAAAACAGCTCTGCAGCAATAGAATTTTCTGTTCCGCAGCGCGCTCCAACACCCGGTCAGAGCGCCGTTTTTTACGATGGCGACAATTTGATCGGCGGCGGATATATTACAAACGGACTTATATTTTGAATTTTTTTTAAATTCTATCGATTTTATTTTTATATTGATATATAATCATTTTTACAGGCAATTTCAAAAGTGAGTGAGGTTTATTATGATCCGTAAAAAAATCAAGTATGCTGCAGATAACCATACATTGGCATTTGTTTTGATATACGCAGGAACCTTTGCGCTTGCATTTGCTGCTTCCATGCTTATATGCAAAGGCAGAGAGCTTTCATCTCTCTTTCGTATACTAATATCATTCATCATGGGCTCATTTTCTCTTTTTGCTCTTCGTGAATGGCTCTGCGATTATGAAGAAAATCCTCTTTCCGCTCCAAAACGCAAAAAAAGCCGTGCATACGTCCTTGCAGGCGGTCTGCTTGCACTGCTCGCCATTACCCTTGTTTATCTTAATCTCGGTGTTTATCCTTTCGGAGACCGCACCGTGCTCATCATAGACATGCATCATCAATATGTCGCTTTCTTCTCTTCACTGCGCGAGAAAACCCTCGGCTTGTTCAGCGGCGACAGTCTGCTTTATTCAAGCCATGTCGGTCTGGGTTCGGGATACACCTCTCTTTTTGCATATTATCTGAGCAGTCCCTTCAATCTGCTTATTCTTCTCTTCCCCAGAAAATTACTCACTGAAGCAATAGCACTTATCACTGTACTGAAGATAGGCTGTGCAGGCCTGACCTTCTCCGTTTTTGTCCGCGGCATGACAAAACGCAATGATTTTTCTGTCCCCGTATTATCTTCCGCTTATGCGCTCATGATGTATATGCTCGCATATTCATGGGATGTAATGTGGCTCGACAGTATTATTCTGCTGCCTCTGATAATTTACGGTCTTCACATCTGGCTTGAAAATAAAAATCCCGTACTTTATATCGCCGCGCTCGCAGGTGCGATCATAACAAATTATTACATAGCGTTTATGATCTGCGTATTTGTGGTCTTTTATTTCATTGCACATCTTATTATTCACTCAAAGGGCTTTACGCTTCGCGATTACATTTCCCGCACAATCCGCTTCGGTATCGGTTCTCTCGTAGGCGGCGGAATCAGTGCTTTTCTGCTTGTTCCCACCGCGATTTATCTTCAATATACATCGGGCGCGGATGATGTATTCGCGCGTGAGCTTAGCACATATTTCAATTTGTTCGATCTCTTCGGACGTTCTATGTTCTCAGCTTCTCCCTCTATCCGAGGCGACAGTCTTCCCAACATTTACTGCTCGGTTCTTACCGTTCTTCTTATCGTTATCTTTTTCCTTTGCAAAACTATTTCCGCACGAAAGAAGATCGCCTACGGTTCGCTTCTTATGCTCCTTGTGTGCTGTGCCGCTGTAAATTACACCTATTTCCTCTTCCACGGCAAGCATTTTCCAAATGATCTGCCCCACCGCTTTGCCTTCCTTATATCCTTTACAATGCTTCTTATGGCGATAGAGGTAATAGCAAATATCCGCTCCGTTACGCCCAAAAACATCGGAACTGCACTGCTTGTTTGTATCGGCGGTCTCGCACTTACAGAGCTTATCGGCAATGAAGAGCCTACTTTTACACTAATTTACACAAGTCTCATTTTCTTCTTTGTTTATTCGGCTCTTCTTTTCTTTGCATCAAGAAAAAATTCGAGCAGGGCGGCAGTCTTAATTCTTATCTGCGCTGTTGTTTTTGTCGAAATAGTTTCTAACGGTGTGGTAACTGTTACAACCATGCGTGATACCGAAGTATACACAAAGCATGAGGATTTTACCGACGATTATGAAATAACAAATGAATCAATAAAATATATCGAAAAGCTTAACAAGCCTCATTACCGCACAGAGATACTCCCAAGAAAAACCTGCAATGACCCCTCTCTCTTCGGTTATCCCGGTCTTACCGTCTTTGCCTCGAGCAATGACCAGTCTGTTATCACTCTTATGGGTGCGCTTGGTTATGCAAACAACGGCGTCAACAGCCACATGTATAACTCCTTTGTTCCTGTCGCGGACTCTGTATTAAATCTTCGCTATCTTATACATACAAATAATTTTAATCATTCACAGCTCAAGCATATCGATACGGTGGAGGTCGGCGAACAGACCCGCTATATCTACGAAAATCCGTATGCACTTTCAAGAGCCTTTGTGGTAGATGAAAGCATTCTTACAGACTGGGAGTTTGAATCAAACAATCCATTTACGGTACAAAACTCTTTTGTTTCTTCTGCCTCAGGTGCAGACAATGTTTTCACCATGCACTATCCCACAGAAGAAAATGCAGTGCCTGTTGACAGCACCGTTACCTTTGACGACACCTTCTTCCATGTAACTCCCACAGGTTCGGATTTCGCATCGTTTACTGCTGTGATCCCGATTTCAGCATCAGATATCACTCCCTCCTCAGGAACTGATATTGTTCCCGAACAATATTATGTTTATGTTGACTGCAGAGCCGCGGACAGCATCAGTATCTCAGCAGGCAGCAACTCTTTCTCTTCGAGTACCAACGAGCCTTACATTATCGACCTCGGTTCCCTCAGTGCAGGAGATACCGTAAATGTTACGATAAACACATCAATGGAATGTGTCGGCAATATCTTTGTCGCTTCAATGAATCACGGTAAATTTGTCGAAGCAATGGAAGCGCTCTCAAAAAATCCGCTTGTGATCTCTTCTTTCAGTGAATCGGCATTTTCCGGAGCAGTTAATGTTTCCGATGCAGGCGTGATGTTTACTTCCATTCCCTATGACCGCGGCTGGAAGGTGACTGTTGACGGCGTGAAAACAGACACCTTCAAAATCGGAAATGCTCTTCTTGGATTTTATGTTACGGAGGGAGCTCACAATGTAAAGCTGTCCTATTATCCCTCAGGCATGATTTTCGGAATTATTGCAAGCATCCTCTGTCTTATCGTTTTTGCACTTATGATAGTCATTTATCGCATGCATAATGTTCGCTCAAAGCTTATCGCAAGATTCCCTTCTCTTGAGTTTCTCAATAAATTATGTGGTCCCGATCAGATTTCTTTGGAGGATAATGCTCCACAGACGGAATATGAAGATGAATATGAAAATGAGGTCAAGAATTTGAAATCTGCAAATTTCACTATTCTTGATGACCCTTCAATTTTTGATGACGATTTTGACGATTGATAAAAAGTGCCCGTAAAAACGGGCACTTTTTATTATTTTTGTATTTCTAAATATTCTATTTTGTCATTGACTGGATATTAAGCATGTTGTATAATAATGTATGTATATATACAATTTATAGATTTACTGTTTTGTATATCAACAACGATGAATACCATTAGCTTTTGGCATTCATCCGACAGGAGGAGCAACAAATGAAGAGTAAATTTCTCAAGCTTGCACTGTTGATCGTCGCCGTTCTTACTATGACATTCCTTCTCGCAGCATGTGATACAGAGATTGATGTCGCAACAGAGTTTTCGGTGGACGGCAATTTTTCCGGCGAGCGAATCATGCGTACCGAGGGTATCAAAAAAAGTGATCTTGGCGGCGGAAACATCGCTGAGAATATTCTGAATGATATCAAGTCCAGCGCCCCCGGCGATCTGAAAGTCTCCTACACCGAATCAGACGGTAAATACTTTATCACCTTTTCGATTCCGTTCAGCAGCTTATCCGATTATGAAAATAAGGTCGAGGCAATCCTCGGAAACAATGCAGATATTACATACAGCACTGCTGATACAGCATTCAGCAGCAGTGTGAATTTCCAGGAAAGCTTCTCCACAAGAGATCTCCTTGACTGGATTCAGGATGTTATCAGAAAATACGACAAAAAAGCCACTCTCAGTATAAAATATACAGAAACTGATTTTATCCTTGATTCTCAGGAGTATAAATCCGATGTTGACGGTCGTTTTTCTGTTTACTCCACAGGCAGCAACACTCTGATCAGCTCGATCAATATTGACACCTTTGTACTCGGACTCGACAACTATTCCCGTGCTGTGACCTTCAGAATGTCTCAGGAGGTCTATGATACCATTACAGTCGATAAGTTCGATGCATTAGTTCCCGAAAACGCAGCCGGAAAGTCTTATGTGGACAGCGAGGCCGACAAAAACAATCAGTATGTTTATCAGATAACCTACTCCGGCACAGCAGCAGATATCACCGCTGCAACATCAGAGCTTTTCCCCAACAGCACCTTCGACTGCAGCGGAAGCACTACCACCAGCGCATTCTCCGTTGAATCTGTCGTTTCCGAGAAGATAAACTTTTCAAATTTCCCGTGCAACAGCAACGGAACCTCCAATGCTACACTCACCTACTCCTCCAGCTATCAGGAGGAAACTGAGCAGGATGCTCCTCAGCTTTCAAATTCAGTAATATTCCATCCTGATAATGTTATCGTCGAGGGAGATAACGTAAGCTCCTCAAAAAACAGCGAGTCTAAGATAACAGTAAATTGCAAAGGTTCGTCCGGTGCGTCTGCGGCTATTGCCGTAAAGTTTATATACGGCATTCAGGAAATAACCGTCGATACCACTCTTTCAAACAAGGATGACCTCAAGGTCTCCGTGCTTCTTGATTATAATATCAACGCAAGCAGTATGGCACTTGAGCTTGCCGAAAACTTCTTCACTGAACAGTTCAAGAGCATTGAGGGCGTTTCACTTTCAAGTCAGAGCATGAAAAATGACTCTGATCCCTCTGCCGAGGAATTTTATCAGCTGAAGATAACCTTCAACGGACGCAGCGAAAAGGTCTGCTCTGCCATGAAGGATGTATTCGGCGGCGAAAACAGCTTTACCAACATTTACAACAACAAATTTGAACTGAGTTCAAAGCACAACATCACTCACCGTGTTGATATCACAAAGCTGCTTGAATACGCCAACTACAGCGGCGTCGTAAATTATGTTTTCCGTTCAGAGTCCGCGACCTGCAAGGGTGTTGACTGCCAGCTTTATAAGGACGGCGTTGCTGACGGCACTCCCAAGAACAATCTTCTTAACGGCAAAACGAAGATAGGTGTTTTCTCTGTTCCCGTAAACGGAGGCAGCTTTAAGATCACATTCCAGTCAACTTACCTTAACGTTGGATATATAGTTTTCATCGTTTTCATCATTATTGTTGCAGTGATCATTTCAACCATCTTTATTTCTCTTGTGGCAAGAAAATCCAAGGCACACAAGCAGGTTGAAAAAGAGATCTTCAAAAAAGCCGCAGTTGAGCGTTCACTTGCTCTTGCTGTTATCCAGAACAGCGATGGTTCAATAGTTCCTCTGTCAAGTCAGGCTCTCGCCAATCGTCCCGGTGCTGTTGTCGAATCAAGACGCGACGACGGTCTCGACGAAGATGACGACGAATCCGAAACCATCTGGCTTTTCTCCACAACACTGAAGCTTCTTTCAATCATTGCAGCAGTCCTCTTCTTCTTCCCCTTCATTTCAGTATCCTGCTCCAACACCTCTGGAACTCAGGCTATTTCTGCATTTAATCTGATGGTAGGATTTACAAGAAATGATTACACCATGAACCCACGTCCTATAATCGCACTTCTTCTGGTAATTCCTCTCCTTATCTTTATGCTGCTCTTCCTCTGGAACAAGCTGCCGAAGTTCCCGTCTGCAATTATTATTATCGCAGCTTCCGCTGCATGTCTGCTTCTGCTTCTTAACCTCGAGGCTATTATCGAAGAGCAGATCGATTCCATGATGGAGCTTACCAACTCAAGCGGTGCAATAACATCATTTAAAATGGAATGGGCATACTCATATTCACTGATAACGTACATGCTGCTGCTAATAGGCTCAGTGGTATTGCTATTAGCGGAAATATCAGATAAAGTCAGAAAGAAATTCAAGTAACTATTTCCAAGGAGGCTTTGCCAGATGCAGCATATAAAACGTCTTGCAGGCGTTATGGCTGTTCTCTTTGTTTCTCTGCTTCTCCTGTCGGCCTGCGGTGCCGCAGGCTCTGCCCGTGAAGCTGTCAACGGATTTACAAACGGTATGAAGGCTCACGATTACAGAGAAGCAATGAAATATGTTGACGAACGCGACAGTATATCATTTAACGGCAATACAGAACAGATCATTAACGCTGTTGCCGATTCTCTTTCGGTAAAAATCATCAGCGAGGGACTTAGTTCTGTAAAGGTTGAGGTAACCTCTGTTGATCTTCGCGAGATCTATCATGATGCCACGGTTCTTGTCATAGATGAATACTACAAAGCCGCACTCAGCGGCGAGGCCGTTTCCGACCGCGAAATGCGAGACGCAATATTTACTAAAGCGGTAAATATTGCCGGTCAGAGCAATGCTCCAAAGGTCACAACACAGCTAGAGCTAAGCATGAAAAACGACGGCGGAAAATGGTATATCATTCTTGATGCCACTGCGTATAACGTTTTTACAGGCTATTTGACAAGTGCAAATGAGCTTATTACTAACGGTACGATTTTAAATTACGGTTCATAAAAAAACAGCTGCGGCAAAAGCCGCAGCTGTTTTTATCTGTTCCAGTATTTTCGCTCAAGCAATCGGTATTGAACCGCCTCTGCGATGTGATGAGCTTGTATATAATCCGAATCATCAAGGTCTGCAATTGTCCTTGCCACCTTCAATATACGGTCGTGTATACGCGCGGAAAATGCATACGATACATAAGCTTTTTCAAGCTGAACCTTTGCTTCGGGCGTCATGACACACATTTTTCTGATTATTTCCGGTGTTATTGCGGCATTGCAGGTGATGCCGGTTCCGCGAAGCCTGTCGAGGGCAATATTTCTCGCTTTGATAACTCTTTTGCGAATTTCTGCCGACGATTCCGAAGGCATTGACGATGAGAGCTCATCATATTTAACGGGACTCGCTTCCACGTGCATATCAAATCTGTCAAGCAACGGACCTGAAATCTTTTGAAGATATGAATTTACCGATGCAGGTGAGCAGCTGCATTGCCTTTCGGGGTGACCGAAATAACCACAGCGGCACGGATTCATTGCAGCTATAAGCTGAAAGCTGCAGGGATATGTCGTATTATACGCAACACGTGAAATGGTCACAACTTTGTCCTCCAACGGCTGTCTAAGTGCCTCCAGGACATGAGTTGAAAATTCTGCCATTTCATCAAGAAAAAGTATGCCGTTGTGTGCGAGAGATATTTCTCCCGGGTTCGGATGCGCACCTCCTCCGACAAGCGCAGGCAGTGAGGCATTGTAATGAGGTGCTCTGAAGGGTCTTGACTTTGTAAGCTGAACAGAGCTTCCGTATCCTTCACACACCGAACGTATCTTGGTTATTTCTATAGCCTCTTCAAATGTAAGCTCCGGGAGTATTGTTGCAATTCGTCTCGCTATCATGCTCTTTCCGCTTCCCGGAGGTCCTATAAGCATCAGATTATGCCCTCCTGCCGCAGCTATCTCTGCAGCACGCTTTGCAATTGCCTGTCCTTTTACATTGGCAAAATCGATATCATATTCTTCTGACTTTATACTTTCAAAATCAAGTGCAGTAACCGCATTTAATTTTTTCTTCCCGGTAACATGCGAGATAACATCGTTAATATGCGCCGCGGGATATACACTTACTCCGCCGACAGAGCTTGCCTCTTCCCTGTTTTCCTCCGGTACAAACACCGAATCGTATCCGTTTTCTCTTGCGTACAATATCTTTGCCAGCACTCCTCTTACAGGACGAAGTGCTCCGTTTATCGAAACCTCTCCGAGAAATATAGACTTGTCGGAAACGGGCATTATCTGCCCCGACACTACCAGCAGTGCTATAAAAATCGCCATGTCGAACTGTGAGCCTGCTTTTGGTATGTTCGCAGGAGCAAGATTTATTACAATTTTACCGACAGGAAACTCGAATCCACTGTTTCGAAATGCCGCTCTTATTCTGTCCTTTGCCTCGCGAATGGTAGTATCCCCCAATCCTACTATATCAAACGATGGCATCCCTTTTGAAAAATCCGCCTCAACATCCACTAAAACTGCGGTCAGTCCCGAGTGCGCCAAACTCTTAATACAGGTATACATTTATATCAACTCCGCATTTATGTACTAAAACAATTATACACCCTGCCTCAAGAATTGACAACATTCACGATTTATCAATTACAGCACTTTATTTTGTTGACATTGCCTTGTTCTGAGAATAAAATATATACATTATTACAGAAATCGAACGGAGGCATATATCATGCCCACATATACTCGCGAGGACATCTTCAGGATGACTGAGGAAAACGGTGTTAAATTTATTCGTTTGCAGTTTGCCGATATATTCGGCGCATTGAAAAATGTCACTATAACCACCAGTCAGCTTGAGCGTGCTCTCAATAATCAGTGTATGTTTGACGGTTCCTCTATTGAGGGTTTTGTCAGAATTGAGGAATCGGATATGTACTTATATCCTGATCTTAACTCCTTTGTTATACTTCCCTGGACACTTGATGACGGTGTTACCGCACGTCTTATATGCGATGTATACAAAACAGACGGAACCCCTTTTGAAGGCGATCCCCGTTATGTTCTGAAAAAAGCCATTGCTGAGGCAAATTCACTGGGCTATGAGCTTAATGTCGGCCCAGAGCTTGAGTTTTTCCTGTTTCATCAGGATGAACACGGCTACGCCACAACCAAAAGCGATGACAGAGGCAGTTATTTTGATATGGGTCCTGCCGATCGCGGTGAATACTGCCGCCGCGATATTTGCCTGACTCTTGAGCAGATGGGCTTTGAGATCGAGGCATCCCACCACGAGGTCGCTCCTGCACAGCATGAGATCGATTTTAAATACGGCGAGGCTCTTACGACCGCTGATAATATTATGACTTTTAAGCTGGCTGTTCAGACTATCGCCGATGAGCACAATCTCTGTGCAACATTCATGCCGAAGCCTATCTATGGAATATGCGGAAGCGGCATGCATTTAAATCTTTCCCTTACAAAGAACGGCAAGAATGCATTTTGCAGTTCGAGCGATCCTATGGGACTTTCAAAGGTCGCATATCAGTTCGTTGCAGGACTTATGGAGCACTGTAAGGGCTTTACCGCATTCACAAATCCCCTTGTAAACTCCTATAAGCGTCTGGTTCCCGGCTTTGAGGCACCGATATATATCGCATGGTCTGCCGCAAACCGCAGTCCGCTTATCCGAATCCCGGCTGCAAGAGGCGCAGGCACAAGAGTTGAACTGAGAAGTCCAGACCCATCCTGCAATCCTTATCTCGCTATCGCGGCAGCAATTTTTGCAGGTCTTGACGGAATCAAGCGTAAGCTCACCCCAAAGCATTCTGTTGACTCCAACATATACTCTCTTTCAGAGGATGAGCGCGCCGAGCTTGAGATCGACAATCTTCCCTCAAGTCTCATTGATGCCATTCGTGAGCTTAAGGCTGATAAATATATAAGAGAGTGCATCGGCGAACACATCTACAAAAAATACTCCCGTGCAAAGCGCAGCGAATGGGATAATTACAACAAGCGCGTTTCACAGTGGGAGATAGACGAATATCTCGGCAGATATTAAATTAACCAAGGAGGCGGACCAAAATGCGTTGTATCGTATATTCTGTTCAGATGGAAATATTTTCACAAACTTGGTCTGCCCTTTTATCTCAATAACTGTAAAGGAGCGTGTTTCTGCGCTCCTTTCACTATTTGAAAAAGGTGAATATTATGACTTTTGTAAAAATGCAGGGTCTCGGCAATGATTATCTGTACTTCGACTGTACAAAGGAATCTATTGATGATCCCTCTGCGCTGGCTGTCAGACTCAGCAACCGTAATTTCGGTGCTGGCTCCGACGGTATAATTCTGATATGCCCATCCGAGGTCGCAGATTTTAAAATGGATATGTATAACGAGGATGGCTCTCAGGGAAAAATGTGCGGCAACGGAATCCGTTGTGTGGGCAAATTTGTGCATGACAGAGGGCTTACAGACAAGACCGTTGTGACTGTTGAAACTCTTTCCGGAATCAAAGTGCTGAATTTGACCCTTGACGAGAACGGTATGGTTGAAAGTGTCAGAGTTGATATGGGTGAGCCTGAGCTCGAATGTTCCAAGATTCCGGTTAAATTTGACTCGGAACGCGCAGTTGCAGCAAAGCTCAGCGTAAACGGCATCGACTACACCGTAACCTGTGTTTCTATGGGCAATCCGCATTGTATTATTTTTACTGAGAATAATATTGATGATATAGTTCTTGATAAGATTGGGCCAATGTTTGAAAACAACCCTGTTTTCCCCGACAGAGTAAATACAGAATTTGTAAATCTTCTTCCTGACGGTGTCCTGAAAATGCGTGTATGGGAACGAGGTTCCGGCGAAACCCTCGCCTGCGGCACTGGTGCATGTGCGGTTTTTACTGCGGCTGTACTTAACGGAATCGTTAATGAAAGAAAAGGCATTGTAAGACTTCGCGGCGGCGATCTGTTGATCGAATGGAGCGAAGATAACCACATCTACATGACCGGTCCTGCCAAATTCGTATATGAAGGCAAATTACTATAAAACCGAAATGAGGTCAGTATTATGGCAAAACTTCCGGAAAAAACTTACCTGCCCGAAGGCTACCACTCTGAATTGGGTGTCAGAGAAACCGAAAAGGCAATAAAAGAAATAAAAGACTACTTTCAGGACGCTTTAGCTCACAAGCTTAATCTCCAGCGTGTATCTGCACCTCTTTTTGTAGACAAAGAGTCCGGCCTTAACGATAACCTCAACGGCATTGAAAGACCCGTAAGCTTTGATATCGGTGAGGAAAAAGGCCATACCTATGAGATCGTTCAATCTCTTGCCAAGTGGAAAAGACTTGCACTCAAGCGCTACGGCTTTGAGCACGGAGAAGGTCTTTATACCGATATGAACGCTATCAGACGTGACGAGGAAACAGATAATCTGCACTCTATCTATGTTGACCAATGGGACTGGGAGAAGGTCATAACAAAAGAAGAACGCACTCTTGATGTGCTTATGAACACTGCAAGAAAAATCTACTCTGTTATGAAATCCACCGAGCATCACGTCCTTATGAAATACGGCTTTGAGGATCTTCTCTTAAATCCTGTTCTTTCCTATGTTACAACTCAGGAGCTTGAGGATATCTATCCCGATCTTGCTCCATCCCAGCGAGAGGATGCGTATGTCCGAGAACATGGCTCCGCTTTCATCATGAAAATAGGCGGAGCACTCAAGTCGGGAAATATTCATGACGGCAGAGCTCCCGATTACGACGATTGGGAACTCAACGGCGATCTTGTTGTATACAACCCGATTCTTGATATTGCTTTTGAGCTTTCTTCCATGGGTATTCGTGTTGATGCCGAAAGAATGAGAAAGCAGCTTGAAATACGCGGCTGTGAAGAAAGGGCCGCTCTTCCCTTCCATCGTATGGTATTAAACAATGAACTGCCTCTTACCATGGGCGGCGGCATCGGTCAGTCGAGACTTTGCATGTTTTTCCTCAGAAAAGCACATATTGGCGAAGTTCAGGCCTCTGTATGGACAGAAGAAACAAAAGACATCTGTGCAAAAGCAGGAGTTGAGTTACTGTAAACTATCAGCAAAGGAGAATATGCTGTGTTAAATAATGAAAAATTACATGAGGAATGCGGTTTGTTCGGAATCTATTTAAATGGTGAAGATCTTCATGCCGCCCGCTGTGCCTATCATGCTCTTACCGCACTGCAGCACAGAGGTCAGGAAAGCGCAGGTATTGCTGTCAATGACCGCGGTATTTTCAGTTATCACCGTGATCTCGGTCTGGTCAGCGAGGTTTTTTCAAGCGAAATAATCGATGGTCTAAACGGTCAGATCGCAATTGGTCATGTTCGTTATTCACCTGCAAGTGCATCTTTTAAAGAAAATTCTCAGCCGCTCGTAATGCGCTATGCCAAGGGTACTCTTGCTCTTGCTCATAACGGCATGCTCACGAACACCCACGCAATAATTGAAGACCTTTCACACAACGGTGCTATTTTCCAAACCACCTCAGATGCAGAGGCGGTAGCATATCTTATTGCAAGAGAGCGCCTTAAGGTCGGCAGTGTTGAGGCTGCTATAAAGAACACTATGAAAGACCTTCATGGTGCATATTCAATGCTGGTAATGAGTCCTCAAAAACTTATAGCATTTCGCGACCCTCATGGATTTCGCCCATTGTGTATGGGCAAAATAGATAACGCTTATGTTTTTGCCAGTGAATCCTGTGCATTTGATGCCATAGGCGCCGAATTTGTTCGCGATGTTGAACCCGGAGAAATCATAGTCTGTGATAAGAACGGTATTCACTTTGATACCAAGCTTTGTGGACAGAAAACAAGCCGTTGTATTTTTGAATATATTTATTTTGCACGCAGCGATTCGGTTATCGACGGTGTTTCTGTCTATGAATCTCGCCGTGCCGCCGGCCGTGAGCTTGCAAGACAGAGCAAGGTCGATGCTGATATAGTAATCGGTGTTCCTGAGTCAGGTATTGACGCCGCTGTCGGTTTTTCAGAAGAATCCGGCATTCCTTATGCAAAAGGCATTATTAAAAACAGCTATATCGGCAGAACCTTTATACGTCCTGCTCAATCTGAACGTATAAATGCTGTAAGACTCAAACTCAATGCTCTCAAGAGCGTTATTGGCGGAAAGCGTGTTGTCATGCTCGACGACTCCATCGTTCGCGGTACTACCATGAACAGAATCGTTACAATGCTTCGCGAGGCAGGTGCTACAGAGGTTCATGTGCGAATAAGTTCTCCGTTATTCCTATACCCCTGCTATTATGGTACGGATGTACCCGATGCGGCCGACCTTATTGCCACAAATCACAGTATTCAGGAGATATGTGAAATTATCGGTGCTGACTCGCTCGATTTTCTTAAGCTCGAAAATGTACGCTGTGCTCTGTGCGGCAAGGATCTGGATGTCTGCACTGCCTGCTTTGACGGCAAATATCCTGACGGAATTATTGATTCTGTCAGCAAATATGAAAAGTATATATAAGGACAAGCTTTTAACACATAGTCCTTTTTAAATTTATATAAGAGGTGTTTTTTTATGGAAAAAATCGTAAGACCTGAAACCATGGAACGCATCACGACCCCTGAGCTTGCCGCAAAATTCATCGACGAGCAGATCGCAGAGGTTCGCGCACAGGTTGGTGACAAAAAAGTTCTTCTCGCTCTCTCCGGCGGCGTTGACTCTTCTGTTGTTGCTGCTCTTCTTATCAAGGCTATTGGCAAACAGCTTGTCTGCGTACATGTCAACCACGGTCTCATGCGTAAGGGCGAAAGTGAGCAGGTTATTAAAATCTTCGGTAAGGAGCTCGATGCTAACCTTATCTATATTGATGCTACCGAACGCTATCTTGCTCTTCTCAACGGTGTCAGCGAGCCTGAGAAAAAGCGCAAAATCATCGGCAATGAGTTTATCAATATCTTTGACGAAGAAGCCGCTAAGCTCGAGGGCATTTCTTTCCTCGCTCAGGGCACTATCTATCCTGATATAATCGAATCTGACGGCGTAAAGGCTCATCACAATGTCGGCGGTCTGCCCGAAGACATGAAGATGGAACTCGTCGAACCCGTTAAGCTCCTCTACAAGGATGAAGTACGTGTTGTCGGCGAGGCTCTCGGTCTGCCCCATGCTATGGTCTATCGTCAGCCGTTCCCCGGTCCCGGTTTGGGTGTTCGATGCCTTGGCGCTATCACTCGCGATCGTCTTGAAGCACTCCGTGAGGCTGATGCCATCCTGCGCGAGGAATTTGATATCTGCGGTCTTGCCGAAAAGGTATGGCAGTATTTCATTGCCATTCCCGATTTTAAGAGCGTTGGTGTAAGAGACGGAAAGCGTTATGAAGGTTGGCCGGCTATCATTCGTGCAGTCAACACCAAGGATGCCATGACCGCTACTATCGAAGAGATTCCCTATGCTGTCCTCCATAAGATAACTGCTCGTATCACCGCAGAGGTCGAGGGTATTAACCGTGTGCTTCTTGACCTGACCCCGAAGCCTGTTGGCACAATTGAGTGGGAATAATACGGGAAACCCCGAAATTCCGCATAAACACTGGCTTTTTCAAATCGAAAATGTCTTCGTGACAACGATTTGACAACATTTTCAGATTATTCATAAATAAAGAGCTATCAGATTTCTGACGAAGTCTGGTAGCTCTTTTTGTTATATCATTCGATCAAACGCAACGCCCAATAAGGCGCCAAGAACAAGCGATACTATTGTCCAAATCACTTGAATCCACCAAGTATTTTGAAGGTAGCTCATTACCCCTTGAATTGATAAGCCGTATATCTCATACCATTTCGATTTTACTCTTAAAGTATTATTGATTGCTCGATTAAGGATATTAGCAAACACGTCAACTTTTCGAAGTGTAGACATATGTAGTTTAACATATTCTTTTTCGGCAAAAGCATCTGCTTCCTCATGACCAGACAGATAATCCTTTACCTTAATACTATTATATTCGATTAACTTTTGCATTCGTGGATGATCAATATAGCCTACACCATAACAGTCAATCAGTAATCTTGCTATATCGATTTTCTTTTCATCTGGAATTTTATGAGGATCGCCGCCGAGAACAGAAAAACGATGCTCAATAGCTTTAAATCCGTAACTAATATCTCTCATATTCCAATGGAGCCAAATGTAATTCTGATGTTCCTTGACATATTGAAAGAATTCTGCAAGCATTGTGCGTTCTATCTCGTCGTGGTGCGTTTCTATATCCTCAAAGGCTATATGTTCTTTCTCGGCTGTTTTGTGCATTGAAAAAGAATCTGTCTGTGCTGAACTGTAGTCGAACACTGCAATAGAGGTGATTCTTGGTGTATGCCCATCGGTTATGTCATAAAAACTTTCACATGAATAATGAATAATCAAATATTTATCCGGATTTTTGTCTATATCTTCAAGTATTTTTCGCGCTGCTTTATGTTTTTCGTACTGCACACTAACTCTCCCTAAATTAATGTATTTATGTTGAGGTCAATATAAAAAGCTACTGAAAATTATACCTCCACTGGTCATATTCCTCTTTGCTTATCTCGCCCTTGCGATACTTATCCGCCATCTTCTGCCAGGCAGAGAACATCTCAAACATGGTTATGTATGCTGTGCCATTGTACTTATTGAGTCTAATACATACTTCATCGGAAAGCGTATCTATCTGCAAACCGTACAGGTCTTCCAGCGTAAACAGCGTGTGCATTACGCCGTTGTAGCTCTCTATATCCGGCACATTGAGTGCTGCCGGTGACACGCCAAGTGCCCCAGCGAGCTCGTTAGTAAGATCTGCTTTGGGTGTTCTGGTTCCGGTCTCGTATTGAGCCATGCGTATATCTGCGGTCTTCTCTGGGAAGCCGACCAATGTGCCAAGATACTTCTGTGTCATTCCTCTCAGATTGCGGAAGAAACGGATTCTTTCACCTATCGCCATAATTAATCTCTCCTTGCTGATGTGGTTAACACAATCAATATAGCATATATGTTTAACTTTGTCAAGATATATTATAGCATATTTGTTTAATATTTTCTTGCAAGCCGCCTTGACAATAACAAATTTGTTTAGTATAATTATTAAGCGAAAATGTTTAGTAAAATAGAATGACTGTCCAAGCAGACCAAACCGCCAAGACCTCGTATAAGACGAGCGAGCGCCCGATTCGCACCCACGAGTCGGGACGACACAGCGCCGAGCAGGGTTGCCTGTCGAAATCTGATGCGGAGAGAACGGCTGCTAATCCGACAAATTGACGGATTAGCTTAATGAATACTGCCCCCACTTTTGAAAGGCATTATTCAAAAAATTCACTAAAGAAAGGAGTTGAGACTATTGAGCAAGACCTTTATGCGTGTCGATGAGGTGGCTGAGGAGCTTGAAATCTCCAAGTCATATGCTTACAAGATCGTGCAGAGACTGAATGCCGAGCTTGAGCAGATGGGGATTATTACTATCTCCGGCAGAGTAAACACACAGTATTTCAAGGAACGTCTGTGCTACGGCGCAGCAAACAATGCAACTGCAGAAAGGAGTGTATAAGAATGGCAGTTTACAAAGAAGAAAAGACCAACACATGGAAGGTATATTACCGATATACCGACTGGCAGGGAGTACGAAGACAGACCACAAAGCGAGGCTTCAAGACCAAGCGTGAAGCGCTTGCATGGGAACGTGAGAATCTTAACAAGGTTCAGTCCGATCTCAGTATGGCCTTTGAAAGCTTCATCGACATCTACACGGTAGACATGAAGAACCGAGTCAAGGAAAACACCTGGCACACCAAGGAGCATATCATACGCACGAAGTTTCTCCCCTATTTTGCCAAGAGAAAGCTGTCTGATATCCAGCCCAAGGATATAATCGCATGGCAGAATGAGATGCTCAATGCCAAGGACAAGTACGGCAACCCCTATTCCCCCGTGTACCTCAAAACGATACACAATCAGTTGAGCGCAATATTCAATCACGCCGTTAAGTTCTACGGACTGGCGTTCAATCCTGCTGCCAAGGTTGGAAACATGGGCAAGGCACGCAGTAAAGAGATGCTCTTCTGGACACAGGACGAGTACGCAAGATTTTCCGAAGCAATGATGGACAAGCCTGTTTCGTTCTATGCTTTTGAGATGCTTTACTGGTGCGGCATTCGTGAGGGAGAATTACTTGCTCTTACACCGGCAGACTTCGACTTTAACAGGGGTACGGTGAGAATCAACAAGTCGTACCAGAGACTTAACGGTAGGGATGTAATAACCGAACCCAAGACTCCCAAAAGCAATCGTGTCATAACGATGCCCGATTTTCTCACCGAAGAGATGCAGGAATATATTGACCGTCTTTACAAGATAGAGCCTAACGACAGACTGTTCGAGGTATCAAAGAACTATCTTCTCCACGAGATGGACAGAGGTTCAAAAGCTGCAGGCGTTAAGCGAATCCGCATTCACGACCTTAGACATTCCCACATCTCGCTTTTGATTCAGATGGGATATTCCGCCGTGGCTATCGCCGACCGTGTAGGACACGAAAGCATTGATATCACCTATCGTTACGCCCATCTTTTCCCCTCTACACAGAGCGAGATGGCTCAGACACTCAGCGACATTAAGAAAGGAGCAACCGAAAATGTCAGCAAAGAATCTTGATAACCATAACCGATTCAGAAGCAGAACCATCGGCTTCAGAGTATCACCGGAGGAAAACGAGCAAATCAACAGCGCTGTGCGTATCTCCGGACTTACCAAGCAGGACTATATCATTCGCCGTCTGACCGACCGTACAGTGGTTGTACAGGGCAATCCAAGAGTGTACAAAGCACTGCGAAACGAACTCGCAGCCGTTCTTGAGGAACTGCGCAGGATAGAAAACGGTGCAGGCGTTGATGACGAACTGATGGACACCGTTCAGATGATTGCAGACATTATGAACGGTCTTAAGGAGGAATAAAAATGCCTGATAAAAATGAAATGACCGCTCCCGAATCATCTGTTGGCGCAGATGCAGAGCAGTCATCACAAAATCCCTATGGCGATATTATACCCGATTATGACGAAGAATTCAATACCGACTTTTTCGATGATGATTGCTACAGTGACTTGAGGCTGATACGAATGTCGGACATCAAGCCGCAGGAGGTTGAATGGCTCTGGGAACCGTATATTCCGCAGGGCAAAATCACCATCATTCAGGGCGATCCCGGCGAGGGCAAGACCACATTGGCGCTTGCCCTTGCGGCAAGCCTTTCCACGGGCAAACCGCTCTGGAGCGGAATGCCCACCGAGCCTGCAAGCGTTATCTACCAGACGGCAGAGGACGGATTAGCAGATACGGTCAGACCGAGGCTCGATGCTATGGGAGCCGATTGCAGCAATGTGTTCGTTATTGACGAGAGCCAGAAATGTCTATCCCTCTCTGACAAGCGCATTGAGGACGCAATCGAGAGCGTACACGCAAAGCTGTTTATCCTCGACCCGATACAGGCTTATCTCGGCGCAGATGTGGATATGCACCGAGCCAACGAGGTTAGACCTCTGCTCCACGCATTCTCGCAGGTTGCGGAGCGCACAGGCTGTGCAATGGTGCTGATAGCCCACATCGGCAAAAAGAAACAGAACGCCTTGCGACGCAGTCTCGGTACGATGGATATTCCTGCAGCGGCAAGAAGCATCTTGTTTGTCGGTCACACAGCCGAGAGCAGAATGATAGCTCAGGTTAAAAACAGCCTCCATCCCCTCGGCAGGTCATTGACCTTCGGTCTTGACGGAGGGTTCCACATCACCGGCGAATCCAATATGACCGCCGAGGAGCTTTGCAATGTCGCTGACAATGGTGTGCCGTTGACCAAAGGCGATGTGGCGGTAGAGAAGCTCATTGAGCTGTTGAGTGACGGACCGATGCCCAGCGAAGAGATTATCGCTCGATTCAAGGAAATGGGTATCAGCAAACGAACAGTCGAAGAGGCCAAGAAGAAAGCCGGAGTAAAATCACGACGCATAGACAAGATCTGGCACTGGGAGATTTAAGACCGCAAAGAGGTCTGCAATGTTGCAATGTTAAGAAAACGGCGTGGTTATGCCAACAATCGCCGAAATTCAAGATTGCAACATTGCAATCTTACCTGCGCTGCATTGTTGGTAAGTCCTCATTTTGAGGACTTACCACGCGAAAGTGAAGATGATCACGGTGATCATCTTCACTCGCAGAGATAATGCCGTTTTGTAAGTGGTCAACTTGACCACTTACAAAGTCAAATGGCAATAAATCGCTGCATCAGCCAATTTCGCAGCTATGACCCTCGGAGAGCGCAAGGCATTTTT
>JAZSNH010000042.1:0-11984 GCA_045536305.1 Acutalibacteraceae bacterium
AGATACAGAGGATTTTTAAATTTACAAAATAGAATGATCTCTTCATTCCCGATAAAAAAGTGCATAAAAAACTTCGCAGTCTCATTGTGTCAAGACTGCGAAGTTTTTTATATGGGATTATGTCCCGTGTATTTGCTGTAAAGCTTTTCTGATGCCTTTGCAATTTCGCTTATAACGATGGGGATAAGCGAAAGGAGAAGTATCCATAACCACATTTTTCCGCTCAGATAAACAAAGGAAAATATCTTCATAAACGGAGGCAGAAGCATTGAAAGCAGTATTATTGAGATTGAACCGATTTGTGCATAGAGCATTATTTTGTTTGAAACAAACGCTTTGCCAAAAACAGTTGTACGTGTTCTGACAGTCAGTATATGAATGAGCTGAGATAAAGAAAGCACACCGAAAGCCATGGTGGAAGCGGCTGCAGTATCCTTGCCGCTTAGCGTGTAACCTACAGCGTAGGCAATAACTGTGAGTGCGGCGAGGAAAATGCCATCGACAGCAGTCCGTACAGCACTCTTTTTTGTTAAAATGCCTTCGTCCTTATCTTTCGGCTTGCGCTTCATAAGTTCGGGATCAACAGGATCCATCCCTAATGCAAGTGTGGGGAAGAAGTTAATGATAAGATTTATAAACAGCAGATGTATTGCGGCAAGAGGAGAGACCTTGAATATCAGTATACAAAAGAAGATTGCAATTGCCTCACCGAGATTACAGGAGAGCAAGAATCGAACTGACTTTCTAATATTGCCGAATATGCCTCTTCCTTCGCAGGCGGCGGAAGCTATAGCTGTAAAGCTGTCATCGGTCAATATAAGGTCGGAAGCTTCCTTTGCGGCATCGGTGCCTGCACAACCCATGCCGCATCCGATGTCCGCGGTCTTAAGAGATGGCAGATCACTTACAGAGCTGCCTGTCACGGCAACCGTTTCGCCGGCATCCTGCCATGCTTTGATTATGCGTGTCTTATCAGAAGGGGTAATACGGGCGTAAACAGAATATTTTCTGACAGATGAAAAAAAGTCTGCATCGCTCATCTCTTTCAGCTCTTCGCCCGAAATCGCCTCTTCGCCTTCGGATAAGATACCCAGTTCTTTGGCGATTGCAGAAGCGGTGACGATGTGGTCGCCTGTTATCATTACAGTGCGTATGCCTGCTTCATGACAGGCTTGAATGGCTGTGCGAACCTCACTGCGCAAAGGATCGATAATGCCGATAAGTCCCATAAAGGTAAGCTCAAACTCAAGCTCATCACCGTGAAGCTCGTCTGCATTTGTCAGCTTTTTGCATGCAACTGCAAGAACGCGCAGAGAATCCTTACCCATAAAATTGCAAACAGCCATGACTTTGTCTTTGTCAACACCGGGACATCTTGAAACAACAACATCAGGTGCGCCCTTTGTTATAGACACAATGCCCGAATCGGTGGAATGCACCGTGGTCATCAGCTTGCGGTCAAAATCAAAGGGCAGCTCAAAGATACGCTTATAAGCTGAAAGAAGCTCATGCTTTTCCTGCCCAAGCTCCATCAGTGCGGAAATAATAGCGATTTCGACAGAATCTCCTGTTTCCGAAATATTGCCGTTTTCATCCTTCTCTATCACCGCATCACAGCAAATTGCGGCGAGCTGAATAAGTTTAACAACAGATTTATCGTCCGAAGGTACAAGCTCGCCGATATTGCGAAGTGCATTGTCTTCATACGACCATGCACGCACCAAAGCCATTTTGTTGAGCGTCAGTGTGCCTGTTTTATCGGAGCAGATAACGGAAGTGCCGCTCAAAGCCTCAATTGAGGAAAGATTTTTTATTATCGCTTTCTTTTTTACCATTCTCTGTACGCCAAAAGTCAGAATAACTATGGCAGTCAGAACCTCGGGAAGAACAGCGACAGCAAGAGAAACAGCAGTAGTAAATATATGAAGCCAATCCTTTGTTATATAAGCACCAAAGAGGAATATAACAGTACAAACGATAAGTGCCGATAAAGCGATATATTTTCCGAGCTGTGCAAGTTGATTTTTGAAAGGTGATTGTTCCTCATATTCGTTTGCGAGAATGCCTGCTGTATTGCCTGCTTCGGTACGCATTCCCGTTGCGGTAACAATAAACTCAGCGCATCCTGATGAAACACTGCAGCCGGAGTAGACCATGTTTTTTCGATCGCTCACAGGGCAGGTGACATCAATATGAGCATCTGCATTTTTGAGAGAAGGAACACAGTCACCTGTAAGAGAGCTTTCGTCACAAGAGAAAGAAATGCATTTTAAAATACGTCCGTCAGCAGGAATGATGTCCCCTGCATCAAGCAAAACTATATCGCCGGGAACAATATCCTCCGAGGGTATCACGCAGATTTTCCCGCAGCGCTTGACCTTTGATAAGGGTGCGGTCATTTTATGAACAGTGTCAAGATATGATCGTGCACGGGTCTTGTAAACCGCTAAAAGCACAGCATGGAGTATTACAATAGCAATTATCGTAATAGGCTCGGCAAAATTTATAGGCTTTCCGTGAGCCTCAACGATCTCAACAACAAGAGATACGAAAGCGGCAATAATAAGTGTAATGACGATAATATGTTTCAGACGCTCAAAAAAATGCCGGGCAAAGCTCTTATTTTCTTTTTCTCTTAGCTTATTTTTACCATAGGATAATGCTGCCTGCCGAAGCTGATCTTCCGACAGCCCGTTTTCTTTGTCAGAGGAAAAAGCAGAAACAGCCTCGTCTGCGCTTTCAATATACCAGTTTTTCATTTTCTCCTCCGAGCTCAGTGTCCGGGCTTACCGAGCATAGAGGCGCGCATATCCCATAGCTTTTGAGAAAGATCAACATAATAACCGTGAGGGTTTTCAAAACGCTTGACCTCACTCCAAAGGGTACCGACCTGCTGCGAACAGTAGTCGCGTATCTCGTTGAGAGAGGGGGAGCTGTACACAAGCTTGCCCTTTTGGAATATGGGCCTGAGTAGCTCAACAGCGGTGAAATTTTCACACAGCTTGCGCTTCCATGTAAACTCACTGTCGAATATTTCATAAGGCTGTGTATCGTCGATGGTTTCATCTGCACAGGTCAGAACATCAGCGATAGCTTTGCCTGTCTCGTTATCATAAAGTCTCCATACCCGCTTGTCGCCCGGTATTGTTATCTTTGCGACATTGTCGCTGATTTTTACTCTCGGCTCTATAATACCGTCACGCTCAACGGCGGCAAGCTTATAAACCGCACCGAAAACAGGCGTGGACGATGCAGTGATAAGGCGTTCGCCGACACCGAAGGAATCAACGGGAGCACCCTGAACGAGCATTTCTTTTATAAGGTATTCATCAAGAGAGTTTGAAACACATATCTGACAGTCAGGGAAACCTGCATCGTCGAGCATTTTACGTGCGCGAGTTGTAAGATAGGTGATATCTCCGCTGTCTATTCTTATTCCCTTGGGTCGAAATCCTCTTGGAAGGATCTCTTCGTTAAAGGCCTTTATAGCATTTGGAATACCTGACTTAAGAGTACTGTAGGTATCGACAAGAAGAGTGCAGTTGTCGGGATATGTCTTTGCATAAGCACGAAAAGCTTCGAACTCCGACGGGAACATCTGAACCCATGAATGAGCCATGGTTCCGAGAGCCTTTACGCCGTAAAGCTCGTCTGAAATAGTGCATGCGGTGCCGATACAGCCGCCGATGTAAGCACAGCGCGCACCGTCGATTGCGGCACTTGCGCCGTGGGCACGGCGAGAGCCGAATTCCATGACAGCTCTGCCTTTTGCTGCTCTGGTTATTCTGTTGGCCTTTGTAGTGATAAGACACTGATGGTTGATGAAAAGCAGAAGTGCAGTTTCAATAAACTGAGCCTGAATAACAGGACCGCGAACCTTTACGATGGGTTCATTGGGGAAGATCGGAGTGCCCTCCGGAACAGCCCACACATCACACTGAAATTCGAAATTACGAAGATAATCGAGAAATTCCTCGCAAAATCCTCGGTTGCGGAGATAATTGATATCATCCTCGGTAAAATGCAGTTCTTTTATATATTTGATTATAGACTCGAGTCCCGACATGATCGCATAACCGCCGTTGTCGGGAACCTTTCTGAAGAAAAGATCAAAATAAGCAATGGTGTCCGCGATGCCGCATTTAAGGTAACCGTGAGCCATCGTGATTTCATAAAAATCGGTAAGCATTGTTAAATTGTCAATATTTTGTTTCATATATACAACCTTCTTTGGGTAAAATACAAAAAATGCCGAAAAATATTATACAACATAAACAAAGCGAATACAACACAATTAAACAAATTTCCGAAAAGTTTGCAGATAAAGGATAACATAATACACTTTATTACATTGTTTGCGGTAATGCAGACACTTTTTATATTGACATAAGTTTTTATATGTGCTAAAATTTGCACGAGAGATGCACATTTGACGTGGTAGCTTATTAAACTGGTTTGTGGGAAAAGCCTGATACGTTTGTGCATTTCTTTAGATTATTAAATGGTGGATGATTAAAATGAAGACACAGAAATTGCAGGGTGAAGACGCTCGTAATCTCGCAGGCCCCAAGATCAAGGAAGTCAGAGACAAAAACGGAATGACTCAGATCGATCTGGTCAAAAAGCTGAGAAAATACGGGGTAGATATAACCGCGTGTACACTTTCTAAAATAGAAACAATGAAACGAAGCATAACGGATATCGAGCTTGTGGCGTTTATGCGTGCGCTGAATATTTCCATAGATGCCCTGATCGATTTAAAGTAAAAATTATGTCAACAGCGAACGGCTTTCTGCCGTTCGCTGTTTTTTTATATTCAATTAAGAATTACGCCGTCTGTCTTATGGATTTCTCCGTTGCGAAGAACGAAAACAGCATCGAAATTTTCCGATTTATCGGCATATTCAAATGCTTTCTCAAATCCCATAAGATAAAGGGAAGTAGAGAGTGCGTCGGCATGAGCGCCGCTTTTGCATATTACGGTTACAGATGCTATCGTGTTGTTCACAGGATAACCGGTATCACTGCCGAGCAAATGATGATATAAAACACCGTTGTGCTCAAAGCATCGTTCATATATGCCTGATGTGACGATGCTGATGCTGTCAAGGTTCAAGGTGCCGATATAATCAGAATAATCACCTTTTGGGTCGCGTATGCCAATCTGCCATTTGGAGCCGTCGGGTTTGGTGCCGACAGTGGCAACATTTCCGCCTAAGTTTATCAGCGCGGCGCAAACTCCGGACTGAATAAAATACTCAGAAAGTCGGTCAGAAATGTATCCCTTTGCAATGGCTCCGAGCTCGATGCTGCATCCTTTGGGAACGGTTATTTTGTTGCCCTCTGCCGTAATACGCGTATAGTCAACAAGAGGAAGAAGCGAAGAGATCACATCGGGGTCGGGGACCTCGGGTTCATCGTCGGAAAATCCCCAAAGAGATGACAGCGGAGCGATAGTGATATCAAAGGCGCCGTCTGTAAGTTGTGAATATTCAAGGGAAAGAGAAATAAGCTCAGCGGTCTCACTGCTGACATCAACACTTTTTCCTTCCGAGTGGTTTATCCTCCACACATCGCTCCCATCAACGGTACTGCTCAGCATGTTTTCATAATCGCGGCACAAATCGAAGGCGCCCTTGAGGGAGCTTTCGTTTTCGGCATAAACAGTCAGAGTGACAACAGTTCCGAAAATAAATTCGGTCTGTGTGTATTTGTTTATTTTATCTGAGGGTGATGAGCAGGAACAAAATGAAAGGCACAGCGCCAGGGATAAAATAATAAAACCGAATCGTCTCATAATAATCACCGGGAAAAACAAATTAACAAAATGTTGCAGAAGTTTAAGCAAAGATGTAGTATACTAACTGCAAACCTTTAATGATAAAAGGGGAGTGCTGTGTGGATAAAACAAAAAGGCTTACACTGACGGCGCTGCTGACTGCGGCGGCTCTGATACTCGGCTGGATAGAGCACGCGGTGCCGATAGTAGTAAGTATTCCCGGAATAAAGCTTGGTATAAGCAATATAGCGGTAGTATTTGCTGTTTACAGATTGGGTAAGGGCTATGCCGCATCTGTGATGACCTGCAAGGTTATCCTTTCGGCACTTCTTTTCGGCGGCTTTTCAGGCTTTGCTTATTCTGCCGCAGGCGGAACACTCAGCCTTGCGGTAATGATGCTTGTTTACAGAGTAAAATGGCTGTCGCCGATAGGAGTCAGTGCCGCAGGAGGTGCGGCGCATATTACAGCGCAGGTTTTAACGGCAGTGCTGTTTACATCCACACCGCAGATAATATGGCTGCTTTCACCGCTTATGGCAATAGGAACGGTAGCAGGAGCGCTGACAGGCTTTATATCGGCACTTCTTGTCCGTAAAACCGGTTCTCTGTCAGAAAAGGGCTGTAAGAGCGACACTGAGTGTGCCTAATACCATAATAACAGCGAGTATAATGCAAACGATTCTTATCATAAGCTTTCTTTTCTTGTCGTTCATAGCTTTGTGGGCAAAATGCCCTGCACCTCTCTTTTGTTAAAATATCAGATATAGTATAATACAATGTCTTTTTAAAAGCAAATATCTTTTGTCGGCCTGCAAAGTCGTCAGAAAGGATCTGATCAAAATGAAAAAAGACCGTTTATTCTGGTTTAAGACCGTGGTGTACGCAGTTCTTGCGGCTGTGGTTATCGCAGGGATATGTTATTATTCCTCCATGGATTTTGCATCGATATCCGAACCCTCGGAGGATTCAGAGGAGAATATTATCATACCCATTGATAAGCTCAGCGGAAGCGATATGAGCTATACCGATGTCGGCATAGTTGATGAAGAGCTCTACGAAAACACCGATGAAGCCACATGTGTGGTAAAGGTCATCGAGAGTACGGGTTACAGCGATTATATGGATATGGATATGATAACCCGTAAGCAGACGCTGCGCGTAGAGGTGCTGACAGGTCCGCGTAAGGGTGAACAGCATTACGCCGAATTTGACAGATCAAATCCGTCAGGCGGGGAACCCTATGAGCTGTGCAAAGAGGGCGACAGACTACTGTGCTTCTTTACTGTGAACTCAAAAGGTGAGGTTCTGGATAACGGCACAATAACCGATTACCACAGAATGCCCTCAATAATCTGGACATTTGTGATATTTCTTTTGCTGCTGCTTCTGCTGACAGGACGAAGAGGAATAAAATCATTTATTGCACTTATTGTCACCTGTGCAGGAATAATACTTATAATACTCCCAATGATACTTTCAGGGATAAATCCTGTAATAGCCGCAATACTTGGCTGTCTTTTTGCCATAGTTACAACTCTTGTGCTCGTCTATGGATTTACAGTGAAAACTCTGGCAGCTGCTCTCGGCGCTCTTGGCGGTGTAGTTGTTGCAGGACTGTTCACGGCGATAATGAACGGGGTGCTCCACATGACGGGTACCACCAGCAGCGAAGCTACGATGCTTTCACTGCACTTTGTAAACGGAAGCATCGATCTCAACGGCATAATGTTTGCGGCTATTCTGATAGGCTCTCTGGGCGGTACAATAGATGTAGGCGTGTCCATCGCATCCGCACTTGACGAGATGCGTGAGCGTGCGCCGGATATCACCGCTTCCGAAATGATAGCATCGGGTCTTAAAATAGGAAGTGATATTATGAGTGCATCTCTTAATACACTTATATTGGCTTATGTAGGAAGTGCTATTCATTTGCTTCTCATGCTCAGAATAAACGGTGTTGCAATGATAGATGTAATGAATGCGGAAACCATTACAAGCGAGCTTTTACGTGCGCTTGCAGGCAGCTTCGGTCTGTTGTTTACAGTTCCAATAACATCCTTTGTTGCAGGCGCAATGCTTTGTAAGGGCGGTTTTGGAAAATTTTCTGTGCGAATGATACCTACAATAGATTCTCTGCTCACATTTTTCGGAAAGATAAAGCGCAGATGGAATACCGCATTAATTGAAGCAAAGGAACGTTCTGACAGCAAATACGGTATAGGTGACGGAGAGAATCTATTTATGCGTGCACAGAAACATTTCGATGAAATTGAAGACGAAAAATCAAACACGGATAAATGATTTTACCAATATATAATTTTTATTAAAAATTATATATTTTTTCCAAAAACTACTTCTCAAGATTAAATATATGTGTTATAATTATTATATAATTGACAACATGTGTTGTTACGGTTTGATTTAAAACCTCACTTTTTCTGCAAGGCGGAGGTGTATATATGAGATTCAGATTAAAAAGAGAAATCAGCGGCTTTGATGAATACATAAATATATACGACGAAAAAAACAAGCTGAGATATTACAGTGTTGAGGTCGATTATGCAAGGCCTAAGCGTCTGTTGTACACAAAGTCGCAGACAAGGATCGCAACAGTTGATATGTCACCTGTTGATGTTGATGATATCATGTTGGGTTACCCTATTTATCTTGGCAATGATAAGATAGCCCATTACGATGATTCTTTGGATATGGATGCAACCGATCATGTTGAATTTGCTCATATTGCAGGCCTGGAATACAGGTTTATCGAAAACTCCGAAAGGCTTACATTCCGTGATTATGAACTGCTTGACAGCGAAGACGATATAATTATGAAGGTGAAGCGTTCAGGCGCGGATTTTGTGTGCGATATCGAAGATGAAGAGAACGCCGAGGTGTGTTTGCTTATCGCTTGTATCGAGTTCTGGCGTTTTATAACAACCTCCAGAGATTTTTAGTGAAATTTATTATATCCCCTTGCCCAACGGGCAAGGGGATATCTTTATGCACAAAATGAACAATGCATATTTGTTTAATGTGCATAAATTATTCCTTGGCGTTTGATAAATAATAGCACTTGTGAGAATATAACAAAATATTCAAAAAATTTTTACTTCCCTTGTAAGAAAACAAACAAAAAGGGCTTGATTTAAATGGTGTGATTTGATATTATAATATAAGAATAAATGGGTGGTTGATTTTTGCTGCTCACCTATCAAGCAGGAGGCGATTTATATGAAAAAACAAAGCGACAGCAATGTGCCTCTGTTTCTGTTCCATCAGGGGACTAACGCAAAGGCATACCAATATATGGGTTCACATAAGACAAAAGGCGGAGACGTCGTTTTCAGAACATGGGCACCCCATGCTTTGTCGGTGTCGGTTGTCGGAGATTTCAACAACTGGGACAGACAGGCCTCACCAATGACAAGGATAAGCGATGGTGGTGTATGGGAATGCAAGATCAGGAATGTGTCTCAGTTTGATATATATAAATATAGCATAGAGACAGCGGACCGCACGTATGTGCAGAAGATAGATCCCTATGCATACCATTATGAAACACGTCCTAACATGGCATCCCGTTATTATGATATCGGCGGCTACAAGTGGTCTGACAGTGAGTGGATGAACAGTCCCGACAGAGCAAATCATTACAGTATGCCGATGAATATCTATGAGCTTCACGCAGCATCATGGAAGACATATCCGGACGGAAACCCTTTCAGCTATACAAAGCTTGCGGAAGAGCTCATACCCTACATCAAGGAGATGGGTTATACCCATATAGAGCTTATGCCTGTGACGGAATATCCGTTTGACGGTTCATGGGGTTATCAGGTGACGGGCTATTTCGCACCGACCTCCCGTTATGGCGAACCGTGTGATTTTATGGCATTTGTCGATCTTATGCATCAGAATGGCATAGGAGTAATAATCGATTGGGTTCCGGCGCATTTCCCGAAAGACGGTCACGGCCTGGCAAACTTCGATGGTGAAGCCTGTTATGAGTATAAGGACGACAGAAAGGGCGAACATAAAGACTGGGGTACAAAGGTGTTCGACTACGGAAGGAACGAAGTGCGTTCTTTCCTGATGTCCAGTGCGATGTTCTGGATAGAAATGTATCATATTGACGGATTGCGTGTTGATGCGGTTGCGTCTATGCTTTATCTCGATTACAGCCGCAAGGACGGCGAATGGCTTCCGAATATTCACGGCGGAAACGAAAATCTCGAGGCTATAGATTTTCTGCAGCAGCTCAACTCACAGATATTTAAGGAGCATCCCAATACCCTGATGATCGCAGAGGAATCGACCGCATGGCCTATGGTTACAAAGCCGGTCTCCGATGGTGGATTGGGATTCAACTATAAATGGAATATGGGCTGGATGAACGATATGCTCAGATATATGTCCATGGATCCCTTGTTCCGTTCAGGCAATCACGACAGCCTTACCTTCTCGTTCTTCTATGCGTTTTCAGAGAACTTTATTCTTCCGCTGTCCCATGACGAGGTAGTACACGGCAAATGCTCATTGTTTGGCAAAATGCCCGGTACGTATGAAGAAAAGTTTGCTGAACTGCGAACCTTCCTTGCTTATACGATCGCCCACCCCGGCAAGAAGCTTCTGTTTATGGGTCAGGAGTTTGCACAGGTAAAGGAGTGGGATTACGGTCAGCAGCTCGACTGGGTACTGGATGGCTTTGAAAGCCACAGAAATACCCGTGAATTTGTAAAGAGCCTTAACAAGTTCTATCTTGAAAACAGCCCCTTATGGGAAATCGATTATTCTTGGGAAGGCTTTGAGTGGATAGCAAATGACGATTATCAGCAAAGTGTAATTGCCTTCCTGAGAAAAGACAAATCGGGCAAAGAGCTTGTGGCAGTATGCAACTTCTGTCCCGTACAGAGAGAAAATTACCGTATAGGAGTACCGCAGAGCGGCTCATATAAAGAAGTGTTCAGCACAGAAAATAAAGCTTTTGGCGGAAGCGGTGTAACAAACGGAACTGTAAAAACCGATTCAAAGCAGCCTATGCACGGAAAGGAACAGTCGATATCGCTGACATTGCCGGCACTTTCGGTAATATTCCTTGAAAAAACAAAATCCTCTCCGCGAAAAACCACGGCAAAAAAAGCCGAGAGCAGCGCAGCACCTGATAATAAAAAGCCGAGAGCAACAATAAAAAAGTCAACCAAATAAACTAAACACTTTTAAATAAAGAAAGGATGACAAGAAAATGTTACCAAAACAGGAATGTATAGCCATGCTGCTTGCAGGTGGTCAGGGCAGCAGACTGTACACGCTAACCCGTAATTTGGCAAAGCCTGCCGTACCCTTCGGCGGAAAATACAGAATAATTGACTTCCCTTTGTCAAACTGTGTGAATTCCGGTATAGAGACTGTAGGTGTTCTTACTCAGTATCAGCCTCTGGTGCTCAATGACTATATTGGCAATGGTCAGCCTTGGGATCTGGATACAATGTACGGAGGCGTTCATGTTCTTCCTCCGTATCAGCAGAGCAAAGGCGGCGACTGGTACAAAGGCACAGCAAATGCGATTTATCAGAACATCAAATTTATTGAGCGTTATAATCCTGAGTATGTAGTAATTCTTTCCGGTGACCATATCTACAAAATGGACTATTCCGAAATGCTTGCATACCACAAGGAAAAAGATGCAGCATGTACTATTGCTGTATACAGAGTACCCATGGAAGAAGCACCGAGATACGGTATCTTAAACTGTAATCCTGACGGCTCGATTTATGAGTTTGACGAAAAGCCCGCAGTACCCAAGAGCAATCTTGCATCTATGGGTATCTACATGTTCAGATGGGATAAGCTTCGCGCATATCTCGAAGCAGACGAAGCCTCCGAGGGCAGCCAGAACGACTTCGGAAAGAATGTCCTTCCCGCAATGCTCAATGCAGGCGAAACCATGGTAGCATGGGAGTTTGAAGGTTACTGGAAGGATGTAGGAACCATTTCTTCTTTATGGGAAGCCAATATGGAAGTATTGGATCCGGAAAATAGCGGTATCGATTTGTTTGAAGACGACTGGAAGATATACAGCCGTAACAGTGGTATGACCGGTCATAAGATTAGTGCAGGAGCAGTAGTTGAGGATTCCATGATTACTGATGGTTGCCGCGTTAAAGGAACGGTTAAGCATTCTATTCTGTTTGCGGGCGTAACC
>JAZSNH010000005.1:0-4245 GCA_045536305.1 Acutalibacteraceae bacterium
TTGTTATAAGATAGGAATTATAGGTCGTGCCATAGGGCGACTTCATCACTATATCAAAGGCTCGGCGATTCGGATCGCCTACGCCTACCGAATATACGTTGTCTGTGATCCTGTGTGTCGCCATAAATTTTCCTTCTTTCGTTTTTGGTAGTATGTGCATGCAGGCGTCGTCTTATTCATAGGCAAACACCTTGCGAAGGCCGTTTTCCCCTTCATGCACCTCGGGCTTGAGCTCTGTGAGCGTATAATGCATGGCATCACAGGTGTGGTCAAAATAAAAGCCCCACCCGAAGCCTGCACGATAAAACGCAAGCTCGTATATCAAATAATTCTGTATGGTGTACGGTACGCCTTTATAGTACTTTTTATGGTTTCCGCTGTATTCAAAATCGTGGTATTTAACTCCGTTTTCAGTTACGATTCCGTTATACTTCAGACAGTCCCGAACCTCTGTGCGTATGATCTCTCGATTGCTTATTCCAAGTGTATTCGGTCGGGTATATGCATTGAGATCCAATGCGGTTCCAAAGGAGTGATGGCTGACATAATTGTCATTTCGCACAAGGCGAGCAACAAAAGCACCGTTAAAGGATTCAACTATATCCGCCACTGTGACCACACCGCTGTCACGGCCGTTTCCGCGAACTCTGAGGTGTGTGTTCTCTGCGTAATCTATCGCTTTTTCAATATACGGGAGTGCATCGACATGCACATAGCCGGAGGTAGTGAAAATATATTTGAGGGTAAGATACTTTTTTCTCCAGCTTTTTTCTACCACTATATTGCGCGAATTATCACTTGCCATCTGATATCCGAACATGAATTTTTCAATGTCGCCGCCGAAAAATTCGTAAGCGCAGGCGTAGTTGTTTCTGAAATTCGCAGGGGTTAGCTTTTTATAGGAATACCAATCGACCGTAAAGCTGTCTGAGTAAACATCGAGCTCCTCGGCTGTGGTTTTTACGGTCAGAGTAAATGTATACTCTCCTTTTTTCAGTGTTGCAAAATTGACCTTGCTATCAAGGCTTTTTCCTGAAACGATATTTTTGCTGTCATAAAAATCGCAGGCGCTTACATTTTTCTCAGGGTCGTACGATACCGAATAATATTTGTTTGCATCGGTTTTTTCAGGGTCCTTGCTTTCTATTGAAACAGTTATTTTTTCTATAGCTTCCTTGGTTTCCACAGAACCGCCCAGAGGGTAATCCTCATATCGCTGAATAATAAGGTCAGAATTGGGCAAGGGCAGATTTACGTTTGGAATAAACAAAGCAGCAGGCTTGTTTTTTTCCGCTTCGACAGCTTGCTCCTTATCGTCCGGCAGGGTGTTTTCCATATCCGTATTGGATTTATATACTGTGTCCGTATCCGATAAAACAATCCATTGCGGTTCTGTGCTGTCCTGCTCTGTCGGCTTTTCCCAAACAGGGGTATCTGTCGGCATTTCCTTTAATATATCGCCTTTATTGAAAACAAAAAATATCGAAAAGCCCAGCAGCAAAACATACAAGGCTATAATCATTGCTTTTTTCATAGAGCAAACTCCGTATTATTTATTTCATTCTGCAAAACGATCGAAAACGCAGAATGCACATTATCGTACAATATATGATATCCCCGAAAACAAGGCTTGTCAAGAATTGGTTTGATGCTGTTTTCAGCTCCCTGAACTTATTAAAAAATCGTATCATTATCAATTAGTTCGCCAAAGGCGAATGCCGATGACCGAAAGGACATCTGAAGGCAGTTTGAGCATGCAATTTTCAAATTCTCTCCCTCAGTCACTGCGTGACAGCTCCCTCATCAGAGGGAGCTGTTTATGACAAGCTGAAAGGGAGCTATGGCAATGCCATAGCTCCCTTTTTTAATTACAATCAATATCTGGTTTTTGCTGTGTAGTGAGTGTGGAGGATCTCATGAGCCTTGTGTCCGTTGGGTTCGCCGAGATACTCAGCGTATGCCTTCTTGACAGCAGGATTCTCGTGAGACTTGCGAAGTGCCTTGCCCTCATCCTCGCGATACAGTGCAGCAGCACGAAGAGCCTTGAGGTCTACGGTGTTGCGTACTGAAGCGGGCTGGATGGGCTGGCCTCCGCCGTTGATGCAGCCGCCGGGGCAGCACATGACTTCTACGAAGTGAACCTCAACCTCGCCTGCCTTGATCATGTCAAGGAGCTTTGCAGCATTGGAGAGGCCGGAACATACAGCGGTCTTGACGGTGATTCCTCCTGCATCGTATGCGGCAAACTTGATGCCGTCCATACCACGAACCTCGGTGTATTCGATGGGCTCGACAGTCTTGTTCTCAAGAACCTCAACTGCGGTACGAAGTGCAGCTTCCATAACACCGCCGGTGGTACCGAAGATAACTGCAGCACCGGTGGACTCGCCGAGGATAGGATCGAAGTCCTCTTCGGGGAGAGTATTAAACTTAATACCTGCACGCTCGATCATACGAGCAAGCTCACGGGTGGTAAGAGCATAGTCAACATCAGCATAGCCTGCTGCAGCCATTTCGTCTCTGCCGCACTCGAACTTCTTAGCGGTACAGGGCATGATAGCTACAGAAACGATATCCTTAGGATCAATTCCGTTCTTCTCTGCATACCATGTCTTGATCATAGCTCCCTGCATCTGCTGGGGGCTCTTGCAGGTAGAAAGGTTGGGAATGAACTCGGGATAATAATGCTCGCAGAAGTTGATCCAACCGGGTGAACAGGATGTAATCATGGGGAGAGTACCGCCGTTCTTTACTCTGCCGAGAAGCTCGGTGCCTTCTTCCATGATGGTAAGGTCTGCACCGAAATCGGTATCAAACACCTTATCAAAGCCAAGTCTGCGAAGAGCAGCAGCCATCTTTCCTGTTACGAGAGTACCGGGCTCCATGCCGAAGCACTCACCGAGAGTTGCACGGATGGAAGGAGCGGTGTGAACAACAACATGCTTAGCGGGATCGCTGATAGCAGCAAATACCTTGTCGGTGTCGTCCTTTTCGGTGAGGGCACCTGTGGGGCAGGCTACGATACACTGACCGCAGGCTACGCAGGCAACATCATTGAGCTTAGCCTCAAATGCAGAACCGATCTCGGTATCGAAGCCGCGGTTGTTTGCACCGATGACAGAAACGAACTGGTTTTTGCAGGCACCCACGCAGCGACGGCAGAGGATGCACTTGGAATTATCTCTTACAAGGTAAGAGGTTGAGTTATCGATCTCGGTTTGAGGAACAGAACCTGCAAAGCGGTTAGCATCCTCAACGCCGTACTCGCGGCAGAGCTTCTGAAGCTCGCAGTCGGTGCTGCGTACGCAGGAGAGGCAAGCCTTGTTATGTACGGAAAGAATGAGCTCGAGGTTGGTCTTACGGCTCTTTCTGATGAGCTCGGTATTGGTGTATACCTCAAGACCTTCATTGATGGGATATACGCAAGCGGCAACAGGAGCGCGGCCGCCCTTTACTTCTACAACGCACATACGGCATGCGCCGATCTCGTTGATGTCCTTAAGATAGCAGAGAGTAGGGATCTCTATACCGGCAAGACGTGCAGCCTCAAGGATGGTAGAACCGGCAGGAGCCTGTACATCAATACCGTTGATTTTTACATTGATCATATTTTCCATTATAGGCACACTCCTTTCTTAGTTCTTGCTGATAGCCTTGAACTTACAGTTGTCGATACATACGCCGCACTTTACGCACTTAGCGGTGTCGATTGCAAAGGAAGCAAGCTTATGACCCGGTGCGATATAGTCGGTTCTGGTGATAGCAGCAGCGGGGCAGTTCTTAGCGCAGAGACCGCAGCCGATGCACTTGTCCTGATCGACAACGAAGGAAAGGAGATCCTTACAGATGCCTGCAGGGCACTTCTTATCAACAATGTGAGCTACATACTCAGCGCGGAAGAAGCGGAGAGTAGAGAGAACGGGGTTGGGAGCAGTCTGACCGAGACCGCAGAGGGAGTTGGTCTTGATGAAGGTGCAGAGCTCTTCGAGCTTGTCGATATCTTCGATCTCACCCTTACCCTTGGTGATTCTGTCGAGGATCCCGTACATTCTTCTGGTACCGATACGGCAGGGAGTACACTTACCGCAGGACTCATCGACGGTGAAGTCAAGGAAGAATTTAGCGATGTCAACCATACAGTTGTCCTCGTCCATGACGATAAGACCGCCGGAGCCGATCATAGCGCCGATAGATGCGAGAGAATCGTAATCAAGGGGAATGTCGATATATTCAGCAGGTACGCAT
>JAZSNH010000007.1:0-5546 GCA_045536305.1 Acutalibacteraceae bacterium
GTAAGGGATAATCAGCCGTAGGGCAAGAATAAAACTGAGTATGTACAGCACTTTAAAGCCGTATCGCCTGACTATTTGCTTTCTTGCCACAAAGACCATTACCGTCACAATTGACACGGATATTATGATTGAAAACAGCAAACCTGCCATAATAATTTCCTTTCCGAATTTTAGTTTTCTGTTTCGGAAACCTTTTCGTCAATAAATGCTTTCAGGTCTGCTATGTCTTCCTGAGAAAGATTCTTTCCGCTGTAAAGAGCCGAAACAAGCTTTGATACCGAGCCGCCGAAAACACGGTCAATTATGGTCTTGCTCTCCTGACGAAGGTAGTCGTCCTGAGAAACAACAGCAGAGTACATCTTGTACTTTCCAATCTTCTCGGTCGTAACAAAGCCCTTTTCGGTAAGCCTTGCGAGGAGATTGAGGATAGTTGCAAGGCTCCATTCACGAATGCCGCGAAGTCCCTCCTGAATCTGCAGAGAGCTTACAGCTGCATTGCTTTCCCATATAAAATTCATGATGTCCATTTCTGCATCAGGCAGTCTTTTAAGTTCATTGCTCATTGTGTACACCCCTCAGAATATAATTTAACAATTGTTAAATGCAAGCTCATTGTACAACTGTTAAATGGTTTTGTCAAGAGATATTTTTATAAAAAGAAAAAACAGCTACATAAAGCCATCATGTAGCTGCTTTTTCTTTTTATTTTACACCTATATATCCGCTTTCGTTTACAATATGCTGTCCTTCTTCCGAGAGTATCCACTCTATGAGAGGCTTGATGTTCGGATTTTCGTTGTCTGCTCTGTACACAGCATAGAAATTGCTGACTATCGGATAGCTGCCGTTTCGAATATTCTCTGCCGACGGGTACACTCCGTCAACGGAAAGCATCTTTACATCACCATTGTCCACTATCCCCTCTACATACCAACGAAAAGAATAGCCTATGGATGCACCTATCGCAGCAAACGGCGGTTTCTTTATCTCTCTGCCCCCCATAAAGGAAAGCATTGCTGTCTGACTGCCGCTCCCCTCAGGACGGGTAAGAGGGTTTATCAGTCTGTTTGCACCGCCTACCTTTTTCCAGTTACTGCATTCTCCTGTATATATACTGCGGATCTGCTCCTGCGTAAGATTGTCCACAGGATTTTTAGAATTAACAATAAACACAAAGGCTTCGTAACCGATAGGAACCATTACAAGCTCGGCACCCTTTTTCTCAGCATACTCACGCTGTCCCTTGGACGGTCCTGCACAGAAAATTATATCTGCATCGCCATCTGCGACAGCCTTGTATGCACCAACCGTATTTCGATACTGCATGGCGCTGTCCAATGAGAAGGCGTTATTTTCAAAACGGCAGGAGCCCTCCGGATACACTGCGTTTGCAAATGCCGAATACACAGGCAGCAGTGCGGTAGCTCCGTCCAGTACGGGAAGGTTATCTGTCAGTTCAAGCGATGAATCGATCTTTACTGCCAAAAAATTCTCCTTGTGAGGTAAATATTTCTCAACATCAATCATCTTAGCCTGTGCCGCTGTACCAAAATTGCTCAGACACCGCTTTGTGCCAATCATATAAATTCCGGCATTGAAGGCTGCGAACAGAACAACAAGCAGAAGCAGTGAGATTATCTGTTTTGCCTTCTTCATACTTTTACCAAAGCTCCTCTCCGATAAATCGAATTATCGATGCCTCCCTGTACGCACATACTACATATATAACATGAACGACGGTCAGAAGAAGCAGCAGTGCAAGTATTATTCCAAATACCTTTCTATAGGTCTTTTCACTCATAACAGATACCTCACATATTGGCAACACCGATCATCAACACAATAAAAAGCAGTGTCAAAAGCGCGGCAATTATACCAAACACGGAAAAGCTTACTATCATTGCTATTTTTGTTCCTTTTCTCCTCTTTGACTCTTTTGGCGATGTAAGAAACAGGATAAGATTTACCACTCCGCTTATGAGCAGAGCGATGGGAAGTCCGAATAACGTGATAAAAACTTCAAATGGCATATTTATTTCTCCTTTCAAAACTGCATATTGCACTCTTGCTTTTATTGATAGCCTTTTTCTGTCATCCGCCTGCTATATCGATACCGGTATAGAAATGCTCGAGTATCCACTTATAGCTCTTGCCCTGCTTTGCATACTCATTTGCACCCTTCTGACTCATACCGACACAATGCCCATATCCGTAGCTTGTGAATGAAAATGTATCGTCAGAGGAATTATACTTGATGTCAAAGCACGGTGAGCGCAGGCATGTATAGCCGAGAATAGAAAGATACAGCGTTGAGCCACGGCAGGTATAGCTGTTGCCTATCTGTATTTTTGTTATGTACAGGTCATTCGAATCACGGCTTATCACCTTGAACCATTTGTTCTTATTGGAAATATTGTTAAGGTTTATTCCTTTCTTTGACTTTATTCTGTTTGCTACCCATGAGGCTTTTACCTTTTTGGTAACCTTATAGCCGCTGACATTCTTGTCAACCGAACAGTCAACCGAAACGAGATGTGACAGTTTTGAGCCGTTAACACTGGCATTTGCCGCAGTCTTTCCTGCAGATATTGCATAGTACGGGGTATACTTAACCTTTCCTCCCACTGTCATATATTGTCCAAGCACTTCTTTTACTGCATTCCTTACCTTTGTACTTGTCTTTGATTTTGTCGGGAAGGACGGGGCTTTTGCCGCACCTCCGCTGTACTTATAAAAAGTAAATGCCGCCACAGTCTGAGCCTTTAGTGCCTCGGTGTGGTATCCGCTGCCCATTTCAGCCTCAACTATCATCGCAAGCACCGTTGCAGTGTCTTTTTCTATAACCTTGCCGTTTGATTTGATCCTCATGGTCTTTGGATAGGACGCAGAGGCTCCGCTTTTGGTTGTAGTTGTAGTCTTCTTCGTTGTCGTCGTCTCCGCAGTGGTACTGCTGTCACTTCCTGAGACTTTCGACGATGACGTTGTCTGTGTTGTACTGCTTTCAGTTTTTTTAGTGGTAGTTGTTTTCCCACCTTGCGAAGTTGTTGTTTTTTTGCTTGTTGTCTTCTTTGTTGCAGCAGTGGTAGTGGTAGTAGTGGTAGTAGTGGTGGTTACAGTTGTCGTCGGAGGGCCCATGTGCTCTTCCCTGTATTCTTCCGCATATTCAAATTCAGGAACTTTCGGCATCTCCTCGCCTGTCATGTCATACCATATTTCTGGCATCAGAGCATCGGGATTTATCACTATTCCGCTGCCTGCCTCAGCAATGTCTTCATCCTCTCTGAGCTGACGTGCGGCTATAACAAGCTTTCCGCCTTCGAATCCGTCGTAATCCGTTACAAGAGTCAGAAACCTATCTGTCGGAAAGACCTCACAATCTGTATAAAATTTACTGCGTATAAACAATTCATACAAATGCTTTTCAACAGAGTATTTTCCCGGGAAATTAGTGTTTGCATAATTAAACTCATAAATCGTATCACTGCTACAAACACAGACGGCAAAAATCCTCCACTGACTTTTCCGGTAAAGGGTGTCCATTCGTATAACGGGATTCGCCGCAAAAAACGACAGATCAAGATACTTGCTCAGATTTCCGAAGATTGTTCCATCGGACGGTGAGTTTCCCGATATAACAAGATTTATATTATCATCTTTCTGACTTATTGTATTTTCGAGAGAAAAATACAGCGAACCTCTCGGATCATCATTTCCGTAATAATCCTTATTTATATAATAATCGGGTACCTTTCCGTTCTGGGGCTGAAGCACGGGAAGATCTATGCCTGTTCCAGGCACAGTGATATATCCTCTGACCTCGGGATTTACTGTATACAGCTTTGCAAACTGCGGCAATGCACCGGTCGGAAGATATTCAGAATCGGCAGAATCGGCATTTTCACTGTACATTTCTACTACATCGCTGTAATAAACTGCCGGAACAGATGTTGTTTCATAATAATTTGCAGCAACATACCATATTATGCCTATAAACAGTGCCAGCACAGCAACTGCCGCAAAGCGAGCGTGAAAAGCTGTGCCATTCTTTTTTTTCATCGTCCGTATCGGCCGCTCCTCTTCCATATAGAGCACCGCTTTGTTTGTCTCCTGAGCCGCAGGCAATTCATCCTCTATCTCGCGCGCAAGTCCTCGGCGGAAGGTGTTTCTATCCTCCTCGATTGCACGAATACGCATTCTCTCTTCTTTTTCCCGTCTGCGCTCCTCGATTTCTCTGAGCCGCTCGTCCATGGTGCGCTTCTTAGGCCCTTGAATCTCTTCCTCATCAAGTGCCTCATCTATTTTACTGCCTATTATATACACACCCATTGCGGCAAGAATCCTTGAGGCACTGATTTCATCCTTCGGAAGAATTATTATTCTCTGACTGCCTGCAGCAAGAAGCACGCCTTCCGGTTCTCCTTTTCTGCACGGAAACAGCACTGCATCGGTAAAACTCGGAAGTACTCTTCCCCTGATCGAATCAAACATATAACGAGAACGGCTTCTGCTGTCGTTTTCAACAGTCAACCCGAGACAGCCTGCGAGTATAAATATGATGTTTTCATTTTCGCGAATAAGATTCATGCCGCCTGTTATTATAACCGTATCACTTTCATCAAGGGCATTTCTCAGCAAACGCGGTATGCTCTGAGGTTCAATTGTCGAATACTCATTTATTACTTTCGGAGAAAGGCGCGAAAACTCACGCACAGCGGAATTTACAACACTGTGCGATGACTGTGACTTGTACCATATATATGATATACGCATCTTTTTCGCCCTCTCTCATTTTTTAATTTACGAGACTTGCAAGCTCCGCGTCGTAAATCGCCAGCATTGCATTTAGCTCTTCGCTCGTCACATGCAGAAGAACCTCTGCCTGTTTGGATGAATCTGTGCCTGTAAGCGTCTCATCCGCAGTAAAGCTGCTGTCAGTAAACTTTGCATTTATCCTTGATGCGTCACTGAGGGTAACGGTTACGCTATAACCTGCTATATTGATCTGAAGGTCTGACCTGATGTTTTTGTCCGTATCTTCCCTTATTACCTTCCCATAGCTTGAAACGCCTGTATAAAAATGTGCTATCACAGTTTGATCGTCATACTGCTTTGATATCGACTTTATACCCTGTACCTCCGGCTGCAGCTTGTAGCCTGCTTCCTGTATTTTTTCGCCATTGATATCGAGCTCGTCCATAAATTTGCTTCTTTTTTCATATAAGGTAAGCTCGCCTACATACGTTACAGGCACACTTTCCTCCTTCAGTGTTTCTTTCATATTTCGTATAAGCTTCGGCAATGCGCCGAAAAGAAAGACCGAAAGTGCCGCTATGAAAAGCACCGGGATTATTGCCTTATCAAAAGCCTTGTTCATTCGCTCAACCTTAGCAACACCGTTCTCTATATCTTCGTCTGTTATTTTTTTGCTCATAATCTGACCTCGTTATTTATTTGAATGACATAAGTATAATACAAAATAAGCTTAAAATCAATTACGCTGATATGAACATAACCCTTAATACGTTTATCCGACAAATACACCTGTA
>JAZSNH010000078.1:0-4076 GCA_045536305.1 Acutalibacteraceae bacterium
ATCAAATCGCCTTCGGCAGCAGGAGTACCGCGTGCCGCAGGAGCTGCTGCAGCGGCGGCCGCAGCAGGAGCGGTCGTTCACGGACGAACTCGCGAAAGCGCAAGACCTGCATCGCAAAGCAGTGCGCCAAGAGCGGAGCAGCCTTACGAAAGACCCGTGCAGAGTCGTTTCAGCGGTTCCTCTGTGGCAAACGCTATCGGAGAATTCGGTTCAAAGGTTTCCTCAAAGCTTTCAGGCTTTACAAACCTCAAGCAATGGCAGTATCTTCTTCTGTCGCTCGTAATTTCCATGGTCGTTCTCGGAATAATAGCAATAATAGTTATAAGCATATTCAAACCGTTCCTTGAGAGAAGCAACACATCAAAGATCAATCCGCCCGAGGAATATATCGTGGAGGTAAAGTCGGATACCGATGTCAAGGTGATGCATGATGTGCCTGATCTTGTCGGAAAGAAATGGGAAAATGTCGAAAAGAATAAAAACGAGTATTACTATTTCGATATATTCGCACTGGCAGAGGAAGAAGCAAGCAGCGAATATGACGAGGGCGAAATAATCAGGCAGTCACCCGAAGCAGGAACACAGGCAGAGGACGGAGCGGTTATCCATGTTGTGGTAAGCTCCGGCTCGAGCACGGTGAAGATCCCGAAAATAAAGGGAAAATCCATTTATGAGGCTCAGAAGCTGCTTGACAAGGCAGGTCTGAGACTCGGTGAACAGGTATCGGAGTACAGCGATGAATATGAGTTCGGAAAGATCATCGATATCGTCAACGCAAAGGTGGGCGATAAGATCGGTATAGGCTCATATATCAACGTAAAGGTCAGCGCAGGCCCTGAGCCGACCGTTCAGATAGTTGATGATGAAGAATAAGCTCTGATACAAAGCGGCAAAATGAACGAATGAAAGCAAAACACCCGATGTAAATAAATACCTCGGGTGTTTTTTGCGGCTGATGAATGCGAAAAAGGGAGAAAAATGAAAATTCGCAAAAGATATAATCCTGTAAATCTTGACAGAGAGCCGATGAAGGTGCACAGGGGCAGAACCGCAGCGCCCGAGGTCGCAAAGCGGCGAACCATGAAGCTGGTGCTTATAATCGCAGGTGCAATAGCCACTGCGCTGCTGTTTTTTGTTGTGTCCCTGTGGCTTCTTAAGGACATCGGCAACAGCTCAAAGAACAAAAAGGAAACACAGACAAAGACAGAAAGCGAAGAGTATGTTTACACTGAAAAAGACAGTATTGCTGTGCTCATAGCCATGACCAACGACAGAGCGGATGTAGCCGAGCATTTTATTCTTATGCGTATAGATCCGTCACGCTGGGATGAGGGGAACGGCTACGGAGTGTGCTTCATGTCGATTCCGCCCGAGTTGATAATCAGGGAGGGCGGATATACGCTGTCGCGTCATTATGCGCTTAGCGGTACGGCGGAATGTGCAAGGCTGCTCAAGGAAATAAGCGGCTCAAGGGAGATATATTCCGCCACTCTGAATTATAAATCAGTAAGACAGCTCATACAGGATGTGGGCGGTATCACTGTGACGGTTGAGCACGATATAAACTATGTATCGCCTAAGGGCGACCGCAATTTTACCACCGCGGCAGGCACAAGAGAATTTAACGGCAGTGAGGGTGCGCGTCTGATGTACTGTACCGATTGGCCGGGAGGCATCGATGAACAGAGGCTTATGATATGCCGATGCTTTGCCGCGATTGCAAATAAGCTGATAACAAGAAAAAATATAAATTATCTTGATTATTATTTTAACAAGATAACCAATGCGGTTCAGACAAACGTGAGCGCAGGCGCATATCAGGAAATAAAAAACGGACTGAGGCAATTTGCACTCGATAACGAAGGAACAGATATTACAAAGATCTTTTTGTGCGGATACGAAGAGGATGAGGATGGAAGCCTGTATCTCTCGGAGGATGGAGTGCTGTATCTCAAAGCACTCTTCGGAGAGCACAACTGATAAAAAAGGAATGATAAAAATGATAGACAAGGAAAGAGTTGCGGCGGCGGTAAGAGAGCTGCTGATTGCCATAGGTGAGGATCCCGACAGAGAGGGACTTGTGGAAACTCCCGAGCGTGTCGCAAGAATGTACGGAGAAATATGCGGCGGCATCCACGAGGATCCGAAGCAGCATCTGAAAATATTTCACGAAACAGGCGAAAACGAAGAGATGGTCGTCGTGCGCGATATACCGCTCTATTCGCTGTGTGAGCATCACATGCTCCCCTTTGTGGGAAAATGCCACATTGCATACATTCCGCGGGACGGCGTTATCATAGGGCTTTCCAAATTTGCAAGAATAGTAAGCTGCTTTGCGCGCAGACTTCAGGTGCAGGAAAGATTGACCGCCGAAATAGCCGATTTTCTGATGGAATCACTCAATCCGCGAGGCGTGGCAGTAATAATTGAGGCAGAGCATCTGTGCATGACAATGCGAGGAGCGCGCGCTGCAGGAAGCCAGACACAGACAAGTGCTCTGAGAGGACTGATGAGAAGCGACGCAAGAACAAGAAGTGAAGCAATAGATCTTATTATGGGGGGACGCCGATGATCTGGCAGCTTGCACACGACAGGCAGATAAAAATTGACAGAGTGCTTGTAATGGGTATCCTCAATGTTACGCCCGACTCTTTTTCCGACGGAGGCAGCTACTTTACTCCGGAGGAGGCATTAAACCGTGCAATGGAGATGGCAGAGCAGGGTGCGGATATAATAGACATAGGCGGTCAGAGCACTCGTCCGGGCTATACAAGGGTAACTCCTCAGGGAGAATGGTCACGCTTAAAGCCGATAATCAGTACACTTTGCTCACAGCTTAAGGTGCCTGTATCGATCGACACATTTTATCCTGAGGTAGCGGCGCGCGCCATTATGGCAGGAGCATGCATAATAAACGATGTAAACGGCTTTGACGAGCTGCTTATGAGACAGACTGCCGCACTTTCAAAGGCAGGCTGTGTCATAACCCATCACACCGAGCCGACAGCAGGCATCTCTGCGCCTCTTCAAATAAAGGATTTCTTTATAAAGCGAATGGCAGAGCTTAAGGCGGAGGGTGTTGATTATTCAAGAATGTGTTTTGATCCGGGCATCGGATTCGGCAAAACGAATGAGCAGAACCTTGCGGCAATAGCGGATTTTGACAAGCTTTGCATCGCTGATTCGCCAATGCTTATCGCCGCATCGAGAAAACGCGTGCTTGGAACGGAAACGGGTGTGACAAGTCCCGAGGAACGCGACCCTGCGACAGTTGCCGCACACACAGCAGCGTGTCTGAAGGGTGCTAATATAGTAAGAGCGCACAATATTCCTGCGGCGGTACAGGCTGCGAGAATGGCAGATGCATTTCTTAAAAGCAAGGGTTGATAAAAATGGAAAAGATTCATATAAAGGGACTCGAAATTTATGCTTACCACGGCGTATTCCCGGAGGAAAAAGAAAAGGGACAGCCTTTTGTCCTCGACATAACAATGGAGCTTTGTGCCCTCGATGCCTGTCTTACAGACGAGCTTTCGAGCACGGTCAGCTATGCCGACGTGTGCGATACTGCCGAGGAGATAATGCTTTCGAAAAAATGTGACCTTATCGAGCACGCCGCGCAGAGAGTCTGCGACGGCATATTGGAAAAATATCCTCGAATTCAGGCGGTCGGCATAGTCCTTAAAAAGCCCGAAGCACCGGTCAAGCAGAAAATCGCTTATGCGGCGGTGGAATTGAGGCGAGAGCGATGAAAGCGGTAGTATCTCTGGGAGCGAACCTCGGAGACAGAGAAGAGACATTAAAAATGGCACTGCAGTCGCTTGGAATGCTGTGTAAGACCCGTCTTGTCTCGGTTTCTTCTATTTATGAGACAGAGCCTGTGGAGGTAACGGACGCTCAGCCCGAATATCTCAACTGTGCCGCAATGGTGGAAACAGAGCTTTCACCGAGAGCGTTTCTCGGTGCGTGTCTCGGGATAGAGGCGGCAAACGGCAGAATGCGGTGCGGATATAAAACAGCACGGACGCTCGATATTGACCTGCTTCTTTACGAAGGCTTTTCGTCGGAGGATGAAG
>JAZSNH010000077.1:0-2310 GCA_045536305.1 Acutalibacteraceae bacterium
CATAATTTGCGGCTTCGTCTGCGAACATATCCATTACGGCACCATTATCAACAACTTGCATCTTCAAAACGGTTTTTGAAGCTTCGTCAATGATGTACTGATAGCCGTCACGCATTACCATAACGCTTTTCATTCCGTCCATATCGCTTTCGGAATACATCATATCGTCCTTAAATGCGCTTTTTGATATTACCTCAATACCCTGAACGGTGGTTTTCATTTCCATTGTGTATTCGCCGCCGGAGAGGTATTTCTCAAAGTATGCAAGGGTTTTGGTAGAAGAAACGGAGATTTCGTTTGTTTCATTGACCGACTCGTCATTCTGTTCATCCCGGTTGTTATCGGGAGTCTCTTCCTGATTTTCAATTTGTTTATTTATTTCCTCGCCGCCCGATGGCTTTTCCGTGTCTTCAAAGCAGGAAACCAGCGAAAAAACCATTATAACGCCGAGCAGTATTGCAATTAACTTTTTCATTTACGTAACCTCACTTTCAGTGGGGTTGAAAATTTGTTTTCGCTTTATGACAGTCTCACAAGGTACTGACAGTAAGCGTACACATTCTGGATCTTCTTTGCTTCAACTCCGTCATCAGCGTGGATGATGGGCTGAGTTTCCGAAGGAGTTACGTAAAGCTTGAATACAATTGCATTCTGTCCGGGGCGCATATTGCGTATCTTCTTGTATTCAATATCCTTGCTCTTAATTCCTATGTAATCGAAAATAATAGACTCTATCTCCGGATTTGAAAAGCACTTTAGAAGATCGGACGATTCGTGTACGTCGAGAATATGTCCTGCTTCTTCAAACGAAATATTGTAGCACTTAAATTCGCCTTCGTTGATAACCGAAAGCATACTGCTGTTGTCAAGTAATAAAACCGGTAAATTCTTTGAATTATACATTATAAATCCTCCTTGTGAATTTACTTAAAAATTGTAATCGGGAAGCTCTGTGAGGTGGTCTACCGTAACCGTTCCGTCATAATAGGAAACGCTTATATAGTAGGTGCCGTTGGTGCCCCACCAGCCACCTGACGAGAGCATATCCTCCTCGCTCATTCCGAAACCGTAAAAATCGGTGTACTTGTAGCCGTCGGATTTAAGTCCGTTTATCCAAGAGAGCATTTCCTCCTCGGAGGTGTCGCTTATTTCTGTGCGGTAGGAGGCAACAGCCGCCTGTGTGCCACCGGGATATTTGCGAAGAGCCTTGGGCCAGCCGTTATTTTTCGCCTCGGCTTGGGCATTTATATCCTCAATATTTCCAAAAAGACCGCTAAGGTCGCCGGATTCGCCGCCCGTAAGCCCTGCAAGTGCTTCGAGAGCACCGAGTGCCTCGCCAAGCTGTCCTAGCTCGCTGTAATCAGAGCTTTCTGTGTCCTCAGATCCGCCGAAAAGTCCCAAAAGACCGCCCGACTTTTCTTTTTCGTTTTCATCTTCGTTACTGCCAAGCGACAGTCCGCTGAAAATGCCTTCGCCGTTTGTTTCAATTCCTGCCTTGTCAAGCAGTGAGTTTATGAGTGCTCCGCCTACAAGCGCGAAGATGATACCGATAACAATACCTATAACCGTCATAATTATGGTAGCTCTTGCAAGTGACCGCTTGCATATCTTACGGCATCCGCCGCACGCCCAGACTATCGTAAGGATAAGTCCGACAACCGGTATGCACATAAGGAGCATTATTCCTATAAATCCCCACGCCGAGATAGGCTCGTATTTCGTCCCCTTGACCGATTCTGCCGTTAGCGCTATAGGCTGTGCGGGAGGTGGAGTATAAGGCTGCTGATATTGGGGCTGTCCGTAGTTTTGTGCGGGCGGTGCCTGAGGCGGTTGCTGTTGATAGCCTTGCTGAGGGGGTGCCTGATATGTAGCCTGTGGCTGTGGTGCAGCAGTCTGCTGTGCCGCAGGCTGTGTGTTTTCCGCTATTACCGCTTCGGGAGCTTTTTCTGCGACTGCCTCTGCCGGCTGTTCCGTTGCCGCTTTAGACTCGGATGCTTTTGTTCCGCATTCGGTACAAAAAGCTACTCCCTCGGGGATTTCCTTGCCGCAGTTGGTACAGAATTTAGCCATGGTGGTCTCCTTTCTTATTTATTCCGTGTGTATGTTACACCGTCAAAAATAAGCGTATCGCCGTCGAGCTTGTATTCAACGGTATCACTTTCGCTTGCAAGACCGAAAAGTGCTTTTGCCGTAAGCTCCATTTCGGTATCGCTCTTGATTTCGTACTCGATAGTCATCAGCATATCAAGTCCCGCAAGGGCTTCGTCAATGTCTTCATCGTCACCGAACATATCCTCGGTAAGTCCGTAG
>JAZSNH010000087.1:0-3954 GCA_045536305.1 Acutalibacteraceae bacterium
TGCGATTAACTCCTTATCCGCTTTACCAACATGCGATTGTCCCCTTTGAGTTTCCTCGCCAGGTAGGTTGGTTGTTCCCATTATTCACTTTTAATAATGTCCCCCTGCGGGGGAGATACACTTTTGCGCTTAGCAGCGCACGATTTTAAGCATGTTGTCTTCCTCTCTGCTGACAAAACCCTTTCGCACACTGTCTGCACGGTCGGATATATCTGCAAGATAGCATTCAAATTCGGGAGTCTTGCCGATGAGTGCATCGCTGTAGCCGTCAAAATCGGGGATTCCTGCGCTTCTATCCACACGGTGGAAGTCGGCAACAGAAGAGAGAAGCGAGGTCAGCTCGGGAAGATTGTGGAATTTTGCAAAGCGTGTTGCAAGGCGGTAGCTGCTTGTATCAACGTCAATTTCAAATTCTGTGGCCTTTTCTGCAAACATTCCCACCCAGCTGTCAAAGTTCTGCAGATCGAGCAGTGCAAGCTCGCCGTTCTGCAGATATTTCTGCATGATAAAAATATCAGAAACGGAATTTGTTATCGGTGTGCCTGTGGCGAGAACCACACCGCTGCCGTTGTTCTGCTTCTGTATCATATGGACCTTGTCCATCATATCGTTACACTTTTTAGAGCCCGTTTTATTCAGGCCCATAACCTTGTTTATCTTGGTATCCAGTTTTACATTTTTGAAATTATGAGCTTCATCAACAAAAAGCCTTGTTATTCCAAGGTCGTCAAAATGCACCGCAACACTTAATTCGTCAAGCGAAGTGTACAGTTCATTAAGCGCCTTTGCCACCGATTTTCTCTTCCGCTCAAGAGCATTTGTGTTCTTTGTTCGCTTTTTTGTCAGAGAAGAGATCGTATCTTTAAGCTCCTCAAGCTGACTTATGGTATGATTTCGTGATACGGGTATCTGCTCAAAGCAGCTGTATGCAATAATAATTCCGTCGCAGTCCTCATCACGCATTTTTATGAGCATATCCTCACGCTTTGAGAGTGCAAAGCTTTTAGGCTCCACGCAGAGAAGCTTTGCATCAGGGTACATTTTAAGAAAAATATCCTTCCACTGCCCTACAATATTATTCGGCACAACATACATATTCTTTTTCGACAGTCCCATGCGCCTTAATTCCATTCCTGCCGCTATCATTATGTATGTTTTGCCCGAGCCTACATCGTGGGCAAGCAGTGTATTGGGAGAAAAGAGTATTCTTGCAACGGCATTCTTCTGGTATGGGTATAGCTTTGTTTCTTTCGACATATTGGGAAATTCAAGAAATGAACCGTCATAGTTTCTGCTGCGGATACAGGAAAATCTGCTTTCATAAATTTGCTCAAGATGTTTTTTGCGCTCTTTGTCATTCCACACCCATTTCTGAAATTCTTTGATTATGTTCTGCTGCTTTTCGAGAGCGAGGACTGTTTCGTCTTCGTTCAGTGTGCGCTTTACTGCATCTGTCATCTTCCAGCCTGTCTGTTCAGAGCATTTTTTATAATGCTGCTCGTCGTATATCTCAACGGTTTTCATGTTCAGCGTTTTTTCGAGAATATTAAGGGTATTTATTCTCGATGTCCCGTACGCATCACCTGCTTTGGCGGAATACATGATAAATGACTTGTTTGCGATTTCCCATGAGCCTGTCAGCTCGTCATGATATACCACCGGATAACACTCTCTGCTCAGCTTAAGAATATGCCTGATGAAGTCCTCTATTACTTCTGCCGGTACCCAGGGTGAGCCGAGGGTGACATATATATCCTTTGATGATACCGCAGGGGGCAGGACTTTTCTGATTGCAGCTATGTTTTCATCGAAAAAGCCGTTATATTCTGCGCTTGCCTTTTCTGCCGCAGACAGCTTTCTTATAAGGTTGCCTGACAGGTATTCGTCGGCCGTCTCCCACCCTTGATAAAAACATTCGTCCCATTTTTCGGGATTCTGGAATATTGAGCCTTTCAGGGTGCATATGACAGTCTTGTAATCCTGTCCTGTGATAGAAGAAATATACTCTATATCAACCGCTCCGAGAGTTGTCAGCGACATGACAAGTGCATCGGGTATGCTGTCTGTATGAACGCCCTGCGTTCTTGTGTCTGTGTCGAAAATATTGCTCCAATCCATGGGAAGCTCCATTGAGGTAACGTCCCTTATATGTGCTTCCTTTCGCTCTCTTTCAAGCTGCTTCTGGCGTTTCGCTTCTATCTCAGCTTTTCTCTTCTGCTCCGCCTTTTCTTTCTTTGAAACTTCATCCCGCTTTTTTATAAGACTGTCTATAACATAAGATATCTCATTGGAAGAGACTTCTCCCGAAACCAGATTTTCCAGGAAGCAAAGCTGAAAGACATCGTTCTCTTTATTTTTCTTTACACTCATATTCATAATCCTCCCGAAATCCTTTTTACGAGAAAATTATAAAATGGAGCGTGTGCCAAAAATGACACACGCTCTCTTATGTAAATCTCACCTTTTTTCTATTACTATCCACTCTCTTACACCGTCAAAGTTTATTTTTGTATAGCGCTCCATCGGATGGGGCGAGTAAACGATAATATCACAGTCTTCAAAAGCAGAATCATCAATATGAACTACACTCTGAGGAATATGTATTTTTCTCAGATCATAGCAGTATGCAAATGCATCGTCCCCGATGTATCTCAGACCATCAGGCAGTGTGATGTACTGCAGACCGGAGCATCTGAAAAAGGCAAATGGATCAATGCTCTTCACTTCTTGAGGAATTATTACAGCCTTAAGCCCTGTGCATTCCTCAAATGCCTCTGCCATAATCTGAACAAGGCCGTCAGGAAAATCAATGTATTCCAAGCTATAACAGTCTCGAAACGCAGACGCACATATCCTTTTAAGCGTATTTGGTAATATTACTTTTTCAAGCCTTTTGCATCCGAAGAATGCCCATTCGCTTATATACTCAATCCCATCGGAGAATAAAACCTCTTTGAGTCTTTCCATTCTTGAAAATGTACTTACCTCCATGTGTCTGAGAGAGGTTGGAAGCGTAATTTTTTCTAACTTATTACATCCATAAAAGGTACGTGCATTTATACTCTCTATCCCCTCCGGCAGCACAACCTCAACAGCATCTTCCGGACAGCGGTACTTGTTGTAATCAAACAGGGTATTATTAACATCTTTTTTCATATTGCTCACTCCTTACATTCAGGATTATAGCGCTGATGGTGTGACGTTTTTGGGGCATGGTTGATCATTTGATATAGATAATATAAATCTGCGCGACCCAATTTTAAAATATTTTTCCAAAATTCGACAAAAATTTTGAATTTGCTCTTGACAAACATACGTTCGTGTTGTATGATGTTGATGAGTAAACATAAAAAACCGAATACCATCCATAACATAACGGATATTCACAGAAATATCCCTTCTATCCAAGAATCCGGGTTATTCTGCCGGAGGATAGTTGTAAAGACAGAATACGACTTTGAAACTCAAAGCCGGTTACATAGAACTTCATAAGAAGCGAGAAAATCGCTCTTATCGAGGAATCTATGTAACCGGCTTTTTTGTCAGCCTGAACCGACAAAAACATCGCCAAGGGTGATAGTTTAAGCCCGAAGCGAGGTAAGTTCCTTGAAAACCGAATAAAAGCCTTGCCGGGTAACGACCTTTCTGAAAGAGCCAGACTGAGGGATACGCCAGGACCCGCCGACGAGAGTCGGGCGGAGAGCGAAAAATATCAACCTCAGAAAAGTCAGAGGCATCTGAGTAAAAAAATGCCGCATTCTATTGAGATTTTGGCGAAAGTCCGATACAATAGGTGAACATAAACGGTTTTTCCCGCCCACGAAAGGTGTGATTGATTTGCGCGATCCGACAAAACATCCGAAGAACGACAGCTTTCTGCAAAAAATCAATATCCGCTGCGTACTGCATTATCTCCGGCTGATCGTGTGCTTTCCGATCGGTCTGTATGTCATG
>JAZSNH010000053.1:0-2607 GCA_045536305.1 Acutalibacteraceae bacterium
GCAGGCAGAGGGATTCGTTATGCCCAGCACACTCGGCGGACCGATGAACTCAAGCACATGGCGCAAGCATTACAAGGCTGTGCTCGAAAAGATAGAAGGTGTGCGTTTTCTGCCTCCGCACTGCTGCAGACATACTTATATTACAATGCTGCACGCATCGGGCGTTGATTTCAACACCATACAGACCCTTGCCGGTCAGATCGACGATGACGCCACCAGAGGCTATATGCACATTAAAAACGAGGTCACAGCCCGTGCGGTGGGACTGCTTGAGCAGACGCTGTCGGCAGGGCTTGATGTTAATGATAACTGAATATCGTTTACTCATAATAGAAAACGGCTTGACTGTAATGGTCGAGCCGTTTTTGCATCAGCGAATAATCCTGCAATGATTATTAAATAGAACAATGATAAAGGCAGTATATGTAAGTTAAAATAAGCCTTTCATAATCAAATCGGCAACTCATGCACCCTACGCGGCAAGTCATGTTGCAGACTATTGAAAGCGGCTTTTTACCGTGTTACACTCTGCCCGTAATCACAAAGGAGGCAGAGAAAATGCAAGCGATAAGAACCGAAAAAGTTACGAAGAGCTTTGGCAAAAAAGAGGTCCTCAGCGGAATTGACCTCAGCATTGACAATGGTGAGATATTCGGCCTGCTCGGTCCTTCGGGCGCAGGCAAGACCACTCTGATAAAGATACTTACCGGACAGACCGAAAGCTACGGCGGCAGCGCTGTTGTCCTCGGCAAGGAAGCGAACAGTATTAACGGTGCCGATCACAACCGTCTGGGAATCATGATGGATAACTTCGGTGTGTACGAGCGTATGTCCTGCCGTGAGAATCTGCGGCTGTTCGCAAAGATTTACGGCATTCCCAAGAGTGCCGCCGACAAGGCTCTTTCCGAGGTCGGGCTTGAATCTGCCGCAAAAACCGCGGCAAAAGACCTTTCCAAGGGTATGCGCAACCGCCTGCAGCTGGCACGAGCATTCATGACCTCGCCCGACATCATCTTCCTTGATGAACCTACCAGCGGACTTGATCCTGCCATGACCAGAGCGATTCACAAAATGATTCTTGCAAAAAAGGATGAGGGCTGCACCATCTTCCTCACCACCCACAACATGACCGAGGCCTCTGAGCTGTGCAACCACACCGCCCTGCTCAATAACGGCGTGATAGTCGAGTACGGCGAGCCATCGGAGATATGCCGCAGATACGACCGGTTACGCCGACTGAATGTGCGTCTTCGTGACGGCAGAGAGATAGTGTGCGACAACGCGCCGTCATCCGCCGCACAGATAGCGCAGTACATTTCCGACGGGACGCTGGAAACAATACACTCCACCGAACCGAATCTTGAATCGGTATTTATCGAACTGACCGGCAGAGGCTTTGAGGACTGAGAGGAGAGATAGTGATGAAAAACATATCCGCGATTTTCGTAAGACAAATTAAGGACACCCTGAAGAATAAAAGCGTTCTGATTCAGTTCCTCATGTTCCCCGTGATGACGCTGATCATGGAAAACACCGTAAAGATCGACGGGATGGCTCCACATTTCTTTGCCGAGCTTTTTGCCGTCATGTATATCGGCATGGCTCCGCTTACCGCAATATCTGCCATAATTGCCGAAGAAAAAGAGAAGAACACTCTGCGTGTGCTGCTCATGGCAAACGTAAAGCCTCATGAATATATGCTGGGCGTGGGCAGCTATGTATGGCTGCTGTGCATGGCAGGTGCGGCAGTAATTGGCTTGAGTGCAGGATATTCTGCTTCTGAGTTTGTTTCCTTTATGCTTATTATGGCAGTCGGATTTATTATCTCCATCCTGCTCGGCGCAACGGTCGGCCTTGTTTCCAAGTCCCAGATGGCGGCTACATCAATAACAGTGCCGCTGATGATGATCCTCTCTTTTCTCCCGATGCTTGCCATGTTCAACAGCACCATAGAGAAGATTGCAAAATTCTGCTACACATATCAGATCAAACTCTTTTTTTCTGTTATGGATAGTGGTATAATGGATAAGCTTGGTATTATCGTGCTTGCTGGCAGTCTCGTTGCTGCCGTGACTGCATTCATCATTGCATATAGAAAAAACGGACTTGAGTGATATGAAAATAACCATTGAACTTATTCCCGACAAAACCGACACGGAAATAACCGTGTCCTGCAGTTCTCTCACACCGGAGATAGAAAAACTGCTGGCTACTATGCGTATACTCGACCGCCAGCTGACGGTCAGATACGAGGATTCGGTACATTTGATCGACCTGAATGAGATAATCTATATCGAAGCGGTGGAGCGCAGTACATTTGTGTACACCGCAGGCAGGGTCTATGAATCGGATTTCCGGCTTTATGAACTGGAACAGCAGCTTGCCGACAGCGGATTTTTCCGCATAAGCAAATCATGTCTTGTGCGGCCCAAGAAAATCAGGAGCCTTAAATCGGACATCGACCGAAAGATCCGCATTACCATGGAAAACGGAGAGCAGCTTATCGCGTCGCGGATGTACGCCGATGAGCTCAGAAAGAAGTTAGGAGTGAAATAAAGATGGAAAAGAAGAAAACCATATACGATTATGCCGCTCAGGCTCTTATGC